>NZ_JAAMNQ010000002.1:0-695447 GCF_011066155.1 Paenibacillus sp. EKM206P | reverse complement strand
CCGCTCGACTTGCATGTATTAGGCACGCCGCCAGCGTTCGTCCTGAGCCAGGATCAAACTCTCCATTAAAGACCAACAGAAGTTGGTTTATAGAAAGAGCGATAAGCTCATTTTTAATGCTAACGATCCTTCTTTATAAAAGAAGAAATCTTTGTTTCATCATCCATTTGTTCAGTTTTCAAAGAACTTGTCTGTTCTCGTTCGTTCAACGAGCCAGGAATTAGATCATATCATGTTAGTTACTTTCTTGTCAAATCTTTTTTTTCGATTATCTTTTCAGCAACCTCGCTTCAAGAAATGATACTCTCAAAGCAACGTCTAATAATATATCATGCCTAAAGTTATTTAGCAAGCATTTATTTATATCTATTTTATTTCCTACTATACAACAGATAATAAGGCAGCCACCCCGCCCCAGAGCGGAATGACTGCACTCATTGCAAAACTATTATTCTTGTTCCAGCAGTCTGATAAATTCATCCTCATCTTCTATGGTGTCAATTCCGAGCTGTTGGGCCTTAGCCAGCTTACTCCCAGCCTTTTCACCAGCTATGACTAGATCCGTCTTTTTCGATACAGACCCCGCAACTTTGGCTCCCAGTGCCTCCAGCTTGGATGCAGCTTCGTCACGCGTAAGCTGATGCAAGGTACCTGTAAGCACGACCGTTTTGCCGCTGAAAAAGCTGTCTGTCTTCTTCTCCTGCGGAGCTTCAGGGGCCTGAGCTTTCACCCCTAGAGACAGCATCTTTTCAATTCCCGCCTGAGTAAATGGATCTGCAAAGAAAGCAACAATGCTTTCGGCTACAATCCCGCCCACATCCGGTAGTTCTATCAGTTCTTCCACCGTAGCGGACATCGTCTTGTGCAAATCACGGTAGTGTTCAGCCAACATGCGTGTTGTTGCTTTACCGGTATTCGGTATACCCAGAGCATAAAGGAAAGAAGCCAAATCTCTCTCTTTACTCTTTTCAAGTGCCGCCAAGAGGTTACTGGCCTTTTTCTCACCAAACCGCTCCAGCTTCACAAGATCATCATATTGGAGTGTATACAAATCCGCAGGCTCGCGCACTTCCAGTTCGTCATGCAGCTGTATGGCCGTTTTGTCACTGAATGTCTCAATATCCATAGCATCACGTGAAGCAAAATGGGAAATACGAGCTACAATTTGTGGTTTACACCCCAGCTTATTGTCGCAAAACAAATGGGCACCTCGCTGCTGTAACGGAAACCCGCAGGCTGGACAATGATCTGGTACGACAATTTCCTCCCCGTCGTTCTCAGACGTTACCTTTCCTAATATCTCCGGAATGACATCGTTTGAGCGACGGATAAACACACGTGCACCCAAAGCAAACTTCAGGTTTTTGCGCTCGATGTCACCAGCATTGTTCAGTGTACAATTTTGTACAGTGACTCCCGCCAGCTCTACCGGCTCTACCCTTGCGAGTGGGGTGATTTTACCGGTTCGTCCTACATTCCACTCAACCGAGTTAAGCACCGTTGTCGTTTCCTCGGCTTCGAACTTATATGCCACCGCCCAGCGTGGGAATTTATCGGTATACCCGAGAGCCTCACGTGTGCGCATATCTGTAATTTTCAATACTGCCCCATCAATAAGGTAATCCAATCCGGCACGAGACTCTTCGATCTCAATCAGTTGCTCCATTACATCTTCAAAATTATCAAAGTAAGTCAAGTAAGGGTTTACCTTAAAATGATTTTCGCGCAGGAAAGTCATCATTTCCTGGTGGCTGTTAAACTGGATACGGTCTGCATATCCCACATTGTAGAAAAATGCATTCAATCGCCGTTCTGCTGTCACTTTGGGATTCAAGTTACGCAAAGCACCAGCTGCGGCGTTGCGTGCATTTTTAAGAGGGTCCGCGGCAGTCTCATTATATTTGGACAATACAGAGAGATTCATGATCCCTTCTCCCTGTACTTCAATGGTTCCGTTTCGAAAAGGAATTGTAAGTGGCACGGATTTAATCGTCTTTACCTGTGCTAGTATTCCCTCACCCACCACCCCATTACCGCGGGTAGAAGCCTGTACAAGCTGTCCATCTGTATACGTCAGGTTTAGCGTCAGTCCATCGAATTTAAGTTCTATGGCATAGCCTGGAGATGGCAAAGGTGACTCCGGGTTCTTGGTATTGTAATCATTGACCAGCTTCACGACACGCGCGTTCCATGCACGCAGCTGTTCCATATTCTGAGCTTTATCAAGGCTCCATAATGGAGCCAGGTGGCGATGTGGTGTGAAACCTTTGAGTAACTCCCCGCCCACACGCTGTGTCGGCGAATCCGGCAGCACAAGACCGCTTGTCTGTTCGAGCGCTACCAGCTCGTCATAAAGCACATCATATTCTTTGTCGCTGATCTTGGGTTCATCCAGTGTGTAGTAATGATAGTTATATGTGTTCAGTTCAGCAACAAGCTGCTCCATCCTGTGCATTGGGTTCATGCAGGCGTATCCCTCCGGGAACTTCATCAGGGCAGAGGCTAAGCCAAACTGCCACTCATGAGGTTCGAGATTTAGTGATGTTTGAGATTTATTCTACTTTTGTAATAGGTGCAAAGCCAGCCAGCAGTCGTTTAACCCCTACTGGAGCCGGGAAAGCAATTTGAAGCTCCATATCATTACCAGTCCCTTTTACTGCGACAATGGTTCCAATTCCCCATTTGCCATGCTGTACCTTGTCTCCAGCAGCAAAAATGGATGGGCCTCCTGCCGAAGCAGCCGGAGTTGGTTTTGCGGATGAAGATGTCGTTACGGTTACACGGGGAGACGCGGAAGCGGACGAACCACTGCGGCTCATCGTATCAAACGAGCGTTCTCCACCAAAGTTGCTACCACTACCTTTATTCAGGCCGCGACCACCATAAGATCCGCCTACATTGCCTGAACGACGGTAGCGGTCACGTTTGATAATCGTATCCTCTTTTAACTCGTCCGGAATCTCTTCGAGAAAGCGGGAAGGCGGGTTAGCTGTGGTGCGGCCAAACAAAGTGCGCATCTGTGCGCATGTAAGGAACAACTGCTCCTCTGCACGGGTAATCCCGACATACGCCAATCTGCGCTCCTCCTCCAGTTCTTCGTTATCCAGAAAGGCACGACTATGAGGAAACACTCCCTCCTCCATACCGACAATAAATACGATGGGAAACTCCAGACCTTTGGCGCTATGCATGGTCATCAATACAACCGCATCGCTTTGCTCTTCTTCGTCGTCATTCATGGAATCAATATCGGCAATCAGCGCAAGGTCGGTCAGGAAGGAGACGAGTGACTTGTCTTCCGCACCTTTTTCAAATTCCATGGTTACCGACAGGAACTCATCAATATTCTCCAAACGCGAGCGTGACTCGAGTGTATTCTCGTTTTGCAGTTCCAATCGATATTGGGTGGTTTCCAGCATTTTTTCTGTTAACTCGGTAACCGACAGGTAGTCTACCATCCGACTTAAACCTTCGATCATATCGTAAAACTCTACCAACGCATTGCGCGTACGTCCTGCAAAGCCCAAATCGTCTACCACTTGTAGGACACGGAAAATCGAAACTCCACGTTCCGCTGCAGCTGCCTGCAATTTACCGACGGTTGTGTCTCCGATGCTTCGTTTTGGCACATTAATGATTCGGATCAAGCTGATGTCGTCGTCAGGATTGGAGAGCAGGCGAAGATACGCCAGCAAATCCTTAATTTCCTTCCGATCATAGAACTTGATACCGCCCACGATCTGATAAGGAATATCCGATTTAATCAAAATTTCCTCGACAACCCGAGACTGAGCATTCGTACGGTACAAAATGGCATGATGGCTATAGGTTTTGCCCGCTTTAATATTCTTATGAATTTCTGAGGCGATAAAGTAGCCCTCATCATGTTCAGAATCAGCACGGTAAACCTTAATCTTCGCGCCGCCTTCTTTGTCAGTCCATAGTTTTTTCGGCTTGCGGCCTGTATTTTGACCAATGACTTCATTGGCAGCATTGAGAATATTCGAGGTGGACCGGTAGTTCTGCTCCAGCAAAATGGTACGCGCTTCCGGGTAGTCCTCTTCAAAATTCAAAATGTTGCTAATATCGGCACCTCGCCACCGATAGATGGATTGGTCACTGTCACCTACTACGCAAATCCGGTGATGCTTGTCGGCCAGCATTTTGCACAGCATGTACTGCGCACGGTTTGTATCCTGATATTCATCAACATGAATGTATTGAAATTTCTTCTGGTAGAAGTCCAGTACCTCAGGTACTTCTTTAAACAGCTGAATCGTTGCCATGATCAAATCATCAAAATCAAGAGAGTTGTTGTTTTTGAGCCGCTGTTGGTACTTGGTATATACCTTCGCCACAATCCCTTCAAAATAGTCGCCAATCTTGCGCTCATACATTTCGGGAGTGACCAGTTCATTTTTTGCCGTACTCATCATAGACTGAACCGCTTTGGGTTCAAATTTTTTGGTGTCTATATTCAGATCCTTCATGCAGCTCCGAATGACAGACAATTGATCCGTAGAATCCAAAATGCTGAAATTCGAGGTAAATCCAATCCGCTCGATATCCCGACGTAAAATACGCACACACATCGAGTGGAAGGTGGATACCCACACATCTCTTCCCTGTGGGCCAATCAGCTTGGATACGCGATCCTGCATCTCACGCGCGGCCTTGTTCGTAAAGGTAATCGCCAAAATGCCCCATGGAGCCGTCTTGCGGGTTGCGATGAGGTAGGCTATTCGGTGCGTGAGCACCCGTGTTTTACCACTGCCTGCGCCAGCCATAATCAGCAGCGGACCATCTACCGCCTCCACAGCCTGACGCTGAGGCGGATTAAGGCGAGCTACCGCCTCGTGTATATCTATTGATTGCATGCGTGCATGCTCCTTTCCCTGAGCTTCCATAAAATCACGTTCTATACTTCCAATTTCACAGCTACCGTCTCCAGCGCTTTCGCCAAGTCACGATAAATGATGTTTCCTACTACAATGGTGTCACAAACGGCAGCCGCTTGTAACGCGGTAGATTTATCCACGATTCCTCCCCCGTATAGGACACGAGAGCGCTCTGTACTGCGATGTATTTTTTGCACCAGCTCCATATCCCCAAAAGCACCGCTATATTCCACATATACAATCGGCAGATGCATAAGCTTGTCAGCAATCTGTGCATATGAGGCGGCAGCAGAAGCACTCAGCGAAGTTTCCGCACCAGTAAGCTTAGCGACGGTAGAATCACCGTTCAAAACAATATATCCTTCCGTCACAAGCAAATCCCAAGGGATCATATAACCAAACTGTTCAATCGCACGTTGGTGCTGTCCTAGAATCCAATTACTGTCAGCGGTATTCAGTACCATAGGAATCATATATAGATCAAACCCTGGTACTACAGCTTCCAGATCGGACACCTCAAGCACACACGGCACCTCATAACGTCGAACCCTCGACAGCAAATCCACCGTATTTTCGTAGGTAATACCTGATGAACCTCCTACCATAATCGCATCCGTACCAGACATACACACGGCGTCAAGTGCCTCATCATCCAGTTCCTTTTCAGGATCAAGCTTAAACACATGCCTCCATGATTGAATTGAATCTGCCAACACACATTCCTCCAGCATCCATTGCTTTTGTCATGATCCAGTCGAACCGAATTCCAATATCCAAAAGCGTTCTATGCTAAGTCTATGACAGTGCTTAAAAGGTGTCAATGTTCGTATCAAATGGGAACACCCCGTTCAGACAGCTTAGGGGCGTAGCGCATACAACCAACTGCGTTTACTAAGTTCTTTTTCCGTTAAAATATCTGTATAGAAACCTTGCACACCCATCTGTTCATACTCAGCCGCATCCTTCAACTCATTAATGGTATTTACGTAGCATACCGCTCCGGCCTGACGCAAACTTTCCACTAGAGCACCACTCACCCGATTCTCTGGTAAAGTTACTGCCGTTATATCATTTTGTTGTACAAATCGAATAATCTGGTCATCTTTATCCTCTGTGGCGTAGAGCGTATAAATAACGGATGGATAGGGATAAATACTCCGCAACATTTGCAGCATTTCTTCATTATAAATTTGGGGAACAATACGAGACAAAAGCTCGGGGTTTTTCTCCTGCGCCTGACGGGTCAGTTGTGCAAACAACTGTTTGATCTGGGCAGGGTCCTGTTCTTTCGTATCGGTCACAATATAAGCATCCGGGTATGTTTCCAATAAATCCAATACATCCTTCCAATCTACTGGAGTATAAGAACCGTGTATGGGGGTGTTCTTAAATTGATGGTAGCTCCACGGTTTTCCGCCCTGTTCTGTAGCAACTGCTTGTTCCTGTTGCATTTGCTCTGTAAAAGATTCTGTCCATTCATGGCGCGCCACCAATTGTCCATCCGAAGTAAACATCAGGTCGACCTCGAATACGCGGCTGCCTTTTTTATAATTTTCCACAAACGCTTCACGCGCATTAGTATAGGCCAAACCATTAACGGCTCCCATGGCATGCGAAATTACGCGGTGCGTGGTAAAGTCAGTCTGTTCTTCTGTAGATTGCCCTTTGTAAGCCAGTAAAAATGTGCCGGTTAACATTAAAAGAATGACCGCAGCAATCAGTCGTTTCATAGGGTGTCACATCCTTTTCGTACAGGTCAATACCCCACATACGCATGCTCAAAACAACTGCCAGACGCAAAAGCACCCTCCGGCTAAACCGAAGGGTGCTTCTGTATTAATACGCGTTCTTGAAACCGTTGCGAATCGTGCGGAAAATAATTTTAATATCAAATAAGAGCGACCAGTTCTCAATATAGAAGATGTCATGCTTAATCCGTTCCTCAATAGATGTATCTCCGCGCAACCCGTTGCTCTGTGCCCAGCCTGTGATTCCGGGACGAACATGATGCTTCACCATGTATTTTGGAATTTCCTCACGGAACTGATCCACATAATAGGGCCGCTCTGGGCGTGGACCAACGACACTCATATCACCCAGCAGAACGTTGAAAAACTGCGGCAGCTCGTCGAGACTCGTTTTACGAATAAAAGTACCAAAACGTGTGCGTCTTGGGTCATTAGCAGTCGTCCAGCCCGTATCTTCAGTTCCAGGTGGTAACACCTTCATCGAACGAAATTTGTACATTCGGAAGGTGCGACGATTCAAGCCTACCCGCTCCTGCTTAAAAATGATGGGCCCTCTGGATGTAATCATCACACCAATCGCTACTGCTAGCATGATCGGAAAGGTCAGGAGAATCGCGAATAAAGAGAATAAAATATCGAATAGGCGCTTAAACAATCGATTCCCCGCTACATCCAGTGGAATATCCCGCACATTGATCATCGGCATACCTGCAAAGTTATCAAAGTACGGGCGAGCCGGCAAATAATCGAAAAAGTCGGGGATTATAAGCGTGCGCACTCCAGCCTTTTCACACATGTTGATAATCTTGGGGTACTTATCATGAGCATCCAGCGGCAGCGCCAGAATGACCTCGTCAATCATCAGACGCGACAGCGTAGCCTCCAATTGATCTAAGCCTCCAAGAATCGGGCGGAAATGCGCCTCTTCCTCTTCACTCCAATGCCGCTTATCATCCAGAAAACCCACTACCTCGTATCCCAGATCAGGATACTGTCCAAGGTTATGATAAAATCGCTGGCCTAGAGTACCCGCCCCAAGAATAAGCATAAATTGTTTGTTGTACCCTTTTTGACGGAGAGCTTTAAGAACTTGCTTCAAGAAAAATCGATAAAACAAAATAAGCAGCACGTTTCCAACCATATAGATTGCCAGATAGGACCGCGAGATGTCGATTTGTTTCACGAAGAACATCACACTCAACAGCACGAACAGTCCAACGATATGAATCTGGGTGACGCGAAATACATCATCTGCAAATCGTTTTTTGCGTTTGGGCGAATAGAGCGAAAACAACATCCCCAGCACTACGGCAATCAGGCCGTAGATTAAGCTCCAGCCTCCATATACTTGAATAGGAAGCGGTTCTGTATAGGTGATCCATTCACTTTCAAATTTGAAAAACCAAGCGATCAGAAAGGACAACTGAATGACCGCGAAATCCGCCACAATATATAATTGGGTTAAAAAACGCTGATTTCTGCGTATCATGCTTTCACCTCAGTATGAGATTGTTCCCCGCCGTCCGGCTTGACCGGTGCGGACAACTTATTTTTTAGGAAAGCCATTCCAAATTTCACGGCAATCCCCGCATATACAGCCATATTGGTGATCCAACTGTATTGCTGTTTATAATGCTTACGATGAAATACCCACATAGCTCTATGAAACTCATAAATAATTTTCAAAGGACGACGGCGAGCGCTGCCCCCTTTGATATGAATAATATATGTGCGCGGGTAGTAGTAAATGCCCCACCCGGCTTGCTTAATCCGGTAACACCAGTCAATGTCCTCACCATACATAAAAAAGGTTTCATCCAAGCCACCGACCTGGTCAATCGTTTCTCGGCGCACCAGCATAAAAGCACCTACCAGTACATCTACTGGATACTCATCATCCGGGCTTAGATGCCCAAGCTGATATTGATTGTACTTCGGGTTATCCGGGTAACGCTTCGACCAGCCAAAAGCATAGTAAAAAGAAGCTGATGGCGTTGGAAAACCACGCTTACAAGCCTTGTCTAATGATCCATCCGGCAGGATGACCTTACAGCCCGATGCCCCCATCTCCGGATGCGTATCCATAAACTGGATCATTGTATCCAGCGTGTCCGGTTGCACCAACGTATCGGAGTTCAATAACAATACATAACGCCCGCTGGCTACTTCCATCCCCTGGTTGTTCGCCTTGGCAAAACCTGTATTATCCTTATTGGCTATCAACATAATCTCCGGGTATGCAGCACGAATAGCCTCAACAGATCCGTCACTGGAGTGATTATCAATAACAATCACTTCATATCGGTATTGCGTCTCGGACGCATACACCGACTGCAAACAATCCAGCGTCAATTGACACGTATTATAGTTGACGACCAGTATGCTTACATCCATATTTAAAACGCTCCTGACAAATTCAGTAATCTATTCTACTATCGCCTATTATAGCATACCGCGCAGACCACGGGGCGCAAAAAAGCACATAACTTGTAACCTTACATAGTTTAGAAGGATTATGCAAAATTCGATTCCTGTCACTCCAAAGCGCAAATATAGACAAACGAAATCATTTCGATCTATATATTGTTCATTGGAAGTCGTTTATTAGATTTTTGTAAAATCCTCGGTTGAGGTCTAAAATTCATCGTGGTAAGATATACATGGAAAAAGGGCTGGTGCCAGCCAGCCCCTGCGCAACCAACGCTCCAAGAGCGGACGGTTTTGGAACAATCAGGCCGAAAATAGACCCTTCCTTGCGGGGGCGGTCTATTTTCGTTTGTTAAACTCTAACAGTGTGACGATTAACGCCCCGAACGTCAGCATTAAACTGAGCGCCTCAAACACTGTCACAGGCTTCACCCCCCTCCTCGGGAGAGTTAGCCGACCGCCCTTGTCAGCTCTATCAGTTGCACGTTTCAATTATACTATATATTTCCAAAAAGGAACACGCATTCGATGGTATTTTAATAAAATAGTTATGTCTAATAAAAGAGTATAAGCTTGAACAATTATCAAAATGAAGCTTTAATCCCCACTCAATTAACAAAAAACCACCGATGAATTACGATTTTCCATAAATATTGAACTTCAGAACTTATTTATTATTATGCAGAAAATATTACTTATGTTTCCAATGTAGATTGTAGTAGTATGACATATGGAGTATGTTAAGAGCAAAGAAAAGCCCATGCTGATTCTGCGTAAAATGATAATATACACCATTACGCAATAAACCATCATGAGCCACCAGCATTATAATTTAACGTAGTTAATTAGAAAGCCATCCGCAGAAAGAGCACTTGCCATACTTATATGGAATTGATTCATCTTAATTGTATTCAGAAAACCCTGTAATTAATTAGAAAATCGTGATAATTTCTAATAATTTAGTCACTTGTTCTTTTCATAAATACCAAGTATTTGCTTGCCAAGTAATTCACTGCTATAACTATAAAGTTAACAATAATTTTTGCTAGAAAATCATCCATCCTTACATTTTGGATAAGCACAATCATTAAAATGAAGTCCAGGCAAAGAGATGACAATCTGATAAGGAAGAATAAAGAGAACTCTTTAGGTAACGAAGTTAATTGAGAGTTATTTTTTTTAAATACATATAGCTTGTTCGTTACAAAAGCAAATATTATAGATATCAACCAAGCTACTGTAATAGAAAGCTTATAATCTGCACCTAATACTTTTGTAAAGAGGGCATAAATAATCAAATTTATAATAGTTGTAAGAATTCCAAAAACAACGTAATTTACAAGCTCCTTACCTAATTTCATAACCGACCCCGAGAGAATCTGTTTTCCATATAATTTTGTTCCGATATAGCACCCTTACCATTTCTATACTCTTTGACAAAATACAGTGGCCTACTTTTGGTTTCATTAAATACTCTGCCTAGATATTCCCCAATAATACCGAGAGACAACAATTGTATTCCTCCAAGAAATAAAATTACTGTCATAAGTGAAGCATAACCAGCAACAGAACCTCCAAAAATAAGAGTCCTAGTTATGATAAAAATCATGTAGAAAAATGCTCCTATCGAAATAAATACCCCCAGCATTGCAGAGAATCTTAAGGGTGCCGTTGTGAAAGAAGTAATTCCTTCAATAGCCAGATCTAAAAGCTTATAATAATTCCATTTTGTTTCTCCCGCCGCACGAGAGTCACGATTGAATAAAATCTCCTTCTTGTTAAATCCAATCCAACTAAACATACCTTTTGTATACCTTTGTGTTTCTCTCAACTGTTTTAATGCCTCGATACAACGCCTGTCGAGTAATCGGAAATCCCCTGTGTTTTCTTGGATAGGAATTCTACTCATTCTTTGAAGCAATTTATAAAAGCTGGATGCTGTCCATTTTTTAAACCAGGTTTCCCCCGCTCTGGTTGCCCGCTTCGCATATACATCATCATAGCCCTGCTCCCAGTATTTAATCATCTCAACAATTAATTCAGGAGGGTCCTGAAGATCTGCATCGATAATCACCACAGCATCCCCTACGGAAAAATCTAATCCAGCAATCATCGCAACCTCCTTTCCGAAGTTACGTGATAGGTCCACTAATGAAATTCTTCTATCCTTCTTACCTAAATTTTTAAGAATTTCAACCGTGTTATCCTTACTCCCATCATTTACGAATAATAATTCAAAATTATAACCAGAAATAGAATCAATTACTTTAGTTAAGCGAGAATAAAGTTGGTAAATAACTTCTTCTTCATTATATGCAGGTATAAGAACTGTTATAGTTTTAAACATAGAAGCCCCTTCTTTATAGCATATTTATTAAAATTTAAAACTTTTTTTGTAATTATAAAAACTTTCGACGCAAAAAAAGCCAACTGATTATTAATCTGAGTAATATCTCTATTATTTGAATATTCCTTCTTATTAACCTAAATTACCACTTTTTTGTATAAAAAATATCTACATCAAATACTTGGGGTCCATAGAAGTATTAAAGCGAGTCCTTTAAGAGATTTTTGTGAATCTACTCCTATAGAGGAAACACTTTAGAATCGTTGGTTTTTCCAGGATGAATTGCTATTCTATCCGGTATTAACCTAACTTCAACATTAGGCAATCCAGAATAAGTTTTTAAAATTAGCTCTACAAAACGCTCAGAAATGGTGAACTTGTATTACCAACTAGATTAACTATTTAAAATCCCATTTAAAAATAAGCATCAATCATTTTATAATCTACCTATTATAAAAACAAACTTGTAAATCAAATTGTCTATTACAGACTGCCTATAAAATGGTGCACTAAAAATATATATAGCACGCTTAATTATATTTTTGTTTTGAAAACTAATAAACCTAGAAATTTCCTGTTGTTTTTGATCATCAAGTCTCTGTTGAAACGTTTGCGCAAACTCTATAGCCTGTTTACTTAAAATATAATGGTTTTTTCCGTTTATAAATCTATTCCACCTCTTGCTCCACTTGCTTTTCCAGCCATCAGCTGCTCCTCCCAGAACATTATTGTGGTGTTGACGATAGAGAATGCTTGGCTGTGGATCGAACACGACCTTTCCAAAAGATGAAACACACAGATATATCCACCAATCGTGCATGATAACATTTTTTACATTTAACGGAATATTATTCTTCACCAATTCCATTGTGGTTTTATTGAATACCATTGTACAACCGACACATACGTTCTCAATTAATGCATTGTAATGAGATAAGGGTCTTCGCGGAGCTACAGGCCATTTTTTCATGGGAGTTAGCCACTGATCCACCATTTGAGTTGCAGAACAGTACATTAAAGGAACGTTATTAGCAAATTTATTCAGAGAGGATACCGCAGTTATTAACTTATCCTTATTCCAAACATCATCTTGATCACAGAATGCATAAACATCAAACTCATTGGAGGACATTAGCACGAGATCAAAAAAACTTTGCACAACCCCTCTATTCTCACCCTTAAATATAACAATTTGTTGTGGATATAGTTTTTTAAGATGCTCTAGTTTTTCCAAAGTATTATCGGTTGAACCATCATCACGAATCAATATTTGAACCGACACGCCTTCTTGCCTAATCAAACTTAAAATTTGCTCGTCAATATACTGTTCTCCATTATAAGTAGATAATAGGATCTGAACTCTGAAAGTTAGCAGATGATCCCCCCCTTATAAAACACTCTCGTGCTCTTACTAAATGAAGATATATCCTGACTACTATACTATAGACTGTCCTTCTTACTAAGCACAAGAAAAAACCCCCCCAAACTCTAGCTTACAGGGGGATCTTTCTAACATTCTAATTATCATTTCGAAAATCAGCTAGTTCTTTTATAAAACAATGTAAACCTTCCCGCCAATGACGAAGATTGTTCAAACCGTTGGTACGAATTGCAATATGCTCCATGACCGAATTTTTTGGGCGCGCTGCCGGTCTTGGAAACTGATCAGTCGAGCATGGCTCAAGTATGGCAATTATCGTAGCATCCAATATGTCTACCGCTTCTTCAAAAATAGCTTTTGTAAACTCGTACCAGGTGCAAGAACCGCTATTGGATGCATGATATACGCCATACTTTTCCGTTTGAATTAATTCTGCCAAAAAACGTGCCAAATCCACCGTATAAGTAGGCGAGCCTTTCTGGTCGTTCACAACCTGAAGATGCGGCTTTTCCTGCCCAAGCTTTAGCATTGTTTTTACAAAATTGTTCCCATACAGCCCATACACCCATGACGTCCGAACAATAAAGTACCTTGAGGAAAGCGTCTGGGTTAACACCTCTCCCGCCCGTTTGGACTTTCCATAGATACTCTGCGGATTCGTATTGTCATATTCGTGATAAGGCTGCTCGGCTGTCCCATCAAATACATAATCTGTACTGATATAAACCAGTTTAGCTCCTGCTTTTTCTGCAGCCAGTACCATATTACGTGTTCCTGCCGCATTTACTTGATAAGCTGTATCAAGATCAGTCTCCGCCGCATCCACCGCTGTATACGCTGCACAGTGGATTACCGCTTCTGGCTGATATTGTCCTACTATCTTTATCGCCTGGTCCAGATCCGTAATATCCAGCTGTTCCCGATCATAGCCAACAACATCATGTCCCTGCTCTTGGAAGACCTTTACCACATCCTTACCGAGTTGGCCGGATGCTCCAGTAACCAATATTCTCATTTTACACATCACCTAAGCGGGAACCATACTGCTTAGCATAATATTGCTGATATTCGCCAGATTGAATGCGAGTCCACCACTCCTCGTTGTCCAAGTACCAGCGAATCGTTTCTTTAATGCCAGTCTCAAAAGAGTGCTTGGGCTTCCAGCCCAGCTCGTTCATGGTTTTGGTCGGATCAATACCGTAACGGCGGTCATGACCCGGACGATCCTGCACATAAGAGATTAGAGATTCTGGCTTGCCTAGCTCCTCCAATACCGTTTTGACGATATGCACATTCGTCCGCTCGTTATTTCCCCCGATATTATACACTTCACCCAGCTGGCCCTGATGAATGACCAGATCAATTGCACTACAGTGATCCTCTACATACAACCAATCGCGAATGTTCAAGCCATCCCCATACACAGGAAGCTGTTGGTCGCTCAATGCACGTGAGATCATTAACGGAATCAGTTTTTCTGGGAATTGATATGGACCGTAATTATTAGAACAACGTGTGATATTCACTGGCAAACCGAAGGTTTCATGATATGCACGAACTAACAGGTCACCGCCTGCCTTGGAAGCAGAATAGGGACTATTAGGCTGCAACGGAGTTTCCTCTGTGAACAATCCGGTTTCACCCAGAGAGCCATACACCTCATCTGTCGATACCTGCACAAATTTGGTCACATTATATTTCTTGGCGACATCCAGTAACACCTGTGTGCCCAGTACGTTTGTTTTCACAAACACTTCCGGCTCCAAAATACTCCGATCCACATGCGACTCTGCCGCAAAATTCACCACCACATCTATTCCCTGCTGCATCAGCTGATCCATCGCTTGTGCATCAGTAATATCCGCTTTCACAAAGGTATGCTTGGGATGATCTTCGATCGATTTCAAATTCTCCAAGTTGCCTGCATAAGTGAGGGCATCCACATTCACAATTTCATAGTCTGGATGCTGCTTTAACATATACAATACAAAGTTACTGCCAATAAATCCGGCACCGCCGGTGACAAGAAGTTTCATAAATACCTCCTCAAACGTGCTTCAATACATTTAACATGTTATTTTGAAACAGAACGACAAAACAGCCGCCTATTATCACTCTAATCAAAGTTAATGTCTGCATCCCTTAATGTCGGATGCTTCTGATCCTTCTCTGAAAGAATAGCATGAGAAGTTGGCCAATCAATCCCCAGCGCAGGGTCATTCCACAGAATTCCCCGATCATTTTCGGGTGAGTAATACTCGTCTACCTTATACAACACTTGAGTATTTGGAACGAGCGTACAGAACCCATGAGCAAATCCTTTAGGCACCAGTAACTGACGTCTATTATGCTCGCTTAAGATCACCCCGACCCATTGACCGAATGTTGGGGAACTTTTACGAATATCCACAATAACATCATAGATGGCTCCAGAAAGCACTCGGATAAGTTTGGTCTGGGCTTTAGGATGAAGCTGGTAATGCAGCCCTCGGATCACGCCAGCTTCTGCAGATAAGGACTGATTATCCTGAATAAAAGCATAGTTGATTCCATGCTGCTTCATGATTTGTTCATTGTAGCTTTCCATAAAAAAACCACGGTGATCACCATGGACCACGGGTTCAATAATTTTTGCACCTTCTAGTTTCAAAGGGATTACTTTCATTTCGTTCATATCCTCCCTTTATTCTAAATCTTTAGCTTTCCAAACTCTTCACCAAACACTATATCTTTGGCTAATTCATTAGCACGCGCAAGAGATGAATGAGTTCCCGCATCTGTCCACCATCCTTGGAGAACATCATATGTCAATGTTCCCTTAGCAATATATGCATTGTTGACGTCAGTGATCTCAAGTTCTCCACGAGCTGAAGGTTCAAGCGTTTTTACAATTTCAAACACGCTATGATCGAACATATAAATACCTGTTACAGCGTAGTTACTTTTTGGGTCTTTAGGTTTTTCTTCAATAGATACAATCCGTTCCCCTTCAAGCTCAGCTACTCCAAAACGGTGTGGATCTTGTACCTGCTGAAGAAGAATCTTCGCACCCGTGATTTGATTGCGGAAATTGTCCACAAATGGTGCAATGTCATCTTCAAATACATTATCACCCAAAATAACAACCATCTGATCATCACCTACAAATTGTTCAGCCAAATCAAGGGCTTGTGCGATCCCACCTGCCTCATCTTGAACTTTATAAGTGAATGTTACGCCCATTTCACGGCCACTACCAAGAAGGTTAACGACATCTCCCATATGCTCTTTACCTGTAACGATAAGTATATCGTGTATGTCAGCTTGCTTGAGCTTGGATACGGAATGGAAAATCATTGGATATTTCCCCACAGGTAACAGATGCTTATTCGTTACTTTGGTTAAGGGATAGAGGCGAGAGCCTGTACCTCCTGCAAGAATTATACCTTTCATCAAAAATCCTCCGATTTCTATTAGTTATATCGTTTATTTAACAGAAATATTCTGATAGTAGTTGATTGTCTCTTTCAAGCCTTGATATAAAGTGAATTGACTTGTCCAGCCAAGGATGAGCTGCGCCTGTTGATTGCTTAATGAGCTGTATTTAATATCGCCTATACGCTCCTGCATATAATAAGCGGAAACATCGATTCCCAGTATATTACGCATCATTTCAAACAATTCTTTCACCGAAATTTCTGTTTGTGTGCTGATATTAGTAATGCAATTTTCCCCTTTGGTAAGAGCCGCAATATTGGCGTTAACGATATCTTTGACATAAATGAAATCACGAGTTTGAGCACCATCACCGTGAATTTGAATCTCCTTGCCAGCAAGAAGGTTATCCAGGAAAATTGAGATCACACCGCCTTCTCCTTTAGGATCCTGCCGTTCGCCGTAAGCATTGCTGTAACGCAAAATCGTATATTTAAGACCATGAAGATTGGAGTACAACTGAATATAAAATTCAGGTGTTAACTTGGACAGTCCATAGGGTGACAGCGGAGAAAGCTTGGCACTCTCCTTTACAGGAAGTTCTTCTGGATAGCCATACACTGCTGCTGAAGAAGCATAGATAATTTTTTGTACTCCGGTTTTATAGCAACAATCCAAGATATTAATCGTCCCGCTAATATTGATCGATGCGTCCTGTGAAGGATCAACAACCGAATGCGACACACTAATCTGGGCAGCATGATGTATTAGAATCTGCGGCTTGAAGTTCTCAAACACTTCCAATAACTCTTCACTGCGAATATCCACATTATAAAAAATAGCCGAAGGATTAATATTTTCTTGCTTTCCAGTGGACAAATTATCAACAATGCATACTTCATGTTGTTCAGCAATCAATCTGTCAACAATATGAGAAGCGATAAATCCAGCTCCTCCGGTTACTAATATTCTCATACCTCTACCTTTCCAGTACTAAGATTTTTGTAATACAGTTCTTCCAATGTGTCAATGCTCGGCTCCCATCTCCATTCTTCTGCTGTCTTTCTACCATTCGCAGTCAGACGCTGTCTAAGCTCAGTATCTTCGATAAGCTTTTTAACAGCTTGCTTTGCGCCTTCAACATCCCCGATCTCCACGACCAGTGCGTTATAATTATCGACAATATACTCATCATAACCAGTTACATCTGCAACTACGCAAGTTCCTCCACAAGCCATCATTTCTAGAGGCGGACCAAAAAATCCTTCGACCCTACTCAGTTTAACGAGGATATCACAGCTGGAATAGATTTGATTCATCTGGCCCATTGGCACCTTTTCAAAGAATACATCGCATTTCCATTCTTTTTTCGGTTTCCCCGCTGAACTTACACACCACACTTCACAATCCAGATCATTAATAGCATTAAAGGCATCTTCCATCCCTTTAAATGGAATATCGATCGGTCCTTCAAGCAGTACCCTTACTTTATCGCCTTTTTTGGTAATTGGATCTGTTTGGAAAATAATATTCTCATCCAATCCATTAGGAACATAGGTAGAGTCGTGACCAAACTTTTCTTTCAACCATTTTTGAATCCATTTTGCTTCCGTCATATATTCATAATCGAATTTATATGAATCCCATGCCTTTTGACTTTCAAAAGACCCTGCAGGATAAAAGCGGCTCTCATCGGATTGAACAAAATATACTTTTCTCTTTGCAGGAATATCAGCAATGGTATAAGCAGTGCTCCAACCTGTTGCAACAAGAATATCCAAATTAGTCGGTGCTTCATCAATACCGATTATCTCAACTTTCTGGTTCGGAAACCAGTTGATCTCTCGATGAATATCCTCAGTAATAAGCAGCACATCATATCCACGATTTAACAAACGGTTTGCGTGCTGACACACTACTGCGATACCACCTGATATGCCGCATCCTGGAATAAGATAGGCAATCTTAGGCTTCATTACTACAATGTTTTTGTGTTCCTCCAGCATCAGATCAAACCAGTGATTATCGTCGTCTTTAAACGAAAGTTCCAGGTTGTTGCCATGTAATCTAAGATTAGTTAACATCAAAGGAATTGATTTGAACTTATATCCTTTATACGCCATTCTGAGCCATAATTCGTGGTCCTCGCGATAGCGCATATTTGTTTTTAGTCCACCTACGGCTCTGACAGCATCCAACCGCAACATTACGGTACTTTGGCAAGGGACACACATTTTGAGCAATTCATCATATCCGCAATCTGGACTTAATACTTCCTGCCCATTCTTAATATCAATCATGCGTGATCCGTCCACAAGAGCTCGCCAGCCTCCATAAACAACATCCGCTTTAAATTCATTAATATAATTCAACGAAATTTCCAGGCGATTTGGTTCTGCAATATCATCACTATCTTGAAAAGCCAGAAATTCTCCGCGCGCCTCACGAATGGCTTTGTTTCGTCCACGTACCGCGTTACCACTGTTGTTATAATATTTAAAAATGCGAACTTTCTCATGATCTTTATACTCATCTACGATTTTTAGCGTTTCATCCGGAGAACCATCGCAAACGATGATCAGTTCAAAGTTTTGATACGTTTGATTCAAAATCGAATCTATACTTTGTCGCAACACATCTGTTCGGTCATATACAGGAATGACTACACTGATGCGAGGAATATCTCCATTTACTTGTTGTTCCGCATATTTTTTCACAGGAGTAGGGGCAGGAAGGGACTGATTCCGATTAGCCAGTTTCTTGATCGCCAATTTTGGATTAGCTATGCCTTTTTTGACCCATCTTCTATATTTTTTGACTTTGGCAATCAATTTCCAGGAGCGAGAACTATAAATACTTTCCAGTTCCTTATCTTTTTCCCTTGTGAGTTCGAGCAAGTATCTTGTATTGTTTTCTTTTTGGTCCAGTTGGTTAAGAAATCTTTCTCTTTCAAATTCCAGCTGATTAAGAACCCCTTCTTTTTCAAATTCCAGATCTTGAATTTGAATGTCTTTACTGGTTGCCATCTGCGTCAAAGTAACAATTTCGCGATTCAAAGTTGCTTCCGTCTTTTCCAGTTCAGATTTTAATTGTGCCTGCTGCTTCACTGCTTCATCTCGATCTTGCATAAGTTTTGCTTGCTCAGCTTGCATCTCTGTCAGGCTTTCACTCAATCTGACTTCATTGGCCTCATTGACTTTTTTAACTTCCAGCAAATATTTTAAGTTCTTCTCTTTTTGTACAATCTCTTTTCCAGCAAAAGAATATCCTTCTATGAGATACTCCATAATTTGCGGATCGATCGTAACGATACTATCTCTTTTTTGCTCGCCAAGCTTGTATAGCTCAAAATACTGTTCCGCAATCGTTCTAATGTCATGGAATTGAACAGCAAGTTCCAAATTGGCTTCAATAATCTCACGCGTATAGAATTTTTGAATTAATTCAATAATTTGATCGGCATTGTACTTTTCACTGTTTATCCTTCCAGAAAAATTTTTCTGACGGAATTCATAATAAGTATCCGGTGTTACAATACCATCGCCGCCATTATAATCAAACACAAGCGGAAGTCTGCCGCAACTCATGGCTTCCAATATGCCTCGACCCAATGATACAACCACATCGGAATTCAAAATTTCCTCTTCTACATCCCACACATTGTTGTGTGATTGTCCAACAATGTTAAGTTTCATGTTTGCTTTGTTGGCTACTTCTTCCAAAACCTCTTTAACATATGAAGTATAACGGTTAGACAATAACAAAATGGTCTCGGGTTTTTCATGAGCCGGGGTCCTAGGATGGAACCGGGTTTGATCGATTCCATTACGGATAATGGATATTTGATCTTCATGAATGCTCCAGTTATGAATCAAATGTTGTTGTACCTCTTCACTAACAGCTACATACTTGACAATTGAGGGAATAAAGACTGGCTTCTCTTGCCATGGAATAATGCCATGCGATGTGAATACCATAGGTACAGAAGGATATTTATAATAAACGGAGATTGCTTCTGCACGATGCTGGGCATGTATAATGTCAACATCATCAGGTAAAGAAGCGATTTCGTCTGTGACAAGTACACCGATCTCGGTATATTTGTCTGCTAACTGACCAATACGAGTGGAATAAAGAAAGATTTCATGGTTTTGTCGCAAAAATTCTTTGACGAGACTATAAGTAAAGGTTTCCGTCCCCCCACTGTATTGTAAATCATGAAGAGTAAATAAAATTCTCATTTGACCAGGCGCTCCTATCAAAATAAAAGATTATATTCAAAGTCCTTCAGGTTTATATAAAAAATCAAGTGGATAATAATGATCCCTATCTTGCAAATAATCTTTATATTTCTCTAGCATAACTTCCCGTTCATTTTTAGGCCATGAATAGGAATGGGATTGTCGAGTATATAAAAGCTCATGATTCACTAGCTTAACGTGACCAGAAAGAAAATTGACACGCAGGCAATAATCCACAATGGTCAAATCGGTAGTATAGGTTTCATCAAAATCCCCATAATATTTGTAGGCATCTTTTTTTAACAGGAACAATTCAGGACTGATTGCCGTAATATTTTGTGCGATTTTAAGTCGGCCGAAATAACCAAAAAAGCTAGAATTGATATTATGATATAGATTTATAATTCCTTTTTGGCTAACCGCAAGTCCATAACTGCTGATTTTATTTTTTTTGTTCAAAACTTTGGGAGCTATAACAGCTGACTCGGTTGAGACAGCTTCCGCTATTAAAATCTTGTACCAATTATCAGCCAAAGAGTGAATATCCGCATTTATAACGATGGCATGATCAGCATTACTTTTTTTTAACAAACCATTTAATGCTTCAGCAACATTTTTATCACTGCAGTCATACACTTTATAGTATGAAGACTGCTCGGCAATGCTGTATGCATCTTTATGAAATGGAGTAAAATTCATCATCACTACATCAAACGGTCGGTATTCGGAAGAGATATTAAGACTGGCATAGTACTCTTTTATAGACTGTGTACTTTCCCAATTGCCCAGGCAAAACAAAGCTGCTGTCTGTATCTCATTTAAAACTGGAGTTATATTAAAAGCGCCATGAAATGCGCCTTCATTCACTGTCAATGATTCGTTTCGGTTTGACACATAGTTCTGCAGGGCATTTTTTCCAGCCTGCAGGGCGTAAGACTTGGCTGAATAGCTGGCAGCTGTGGAATTTTCGCTAATTCGCCAATGATACAAAACCTTTGGGATATGATGGACACAGATTGCTCGTTCAGTCAATCTTAAAATAAAATCGTAGTCCTGGCTTCCATCGAATTGACTATTAAATAGTCCCGTGCTTTGAAGCAACGAAGTTTTAAAAACCAAAAAATGACAGATATAATTGTAGCTCAGCAATGTATCTGGAGACCAGTCTGGTTTTTTGTGAACACTGATATGTTTCCGTGTATTACCGATAATTTTATCTTCATCGGAATAAATGACGTCTGCACCGTGTCTGTTAATAGCGTCTACGCATTCATATAATGCGTCATGTGTCAACAAATCGTCATGATCAAGCAACCCAATATATTCTCCCGTTGCCAGTGCCAGTGCGCGATTTGTATTTTCAGAGATTCCATAATTAGTTTCCGAGCACGCATAGACTATTTTATCACTTTTGGATATAAAATGGTTTATTACTTTCTCGACATCGCCCTCTGTACTCCCGCCATTAAATAAGCACAATTCAAAATTGGAATAGGTCTGGTTCAGTACAGATTCAACCATCTGCTTCAAAAACAGGGGGTTTGTATTGTAAACAGGGACGACAATACTAATTTTGGGTTGGATGTCGAATATTCTGTTTTTCTGTTCTTCAAGCTGCTGTTCAGCCAACGGCACAAAAGGAGGCTCTGAAAAAGAAAGTTGAAACCATTTTTCATGAGCCTTGTTGATAAAGCTTTTTATGCCTTTATCGCGAACCAGGTGAATTGCACGCATGATTACTCGGAACTTATTAATCATAATTGTCCCCTACTTATTTTTTATGAATCGCAACAATTCAAACAGAATAATATTCAAAAAACTAAAGAAAAGACCGTTAATTATAATATCCTTAATAGTAAATTGGTTCTGGTAAATAAGTTTGCCTACCAGACTGCCTTCCTGGTGCTGCCCCGCAAATGACAGATGTCCGTCCGCCAGGCTGGTGTTGTCCTTCCAGAGGGTTACTGCCTGGGAAGGATCACTTGTATTAGAGCTTATCCTCAAAATATACATCTTGCCTTTTGAATTCTCAACAGGATCGAAGGACAACTCGCTATAGGCATTATCTTTGGCCTGAATGTTATTGAATTTTGCCTGTCTTATTAATTGGTTTGTATCTGCTTCATATAGAGATAACAGCGTTTCACTGTCATTTTGCCTGTTAAATGTAGAAAAAAACAGTTCGACTTTAGCAAGACCATCCTGTTTGGCAGAAAAGGACTGTTCAATTACTTTAGCATTTGTAATCTCTCCAAAGTTTGCATTCAGATTTGTGCCCAAATTGATCGTCTTGAGTTTATACACCTCCGGGGCAAAAAGATTGCTATTTTTGATAGCAGATACTGAAAATACAAAAGCAAACGTGACGATTATTACAATAATAAAGCGCAACATCTTTCTAATCATCATACACCACCCAAATTCACCAAATTATCCCAACAATGTATATCACTCTAGTATCTCCCATTCATGCTTACATCTAAAATATCCTTCCCCAACAGGCAATCCGCGCAGATTTTTCTTGGGCAATACTCTAAATTCGGACACATAGTCATTACGATCATAAGGATACATAGCCATTTCATCAGAGATATGAACGGAAATGAAATATCGTCCATCTAAAAAGTCATTATTCTCCACTTTGATTTTAAATACGGAATAAGGCTGGTCTAATTTCACATCATCACGAACAGTATTAAACAGAGTGACAATGTCGCCTTTCTCATTATAAACGATCAATCCCACACCGTATTTCAGGCCGGATTCTCTGAAACCGAGTTCAATTGTGAATACAATATCCTCTCCGGTAACCACTACGTTTTTATTAATTTGAATTTTTTTTACAAAAATCTTATTTTTAGCTTTACCGGCAAGCTCATCGGTAAGTTCTTCTGCATCAGTAGCCATTACAATTTCTTTTGCTTCTTTTTGTTCAATAAAATATTTATATTTTTCGCAAATTTCATCTGCCGGTCCCTCTTCTCTCAGTATGCCTTTTTCAATCCAGACTGCATGACTGCAAAAGTTACGGATTGCGCTTAGGCTATGACTCACAAACAGAATGGTAGCTCCGCTTTGCACCATTTCCTTCATTTTCTCATAACATTTCTCCTGAAAAAACATATCCCCAACAGCCAGCGCCTCGTCCACAATCAATATATCCGGCTCAACATTGATGGCTACTGCAAAAGCTAATCTGGCAAACATACCGCTTGAATAAGTTTTTACGGGCTGGTAAACAAAATCCCCAATATCAGCAAAATCGAGAATTTGCTGCAACTTCTCATCAATTTCATCCTTGCTCAGATTCATCATAGTTCCATTTAAATAAATATTTTCAATGCCAGTAAGCTCCTGGTTAAACCCTGCACCCAGTTCCAAAAGCGCGGATATTTTACCATGAACGCTCACTGTACCACTCGTTGGATTCAATAGACCGGTAATAATTTTCAGAATGGTGGATTTACCGGAACCATTTGTACCGAGTATTCCTACAATTTCCTTTTTTCTAACTTGAAATGAGACATTGTCAAGAGCAGCGTAATCGTTATGATATTTTTTTTTCATCGGATGCAATGCTTCTTTAAGCCGGTCAGCTGGCTTGGCATATAACTTGTATATTTTGCTGACATTTTTTACATCAATTACAACTTCAGCACTCATCTTAACACTCCATCCTTATAAAACGTCAGCAAAATGAGGTTTTAATTTTTTGTAGAACAATGCTCCAACCAGAAAAACAATAAAGGAAACACACCAGAAGTACAGCGTCATCTCGGGCTTTTGCCAGAACCAGACCTCACTCACCAGCGAGTCCCTGTATCCTTCAACAATGTAATACATAGGGTTCAGTTTCAATAAAGTTAAATATTTGGCCGGAAACAAAGAGGGTTGCCACAAAATAGGTGACAGCCATATTCCAAATTGCAAGATGATAGCCACGATTTGATTCAAATCCCGAAAAAAAATGACGCATGAAGCCGTAATGTAAGACAAACCCAGCAATAAAAAGCACAGCGCAAAAAGATAATAAAAAAGTTGCAACATATAAATTGTGGGCTCATAACCATGCAAGAAATACACATACAATAAAAAAGCCATAAAAAATACGTGTACAAACAGTGCCGAAATAATTTTGATGCTTGGCAAAATGCTGACTTTAAACACAACTTTTTTTACCAGATAACTGTATTCAATTAAGCTGTTGGTCGAGTTGCCAAGGGCTTCAGAAAAAAAGAACCATGGAATAAGACCACACATCAGCCATAAAATATATGGGATATTGTTGAGCGGAACTACACGGAATCCAATTTCGAAAATGAACCAATATACAATAATGGTCATCAAAGGCTGGGCAAAAGCCCACAAAATCCCAAGTTGAGAACTGGCATATTTAGCCCAAAAATCATTTTTAGCTAGTTTTAAAATAAGGCCTTTGGAATTATAAAATTCTTTAAAAAGAGTTAGAATCTTTATCACTTCTTTCGCATGATATCATCCAATTATCTTATAGTTGGACATCATATAATGTAAGAACCTTGCCAATATTGCCTTTTTCATTATAAAGACCAATATCTATTTTTTTGAAGGACCTTATTCGGGATTTAGCTGTGTGAGTCCAAAATCCATCTTGTGTTGCAGCGCCCAATTCAAAGTCCCAATTGGCGTAACCGAACTTAACACGCTCTGCAGGCAAATTATTGATCTCTGAATCTGCAGGATATGCGTGTATAAACAGATACATTCCATGCAGCATTTGATAGTCTGAAATCGCAAGACGTGTTATTACCTGAAGTTCCTCAGGACTGAATTGATTAAGTTTGAACTCATCCATCGTAATATTGTCACTCAACTTAAATGGTTCTTTCATTAAAGCCTTGCCGCTTGTTTTGATATCATGGCTCGGCTCAATTTTTCCTGCAAGCTCTTCTTTGTTTAAACCAAGCACGTTTCCTTTGCGCCCGTCAGCGACTGAATAAAATCCCATTTCTACATTTTGATAATTCCCAAGATTCCCATTAATCTCACGAACGAAAAATGTGGTTCCATTAATTTTTTTTGCTACAGGTGCCATATCCCAATTATCATATCCAAACTTTTGGCGATCCTCCTGCAGCAGCGAAATATCATTATTTAAAGGAAAAGCATTAATAAAAAATCTTAAGTTGCTCATATCATTAACATTAGTATCGTTTCTAAAAATGAACAATAAGTATTCTTTATTATCCTCTTTAATCAGCTTGATGTCATTAATGGTTATGCTTTTGTAAAAATAAAAGTTTTTGTGGTCAAGAATGGACGGTAAGCCATAAAGAGTATCCTTGTTTTCCAAAGCATCCAACACGGCCTGATCCTCGGCAATTACGCTGCTTAAACCGTAATACTTATTGAAATAGTACGCAAATTGCTGATCCTCAATATCTCTGACAAATACGTATCTATTGCCATCTGTAAACAGCGGTAGAATAATGTCGTAATTGTTTTTGTTTTTGTTTTCGTTCACGGTCGCAATTCGAGCTGTATTCTCCCGATTTAATTGCACATAGCCTTTGAAAGCCGAAAACATGGATATTAGCATCACTACCGTAAAAACAACAACTATCGCCGCTTGTACTCTTGAGAATTTCAATTCAATATTCAGGTTTTCGATTAAAAACAAGCAAGCCACGATTAAAAAAGCCGCCCCCCCATAAGAGGCTCTGATAGGGAAAATAGGGGAAGCAATCATAATAAAAAAGCTCATAAAGCCAGCAAACATAAAAAGGATCGCAAAATAGACATTTTCCTTTTTCAATTTCCAAGCTTTGAAATAGATCAGTGCAAAAATGTTAATAACAAGCAGAATAGCCAGAACAAGCAGCAAATACTTTTGCTCGATCAATGCCCCTTCAAGATTATGCGCATAATCTTTCAATCTCTGCAGTAATGGTGCATGATAATTGATCGCTTCAGATCGTTTATTATTGCCCGGAGCAACAATCATAGTTGCAAATCCGAGAAAAACGCCTATACCGCCTGTATAGAACCAATTGGGTAATTTTTTTGACTTGATCCATTTTAAATACACATATAAAATTGCCACCAGCATACATGCAATTGAACCAGTATTTTCATTAGTCATACCGGCCAAAAAACCAAGCAAGGCCATACACACACCAATCAGATAATTATCTTTCAGCATTGGCTTTTCTACGGCCAGATAGCGGTAAGGGAATAAAAAAAGCATAATAAATACAGTAGTCCATAAGTAGTTGACAGAGCCAATTAACCAGATTGAAGTTTCCCCGAAGTTTGGCAGACCGAACCAGCACAAAATTACTACCGCAAGCAAAGATCCAACATCTTGTACACGGTTCATCATTCTTAAACGCACAAAACACAAAATTGTTCCAATCAGCAACACCATCATGATGGCATTCATGATATTAAAGATCGGTTTTCCCAGTAGCAAAAAAAGCTGGCCGAAAAAATGTGCAACTAACCGACCACCCCAGGTAAAATAATGTACATGCAAGGATTGGAAGATATCCAATAAACTCGTTACTTTGGTATCTGTTGCGAAAATAAAGCTATACGCAAAGTCATCCGCAAACAACGGTTCCATCACATTTAATGCATAAAAATAAGCGAGTAACAAGATCCCAGTTATACCTGAGACCCAAACGTACTTTTTTGACATAATATTTATTTCACCCTTTAGATAAAAGTGTCTCACCTTAGACGACAAACATAATGGCATGCTCCTTCTAGGTCATTAACATCTGTATTTCAGGTCTGCCGATTAACCGAAATATTTAATTAAACGACATCTGCCCAAGGCAGATAGGATTATACAACTACATTAATGTCGATGCTAAAAATCGTTTCGTATGACTGAAGCTCTTCTGAAAGAGCATTCGCTCTAATAGTACTTCAACTTTAACCAAAAATAGCCCTTGTCTTGAAAATGTAGCTCTTTGCCGATTCGACTCATAATGCAATTCCGTATCATTCCTCAGTCAAGTTTCCCGCCGTTGCGTAAAAAGTCTCCTATTGTTTTATTCTCTTTCCTCTGTAGCAAAGTATTTCCCGATCCCTTATGGAAAACAGAAACCGTTTAAAAGACGATTTAGAACTCGTCCTGTACAATTAAATTATGGCTTAATATTAACTGCATTACTGAAAAGCTCATATCCCCATTTATACAAAGCACGATCAAAGTCTGACTTTTCATGAACCGCCTTTCCTTTTCTTTCAGTCCACTTTTTTCCATATGGCTCATATGGAAAATAATTAGCATAATAATCGCAAGTTTCTTCCCAATGCTGAATTGACAGAGATTTCCCATAATGTTGACAATAAAACATGGTAACTATACTACTATCCTCAGTATATGAAGGCTCTCTCGAATCCAATCCAATATATTTAATACTCGCATTTGGTCTCCATAACATAACAATATCTCGTCTTTCAGGCCCGAAATATTTCCTGAAGTTGAGGAGTTTGCTCGTAGGTGCATAAGACTGCTGATCTTCCTTGGTTATATAGGCATCAAACAGTTGAATTTTAACTATATCAACGTTTTGAGAATCATCTGAGTTTATAAATTCTCTAATTTCTCCTATATACCGCTCATCAGCGTCGGCACAAAATATCCATTCAGGAGAATAACGCGAAGATAACCGAAGAAGATTATCACGATGTTCTGTTTCACTTTTTAACCGTTCCTCAGGTGTTGTCTCCCAATGAAAGTTTCTAATTATTGCTATAACTTTCTTATGATTTTTTAAAATTTCAAAAGTATTATCCGTACTGGCGTCATCATAACATATAATCCCATCAGCAAATTCACTCAAATGATCTAATGTATCTTGGAGAATTAGGGATTCATTTCTTATCCGCAACATTGCTAAGAGCTTGTAATTTTTAATTTTTTTGTAATCAAAATAGTATATTCTTTCCTTTTTCGAAATTTTATAAAACCAATTTAATAATTTCATGAATATTACTCCCCATCAATTCCATATTCAACTGAATATCGATTCTATTCATTTTGTATCTACGTAAAAATTGGCTGTACAATTTTTGCTAGTAATGAAACAAAGATAACTCATTAGATACAAATACGATCACAAAGCATTTCCTTCAACAAAGTTATTTTCCCTAAAACTCATCTTCACTTTGAAAACCCGCTCTTTTCCTAACAAAATTGATTCACAATGTAGATCCCTATTATTTCTTCGTCCAATTCCCCAACGTTACACGCATGCTGTCCTGGTTGACAGAGCCTTTCACACAATCTGTTCGGAAGCCATGAGGTCTAAAGCTCCTCTTCGATGAGCCTAAGCCTCTTCAGGTATTTTTTTCTGCAGTCAAGGAGCAACAGCGCTGGGCATAACTTTCCTGAAATCGTTTCGCTTGATAGATTTACCTGCTCTGCATTCCGACAAAGCTCTCGGCTTAGTCATGGCAGAATGTCTGCCACGCTACTTGACAAAGGCTCTGGCATGTTCCCCTACTGGTGTAGGCTTTCTAGCTCGCTGTGTTAGACTATGGTAAGATAAGTGTAGCTCATGTTGGATTTCTTTATGTGAATGTGCGTGTACACATAATTCAATTAAAATTCACCTTGCACTGATAAAAACTATTAACTGTACAGTTGTAATAATTGTTATGTTAAAATACTAGCATTAACTTCAAAAAAAGGAGATTGTAAACCTTGTCGAATCCAGTATACGGGAAACAGGCCAAAACGTCGACCCGTGACGATAAAAGGCCGGCTATGTTTTGGGTGTTAATTGTTGGCATGATTCTGTTTTTAACTTGGTCTCCCTTCCAGGCTGCACTTTTCAATGGGCAAATGCTCGATTTTGAAAAGCCACTCTATTGGGCTTTGATCATCAGCACAATTCTATTAATTTTAGGAATCGTAACCTATTTTAAAAAATTCAAGTTAGAAGAGCAAAGGGATTGGCTGACTGTATTAGTATTATTGCTTCCCCTAACTTATGTGCTTTCACTGACTTCAGCAGCTTCACATTACCTGGCCATGAATATGGTTGTGGTACAGTGCATCTATGCCGCTCTGTTTATTATCTCAATCTATCTACTACAGGATCGCTTAGGCAATAAGATTATTCACAACCTGATTATGACTATTGCTTATATCATCGTAGGCTTTGGCTTCATTAACTGGTTCGGACAGTGGGTGCTTGCCGGCAAAATGGTAGGCTGGTTTACCCAATATGTGTATCAATATCGCTATACCAATGCAGTTATGACAGATACAAATGGTCTCCGGCTGACATCAGTGTTTCAATATGCGAATACATATGCGGCCTTTCTAATGGCTTTCCTATTCGCTGCCGTTTTCTGTCTGATGAAATCAAAACTATGGTATGGCAAGGCTATCCACGGCTTCATGTTGGTGCCTATTCTAGTCTCGCTATTCCTGACTTTGTCACGGGGCGGTCTGGTTATGCTGCCAGTCGTGTTCGTCCTGCTCTTGCTTTTCCTTAAACCTGCACGCCAAATTATATGGATCTTGCATTGCGCCATTGCTGGTGTAGCGTCAATATCTATCTTGTCGCCAATTACAAATATGGGATTACAACTCAATAAGACCTACAACGGCGGAGAGGCTGCCAAGGCTTGGGGATTACTTATTGGAGTCTCCCTTGCTGTCGCTGTCGTACTGTGGCTTGTTGAACGTTATCTGGCACCAAGGTTGGAAAGTGCCCTCACAGGGTGGACTTCCCGTAAGTTATCCAACCTGTGGCTGCCTGTCGGATCAGTTGTAGTGATTGGCTTGCTGGCTTTTCTGTTTATTGGAACTGGCCTACGCAGTGTTCTGCCTGAAAACGTCCAGGTCCGGTTTGAAAATATCAATTTCCGGCAGCATAGTGTACTGGAACGACTTGTATTCTATCAGGATGCTGCCAAATCGATTAAAGATCACCCTATTATTGGGAGCGGTGGTGGCGGGTGGGCTACCTTGTACGAAAGGTACCAGGATTATCCTTATAGCAGCCGCCAGGCCCATAACTTTTTCATGCAGTACCTGGTTGAAGTAGGCATCTTCGGTTTTGTAATTTTAATGTCATTCATCATATATATTTTCTACAAATATATTCGCAGCTATATTAGACAAAATGATGAAGAACGGGATTCTCACTTCCTATATCTCATTTTGGCACTCTCGATCTTACTTCATAGCTTGCTGGACTTTAATCTGAGTTACGTGTTTATGGGCGTACTGGTATTTATGAGTCTTGGTGGTATGGCCGCTGCTATGGACAGCAAACCGCTTAAACGCCTGTCCATGAGTGCTTCTGCATTTCGAATCATGTATAGTGCAGCCATCGGCATTCTAAGCATTGTGTTGCTTTTTGCAGGTCTCCGCTTCGTGCAATCGGCCAATGCTGCTACATATGCCAAACAGATTATGGCGGTAAGCACATCATTCGAGGAAATTCAAAGTGCGATTAATAAGGATCTTGAACTTCGTCCTACACATCCGGATTCGGTTATAAGTTTGGCTGCACTGTACAAGAATGTGTATGATCAAACGAAAAAAGAGGAATTTTATAACGCTGCAATAGAAGTACTAAATACAGGTCTGAAGGCAGAACCGTATAATAAAATCATGTTAAACTCCAAAGTTAACCTTTTACGAGCAAAAGGTGAGAACGAGCAAGCCTTCAGTATTTTGGAAAATAACATTTCCAACTTTAACTGGGACAATGACTGGTACAATATGTTGATTACCCAAGCTTACACTGTTGGCTTTAAGGCACGTGAGCAAAAAGACACCACCAAAGAACAGAAGTTTTTCCAAGCAGGTCTTGCTGCTTATCAGCAGGTTTTGGATAGGGTAGCCCATATTAAGACGCTTCCACCTGAAATTGAGTTGCCACGTACTTTTGAAGTAACTCCAAGTATTGCACTCAGTACTGGCAAAATTGAGTTCATGTCAGGTAAGCCTGCTGAGGCTGCAAGCATCCTCAAAAACGGCTTGAAGGACGACTTAAGCGATGCTACGAATCGTGAGGTTGCTCGCTATTACGTTGCTGCCCTACAGCAGCAGGGACAAGATGACAAAGCTTTGTACGATAAGCTGATTCAGGCTGATCTGAAGGAGAAGGAGCAGATTGAACAGTTGAAATCGGAGAAATAGTTAAGAAAAAAGAGACTAGCAGATGATGTTACATCATACTGATAGTCTCTTTTTTTATATTGAGGAAGCATAGTTAGGTTTAGTGAGATGTTTACTTTTGTTGGTCAATCTCTTTAATAACCTGTCTCATATAAGCCAGTACTTCATCCTTAATCTCGTTATGCTGTAGAGCATAATGAATGGTCGTTTCAATGAATCCTAATTTCTCGCCAACGTCATGGCGATTGCCATCAAATTCGTAGGCCAGAATGGGGCTCTTTTCTCCCAGTTTGGACAATGCGTCCGTCAGTTGAATCTCCCCGCCTACTCCCGCAGATTGCTGACCCAGGATATCAAAAATATCAGGCGTCAAGATATAACGTCCCATGATCGCCAAGTTGGAGTTAGTTTCTTCCTTCTTTGGCTTTTCCACTAATCGTTCCGCCTCAGAGATTTTGGAAGTAAGTGCATGGCCTTCAACTATGCCGTAACGATGTACCTCGTTCCAATCCACTTGTTTTACACCTACAACAGAACGCTGATACTCATCGAACACGTTAATCATCTGTTTGAGGCATGGATTCTCAGACTCAACGATGTCATCCCCTAAAAGGACGGCAAAAGGTTCGTCACCGATAAACTTACGTGCACACCATATGGCATGCCCCAACCCTTTAGGTTCCTTTTGACGAATATAGTGGATATCTGCCATCTCTGATGGTTTACGCACTTCATTGAGCAGGTTCCATTTTTCCTTCGCAGTCAAATTATGCTCCAGCTCAAAGGAGTAGTCAAAATGATCCTCAATCGCCCTTTTGCCTTTACCAGTAACGATAATGATATCCTCTATACCAGATGCAACAGCCTCTTCAATAATATATTGAATTGTTGGTTTGTCTACAATGGGAAGCATCTCTTTAGGCATCGCTTTCGTAGCAGGAAGGAATCGGGTTCCTAATCCCGCAGCAGGAATAATCGCTTTACGGATTTTCATAGGTTAAACTCCTTTGTCATCAATATAACGGTAAGATATACTGTCTATGATTATAACAGGAAGGTCAATTATTGTAATAGATTAAAGAAGAAGACATCTTCCCTCAAAGAGAACATGTCTTCCAATCACTAGCTTTCTATATAAATATATTATGCTGCCGGAATCTTTCTGGCTCCCGAACAAATATACAGTTATTTATTTCACCAGCTGCCCACGTGTAACACCCAACTGATTCGTTGCTTTCAGCGTCTTCCATACTTGTGTTCCGCTGATTTCTCCGCGCAGGGCACGGTTATAGAGATCAATAACCTCATGCACTTGCTCCGGTGTCTCCTCCAAAAATTCCACGCGGTAACGGGACACGCCCAGCTCCAGGAAGTTGGACAGGTATTCCGCGCCGGATTGCTCAATCGCGTTGTACACCGTGTTGCGGCAGCCTTCGTCCACACGGACCGGATGAGACATCCCAATCCGATCACGCAGGGATGCGCGATGGTCCTCACACGGACGTCCACAGTTCGTGTAGTCGGTGCCTTCACTCATAAAGGTACAATATACGCAATGTTCAGTATGGAACATTGGCATATGCTGCTGGATCACAATCTCCAGTTTATCGGTACGCGTACGTCTGAGCATATCGACCATTTGCTGGATGTTCAGATCGTACGAAGGCGTAACCAGGTCGCAGCCGGAATCCAGGAACAGATCAGCCGCTTTATGGTTGGCTATGTTCAGCGAGAAGTCACCAATCAATTGCGGGTGATGTGCGTCTGGATTCTCCAACCGATGTCGCAAGTAGAAATACAGGGCTCCTGGATTGCGTACCAACACAGCATCCGGCTTCAGGCGCAGGATGTTGTTGTGGTAGCCATTTTCACCCGGCATGTGAATACGCGGGGTCGCCAGCGCAATTCGGCGGCCTGCAGCGTGCACTGCCTCTACGGCTGCCGGGAATTGCTTGATGAACTCGAAGTCGGCGTAGATGAACTCCACGCCGGCCTCGAGCGCAGCCTCCACCTGAGGGAGGCTGCGGCACAACGCGGTCAGCTCTGCCTGACCGCGTGCCACAGACGATGCCGGAGTCGATGCATCGTCATACACCTCGACCGCCCGCTTCGTGTACACGGGCGGTTTGGGGCGCTCGCCCGCGAGCAGTTCCACCGCCTGACGGCGGATACCATTCAGCTCGCGCATCGGCACGATGACGTCCCCATGCAGATGGACGTCCAGCTCTTCCAGCTGGAACACCGTTCCGCCCAGTCGGCCGAACTGCTCTTCGAGCAGTTCGTGCGTCATCGGACGCTTCTGGGCAATTTCAAGTTCCAGCTCGGAGTCCACGCGGACCGTTGTGCCTTTCTGCACGTCGGTCCACCATGTCGACAGCGGTTGTCCTGGGGAGCCGCTGACCCGCACATGTACTGGGAAGACCCGGTACGGCTTGTCCGTGTCGTACGACTGGCGCAGACGCTTGTCCAGCGCCGGGTCGTTGGTCTTCCAAATGCGATCGCCCACGTGTACACGGCGCAGATCGACATCGTTGCGTCCCGCTACAATGTCAATGATCCAGCCTTCTCCGGCTTCGCCTTCAATCTTCACGCCCTTGCGACGGATATCGTATACGCGTCCGCCTTCTTCTTTTTGCGTGGGATCTCCCGCATCGAATACAATACCATCGCCACGCTTGAGCGGTGCATCAATACGGCACACTACGCCATCACGAAGGATTTGTTCCACTCGGCCCAGATACACCCCCCGGCTTTTCGGGAACGTCCCGTCAACCAGCTTCTTGTTATTGGTTCCTTCGAGAAAACCGTGCGTAAAGCCGCGTGAAAAGCTCTGCTGCAGCTCGCGGATATCTTCTTTGCTCGTCTTGGATGTATCTCCATCAAAATACTTATCAATAGCCTTGCGGTACTTGCTGACCACATTTGCCACATATTCAGGTGTTTTCAGTCGCCCTTCAATTTTAAAAGAAACCACACCCGCGTCGATCAGTTCAGGCATCAGGTCAATCGCTGCTAGATCCTTAGGTGACAGCAGATACGTCACATCTGCCATTGGCTTCTGCTCTCCATCCACCATCAGATCGTAAGGCAAACGACATGCCTGTGCACACTCACCACGGTTAGCAGAGCGGCCGCCCCACATTTCTGAAGTCAGGCATTGGCCAGAATAAGATACGCATAATGCTCCATGTACGAATACCTCCATTGGAAGTCTCGCCTGATCGCCTATTTTTTGGATCTGTTTCAGGTTGTTTTCACGTCCAAGCACGACCCGTTCCATATTGTACGGCTTTGTAAACTCTACCGCTTCCGGCGAGGTAATCGTCATTTGGGTAGAACCATGAATCGGAAAATCCGGTGAAATGTCGCGGATCATTTTCACCAGGCCCATATCCTGGACAATTAAAGCATCGACTCCAGCATCAATACAGGCATCGACCAGCTCCTTAGCGTCCTCCAACTCGTTTTCAAATACCAATATATTGAATGTTAAAAAACCTTTAACCCCATAGCTATGCAAAAACGCCATAATTTCAGGCAGTTCCTCCATGCGGAAATTATTCGCCCGTGCCCGTGCGTTGAACTTTTCCACCCCGAAAAAGATCGCATCAGCCCCGTTTGCCACCGCCGCACGCATACAATCCCAGTCACCGGCTGGTGCCAGAAGCTCAACATCTTCTCTTCGTACTACTGATTTCATTTTTGTCCTCCCTATATGGAGAAATAACTGATTAACCTTGAGTTAAACGTTATTTTCCAGAGCAGCGATGCTGCTTATTTTATAGCCCTATGAATTATCATCCTATCCGATCATCCCCACTCTGAACCACTGGCTCGAGGGATAAATGGAATCCAACTCAAAAAATCCGCATCACGAACATTTGCGGCATAGTTATTCTTATCTTGTAACTAATCTAGTGTACCAGACTGCGTCCCAAGCTTCTACACTTTCCAAGCGATTCCTCATAAAAATCCTCTTACTAAAACATAAAAAACACCCCCATTCCCGTCAAACGGTACTTTGGAGGTGAAGAATCCTATAAAACAAGAGGAACAACGAAGTAATCAGTACTATCGAGCAGGAAGCCAAATAGTGATGAAGACTAGGCAATTTAGAGCGCTAGTAAGCTACACCAGCCTTTTTAGAATACGGTATCCTCGTTGACGCTAACAGCGTACCAGACAATGAATCCGAGAAAAGGGGTTCGTATTGGCTGATCTAAGTACCGTAAATATCTGCCTTCGCTCTTCCCTGCTTACCTCACTCATCAAAAGATTGGCGGTATTTGGCGGGCGCCAGTGAAGCGGGCCATTTGAATCCGAAGAAGCGTCAGCGCTCGTAGGCTCAAATGGCACGCGTAGCGCTTCCCCCACAACCTCGCTAATCTCTTACCTACACCCTCTTACTTCACAAAATTAAACGAATTTAACGTCGAATCCAGTGCGTTAGACTGTACAGCCGTGTTGTTCGCATCATTCAATGTCGTTGTCACGGTGTACGTTTTTCCATCACGTTCTAAAACCAATTGGTGGCCTGTGTAGCCAATGCCTTCCTCGATACGATGGAATGTAAAGGACACTGCCGGAACACCAGCAAATGTTACGTCCTTAACTTCCTCAACTTTGAGGTTTTTGTAGTTCTTTGCTTGCTTATCGTAGAAGTCCTTGAGCTGGGATACCGTTAGTTCAAATGATTGGTCGTTGTCGATTTTGATGGAAAAGCGTCCTCCGGTAAACTGGTACTCTACATCGCCCAATTCAAATTGATCGCTAATCGCGGTCCAATATCGTGGGATATTCACTGTATATTCATAGGCTTTTGACGTCTTTTTGACCGTTTTCGTTTTGTCTGTCAAATAGTCGTCTTCTTCCAACTGTCCAAAGTTACTCGCTACGGTTTGAAAATCGATTTGAAGCGAGGAAATGAGCGCGTTGAACTGATCATTTCCTTTGCTTACTTTTTCAGGCACTGCGTATTCAGCCAAGTAGCGGTATCCATTTTGCTGAATCAGCACATTGTACTCTTTGACCCATCCATCGCCAAAATTATAGCGGTACTCCTGTACTAACCCTTGAACGCCTGCAACCTCCAGCGGATACGTCTTCTGTGCCTCATAAGCCGTGGACACAAATGAATCGCTCAGCCATTTTTGCAGCTGCTGGCCCCAGTTCTCCAATTTTCCATCTGCTGGAGCTGAGGTTACTTTCACACGGAAGCTCGATCCATCATTACTTTCATATTGCATCCGTTGATCGTCCATTTTCCAGCCTGCGGGTATGCTGAGTGACACACCGTAGTCTGGATTCCCGGCCTCGCGTGTGCCTCCTACGACAGTAGACAAGTCTTTAATACTTTTATCCTGCGCATTAAAGGAGGTCTTGAAGGAATTTAAAAGTCCCGCATACTGGGCCAGATCTTTATAATTCGTTGCTTTAGCATCGGAAAAATAAACTACATACAATCGTCCGTTGTCATAGTACTGACGATTTTCCCACAGCACGCCGTCCCCATCCTTCGTAATGACACGAGCATAAGGTACCTTCGCTTTCGGGAAGGATTTTCGATCGATCACAGTTTCTCCCGTTTCCTTGGCTGCCTGCACCAATTGTTGCAGCAGATCGTCCGCATTCAGCGGAACCGGCTGTGACGCTGTGTGCACTTCCATATAATACGCACTGTTCTCGTCCATAAATGTGGAAATACTCTCATCTCCACCTCCCTGACCAATGACGAGCCCTGTTGGATAGTTCATAGACCAGTCATAGTAACTGTTCCCGATCTGTGTCTTACCCTCATCATTATCAATGTTCGGTGTCTCTTCAGCTACCGTGCCTGCCTCTTCTTGTGCTTCCATCCGAATAATGATTCCGGCACCATTCTTCTCCAACTTACCGCCAAGCCCTTCTGCTACTTGACGCAGAGGCACCATGAGAATACCTGATGACATTTCCGGTGGAGCTGGAAGTGTCACCTTGTGACCTCTCACCCACGCTGTACGGCTACCAATGGTTAGCGATACAACATGAGTTCCGCTAGTGATTTTAACCACATTATCTTCAGCTAATCGAATTTTGCTGTTAAATGCCTTTTTAAACACACCAGCCGGAACCATCAGTGCACCACTTTTGGAATACGGCTTCGTAATATTGGCATTATGACCGTTCACGATGGCTGTATTGCTGCCGCTTTGCAACCGTAATTCCAGCATGGTTTTATCATGATCTGCTGCAACTGCTGGCAAAGCGGAAAGCAGAAGGGACAATGCGACAGCGCCTACCCCCAGCTTACGCATCATTTTCCTTTGAATATGCTTCACAGTAAATCTCCCTTTAGCTTTATTTTATAGATTCAAGAGGCATTATTGTTCACTTTCCAGTAGTTGCTCCTTGAGCTGGCTCCGATGCTTCCTTAGAAGGCGCTACACCACCATCTTCAGCGGCTTCCGAACCGTTCGAATCTTCACTATCTTCTCCAGACTGAATGGACTCATAGATTTCACCATTATCCTGTGTCAGTACCAGCTTGCGCTTCACAATATCACCGTCAGACTGCATAAGTACACTCACCGTTTGACCTGGTTGATAGTTTTTAAGCAGTTCATTGACATCAATAGCGGAAGCTACACGCTTACCGTTAATACTATACAGCTCATCGCCTTCCTTGATTTTGGCCTGAACGGCATTGGCTGAAGTAATTTTCGTAACTTTCAAAGGATCCTCGGTAGGTAATCCGACGATAGCTGACCAGCTTTCTTCCAGCCCTAGACCAAGACTAGCGCGCCGAACCTCTCCGTATTTGAAAAATTGGCCGATGACATATTTCACCGTATCCGCCGGAATCGAAAAGCCCATATTTTCAATGCCGACCGCCGAGAATTTCATCGTATTGATCCCAATGACCTCACCCTTGAGATTGACCAGCGGACCGCCGCTGTTACCAGGATTGATCGCGGTATCACTTTGGATCAAACGATAAGCAGCGTTGACACCACGGTTCAGCCCGCTAACCACACCTGAGGTTGCCGAATTGCGAAGTGAAAAGGATATAGGCGTACCAATAGCCACTACCTGCTCCCCTACCTGTAGACTGTTCGTTGAAGCTGCCAAGGTAGCGGGTTTGAGGCCGCTTGCCTTGATTTTAACTAATGCCAAATCACTGATCGGATCGCTATAGCTGTCGGTGATTCCGTAAGATTTTCCGTCCGAGGTTACGACCACGGCATCACCTAATCCTTCGATAACATGCGCATTCGTCACAATCCATCCATCTGTACGAATGATGACACCCGTGCCGTGAGCCAGGTTGTATCGATCTCCTCCTGCTACGGTCTCTCCCGTGGCTGAACGGCCAATAATACCGACCACAGAAGGAGATACATTTTTAACCACCTGCGGCACACGACCGGCCGATAACGTATATGTACCATTTGCGCTGTTATATGCGCCGCTGGTTCCTAATGCCTTATTCATATCGCTTACGTTAACATAGACCCCACCATTAATGACTTTGGCCTTTAACGCAGTCCCACTGCTGGCTGCACCTGCCGTACCAGAAACACATAGAGCGCTGCCCAAAGCCAGAACAACTGCCCTTTTCCCCATCTTACGCATATACTCACCATTCCCTCTCTTACATGACCCTGTTCTATCAGTTAGTCCAAATCTACCATAGAGGGGACACGTATACAATCGCTTTAAGCCCTATCTTTTTCTAAAAGGCGCCGTTTGCTGCATCCCTGTCCTCTCATGCTATTTATATTATAAATTTTCCAAATCCTTATATCAAAAAAATAAGCAAAAACGATAAATAATCGTTATACCGTTTAGGTCATTCCTTCATTTACGGGCATAACCAACTATGATACCATCACATTATATCTTAGTTTTATTGTCGGAAATAAAGAATAAAATCATGAGTCCTCTATCCAAAACACTAAAGTATAAATAAGCACCTACAGGAGGTTAAAAGAATGGCCTACGAACCAATCTGGAACGCTCATCCCGATAAGCTTAACAAATTCGAGTTAGTCAAGCTGGAAAAGGACGGTCTCGACGTTATCCGTACCATTATTGAAAACTATGCCAACGAAGGCTATGACTCGATCTCTGCGGACGATATGGATCGTTTCAAATGGGCTGGGGTATATCAGCAAAAGCCCAAGGATGGTCATTTCATGATGCGAGTCCGCATCAACACAGGGATCATGACTTCAGCACAAGCACATGCACTGGCAGACATATCCGCGCTATACGGACGCGGTCTTGTGGACGTCACCACTCGCCAGGCGATTCAATTCCACTGGCTGACAGTCGAAAGCTTGCCCGATATTTTTGAAAGACTGGAAAAAGTCAACTTGTATTCCTTCGAAGCCTGTGGAGACTGCCCGCGTACCATTGTCGGTAATCCGCTGGCTGGTATTGATCCCAATGAATTGGTGGATACCCAAGAGATTGTAGATGAAGTAAACCGTTTTTTCTTATTAAATCGAGACTTCTCCAATCTGCCGCGTAAGTACAAAATGTCTATCTCCGGTAATACGTACAACAATGCACAGGCTGAAATTAACGACCTGTCCTTCACTCCGGCCACCAAGATCCTCGACGGAAAAGAAGTGATCGGCTTCCATGTGATGGTTGGTGGAGGTTTGTCCGCCAAGCCGCATATGGCACAGTCTCTGGATTTGTTTGTTCGTCCAGAGGAAGTGCTGAAGGTTGCTATTGCTGTCACCACCATTTTCCGTGATTACGGCTATCGGGAAAAGCGGCACCATGCTCGCTTGAAATTCCTCGTTGTCGATTGGGGCCCAGACAAATTTCTGGCTAAGCTCACCGAGTATATCGGTGAAATGCCCGGAAGAGGCGAGGACAAAACGATTGGCTGGCAAGCCGCCTATTTTGACGGTGTGCACCCTCAAGCCCAGAAAGGCCTGAACTATGTCGGTCTGAACGTGCCTGTCGGTCGCCTTAGCGCTGACGAGTTGCATGAACTGGCCGAACTGGCTGACCGCTATGGCGATGGTCAGATTCGTACCACGATGTCGCAAAATATTTTGCTGAGCGGCGTGCCGGATGAGCAAGTGGATGAACTACTGGAAGCTCCCGTGCTGCAACGCCTGACACCACGACCCAAGCATTTTATGAGTCGTACGGTATCGTGCACAGGAAATGAGTTTTGCAATCTGGCGATTGTGGAAACCAAAAAACGGGCGGTTGACGTTGCCGAGTATTTGGATCAGCACGTACAATTGGATGAAAAGGTGCGCATTCATTTTATCGGTTGCCCAAATTCCTGCGGTCAAAAGCATATTGCGGACATCGGTCTGCAAGGCTCGCTCATAAAGACACCGGAAGGCTTGGTCGACGCGTTCGACATCGCTGTCGGCGGAGCGCTTGGGGCAGGCGCCCAGTTTAACAAGGCGCTCAAAGGTCGCGTACGTGGGGATCAGGTTGGACCTGTGCTGGCGGAGCTCATTCTGTTCTACAAAGAAAACAGGAGCGCTGGCGAAAGCTTTTACGCATATGTACAGCGTGTAGGTATTCCGACTTTCCAGGAAAAGCTGTCTGCCATTTTACAGTCCAGCCACGTTGCATCCTAAATATAGAGCCTATTAACAGCCTGCTTGTATCCCATATACAAGCAGGCTGTTTCTTATCGCCATACAGCCCCGCAATATCGTCTCCCTCACTTTCACAAAAAAAAGACACCGGATTACTCCGGTATCAATATTTTCGCAAAATCAAGCACTGTCGGTTTATGAGCGCCTGTTGTAGATGTCACCACCGCGTAGCCTGAAGGTATCTTATATATCAATCCCGTATCATACCGGATGCCGAAGGAATTGTCCTCCTTATAATGAGTCCTCGTTTCCCACACCTTCGTACCGTTTTCTTTCAAGCCTGTAATGGTGATGCCATGCATCTTCGTCGTTTTCCCCAGTGGATCATATTGATCACTGAACTGGACATACAGCTGCTCCTCAGGCAGATACACCTGGTCAGCCCCGTAGTCCGCTGTATTGCTAAATAATTGCAGACTATTACTTAGCACCTGTGTACGCTTGCTGTTTCCTTTAAGCCCTGTTACAGCAATATGACCGCTCGGCAACTCACGTACTGCGGCAATTTCTTTACCTGATCCCAAGTCCAGATGGATGTCACGGATATCGCGACCATATACATCTGCTTGTACCCCCACGGGACCATCTGAGCTGTTCAAAAGCGCATAATATCCATTGTGACTGCCGACCAGCCAACCCGAGGTCACTCCGGCCGTCGTTCGATTCCATTGTATATCGCCAGTTTCAGTGTATTTGAGTACAGTGAAGGACTGTTCCGCAAGGTTCAGATAGGAGACCAGGAAACCGCCATCCTCCAGTGGCTCCAAGCCAACCTGAGAATCCTCCCCATGAGATATCAAGCCATCTGTGGGTAATGTTTTGGACCACAAGGTGTTTCCATCCTCGTCCAATCGTGAAGCCTGCAACTCTCGTATTCCGTTCGGTTTTGTATATTCAATCAGAAACAGCAAGCCACCATCCGACGTCTCCCGCTGGACTCCCCTGCTGCTTGTTCCAGGCTGTACGTTCAGATCCTGCTGATGTTTCCATACAGCCTCCACAGAACTGTCCAGCTTGCCATATGTGACGTGTACTACACTTGCTTCTGTATCGTCCTCGACGTTCAGCGTTAAAAACCCACCATTTGCTGTGGGTTGAATGTAATTGTGAGCGTTTCCTAAATCCTTAATACTGCCAATGGCCGCACTTGTTTCGATTTCGGCTTGTTTGGGCACAAACGCCTCGGACACCTCGGAGGCATAGGACGGTGCAGCACTATATCCCATCAAGCATGCCGCCAAAGCAGCTCCTGCTGCCCATGTATACACACGTGTACGTAAAACTCTACTTTGCTTAACCTTCAAGCGTTCCAGCTCCCTTCATGACTTCCTCAGAGATGTTGTATGAACCTTAGATGTGATAAAACTAGAGACGGTTTCGCTTCAACTTGTAATGGTGTCACGTGGGCACGGAACTTTGTATGATGCTATGACGATTTATATATTTACCTCTTCAAGTCCGAACCTAAACATCCAAAACTCCAAAATTTAGAGACTACTCAGAGACTTTCTGTCGATGAATATACGTATAGATTTATTATCCCAGCGCTTGGTAAACTACGTGTCACATGCTTTAACGCAGGAATTTGATAAAAGTTTTCTTTTTTTACAAAAAAAATAAAGCCCTGCCAAGGCGAAGGCATAAATACAGTAGTTCGTATTCTGCCTTCCTGCCTGTGCAGGGCTTTTAAAGCGTACGTTAAATGATATCTATAGATCGACTGTCTGAAGCGCTTGGCTACGCTCTGTATCCCGTTCAAGGATCGGCTTTAAGTATCGACCTGTATAGGATTCTTCGACTTTCACGAGTTGCTCCGGTGTCCCGGTAGCCAAGATCGTTCCACCGCCACTTCCGCCTTCCGGTCCCAAATCAATCAGATAATCGGCTGTTTTAATCACATCCAGATTATGCTCAATGACCAGCACCGTCTCTCCTGAATCAACCAAACGATGCAGCACCGTCAATAATCGATCAATATCGTGAACATGCAGACCAGTTGTCGGCTCATCCAAAATATAAATGGTTTTGCCTGTGCTGCGACGATACAATTCGGAGGCCAACTTCACACGCTGTGCTTCACCGCCAGACAAGGTAGTCGCAGGCTGACCCAGCTTGATATACCCCAAACCTACATCCATCAGCGTCTGGATCTTGCGATGAATCTTCGGAATATTTTCAAAAAACTCCGTCGCATCCTCTACCGTCATCTCCAGCACATCGGCAATACTTTTTCCTTTGTATTTAACCTCCAGGGTCTCCCGGTTGTAACGCTTGCCTTTGCACACTTCACATGGAACATACACATCTGGCAGAAAATGCATCTCAATCTTGATGATGCCGTCGCCTCTACAAGCTTCACAACGACCTCCCTTAACGTTAAAGCTAAAGCGGCCTTTCTTGTAGCCTCGTACTTTGGCCTCGTTCGTCTGCGAGAATAAGTCACGGATATCATCAAATACACCAGTATACGTTGCAGGATTGGAACGCGGTGTACGGCCAATTGGCGATTGATCGATCTCAACAACCTTTTCGATATGCTCTAGCCCGCGAATTTCTTTGTGCTGCCCTGGACGCACTCTCGCCCGGTTCAGATCACGCGCCAACGTTTTGTACAAAATTTCGTTGACCAGCGTCGACTTTCCAGAGCCGGATACACCAGTAACAGCCGAGAAAACACCCAACGGAATTTTGACATTCACATTTTTGAGATTGTTCTCCTTGGCTCCGCGAATCTCCAGCCACTTATCAGCAGGCTTGCGCCGCTCGGTATTGACCGGAATGAACTTGCGTCCGCTCAAATACTGCCCGGTTAAGGAATTCGGGTCTTCCATAACTTCCTGCGGGGTCCCCTGCGACATAATCATCCCACCGTGGATTCCAGCTCCCGGCCCGATATCAATGATATAGTCCGCCGCCATCATCGTATCTTCATCATGCTCCACTACGATCAAGGTATTGCCAAGATTCCGCATATGCTCCAAAGCACTAATCAGACGATCATTATCTCGCTGATGCAGCCCGATACTAGGCTCGTCCAAAATATAAAGCACACCCATCAGACTGGACCCGATCTGTGTCGCCAATCGGATACGCTGTGCCTCACCGCCTGACAACGTGCCTGCCGCACGGCTTAAAGTCAGGTATTCCAGACCCACGTTAACGAGGAATCCCAATCGGCTGTTAATTTCTTTTAAAATGAGATTGGCAATCGACTTCTCCTTCTCACTCAGCTCCAGTGTATGGAAAAAGTTTGAGGCTTCACCGATAGACAGGGCTGTTACATAAGCAATATTGCGCTCTTGAATGGTTACCGACAGGCTTTCTTTTTTCAGTCGATGTCCCTTACAGGTGTTACATGGCTTTGCACTCATAAAGCCTTCAATAAATTCACGTATGCCCTCAGAAGCCGTATCACGATACCGACGCTCCAAGTTGGGGATAATCCCCTCAAAGGTCACATAGGCTTCCTTACGTTGACCAAAATCATTTTCATAGCGGAAACGGATCTTCTGCTCACCCGTTCCATGTAAAATGAGGTTCATTTGTTCTGTCGTCAATTGACTAACAGGAATGTCCTGTGGAATACCGTAGTGCTCGCATACTGACTGTAAAAATTGAGGATAATAAGTGGAAGTTCCCCCACTCCAAGCCTGAAACGCCCCATCTTCCACACTTTTTTCAGGATCGGGAATGAGCAAATCAGGGTCAACCACCATTTTAACTCCTAACCCATCGCAATCCGGGCAAGCGCCGAACGGACTATTAAAGGAAAACATCCGCGGAGACAGTTCATCTATGCTGAATCCACAAATAGGACATGCAAAGTTGGAGCTGAACCGCAACTCCTCTTGCCCCATAATGTCTACAAGCAACTGCCCGCCTGAAAGATTCAATGCCGTCTCAATAGAGTCAGACAGACGCGCACGCACATCTTCCTTGACAACGATGCGGTCTACGACCACTTCAATCGAGTGCTTCTTATTCTTTTCCAACTCAATCTTCTCAGACAATTCACGCAGTTCGCCATTCACACGTACCCGCACAAAGCCCTGCTTGGCTATATCCGTAAACAGTGTTTTATGCTCACCTTTGCGACCCGATACCAATGGAGCTAGGATTTGCAGTCGTGTCTTCTCAGGATACTGCAAAATGCGGTCTACCATCTGTTCGACGGTCTGTGACGTGATTTCAATGCCATGTTCAGGACAATGAGGATGACCCACCCGGGCAAACAACAACCGCAGGTAGTCATAGATTTCGGTAACTGTTCCGACAGTAGAACGCGGATTCCGACTTGTTGTTTTTTGGTCAATGGAAATGGCAGGAGACAGACCGTCAATCGAATCAACGTCCGGCTTCTCCATTTGCCCGAGAAATTGACGGGCATACGCAGATAAAGATTCCACATACCTCCGCTGCCCTTCCGCATAGATCGTATCGAAAGCCAGCGACGATTTACCTGAGCCGCTAAGCCCTGTCAGGACGACGAACTTGTCCCGTGGAATCGTCACGTCAATATTTTTGAGATTATGCGCGCGTGCGCCTTTGATGATGATGCTTTCATTCGCCAAATGTTTCATCTCCTTAGCCGTAGTTCACGTCATGCTATATCGCATTGGATTATCCCATGGAAGTGATATATCGCAAAGAGAACGACCACATAGGCCGCCCTCACTATTTTTAAAAGCAAAGCAATCAAACATTTTATTTTCATATGTTTTGCTTCTAGCTTATTCTCAATGTTTAATCAGCTCGCAACTCCAGCAAAGCATCACGCAGCTCGGCTGCCCGCTCGAACTGTAGGTTCTTGGCGGCGTCTTTCATCTCTGCTTCCAGACGCTGAATGAGTGATTGGCGCTCCTTCTTGGAAAGTTTACCCGTCTCATTAGGAAGGTAATCATTCTTCGATTCTGCCACCTTAGTTGCTTCAATAACATCACGAATCTTTTTACGTATGGTTTGCGGGGTAATCCCATGTTCTTCATTATACTGAATTTGAATCGCACGCCGACGTTCCGTTTCCTTTATCGCTTTATCCATAGAATCGGTAATCTTATCGCCGTACATAATAACACGACCGTCACTGTTCCGTGCTGCCCGTCCGATTGTCTGTATCAGAGAGCGCTCAGAACGCAGGAAGCCTTCTTTGTCTGCATCCAAAATCGTGACCAGAGATACTTCCGGCAAATCAAGACCCTCCCGCAAAAGATTGATCCCGATTAGCACGTCGAAGGTCCCTAGACGAAGATCCCGCAAAATAGCCATCCGCTCCAACGTCTTAATCTCGGAGTGCATATACCGGACCTTGATGCCTACTTCTTTTAAATAGTCAGTCAAATCTTCGGACATCTTCTTCGTAAGTGTGGTCACCAGCACCCGTTCTTCACGTTCTATGCGAAGCCGTATTTCATTAATAAGATCGTCAATCTGCCCCTTGCTCGGACGCACCTCAATAATCGGATCAAGAAGCCCGGTAGGACGAATAATCTGCTGCACCATCGTTTCGCACTTCTCCATCTCATAGGGTCCTGGAGTAGCTGATACATAGATAATCTGACTTACCTTGTCCTCAAACTCTTCAAACTTCAACGGGCGATTATCCAATGCAGACGGCAAACGAAAACCATGATCCACCAGTACATTCTTACGTGCTTGGTCACCGTTATACATGGCACGAATCTGCGGCAATGTAACATGGGACTCGTCAATGACGATCAGCATATCATCCGGGAAATAATCCATTAGCGTATATGGTGTTGCTCCTCGCTCACGGAATGTCAGTGGACCTGAATAATTCTCGACACCGGAACAAAAACCAACCTCTTTCATCATCTCGATATCATAGCGGGTACGTTGCTCCAAACGTTGTGCTTCTAACAGCTTCCCTTGCTCCTTCAACTCCGCTAACCGCTCTTCAAGCTCACGTTCAATGTTGACCAATGCTACCTTCATCGTATCCTCATGAGTAACAAAGTGAGATGCCGGGAAAATAGCAATATGATCACGTTCACCGATCAATTCACCCGTAAGCACATTAATCTCGGTAATTCGTTCAATTTCATCCCCGAATAGTTCTACACGTATAGCATGTTCCCCATGGGAAGCCGGGAATATCTCAACAACATCCCCCCGTACACGGAAAGTACCCCGCACGAAGTTGATATCGTTCCGCTGATATTGAATATCGACCAAGCGGGACAAAATCTGATTGCGGGGTTTCTCCATGCCAACTCTAAGCGAAAGCAGCAGGCTTGAATATTCTTTCGGCGAACCCAAACCATAAATGCAGGAGACACTCGCTACAATAATAACGTCACGACGCTCAAACAGAGAGCTTGTCGCTGAGTGGCGAAGTTTATCAATCTCCTCATTGATGCTGGAATCCTTCTCAATATACGTATCGGAAGACGGGATGTATGCTTCCGGTTGATAGTAATCATAGTAGCTGACAAAATAATCGACGGAGTTATTCGGAAAGAATTCTTTAAACTCACTCGCCAGTTGAGCAGCCAAAGTCTTATTATGTGCAATAACCAGCGTAGGCCGATTTAACTTGGCAATGGTTTGTGCGATGGTAAACGTCTTACCTGTTCCCGTAGCACCCAATAGCGTTTGATGCTTCTTTCCTTCTGCAATTCCCTCTACCAATTCAAAAATGGCCTGGGGCTGATCGCCTTGAGGTTGGAATTCCGACTGAATTTCAAAAGTCTTATCGCTAACAACGATATCACTCATTGCCCTGCATCACCCTTATCGTCTAAAATGGAAACATCATGATTTTACACCAGTCGAGCTTTAACGTCTTTACCTGTAACTCTATGTCGATATTTCCCGAGCAATGATACTTGGGAAATATGGTTGGATAAGAATGTTTGTTCCCGTATTATACCTCTTTCTTACCGCGGATGCAAACGATAAGTCTTGAATAGGAGTGAATTAAATTTTGGATATCACCATCGTATTGGGCATCATCGCAGGAATCATAGCATTAATCGGTGGCTTCTTATGGGAAGGCGGCGAATTTACCGGGCTGCTTCAAGGTACATCGGCTCTCATTGTATTTGGGGGAACTTTCGCCGCAGTTGTGATCAGCTACCCCGCTTCCAAGCTGAAGACGATCCCCACCGCTCTACGGATGGCATTTAGCCGTGAGGACAATCCTACGGAGCAATATATAGAAGATTTGGTTTCCATGGCTGCCACCTCACGCCGATCCGGTGTACTTGCGCTAGAGCGTATTTCATCAGAGCATCCGAATGCATTTTTGCGCGAAGGTCTTCAGTTGGTCATCGACGGCACCGAGCAGGAACAGATCAAACAGATCTTAGAGCTTGAGTTAGATGCCATTGAACACAAACATGAGGGGTACGCCAAAATATTTGAATCCGCAGGCGGTTATGCCCCTACGATGGGGATTATCGGTACGGTTATGGGCCTAATCCATGTACTGGGCAGCCTGACCGAGCCTACTGCGCTTGGTCCGTCCATTGCTGTTGCCTTTATCGCAACCCTATACGGCGTTGCTAGCGCCAATCTGATCTTTCTGCCCATCGCATCCAAAATAAGAGCAGCCAGTGAGAGTGAAATTATCACGATGGATTTGCTGCTGCAAGGTATTCTGGCTATCCAAAACGGAGAGAATCCAAAGCTTGTACGCAAAAAGTTGGAGTTCTTTATCCGCTCAGAGCAAAATATAGATCGCAAACCGCCTCGTCGCTCACGCACTGAGGACGCATCTCCAAAGGAGGACTTCCATGAGAACGCGCGGTAAGCGCCGTGGGGGTCAAGGAGGCGGCGGAGACCATCGTGACCGCTGGATGATTACCTATGCCGATCTAATCACCCTGCTGCTCATATTTTTCGTTGTGATGTATGCCATGAGTAGTTTGGATGCTAAAAAATACGATGTCGTTGTTCAATCCCTTCAGGATACGTTCCACAAGGGAGATTCTATTTTGGAGCAAGGCTCGGGCATTACAGGTACTGCCGATCGTTATACCAGCAAGAATCCACCCGCGACCAAGCAACCAGCAGCCGATAAAAAGGAAGCCGGATCGACAAAGCTTACCGAACGTGAACAAGCATTCCGCACGCAGGAAAAAGAACTGCAAAATTTAATGGGTGTCATTCAAGAATATATTACGGACAACAAACTGGAAAATCAGATTTTTGTGTCAGATCAGCCGCGTGGTATTGTCATTACGCTAAATGACCGCTTTTTATTCGATCAAGGTAGAGCTGCACTCAAGCAAGGCTCTGCCAACACACTATCCAAGTTGGCCAGTCTATTTCGAGATTTGAAAACACCGATTAGCATTGAGGGCCATACGGACAACATTCCGTTCACGCGTTCCTCGAACTCATCGATGTATAAGGATAACTGGGAGCTTTCAGGCGCACGGGCACTATCTGTACTCCGATTCTTTCTCGACAGAGAGCAACTTTCACCCTCAGGATTTCAGTATGCGGGTTATGCAGATACCCGACCGGTTGGTGACAATAGTACCGAAGCTGGACGACAAAAAAACCGCCGTGTCGAAATCACCGTACTACGCCAACTTCAACAGTAAAACCCAAAAACCTCCTGAGTCACGTAATAACGTGAATCGGGAGGTTTTTTTGATACATATTCATCATTAATACATGGCTTCCGCCTGATGTAGACGCAGAACAATAAACCGTACGAACAACGTGGATAAGAGCAGCGTACGAGATGCAATAGAGATTATCTTGTTTATTCTATATCCCACTATGTATTAGAAGCCCTGGTGAAGTTAGATTCTATCTTGTCATGATGCTTGAAGATTAATAAGATAGGACAAGCTCGTGTTGCTTCTCTTGTATTTGTGAACTTTGGGGGATGCTCTGTTGTCTACGATAGCTATATTTCCAGTCGCTGTACTTATTAAGGAGTCTATCTAACTCCATGGACTTGATTAACACCCGCCGATCCTTCAATCCCACCTCATTCGCCAAATCATTTAATTCCTTCCGCTTTTCTTCGATGCATTCCTCCAATTGTTTCCATTTCACATCAATAAACCTCCTGTTCGGTGTGGTATTTACATTAGTTTACAAGCTGATACCTTCCCTACAGGTTAAAAATATAATAAAACCCAATTCATCCCTTTAACGGGATAAATCAAAAAAGCCAATCCATAGGAATTGGCTTCGAGAACGGTGGTTCTCTTCTATGAATTATACACATCTATACAAATTCAACCCATGCCATGATTAAATAATATAATTTCATTAGAACTTTCTACACTGCTTGGATTATAGAAAGGGAATATACTAAAAAATAGAATACCTAAGGCTAGTACCACTAAATAACCTTTTTTCATAGATATTCACCTCCTTAATTATATTTTCGTATCTCTTTGTTTGTTCATAAGTAGCAAATTCTCTGTAAACCTCAAACAACGCAACACATTGTTTAAAGTCACTATCATTCCGACTAATCAATGAAAGTGCAAGACAGTCTAGAACATAGTTTGTTCCTTTCTCCAAGCTATTACTTCTATACTCATAAATTGCCCTTTGATATAAAAAACAACAATAATAGTTTCTATTCTTTACATCATCAAGAAACTTGAACTGATCAATCTCTGCTGAAAAACTTTCAAGTACATAATCTACCGAGAAGTTATATTTGTTAGCTGATTCCAAGATAGTTAAAAGACCAGATAATTTTTCTTCCGGATGTTGATTGAGAAAAGAAATATATTCTACTAAAACATCTCTTTTTCCTAAAAGCATATCAAGTGTATAAGAGTTTGCCTTTGCCCAAAGGCTGAACATCTTTACATATTGCTCACCTTCTGAGTTAAGTCCTTTGAACCAACTTAAATCCGCGTAATATTTAATATAAGATTGTGCTTCCTCAAATTTCTCCATTTTTTGGAGAGCTGTAGATTTAGATAAATATCCGTAGCCGTAATAGAAAACAAGATTTTTCTCTGTTTTAAATTCGTCCTTAACACGTCTTTTAGTATTATTATTTTCATATCGATTTAAATAAACAGTTTTGGCGAGAGTACACAACTCATCTCCATACTTCTTAACGCTGTCCCATTTATGTAGATAAAAATATATATTGATAATTTTTAAAAGCCCATCTAGCTGATAACTCTCTGGTAAGCGATTACGATAAGGAATAAATCTCAGAACAGATTCCAAATTTTTCTCCAGATCTTGACCCACAGAAGCAACAAACAATTTATAATGGCTTATCGCCAATCTCTCAGAATGCTGATACTTTTCATTTTCAATGACACATTCATAGAAAGGAATTGCCTCTTGCAGCTTCCCCCCTTCGTATAACTCCTCTGCCAAAGCAAAGATCGTTGGAATGTGGTTAAGATCTTCCATTAAGCGTGAAAGCACTTTCTCAACACATCGCAAGTTCCCCACTTCAACACAACGAATCAGGAACGGCTTGACCCTTTTCCAATGTGGTCTTCCATCATAAAAACATTCATCCACATACAGGTCGTATAACCAGCCCTCTGGATAATTAAAGGCTTTGGTAATCAAGTCCATTTGTCTCACAGAAATAGGTTTAGGTGGATTTCCGTTAAGCATCGCACTAAATATGCCCCGGTTAAGCCCCGTAGCTTGTCCAAAACTATTAAACGTGTAGCCACCAAGTTTTAATTCTTTCTCAATTTCCGAACGAATCGTGGTTGCATTTTCCAATAAAAACACCCCCGGCATATTCAGATGATTTTAAAAAATCACCCTCCTCGATAATCAATTACAATATACTAGAAATTATATGAATAAATTGGATGATGGTCAACCCCTTTTCTACACTGTTTTATTATATTATGGTATTTGATGCTTTTTAAATAGTCCTCACAGAGACTAAATATATATTAATTTAGGCAATTTAATTACCTCCACGCCTGATCTAGCTTTGTCTACACTCATACTATAGGAGTGTGGAGGTCTATGGAAACGACGAAACTTATAGGAACGAAGATTCGCCAATTTCGAAAATTGCGTGATATTACTCAAGAACAACTGGCAGAAGCATCCGATTCAACAGGCTCCTACATAGGGAAGTTGGAACGCGGTGAAGTCAATGTACAGATTAAAACATTAGAGAAAATAGCAGAGGCGCTGAACACAAACGTATTTGCATTTTTTAACTTTAATTCATATGAAGAACTCAAAAGCCAGCCCTGGATATGGGGATGTATTCATATTCTTTCCCAGCAGAGTGAAGCGGAACAGAATAAAGCTTATCGCATTCTAAAGGAGCTTTTCTCGACAGAGAATGAGCTTTCTGAAAATAACTCTGATGATTCCAAAGGAAAAGGATAAGTTTAATATTGTTCTCTATTAGCCATCTAGGCTAAGAAAAATTAAAAAGGGCTACGCTGTTCTGCTCAATTAAGTAGCAAAATACGTAGCCTTTTTGTAGTTCAAGGAAGCATGTGTTTCGCATTATACTGTACTTCTTCAAGCAATTTTCCATATTCCTCCTGTTGTTCGTATGTGGAATGATCTTTATACTTTTCAAATAATAATGTAATAGACTTGATATAGTACGCTTTATCATTCAATTGAGAAGATGCATTGAAGCTCTTCAGCATACCGTCCATAGCTTTCGAATAAGCTCCTGTATTGAAATAGTAGCGACTAAGCTCAAGAAAAAAACGAGAATAAGTGACCAGATTATAATTCGTATGATAGTAAGAAATATTTACATTTAGTTCTCTGAATTCATCAATTTTTTCAGCAAAGAGAATTAAAATATCATCTATTGGATAATTGTAAATATTAGCTGACTCAACAATAGTCAGTAGCCCATGTAATATCTCCTGGGAATTATCTCTAAGAAGCTCAACATAGGCAGGCAAGCTTTCCATATTCCCCATTAAGATTTCCATACTCAACTGATTTGCTTTTGCCCACACTTTAAATTTTTGTGCCTCTATTTTTCCTATATCGTCCAGTCCTTCAAAATCAGTTAAATCTGCATAGTAGGGGATAAATTCCATAGCTTTTTTATATTGCCCTTGTATCTCGTAGGCATTCCCTTTCAGTAAAAAGGACTGACCATAATAAACGATTAGACGTCTTTCTGTATTTAGAGGCTTAACTTCACGATTTTTTAATTTTCCTCTAACCTGCTGTTGATAGATACTCGTAGCTAGTACTCTCAGTTCTTCAGCATACTGTATAACCGTCTCACAATCATAAAGTTGAAAATAGGCATTAGCCAGTTTTAATAAAGCGTCTAATTGGTAATTTTCAGGAAGATTCCTTCGAAACGGGGCAAATTTTATAGCTGCTTGACGATTATTATCCAAATCAGTATTTAGAGAATAACAAAACAAACGATATTGGCTGATCGCCAGCCTCTCCGAGTGGTAATATCTTTCGTTCTCTACCACACATTCGTAAAAAGGGACAGCTTCTTTTTCCTTACCTGCTTCGTGTAGTTCTTCTGCAAGCTCAAATATCATCGACACATAGGACAAATCCTCGGTCAGTCTCGACAATACCTTTTGAATACAGTCTACCTTTCCTAACTCTACACAACGCAATAAAAAAGGCTTAATCCGTTTCCAGTGCCCTTTTCCCTCGTAAAAGCATTCATCTATGTACAACTCATACAGCCAGCCCTCGGGATATTCCAATGCCTTGGTAATCAGGTCCATCTGCCGAACGGAGATTGGCTTGGGTGGGTTACTGTTCAGCATGGTACTGAATGTACCACGGTTAATACCGGATATTTTACTGAAGCTGCTAAATGTATAGCCTCTCTGCTTGAGTTCGGTCTCTATCGTCGAGCGGATCGTAGGTGTATGTTCCATTTCAATCCCCCTCAATATAGTTACAGATATATCGTAAGTCATACTTAACATGTGATTTCGACCATAAGAACTTCATTACATTACAAAATAATTAAAATAGTGAAATATATGGTCTATAAAGTCATTTTATTTTATGATGCCTTAGAAGGAAGTCTTTTTTTAATGAATCCCGTGATAATTGAAAAGTTAAATGAGGTACATCTGGAGAAGCATTAAAAGCAAACTTCAAGTTTTTTTAGTTGAATGTCACAAATGCATATCTTTTTCAGTTATATAGGCAGAAGGGAGGGGCGTTAATGGAAAAGCTAAATACAAATAATCAAAACGCAGATATCAATCTTGTCATAGAGCAGGTCCAAGCAGGCGACAAACAAGCATACACACATATCATACGGCGTTATCAACAACAGATCTTTTTATATTGCTACTACTTACTTAAAAATCAGGAAGAAGCAGAAGATGCCGCTCAAGAAATATTCATCAAAGGGCTTGAGCACATCCGTCAGTTCGTACCTACAGTTTCTTTTTCAGCTTGGCTTTACAAAATCGCTCAAAATCACTGCACTGACTTATTAAAAAGAAACGCTAGAACATTCAAATCCTTCATTCAGTACAAACTGAACCTAAAGCAACAACCCATACATGAATATACAAATTTAATTCACGAGTTACTGGACCAGCTAACATTAAAAGATCGCCAGATTTTATTATTACGTTCGCTTGAGGATTACAACTACGAAGAGATTGCTACAATTATGGGACTGAAATCATCCACGATCCGAAAAAGATATGAGCGACTCCGTAAAAAGCTAATTAACTACAATGAAAAGGGAGGAAAACAAATTGAGCATTCATTTAAACCCGGAAGATAAAGAAATCGAGCACTTACAAAAGCTTATTCGGAATACCCCATTCCAAGTGGATTTAATTGATAGAACAATGGAACGCTATAGTATAATGAAAACAAGACGCTATAAGCGCTCTAACTCTCGTTCAAAAAGAGTTCGCAATGCCTTTTTCGGAACCTCCGCCGCACTTGTAGTAGCGTTTGCACTTGTCGTTAGTACTGGATTTATTTCACCAACAATGGCTGCATCCTTAAAACAAGTTCCAGGTATGAATTCTATATTCCAGCTAGCTGGTGATCTTGGTTTACAAACAGCGGATGAAAAAGGGCTACTATCCAAACCAAATCTTAGTGACACTCACGATGGCCTGACTCTCAGCGTACCGGAAGTTATGTTTGATGGAACACGTATATCCATTGCCTTAGAACGACAAACCACTGACAAAAGATTTACAAATGAAACGGTATCATCACTGATCAACGATGTAATACTTACTATTAATGGAGAAGAAATAAACTCCTATGCACCTGCTAACACAAGCAACTCCATTGATCCTTATATGATACCTGGAAAAAATTCTAATTCAACAATTATACAATTTTCAGATTTACGTAACCAGGGAGGGAAATCTTTCCCAGATAAGTTTGATTTAACACTTTCCATGCCCGTGTCTGGGATTCAACAACCATTCAAAATCATTATCCCTATTGAGAAGAATACTAAAAAAAATATAGTACAGACACCTGACCTTAAGCGCCAGTATGAGAAAATTCATTATACATTGGAAAAGATTGAGCTGACCCCAATTACAACTAATATAACTACACGAATCGAATTACCAAAACCTTTAAAAATCTCTACTTTACCTTTTCTAAACTATGAACTTTATGATGATAAGGGAAATGAAATAAAACAAATTGGAGGTAAAGGTTGGAGCGCAACAGACGGTAATGTTCTAATGACTGATTCTCAGTTTGAACCCTTTATATCCCCTCCAAAAGTTATTACTATTAAAGTTTATAAACACATTTTTAAAGAAGGGAATAAAAGTCAGTTTAAATTGGATAAAGAAGGTAACCCAATAAAGGAGTATTTCTCTGATCTAGAGATCAGCTTACCGATAAGTTCATAAAAAGGCTGTCGAGGAACCTCGACAGCCTTGGTGAAGAAAGTGAAATATACATTCACTTTCTTCATTAATTTATCTTTTCACAATAAAAGTGTAGACTCCCAACTTAGCACCATTAGATTTATATGCTTCCACTTGGGCTGTACCATATCCAATAACTGTAACCTTATTACCAGTGAGCTTAATAACGTTACTTCCATACAAAAGCATCCAGTTTGAGCCTTCCATGTAGTATTCACTTCCCATACCCAGAGGTACGTCTACGTCTTGTGGTTTAATAGGTGGCTTTTCTCCGTTGGCAGGACTAAAAGTTACCGTAACTGTCGCCGGTTTTACATCTGATACCGTTGAACTTACTGGTGAAGCAGAGGCTACTCCCCCTAAAGATAAAGCTAACGCAGAAATAGATAATGCTAAGATTGCTTTTTTCATTTGTCATTTCTCCTTTTTAATAGTCTTCTTTAAAAGTTCTTAAGCTACTAAACACCTTGCTTTATGTCTGTGGCTACGTTTCTGTTACATTTTTTCATCTCCTCCCTTCTAATTAATTCCATTCTAATTCTTGATATGTTACAAAAAGAATAGAAATAAACATATCATTTCATTTTTTACAAAATAATCATATAGGTGTTTTCTCGTATAAAAAAATGAGCAGGTAGGATACTAAATCCCCCTGCTCATTTCAGCGATAGTATTTATATCATTTTAATTAGCTACCGGTTCTGTTCCCCAAACAAGTACGCCATTATGATACAACGTAGCTTTCGTATGATCGGCGAATGAAGTCTGCGTGCCTTTATACGAGTAATCGTCACTTTCGTTATAGTTCGACCAGTCTGTTTTATGAATACGGGTTTGAATTTCGCCCGTGCTTCCTCCAGATGCTAACACGCCTGCATCCGAGTTGAAGCTGACTTCCAAATAATAATCAGCGCCGGTGACGGCCTTATCCATTTTAACCAGTTTACCATTCAGCTTTGAGCAGCTCAGCATTGCATAGTCGCAGTTGAATGTCTGCGCGCGGTCGCCGTCGATCGTGTAGTAGTAGCGAATTTTCAACTCGTTGATCGGTACGGAGGCTGTACCTTTGTTTACAATTTGGAAGTGCGGGTTCAAGTTATTGTCGTCCACATTTGTATCCGCTGCGCGATACTGGAGCACCAGTCCCGTTGTCGGCTGCTGAGTATCCGCTTTCGGTGCTGCGCTAGCCGTGTTCGAAACCGTTTGACCTGCATCGTTCTTCGCTACGACTTGGTAATAGTACATCGTGTCTGCCGTTACGGCTGTGTCGGTGTAGCTGCTTTCGTATACATCGCTCGCTACGGTGGCGAACGTACCGTTTTCAGCCGTCGAACGCTTCACTTCATAGCTTGCGGCATTCGCCGATGCTGTCCAGCTCAGCTTTACTTTCGCCGTTTCGCCCGCTGCCTTCAGTGTGAAGCTACCCGGTACAGACGGTTGCTCGGTAATACCATACGTTTTTAAGTTAGTCGGGAGCTTTTCAAGCGTAATGACGTTTGGATGGTTATACACTTTTTTCAGATGCTCAAGACTGTTTTGTTTGCCGTCTCTCAGGAAATCCCCATACCATGTAGCGAACCAGCTCCAATGGGCTTGATACGCCTTCATCAGATCAGGGTCCGGGATAGGTCCGTTTTCGCTCATGGCAACTAACTTTTTGTCCTTGCCCAATGTAACAAGGTCTTCGTATTTTGCAATTTGCGGACTGTAGTCGCCTGCCTGCGGATAAGAATCAAAGCTCAAAATATCCACATACTCGTCTCCCGGGTACCAATCAGGCGCTACAGAATTCCATACCCAAATCAAATTGTTCAGTTTGTGCATATTCGTCAAACGGTCATGCATCAAAATATACAATTTTTTAACAGGCTCAGGGCCTTTGGCGCCCCACCAGAACCATTTGCCTTCCGCTTCGTGCAAAGGACGGAACAGCACAGGAACTTTCGCATCCTGCAACTTCTTCAATTGCCCTGCAATCACATCGATGTCGCGAATAAGCAATGTATAATCTTCGGACTCTGGATGATTCATCGCATATTCGATATCGAATGTGGTCGAATCGGCATAGAAGCCTCTCCACCATTCTTTTCCCTGCGTATCGATCAGACCTTTCGGCGCGTTCCAGTGCCATGCAAAGGTAACGATGCCCCCTTGCTTATCCCATGCAATCGCCTTTTCCGTCTCTGTGGAACTAAGACCGTGTTCCGCTCTGCTTGGCGAATAGTCGATCAGGTCAAGCGCTGCAATTGCTGGTTTTTTACCTACATTGGCTTGAAGCCAATCAATTTCGTTTATCTCCTCCTGACCAGAGAGCATATTCTTCCCGTATTGATCAACCAGGTAGTTCATCAATGCTCTTGCTTCTATCGTCGCATTCGGATTAATGAGCGTTTTGGTTACCGCATGCGGTGGACGGTCAGTAGCTGGCTCCAGCTTGACATAGTCGATATCATACCAGCCCCAGCCTGTTTCAAAACCGATCGTATTGGCCCCTGCATTCAACAGAACCTTACCACCGGAAGTCTCTTTAAAATCAGCCGATTTCGAAAGTATCAGCTCGCCAGACGCTTTGCCGTTTAAAGAGAAGTTCGTGCGTTTGTCATCATGAGGAGAACGGTAGCCGATTGTAAGATTGTACAAGCCTGCCGCCTCTGCCTGAATCGTCATCGCCAGGGAATCCCCCGGATTGTGGAAATTAGTTACATAACCAGTACCTGAGAAGCCAGTCCCGCTGGATTCCACAATGGTTCCCTTCAGCGTGCCCTCTTCGGCTTCATAGCGATTCGATCCGTCTACAGGCGCTCTAGGAACCGCTTTCAAAACATTGGATTCGCTCATTCCCGCCTTTGTTTTTGCGGTTATTTTATAATAATAAGAAGTGCCGTTCGTTACGTTGGTATCTGTATAAGACGTTTCGACCAAGTTGGATGCTACAGCAGTAAAAGGACCATTTTCATACGTAGCCCGCTGTACACTGTACCCTACAGCTCCGCTGGAAGCGTCCCAGGACAAATCGACTTTCCCATCGCCAGTCTCAGCTCTCAGCGCAAAGTTTTCGGGACCTTCCACAGGTGTATCATTGCCAACAGTCAGCACGATGTGATAAGCCGTCAATGGTGGTACTGTATAGGTAAAGCGGTTGCCTGAAATTTGCGTGATTGGTGCGGATTCCTTAATTTGCGAGCTATTTTTGTCGAAGCCCCATACTTTACCGGAACCGTAAGTCGTCTCGCCGGAAAGATCAAATTGGGCGTCGAATGCGCTGTCCATGCTTTTATTCATGACAACGAGGTGCAGTTCTTTGTAGGATGCATCTGTTACGGAAGCATGCACCGAGCTATTAACAATATCCGACGTTTGCGCGTTAACGCTGATATCACCGAAAGTAGAGCTTTTTCCGTCATAATTGCGATAAAGCTTGTAAGCGGCACTAACGTAGTTGTTGGCACCCTCCTTTAACTTCCAGTAGTTTGCCATATAAACGTCGTTTTTGCCCAAGATGCCCAACACATCGGCCATAGCGATACCGCCAGAAATATCATTTTCGCCGCCATAGCTATACTCAGTCAAAGCCAGCTTGGTTCCCGGGTAATACTTATCCACCGACTGCTTTAATCGAGGCAATAAAGGCAAGAATTCACTGTTCCATTGAGCGATCCAGCTATCTTCCTTGTAGGTCGGATCCCACAAAGTACGAGGCGCCTGCATTCTGGCTTTCTTCGTTTCGTCATTGCCTACCTCATTCGTAATTCGTATGCCTCCGCCCATCGCTTCGGGATACCAGTGGACGTCGAAAACATCCAGCAATCTCTTGCCTTCAGCTTGCGAGCTAAGGCGCATTTGATCCAGGTAATAGTCCACGAACCAGCTGTAGTTGCCTTTTACAGAGTTCCAATCAGGTGCGGTTTGAAGATCTGTATAGGCGCCAAAACCGTAAAGAACGGGCCCAAAAATTTCCGCACCCGCGTCAACCGCTTTAACAGCTTTGGATAAACTTACCGACCGGTCTACCAACTCTTTGGCTCCGACCTTTTCACCATGAATGCGCGGATGCGTGTGCGACCAGAGAGCGGGTTCATTGTCGAGCGCATATCCTTTCACGCCCGTCTTTGTTGAAGCAACGCCGTACTTTTTCACTAAAAAGTTGACGAATTCATCCGCATAAACCTGATTGTCATTCAGATCAGGCTGTAGTTGAAACGGCGCATTTTTAGCGTTTACGACCTGATTCCAACGAGCAGAAGGGGCCTTTTCACTTTCCTGCACACTTCCGTTTCCATCCTTGGCCACATAACCAGCCATCGGCAGCGTGACTAAAGAATATGTGCCCTGCTTCAGCGATTGATCGTGAAACGAGGTTGCCACCGCACCTGGCTTTTCACATTCGGCTTTTGTCAATCCGGCGTTGTCGCATAAATAGCTATCGCTGGACTGCATCCAGTCACTTCCTGCATTGGACATATTGTTTTCCCAGTTATATCCGGTCATTCGATTGCCACCAAGTCGTCTGGCAGTCAGATTCTCATCGCCTGTCAATTCCTGATTCGTACCGTAAATATAAGGGCTAATCGGCTTACGATCCTTGGATGTATCGACTTTAATGGTAACGGTCTTTGCCGTTTGACCGTGAACTACAGTTGGAGTCGGTAGAGCCCCCCCTACTATAATCGTGCATGCCATGACGACCGGCAGCCATTTGGAACGTTTGGACCAAATACCACTACTATTTTTCTCCTTCATGCCGCTTTCCTCCTTTAAGTTTGAAAAGAGCGGCACCCATACGAGTGCCGCTCTACAAGGCTTTAAGGCTCCTGATTCCAAACGAGTTTATCGTTCTGGTACAGCGTCATATCCCTGCTTGAAATGTTCCAGCCGAAGACAACACCCTCTTTCTTTGAAACTGGATTTATAATATTACCTTAACACAAAGGTATATTTACATTTTTAACTATTGTTTTAATTAGCTAGTATTAATTTCTTAAATAACCATATTGCTTGAGTATCCCAATAGCTCTTGCTTATCCACACTCGTCTTTCCTACCGTACTTTATCCTTTTGAATAAGCTTATAATAGATGCGCGCAGGCTCTGATTCTCCAGTGGATAAAATGTATTCTGCCAAAGGTGCGCACAGCTTTTGGAGGTAAAAGGAGTATAGTAGCTCGGCCGTGTCAAAATGAATTTTCAACACCTGCTTCATCAAACCTTCGAATTTGGAGTAATCCAGTTCTTCCGGGGTAATATCAAACGGGTACTCAGGAAAGGTTTTTTTCTGAATTTCAACAAACTGCTCCCTAAGCTTCGGTTGATTGCCTGAACGGGCAGCCGAGAAATTCATCATAAAAAAAGATACAAAGTCCGTCTCACGATCACTTAACTTATAGTACTCACACCAACGCATGAATATCAGTGGTTTTACCATATATAAATCTCCTTTAACAAAAGTTCAGATTTATCATGAATCTTACAAAAATCTAGTGGGTTCCATCTTATGTAATATATAGGTTAAGCCCCATTTTAAAATATGATTCCTTAAATGAATTTTGCTTTTTAACATATCCCCTTCTTATATATCTATGAAAGTGGACAACAAAAAAAGACCGTTTCAGTATCTTAATGACGCTGACCAAGTCTTCTCATAATCATCCGTATAATCGCATTCGTATTTATTCTAATCTTCTACATAGCTGCAAGGTTACAGGCTGCACGTGAACACATAAGCGGGCGGGACATTGCAGTTTACCTTTTTAATCTGAATGTCAGCAAAAAAGGTGCGGAAAAAATTGTGTTTGACCTTGCTGTACTGGAACGTAATAAATTTGCCTTCCTGGCCCAAAACCTCAGCCGTTTGTCCCAAAATAAGGCTAGATAACGCGCCTGGCAGGCTGGTGAAAGGGAGCCCTGATACGACATAATCCACTTTTGGAACCTCATACTGTCGTATATACTGCGCTACATGCTCAGCCGATCCATGAATGATGTGTACCTTCTCCAAGTGTCCGTACTTGCTTTGTAGCGTTTTGTAAAACGATTCATTAGCTTCAATCACTAAAAGTAGCGTTTCTGGACGCTTGTTCAAAATCAGCTCTTGCGTAAACACACCGGTCCCTGCACCATATTCAATAATGCACGATGCTTTGTCAAAGTAAATCGGTGTGGCAATTTGTTTGGCCAACTGTCTTGAGCTGGGTATAACAGCGCCTACGCTGCGTGGATGCCTGATGTACTCTCGAATAAAGTGAATCGCGTTCATCTTTTCCTCTCCCTGCTTGACACACATGATAGACATTCGGTTCATCGACGCTTCTTATTACATATTCATTGTATACCGATCAGAATATTGATTTCAAGCAGGCTACTGTCGGCATATAAAAAGAGCGTAGCCTTATTCGACTCTAATCAAATAATGACTACCCTCTTATTGTAACATCTATTTGTTCATGGTATCCAACTGTGTACCCTCTGCCTGCGATGCCTGTCCAGCTTTACGTCGCCGTGCGCCTATATGCATGGCAACAATCCGATAGATGGAGGCCGGCTGTAGGGATACGGCCCAGCTCGCGTCTGCATCCGGTGCAAGCACGACCCCTAGCTGGTGATGATCGCCATCGTACATGCCTCGCTGCACAAACTTGCTCTCGCCTTGCAGATTGCGTACTTCCAGCTTGCAAAAGGCAGAATTGATCCGCAAGGCCTGGTGTAACTCGGCACGGGTATTCACAATAACTCCATTCACGCGGTAAATGGCCTCGCCCGGCAGTATGCCCATGGCTGTCGCCGGACTGTCTGGCAGCACAGCGAGCACACGCATCCCTTGCTCCGGATGGACAAACATCGGGCTAAGACGACTTTCCTCCATATTACCATACCAGATCAGCGCCTCATGAGCCAGAAAAGAGAATAACGCTGCTAACAATATCAGCGGACTCCACCATGCCGCCAGCAAGCTCAACAGAAGTAAAGCCACACTGTATAGGAGCAAGCGGTTCGAAGTGAGTACCGCCTTCTGTCGTGGTAGCTGGCCTAGCGTCACGCTGCTGAAGCCCATCAGGATTGGCAAGGCTGTCAGCATATACCCGGTTCCGGCATCGCCGCCAAACAAAGGTGTCCAGGGAAGCGTGAATCCCCCCTGAGTCGGTACCAGCAATAACAACGGAATGGGCCAAAGGTCTTCCATACGATAACCGCCAACCAATCTTCCCCGTTTGCCCTCGACAAACAGCGGAGTGGCAGCTTTCCCCCCTTGCCAGCGAACCAACAGCGCCTCAGCCACATGCAGCACGGCGACCAACACCAACAGTGCTGGAATATCCAATCCGCGGATAGCCGTTACTGAAGTTCCGAGCGCTCCCACAGGTTGCCAGCCACTGGCCACATTTAGGAAAAATTGAACCACACCTAGCAGACCTACCGAATAAGCGAGACACAGGTAACGGACGCGTACCAGCATGAGCAGTAATGTTGCTACCCACAGGCACACGATGGAAGCCGGGTTCAGATGCACGCTGACGAACATTCCCAGAACGGATAGCGCCATTCCAGCAAGCAAACCACTCCATACGACACGCCAGGTCTCTGAGGCCCAGCTATGCATTTTAGTATGAAATAGCTTGCGCTCCAGCAGCATTTGCCGACGATAACCAAGTGCGACAATGAGTATTGAGATATAATAAAACGGCTGCATAAGCAGGTATAAGCAAGCATTCAAGACGCTCCATCCCCATTGTAATGCCCATTCCAAGTCCATTCACACTCCCTTATGCCCCTGGCCCGCTGTATAGCGGATCACGTACACTTCATATCCATTTATTCTATATGAAATTGCCAACGTAGGGAAGACAAACCGACAGACTGCAAATAAATCCCAATATAAAAGGAGGCTGTTTCCAGCCCCCTTGTTGTAGCCTCACTATTATTTCGCTACGCTTGTCTTCATTTCCTTCCGAATCTCTTCAATCCCCTGCTTGAGTTGATTATCATTTTTCGGATCACGAATTTTCTCAATCAGCTTGGCTTCCATCGCTGCTGCTGTCTTCGCATCAATGATGCCACTAGCCGTCAGCTTCGCTTGTTTTTGAAAAGCAATAACAGAGCTTTCAGTTACTTTGTCAAAATAGCCATCCTCGCGACCTGGTTTGTAACCCAAACCTTGCAGAATGATTTGTGCATTTTTCACATCACTGCTATTCATATTGTATTTCAAGGACTTTTCCTTGTTCAGCGGTGCTGCTGTGAAGTATTCAGGCTGTTCCACCGCGATGTTCGGCTTAATCCCTTTTTTATGAATCCACGTTCCATTTGGCGTTAACCATTTGGCAATCGTGATTTTGAGCAGGCTACCGTCACCCATTTGCTTGTCATAGCTGGTTTGTACAGTACCTTTACCAAAGGAGTTTTCCCCGATCAACACAGCACCTGCTGATTGCTGGAGAGCACCTGCCAGAATTTCGGACGCACTTGCGCTACCTTTATTCATTAGCAAAGTCACAGGGTAATTTTTACGTGAACCTTTGGATTTCTCTTCTTCACGCTTCTGATTCTTGTCTTCCACTTGTACAATCGTTTTGCCGGAAGGTACAAATTGCTGCGCAATCTCAATGACAACGGAAAGCACGCCGCCCGGGTTATTACGCACGTCAATGACGAGCCCTTTTAGCCCTTGCTTCTCGAGCTTCGCCAACTCTTCCTTGAATCGTTCTGCTGTATTCAAGGAGAACTGGGTGATCGTGATGACGCCTACACCGTCGCTTTCCATATGAGCTGTTACAGTTTCCATATCAATATTGTCACGGGTAATCGTGTATTCGAGCGGATCAGGAGAGCCACTGCGCTGAATTTTGACTTTCGCCTGACTGCCTTTAGGTCCACGGATTTTGGAAACGGCCTTGTTCAGATCCAATCCGTCCATTGTTTCACCATTAACAGACAAAATAATATCCTTAGAGCGTAGCCCTGCCTTTTCAGCCGGCGAGCCTTTAATTGGCGTGACTACAACTACTTTTCCGTTTTCAGCCGCTACTTCAGCTCCGATCCCGGTAAAAGAGCCTTCTATAGATTGCTCGAACTGTTGTGCAGTTTCTTTACCCATATAAGAGGAATACGGGTCGCCGAGCGACTCCATCATACCATTGATGGCGCCATCCACCAGCTTGGTACGATCCACATCCTGATAATATTGTCCCTGAATCAGGTCCATCGCCGTCTCGATTTTGCGGATATCACTTCTGGAGGTAGAACTGCTACCTGTCACACTCGCCAGCAGTCCTTCGCCCAGAGCGCTGTTCCCTACTGTAGTCGTTCCAGTATAGGCAAAAGTGAGCAGACTGCCGCCAAGCAGCCCGATCACCATCAAGAGTATCGCTGTACTTTTTTTCAACATCTAATCGTCCACCGCCTTCTCGTTATCTTGTATCCTATTGCCTTACAACGCATATCCATCCACGAAGTATACGTCTAGCTTGTACGGAATATGTTAATTGTATCCTACTCCGTGTCTCAATGCACATGTTCTTCATCGGATATTAACCATTACAGCAAAGCCCTATCTACAACCGTAATGGCTATAAATAGGGCTTACCTTATTTACTATAAATAGTTCATCGGATTTACAGGTTTGTTATTTTCGCGCACCTCAAAATGACAGTGAGGTCCCGTGGAATTGCCCGTCGAACCAACTTCTGCAATTTTTTGACCACGTTTCACAGTCTGCCCCGTATGAACCACCGTACCGCCATTGCGAATGTGTCCGTATAGGGTCCATAGTCCGTCTCCATGGTCAATTACAACTGTGTTTCCATAACCACTCCACCACTCGGCAACAATGACAACACCGTCTTCAGCTGCATGAATATCAGTTCCCTGCGGAGCCGCCATATCAATACCTGTGTGGCCTTTAAGCTTGCCAGTAATCGGATGTACCCGCATGCCAAAAGTAGATGAGAGTCTGTAATGAGATACAGGTAAAGCCAACGTACCTGATCCACCCGTATACGTACTGGCTGCCGCATGGCTGGAATTCGAGGCAGCGCCTGAGGAAGAAGATGCATATCGTTTGGCTTCAGCCGCACGTGCAGCCGCTCTGGCGCGTGCTGCTTTGGCAGCCTGCTCCGCTCTGAGCTTGTTCTTCTCCTGCACCAGACCCACACGTTTGTTCGCGAGGGCTACCAGCATGTCATTTTGCTCTTCGCTGATTTCATCTGACTCCGCAATATCATGATCATAATTGGAAATCAGTCTTTGCTTCTCTTTCTCCTTCGAATTCAGTTCTGCTTTGGCGCCCTGCTTGAGCGCATACAGCTTCTTGGCATTTTTATATTCCGTATCCAGCTGCTTCTTCTTACTTACGACCAGAGCCTTGTCCTTTTTATGCTCGTCCAACAGGATTTGATCCTGCTCCACGATCGTTTTCAGGGAATCTACCCGGCTAAGAAAGTCACTAAAACTGGACGAAGACATCAGCACGTCCATATATGAGACGGTTCCATCCGTATACATCAAACGCACACGAGTTTCCAGCATTTTTTCCCGTGACTGGATACGATCAATGGCCTCAGCTAAATCTTTTTTAGTCGCACGCAGATTATCTTCCGTTTGATCAATCTGAACCGCAACACGAGTCAGCTGATCACTGACACTGTTAATCTGAGCAAGCACAATTTTTAGGTTTTGCACGGTTTTATTTTTGTAATGTTGGGCATACTGTTTATCTTGAGCAGCCTTTTCCTGTTGTTGCTTGGCAGATTGGGCCTGCTTTTCCAATTTGTTCAGCTGCGAATTGATCTCACTCATGCTTTTGGCATATCCGTCAGAAGGCTGGATTAGCAATGCGGCTACCAAGGTAGCGGCCAACACAGATCCTGTTTTTTTCAACTTGCACTCCCCATCCTTTATCGCAAAATAACACCGGGCTTCCCCGTTCTATTAAATCAACCACGACGTCCATCCAACGTTTCTTATACTTTTAAGAACTTGCGCATGGACAGGGTACTGCCAACAATTCCGACCAGCATCCCCAAAATAATCAGCAATGCACTCAACTGAATCCAAATGCCTTCAAGTGGCATAAGCTTCAACATATTCAGAGCTATATCGCCCTGAACGGCGGTCAGCAAACGCTGATATCCAGTAAATAAAATACCCACGGTAATCAGGGAACCAATGAGACCAATAAGCGCTCCTTCAATAAAAAACGGCCAGCGTATAAAAAAGTTGGTCGCACCGACCAGCTTCATAATGCCAATCTCTCTTCGTCGTGCCAATATGGTCACGCGAATCGTATTCGAGATGAGGAACATGGACATGATCGCCAGTCCAGCGACGAATATAAAGCCTACATTACGAATGAGCTTCGTAATCGTAAAGAGCGTCTCTACGGTGCCTTTTCCATAACGAACCTTTAAAATCGGTTTCTCTGGATGCAACGTATTCAGCTTCTCAATCTTTTCGGCCACAAATGGAACCGTTGTTGGTTCAATAACCTCTACCACAATTTTGTCCGGCAGTGGATTGCTGTCCTTGTCAAAACCCTCCAGCAGCTCCTTGCCGCTGTCACCCAAATCTTTGCGCAGCTCTTCCAAACCCTGAGCTTTAGTCACAAAGGTCGTTTTGCTGATTTCTGGCATCGCCGCGATTTCCTTTTGCAGTGTTTCACGCATGTTTTGCTCTACATTCAGCTCCAGAAATACGTTAACCTCCACCTGACTATCTGCCTGATCAGCCAGGGAATTGACGTTGAGCACCAGCATGATAAATACGCCCAATATGAGCAGTGACACAATAATCGAGGTGACGGATGCCACGGACATCCAGCCATTGCGGAATATGTTTTTGAAACCTTCCCGCACATGACGTAAGAAGGTGTTAAAAGTCATATCCGTACTCCCCTCTTACCTGATCTCTTACGATGTTGCCATTTTCAATGGCAATCACGCGTTTACGCATAGAGTTCACGATGTCCTTATTGTGGGTCGCCATCACAATGGTCGTGCCCCGAAAATTAATTTCGTCCAGCAACTGCATGATCTCCCACGATGTTTCCGGGTCCAGATTTCCCGTAGGTTCATCGGCAATGATCACGGAAGGATTGTTTACGATGGCCCGTGCAATCGCTACACGCTGTTGCTCCCCACCGGAAAGCTGGGCAGGCTCACGATTCATTTTTGTTTTCAAGCCAACCAGTTCAAGCACTTCGGGTACCCGTTTGCGAATCAGCTTCTTGGGAGCTTCAATAACTTCCATAGCAAAAGCCACATTCTCATAAGCCGTCAAACGCGGCAAAAGCCGGAAATCCTGAAAAATGACTCCGATGTTACGACGAACGTAGGGAATTTTACGCTGCTTGAGCTTCCCGATATTAAAACCATTGACTGAAATTTGCCCCTTGGTAGGTACTTCTTCTCTATAAATAAGCTTCATAAAAGTCGATTTCCCCGCTCCAGACGGGCCGACTACGTATACAAATTCATTGCGGTCAATTCTGACCGATACTCCTTGAAGTGCGTGGGTTCCGTTAGTATAGGTCTTCCACACATCCTGCATTTCAATCACTCGATCACTTCCCGTTGCTTAATCATATTACGCATAACCTAATATCCATTCGACATATTCCATGCATTTCCTTTAAAAACTTCTCTATTTCATCATACCGTTTATCATTGTAACAAATTTGTTACCTAAATAGTACCGAAAGTTTTCTGCTTTTGGCACATATATATGAATATTATGGCACACGAGTATGCTATCAAGCTTATCAGACAGGAGACATCTGCATTATGAAAAAAATTCATTTATCTGTCATTTGGATATGGTCTGGTGTTCTGGCGCTAGCCATGTTGTGGGGAGGACTTCATCTGTACGCCGACAGACAAACACTGCCGGAGGGAGTGAGGGTCGGAGGAATTAACGTAGGAAGCATGGATCACACAGCCGCTCTTCGGCTGGTGGATAAAAAATTGGATGCATTGAAGCAACGTCCACTACTTCTGACGGACAGTGACAGCAGTGCACAGGATATAAAAATTACACTTGGGGAAGCAGGGATTCGTTATAAAGCGGAGGCATTTCGAAATGCCGTGAAGGCGCTGAGCTCAGAGCATCTATGGACTCGTGTGCAGACACGTTTTAGCTTTGAGAAGGAATGGCCTATCGCTTCTTTCCGACAAAAGGAGATATTGAAAGCCCGATTCGGAGCCGATTGGGAGGAGCAACGATACGGCATGCCTGTCAATGCTGTACGTCAGATTGATGGGAATGATCAGGTTCGCTATATTCCGGGGCGCTCTGCACGACGTCTGGATTGGCCCAAACTGGACGCTGCCCTGGAAAAGGCGTTGCCCAAGGATTTTACTGCTTATGAAGAGCCGGTACGAGTGGAATTACCTTTCCGTCAGCTGGAGCCGAAAATTTCGGTAGACAGTCTGCGTAACGAAGGGATTGAGCGCAAAATCGTCCAGTTCTCCACCAGTCTGGGCAGCAGCTCGGAAGGACGCGTGTACAACGTTAACTCAGCGGCAAGCACCGTTGATGGTTTAATTCTCAAGCCTGGCGACATATTCGACTACGGCCAATTGATTGCCAAGGCTGAGCGCACTCATGGCTTTCGTGAAGCTCCAGTGATCGTGAACGGTCAGTTGGAGTCCGGTATAGGCGGCGGGATTTGTCAGGTATCCAGCACGGTGTATAATGCAGCGCTGCGAGTCGGTTTGGACATTGTTGAGCGCCGCAACCATTCCTTGCCGGTCAGCTATCTGCCCAAAGGTCAGGATGCGACTTTCGCTACGGGGTCCATTAATTTCCGTTTTAAAAACAATACAGGCAAGCATTTGTTACTTCGTGCGGCTGTCCAAAACCGAACACTTACTGTTAAATTTTTTGGTACATTTCCGTCCAATATTTCGTATGAACTGGAATCCCATACGGTTCGCGTACTTCCCATACCGGAGAAAAGACTCCGTAATGACTCACTTTCCCCCGGCTTCTATCAAGTACTTCGGCAGGGCAAAGAAGGGTATGTGGTAGAAACATTTCGAGTAAAAAAGGTAGACGGAAAAGCCGTAGAGCGCACCCGAATCAGCTGCGATACGTACCGAGCGCAGCAACGCATTATAGCTAGTTATGGCGGTGGCACATCGTCTGAGCCACAAACACGTGAACCCGAGAAGTCTATTGTCGAGGACGGTATAAGCGAATAAACGAAAAATCCCCCTTCCACTGTCGGCTGGACTTGTTCCAGACAGAGTGAAAGGGGATTTTAGCTATATATTACTCGCTGCGTTTACCCAAAACAGAAATTTCTACAGGCTCACTTTCGTTACCGTCTGCATCTTTAGCTTTGATTACCAGTCTAACCGTTGCTTTTTGAGTAAGCGCACTGATACTAAATGTGCCATCATCTTTGGCTACTGCACTACCGATAGGCAGTTCGTTGGAATAGGCGGTTACTGTGGAACCTGCTTTAGCTGTCCCCGTAATTGTACTTTCTCCGTCATACACATTGTTGACTTTCAGTACTCCCGTAGTTGCAACTGTGTCTGTGGTGCTATCTGTAGTCGTATCCGTAGTTGTGTCTGCATCTGTGTTGGTATCTATTGTTGTAGAGTTGTTCGTAGTCGTGCTATCTGTGCTGGTATTTGTGCTGCTATCTTCTGTTTCGCTGCCAGAAGTAGTCGACGTGTTACCATAAGTGGAATCTGTCACGTTGCTGTATGTGGAATCCGTTACCGTTCCACCAGGAGTCGTCGTCAGATTATCAACAGGGCTCAGGTTGTAGCCGGAAGCAGCGTCCAGAATAGCAATTGCCTCTGCACGAGTCAGCGACTTCAGTGGCTGAAATTTACCATCCGGATAACCATTGATGATTTTTTGCTCCGCAGCTGCCGCTACACTTTTCTTTGCCCAAGATCCAATTTTGTCGGAGTCAATAAATTTAGTAACATCTGCTGCGTTACCCGCAGTGAGTCCAATAGCTTTGCCTACGATAGCCGCAGCCTCTTGACGTGTTACCTTACCATTTGGTTTGAGCTTGTTACCTGCATAGCCGCTTATGTAACCTGCATTCACGGCACTTGTCAGCTCGTTGTATGCCCAGTGAGAAGCTGGTACATCTGTGAACGTTCTGCCACCATTACCGTTTACTTTTACACTGTCCGCATACGTTACGTCTGTCACAGCTGGAGTATCCTGCGTGAACGTACCCAAGCTGCGGTTCAGAAGAACAATAAATTCTGCACGTGTGATTGCCGCATCCGGTTTTACCGCGCCGTCCAATTGTCCTGTGGCTGACCAGCGTTGCACCTGATCTCCTGCCCAATGTTCATTTGTAGTTTGAGGAGCAGCTGCCGCTGCGCTGAATGCGCTAAGAATAAGACCTGTACTCAATACACCTGTAACTGTATTTCTTAACTTTTTTCCCATGCTATAAATTCCTCCTCTGATTGGATTCATCATTCTTTTTTAAACACTTTACCAGAAATCAAACCCAAATAACCCCCAAATTAAAAAAATCGTCCCATATAACCATACCCCCTCCTAATGTAGGATAAATAAGAAACGGGACTTAATACCTAGTCGCTCACTTGGATATGTATATTTAGACAGGCTAAGGTATACTGAATGAATACTCAGTCATATGCTGAACACCGCAATGAGGTCACAAACCCCTAGGAAAAGAGGTCTTCTTATGGCTCTTATTCAATGTCAGTTTTATTCGGAAGTTCTTGGTCTGAGCACATCCATGAATGTTATTCTTCCTCAGGCAACCCGTTCACAAATTGGACTAGAGGGCAAGCAAGGAACTGGGCCACATCCGACGCTGTATTTGCTGCATGGCCTATCGGACGATGATTCAACCTGGTTGCGTCGAACCTCCATTGAACGCTACGTGGCCTCATTGGGCCTGGCTGTCGTTATGCCCCAAGTACATCGGAGTTTCTATACGAATATGGAGCAAGGAGCGGCTTATTGGACCTTTATCAGTGAAGAATTGCCGGCTTTGGCACGTTCATTCTTTCCTCTATCCGACAAGCGTGAGGATAATTTTGTAGCCGGACTTTCTATGGGTGGATATGGTGCTTTCAAACTGGCACTCCAGCATCCAGAGCGGTTTGCAGCCGCTGCCAGTCTTTCGGGAGTCATGGATTTACACGCATCACGCACCGATCCTATGCAAAATGCGATGAGTCCAGCGGAATGGCTTAACATTTTTGGGCCAGATGAAATACGCGGAACAGATCACGACTTGCTAGAGTTGCTACAACGTCATGCTGCCTTGGGGACCTCACTCCCCCGACTCTACCAATGCTGCGGCACAGAGGATTTCCTCTATAAGGGAAATCAGGCTTTTCGTGAAACATGTAGTACCGTCGGGGTTCCGCTGACCTACGAAGAAGGTCCTGGAGCGCATGAATGGGGATACTGGGACGCGAAAATTCAGGATGTTCTGGCATGGCTACCGCTCAAAGAGCACTAAACAGGTTAAAAAAATCCCCGTAGCTTCTCTCATCGCACCATGGCGAAGGGATAGGCTCGGGGATTTATTATATGCACATTAGGGATTTGTTGTGGTCTCCGTTGATGGAGATTCTTTAGTTAGTGACTTAGGCAGTACTTTATACAGGCGCCACTCGCCATTAAACTCACGTTCAAGCTGAACCCATGGGGCACCATGTTCATATAAGTTCGGATATACCATATTGATCTTACTCAGTGGCATGCCTGACATGATCTTAGGTACAAGGATATAATCCACATGGTGATCCTGCGGATAACTTAATGCCTTATTGAACGAATAATCGCTGGTGATCAGGAAGCGTTTAGGATGTTGGCTGTAAACAATCATGGTGTAGGCTGAAGCCGAATCGGTCATAATGGTAGACTTCGGCAGATGCTCATCCAACCAAACGGCAATCCTACGATCTGACTCCTGTCTCACATAGTTCACATTACCTGTCCGTGTGAGAAAGCTGTTCTCATCCGGTGCAATATCCGGGCGAGTCAACGCATAGGAAAGTAATCCAGCGGTAAGCAGCAGACTGACGGATACCAGGCCAAAGGCTGCCCTCCGCCATCGTCCCTGAAGCTGGCTCAACTCATAAGGCAACCAGGCTATGGTAATTGGGAATACATACATAAAATAACGAAACCATCCATACGAAGATTGCTTCATCATAAGTAAAAACTGCAATCCCGGCACTGATAGGAACAGCAGCAAAATAATCAGGGTTCCCCATCGGAACAAGCGTCCACTCAACAGACGAATGAACAGAATAGCCAACAACGGTACCGAATACCAAAGTGTTTTGGAAGCAATAAATTTCAAGGCTACCAGCGGATTGGAGAAAATCTCTACAAACTTATCATCATTCAGCAGCTCTGCCGATTGGGCCGTGTTCGAATACTCCGAATTCAGGAAGTAAAAAGCATTCCCCATAATGAGATAGTTAAAGAAAATCCATAACAGCCCGGAAAAGACCACGGGGAGCAGAAGCAGTAACCACGTTGCCTCGACCTTGTGCAGTTTTTCTCGCAAGGCCAGCTCGCGTCTGCCCATGTTTCGATGGAGAAACAAAACCGCCAAGACCACGCCACCTGCCATTGCCACGCCCAGAGGAACCGCTTCATAACGAGTCCAGAACGCCATGGCAAGCGCTAATCCAGAAACAATCAGACTTGCCGTCATGCGATCCTTGAGCCACAATGCAAACTCAATCACCGTCATCATAATGAAATATATGTATAGCGAATCACTCAGCCCATTGGCACCAAACAGTAAAATAAACGGATTCAGTGCATACAACAAAGCCAGCAGCAAGCTCATACTAGAGCTAAGCCCTGTTCTGACACCCGCCCGATATAGCAACATAGCGGTCAAAGCAGAAAAGGTAGCACTCAAAATAATAGCAGCCAATCCATAGGTGGCTAATGCCGGAAAGATTGGATACAGCAGTAGAATCACCATTTCCAGAAGACTGGGTAGTGGATTCCAGATAAATCCGATGGCGCCCAGATGCGGGTCGCGGCTGTACAGCACGTAAAATGCGTTAGCTACGCGACTGAGCGCGTCTGTGTGCATATATCCCAGAACATAGCTGAAATAGATGCCCGCAGAAAGTTCCAATGCAAGTATAAATACAAACAGACCTATAGCCATCCATCTGCTTGCAGACCATTTGCGAAAGGACATTCCTCTCGTTCCCCCTCAAACTTCTTGCGGTGATACAGCTGTAGCCCACTCACACCCTACAGCTGTATCCTTCCCTCCGCTACGATGCACTAAAATATAATAATTATTTCGATTCTTCATGCTCTATTTTGTACAGTCGCCACTGCCCGTCAAAGTCATGTACCAACGAGGCCCACGGCGCTCCCTTTTCGAATAAATCAGGATAGCTCCGGTTTACCTGATCCAGCGGTACCCCATCCACCAAGCGCGTGACCAAGACATAATCCACCTTGGAAGCAGGCAGATCTATTAAAGATTCCCCAAAATCATAATCACTCGTAATCATAAACTTCTTCGGAATTTTGCTGCTCAAAATGATCGGATAGGCGGCATAAGAATCTGTCAAAATAAGAGATGAACCATAATACTCATCCAGCCACGGCGCTATTTTCCGCTCAATAATTTGACGTTCGTAGCTTTCATTACCACTATGCGTCAAATAGCTGTGTTCATCTGCTGCAATCGCGGGGTTCGTCAGTGCGTAGGATAACAAGCCTGCTGTTACCAACATCCCTGCCGTTACCAGTGAGATTCCGATCCCCCGCATTTTCCCCTTCAACAGACTAAGCTCATACGGCAGCCAAGCAACCGTAATCGGGAATACATACATAAAATATCGGAACCAGCCAAACGAAGAATGCTTAAACATCAGTAAAAGCTGAAGCCCGGGTACCGATAAAAAGATTGCTAATAGCGTAAGCGTGCTCCAACTCCACAGACGTTTGTCCAATAGGCGTATAAGCAAAATGGAAATTAACGGAGCCGCATACCATAAGGTTCGTTGCCCTATGAACTTTAGCATCAGCACAGGGTGGGCGAACATGGCCACAAAGCGCTGATCCTCTAACAAAGCCGCTGATTGTGTGGAATTGGAATATTGCGAGCGTAAAAAGTAAAGCGGGTCGCCCATGATAATCCAGTTAAAAAAGAGCCACAGCAAACCGGAAAAGACAAGCGGCAGCAACAATAGAAGCCATGTCGCTTCTACCTTGTACAGGCGCTCTTTTAAAGACAATTGCGTTCTAACGCTCTCTCTGTTTGTACGCCACCGATGCAGAAAAAAGATCGTCAGCAATACACCCAAAGCCATCGCAACACCAAGCGGAACCGCTTCATAGCGCACCCAAAAAGCGAGTGCAAGTGCAAAACCGGATACGATCAAATTCGCCGCCTTGCGATCCTTCAACCACATACAAAATCGACTCACTGTCAACAGGATGAAAAAGATATATGGCGAGTCACTTAAGCCGTTGAAGCCAAACAGAAACATAAATGGATTCAGTGAAAATAATAGCGCAATCAGCAAGCTGGTTGCACCGTGAAGCCCCAACTGTTTGCCCGTCGCATACAATAATGCCGCGCTCGCCCCTGCAAACAGGCTGCTCACAATCACTGCCGCCAGCCCGTGGGAAGCGAGTACTGGAAATAAAGGATAAAACAACAGCACGATCAGTTCCATCAAACTGGGCAGCGGATTCCATACAAACCCGATAGCACCCAAGTGTGGATCACGACTGTATAGCACATAAAATGCATTAGCCACTCGACTGAGCGCATCGGTATGCATATAGCCAAGATGCCAAGCAAAATACACACCCACCGCCAGTTCAAGAGCAGCAATAAAAGCAAACAATGACAGCAATTTTCCGTGTTTTCTTAAAATCATGAAACCTCTTTCTGACGCTGTTGCGGAACGGAGAAGATCCAGTAGCGGTTCCAGAAATAATTATGAACAGGCACGATGATGGTAGTTAGTACTTCACCGATCAGATACGACCAACCGATCCAGTGAATGGTCACGTACATCAGGGCGGCATTTAAGAGTAAGCCACAGGTACAGACCAATAAATATTTAAGAAACTGGGTGCGGCTTCCCTCACCGGTAGGCTCGAACGTCCAGTTTCGGTTCAGCACATAGGAAACGAGCAGCGTAACCACGAATCCTATTGTAGTAGCCATTACTGCAGGTACCGTAAACAGCTCCACCAGCAGCACAAGTACACCAACATGGATACCTGTACCCAGCAGTCCTACAATACCGTATTTAATGATTGGATACTTTAGATATGAACGTCTGATCATGTTGATTAAACTCCCTGTCCACCCACAATCGGTCAGCATTCGCCCGTTTATCTGCTATCAGATAGCGAGGTCTAGCTTTGACTTCGTGATATATGGCGGCAATATATTCTCCTACTACTCCGATCGACAGCATGAGTACACTGCCGATAATCAAGAGCAGCAAAATGACAGTGGTAAAACCGGTCACAGCGTCACCCATTAATTTACGCATTAAGGTCTGAATCCCCAATACGACTGAAATCAGCATAAAAATGAGGCCCATTAGACTTACAACCCGCAATGGTACTGTCGAAAACGATACGATCGCTTCTGCTGCCAGTCGAGTCAGCCCTAACGGACTCCAGCGGCTTGGACCCTCTTCGCGTGGAGCCACTCGGAAAGAAATCTGGGTTTTACGGAAACCGAGCCAGGCCGTCATTCCGCGAAAAAACGGCATCCGCTCTGGCATCGCCATCCAGGCATCCACCACTCGTCGATCCAGTAGCTTATAATCGGAGGCATCCTTGAGATTAAAGCCCGTCAAGCGGTTCAAGGTCGCGTAGAACAAAGAAGCTCCAAGCTTTTTGCCCACCGACTCTTCTCCCCGGAATTCTTTCACACATTCGACCAAATCATAACCTTCATTTTGCCATAAACGCACCATTTCTCCAATCATCTCAGGAGGGTGCTGCAAATCACCGTCCATGACAATGATTGCATCGCCAGAGGCATTTTCCAGACCTGCGCACAACGCCAGTTCCTTACCGAAGTTCCGACTCAACCGGAGCGCGAGCAAAGAGGGCATTCGATGGGATAATTCAGACAATTTAAGCCACGTATCGTCCTTGGAACCATCATCTACAATGATGAGTTCATAGCGTGAGGTGACAACAGACAGTACCCCATCAATCACCTTAAGCGAACGCTCAAGATGCGAGCTTTCATTGTACATGGGAATGACGACGGATAAAAAAGGTGTTTTTGTCTCCATTCTTGCTCCTTCTTTCTTCATATTCAGGAGGACTGTGCCGGGGTATCATCCAAGTCGTGCATATCGGTCAGACCATGTGTCGTCTTTTCCCAATAGAACGGCTTGGTAATGAGCTGCCAAGCTGCTTTCACCGCAGCTATACTCATTAGTACCCAATATAACGGCGAGAGTAGCCCATATTTGACCATCGCGTATGAAAATGTTCGTTCACCGCGCTCTTCCAGTTCCCCGATGACCCAATACATTCCGGCCACGTTACTGAATACGAACAGAAAGTTACCGATATAAAATTCCGCGCTGGCCAGGTAATACACATATCCCGGGAACAGCTTGGGAATAAAGGACAATTCCCAGCCAAACCATAAAATAAGCAAGCCCCAAAAAATCGGATTCAGCAACGGCAACATTGGAGTTGCCAAAATCATCACCTGAAAGCCGAAAAAACCTTTCCAGCCCACTTCGCGCACCAGCTTCACCGGATTGCGCATATGAACCAGCCACGTCTGCATATACCCCTTGATCCAGCGTGACCGCTGACGAATCCAGTTGCCCACGCGGCTGTTAGCTTCCTCCCATGTACGGGAATCGACAATAGCAGTTTTGTAGCCGCCTTTATACAGACGTATGCCCAGATCGGCATCCTCGGTTACATTATAGGGGTCCCACGCATTAATATCTTTCAATACAGATACCCGAAAATGATTGGATGTGCCACCTAAAGGAATTGGGGTATCTAACTGCATAATACCCGGCAGCAGTAGCTCGAACCACATACTGTATTCTTGAGTGAACCAGCGGGTCAGCAAATTTTGTGTACTATTAAAGTAGTTGAGCTTCGCCTGAATACACGCATAATGCTCAGGGAGTGAATCGAACGCTGCAATGACCTTTTTAAGCTGATCAGCGTCGGGACGATCCTCAGCATCGTAAATCACGACAAACTCGCCACGTGCCCGAATAAGTCCATAATTACATGCCTTCGGCTTGGTTTTCGGCAAACCGTCTGGAACGACCAGTGTCGTGTAATAGGCCGGCAGCTTCATTTCCCGAAGTAGCTCGATCGTCTCAATGTCATCCTCTTCAATCAGCAGCCGCACGTCCAGCTTGGACTTGGGATAATCCAGCTGCTCCAAATTTCGCAACAACATCGGAAGCACGCCCGCTTCCTTATACATAGGTACAAGAATGGTATAGATCGGCAGTTTCTTTTCATCCATGGCGTCAACCTCTTCCTTCGTAAAACGAAGCTGCGCCCCACGCCGGGAACCAAGATAAATAATGCCAAATTTAAATAGCGTCATCGCAAAATAAAACAGCTGAATCATCATATTGATGATCAACACCGTTTTCCAACTGTTCCAGAAGAGACCGAGCAGTGTAATCATACCCATGGCTGCGAACACCCAAAGTTGTCCCTTTGTAAAAGTCGTCCGCGCCGAATTGTGCGGTTCTTTTTCCAACAGCCCGGTCGTGCTCTCCTGCATCATTTCTTCACCGTAGATTTTACCCCAGAGCTGCTCCATCTCTTCCTTCGTAGCAAGCACCTGCTCTACCGGCATACCCAGAATTCCCTCCAGCTTCAAGCGTCGCTCTTCTGGCAGCGGATCGCTGACCGCCACAATATATCGGTTCATATATTGATGGATAACGACCACGCCATAAGCCATTGCCACTTGCTCGGGTAGTTTGTACGCCGCATCCAGCGCGAGTTCCTCACCAATACGCCCGATCCGGTTCTGTGTAGCAATCGCGCGGTACAAATCCGCAGGTTCCAGCATTTGCAATGACAGCAAGATGTCGCCCAGCAGCCCGCCGCTCTTCGCCTGGAACTCCAGTGCGCGTTCCAGTTGTTCCGGCAATATATAACCGGAACGAACCAGCATATCGCCTAGGCGCTCCTTGGACTCGTCGCCGCCAACCTGTTCCTGTAGCTGCTCGGCTGTAATGAAGCCCATTTCTACAAGAATATCGCCCAGCCTACCACCGTAGCGCTTCTGGTTGCGGATGGCATCTGTCAGCTGATCGCGGGTGATCATCCCGTTCTCCACCAGTTGATCCCCCAGACGGGCCTTGCCGTTTCGGCCGCTCCGCGTTCCTGTTGCTGCCTCTTCGCCTTCCGTACCAGGGATACTGGAAGCAGTGACCATAGCAGCTCCTGCTGCTGTCTGTTCCTGGCCAGATGCATATTGGACTTGAGCCTCCTGCCCCTGTCCATCCTGTATCCCTTCATCCAGCAATTGTTCCACAGCTGCTGCTGTATCATTGGCGTTCCGTATAGCCTCGATACGAAGTTCTGTATCCTGAAGTCGCCGTTCCAACTCTTCGATATGAAAATCAAGCTTGTACAGCACCGGAGCCTGCTCTGCCCGCTGAGCCTCTAGCTGTTGTTGCAGTTGTTCGATTCGCTGACGCTCTTCTTTTATTCTTCTCTTGGTTTGGCGAATTGAAACTCCTCCAACCTGCCACCTAAGCTTGTCACCCATGAATTCCCGCCCTTTCAATCCAGCGCCGCTCTTCCGCAAGCGCATCTGCAAGCAGCTGCTTTAACTCCGCATCCCGCTGCTTTTTTCGTTCCAGCGCCGCGTGAAAAAGTTCCCGCTCCTCGCGCAGTAACTCCTCCGCTTGTATCCGTTCCTCATGCAATGAAGATATCAGTTGATCGGCTTCAGAAGCGCGATAACCGATCCAAGCGCTCTTTAACTGACGCGCCGTCCTTTTAGTTCTCATAATACCTCCCTGAATCATCCCGACTCTGCCTTTTGCTACGTCACTACCTTAAAGCATATACATGCCGTTCTCCCAAAACCAGGACATACCTCTGTTCTCATTCAAGCCCTTCATTTACACATTTATGAAATTCACTTGACCAAAAGAGCCCCTAGTAACTTGACATTTATTTATTGAATATAGTTCTTGTCCTATTGAATTGGTAATTCAATGAAAAACTTAGTGCTATTCTACCATAATCACCGTAGACGTAGTATACAAAAATGTAAATTCTAGAAACTTTCACACTAGTGTAGTAATAGGTATTTGGAACTATGAATTAATGCCCCAAAAAGCACAAAAGACACCGCGAACGGTGCCTTAGAATCTTTGATTGCTAATTCCTTAAAATTTGATTTTACACAGTATACCGCTACTGTGCAAGAGAATAATATCTTTCTTTACTGATTAATTTTTCGGCTTGTGCCCTTCAAACCATGTTGATGTATTCGCCAGGAGCTGTTCACTGCGCCCAATGGCTGCCTGTACCTGACCGGTAGCGGTTCCACCATATACATTCCGTGCATTCACTACCGCTTCCGGTTGAAGTACCTCATAGATACGCTCATCAAACAAATCCGAAAACTGCTGAAATTCGTCCAGTGTCAGATCAAGCAAATATTTTCCATGCTGGATGCAATACAGTACGGTTTTGCCAATGACCTCATGCGCCTGACGGAACGGAAGCCCTTTGCCGACCAAGAAGTCCGCAATATCCGTTGCATTGGAGAAGTCCTGGTTGACCGCTTGACGCATGCGATCCTTGTTCACCTTCATCGTGGCGATCATCGGTGCGAACAGTTGCAAGGCTCCTTCCAGCGTGGCAACGGTATCGAACATCCCTTCCTTGTCTTCCTGCATGTCCTTGTTGTATGCCAGCGGCAAGGATTTCAATACAGTCAACAAGCCCACGAGGTTTCCATAGACACGTCCGGTTTTACCACGTACCAACTCCGGTACGTCCGGATTTTTCTTCTGCGGCATAATGCTGCTGCCTGTACAAAAAGCATCATCCAGCTCGACAAAACCAAACTCCGTGCTGCTCCATAGCACCAATTCTTCGCTCAGACGAGACAAATGCGTCATAATCAGCGAGGCGCCAGCCAGGAACTCTACGATAAAATCCCGATCGCTGACGGCATCGAGGCTATTTTCATATACGCCATCAAATCCCAGTTGCTCGGCTACAAAATGACGGTCGATCGGAAAAGTGGTCCCGGCCAAAGCACCCGCGCCAAGCGGCAACACGTTAATCCGCTTGTAGCTGTCTTTGAGTCGGTCAATATCACGCTCCAGCATAGACACATACGCCAGCAGATGATGTGCAAATAAAATAGGCTGCGCACGCTGCAAGTGTGTGTATCCAGGTACAATCGTGTCCAGATTATCCTTTGCTTGGCCGATTAATGCAGCTTGTACATCATGCAGCATACCCACCAGCGATACCACACGTCCACGCAAATACAAGTGCATATCCGTTGCTACCTGATCGTTACGGCTACGCCCAGTGTGTAGTTTACCCCCCACTGGACCAATAGCCTCGATTAGATTTTTTTCGATATTCATGTGAATATCCTCATCCGAAACGGAAAATTCAATTTCCCCACGGCGGATACGCTCCAGAACGGTGTGCAGTCCTTCCTTGATCGTGTCTGCATCCTCCTGCGGAATAATTCCACATTTTCCTAGCATGGCCACATGAGCCAAACTGCCTTGAATATCTTCTTCCGCCAACGCCTGATCAAACCCGATAGAAGCCGTATATTCCTCTACCAGCTTGTTCGTTTGCTTCGTAAACCGTCCGCCCCATAGCTTACTCATTGCATGATCCCCTCTCTGCAATACAAGCCGCCCTCGTCGTTTGGACAAGAACGGCCCGCATCCCGTACATTTTTTAGGTTACATCATTATTTATGATTTTGTGTTACACCCGCATTGACCTTCAAACGCAGAGCATTCAAGCGGATAAAGCCTGTTGCATCGCCTTGATCGTAGGCTTGTGTCGGATCGGCTTCCATGGTCGCAATGTCCGGGTTGTACAAGCTAACCGGACTTTTAACGCCTGCGCCGATAATGTTGCCTTTGTACAGCTTCACACGCACGGTACCACTGACATTTTTCTGACTCTCATGAACCAGAGCCTGCAAAGCGACACGTTCCGGTGCGAACCAGAAACCGTTGTAAACCAAGGTAGCATAACGGGTAATCAGACTATCACGCAGATTCATAACCTCGCGATCCATCGTGATGGATTCCATTTTGCGGTGAGCTGTGAACAGGATCGTACCGCCCGGCGTCTCATAGACTCCCCGACTTTTCATACCAACAAAACGGTTTTCCACCATATCCACGCGTCCGATACCATGCTTGCCGCCGAGCTCATTCAGTTTTTCCATCACTTGCAATGGACTAAGCTGTTCTCCGTTCAAAGCGATGCAGTTACCTGCTTCAAATTCCAACTCCAAATATTCTGCTTCATCAGGAGCGTCCTCAGGCGCGTTACTGAGCAAGAACATTTCTTTATTTTCAGGAGCACTTGGATCAAACCAAGGGTCCTCCAGCACGCCGCTTTCATAGCTGATATGCAGCAGATTACGGTCCATGGAGTATGGCTTGGCTGCAGAAGCAGTTACCGGAATGTCGTGTTTTTCCGCATAGGCAATCATTTCTGCACGGCCCGGGAACTGATTGCGGAACTCTTCCAGCCGCCAAGGTGCAATCACCTTGATATCCGGCGTCAACGCCGCCGCGTTCAGCTCGAAGCGTACCTGATCGTTACCTTTGCCTGTTGCCCCGTGAGCAATGGCTGTTGCTCCCTCGGCAATCGCAATATCGACCATCCGCTTAGCGATCAATGGACGTGCAATACTCGTTCCGAGCAAATATTGTCCTTCATATAAGGCACCCGCCTGAAACATCGGATAGATAAAATCCTTGGCGAATTCATCACGCAGATCATCAATGTACACTTTGGAAGCCCCTGTAGCGAGTGCTTTTTCCTCCAAACCGTCCAGTTCTTCTTTTTGACCAATATCTGCGGTGAAAGCGATGATTTCAGCATCATAAGTTTCTTTGAGCCATTTCAGAATAACCGACGTATCCAGACCGCCGGAATATGCGAGTACGATTTTTTCTTTTGCCATTGTTAAAGTCCTCCCCGAATGCTTCTAGCCTTTATCTTCTTTACCTATCAATACCTATCAATCTTATGCCATTAAAGCAACTAACAGCGCTTTTTGCGCATGCAGACGATTCTCCGCTTCATCAAAGATGACCGAATTCGGACCATCGATTACGCCTGCACTCACTTCTTCCCCACGATGCGCAGGGAGACAATGCAGGAATAAATAATCCGGCTTTGCCAGCTTAACCAGCTCCTCATTCACCTGAAAGTCGGCAAAAGCAAGCTCCCGCTCCTTCTGCTCTTCCTCAAATCCCATGCTCGCCCACACATCTGTGTAGATCGCATCCGCATCTTGTACTGCTTCCTGCGGACTTTGGGTTATAACGATCTCACTACCTGTCTGTTTGGCAATTTCACGGGAAGCTGCGACCACACTCGGGTCAGGCTCGTATCCAGCTGGACTTGCAATCGACACATGCACTCCAAGCTTCGCCCCCCCAATCAAGAGAGAATGAGCCATATTGTTACCGTCTCCGATGTAAGCCAATTTGAGCCCTTTTAGCTCACCCTTTTGCTCATACAAGGTTTGATAATCTGCTAGCACTTGGCACGGATGCGCCAAATCACTCAATCCATTGATCACAGGAATGGACGCATAACGTGCCAACTCTACCACATTATCGTGTCCAAAGGTACGAATCATAATGCCATCCAGATAACGTGACATGACTTGGGCCATGTCGCTAATCGGTTCGCCGCGTCCCAGTTGAATGTCATTTTTGCTGAGGAAAAGGGCATGCCCACCCAATTGATACATACCGACTTCGAAAGATACCCGTGTGCGGGTAGAGGATTTCTCGAAAATCAGTCCGAGCGTTTTCCCTTTTAGCGGCTGATAGGTTTCCCCGTTTTTATGCTTACGCTTAATTTCAACAGCGAGATCAATTAAATACTGGATTTCCTCTGGCGAGTAATCGTCCAGCTCCAGAAAGTCCCGTCCTTTCAAATTCATCTGTTGCAGTGCGCCGCCCTGGCTCATGCTATCGTCTCCTTTTACACTCTAGTCTGGGATGATTTGATCTTTACACTAAGCCACATGCTCCCGAATCAATTCAGCAATCCATGTTACAGCCTGATCTATTTCGTTTTTCGTTACATACAAGTTAGGCAACAGGCGAATCACATTCGGTCCTGCTGTAATGAACAGAATGCCCTTCTTCTGTCCTGCCAAAACAAGCTCCGCTACCGGCTCTGCACACTCAATGCCGACCATCAAACCTTTTCCACGGATATCCTTTACAAAAGGACTATCTCCAAGCTGCTTTTGCAGGCTATGGAAGAGGTAATCTCCCATCTCTGCTGCACGTTCTGGCAGCTTGTCATCAATAATCGTTTCAATAGTAGCTTGAACCGCCGCCATAGCAAGTGGCGTACCTCCAAAGGTAGAACCATGACTGCCCGCTGTGAACGCTTCACGCAAATATCCTTTGCCTAGCATCGCACCCACAGAGAAACCACTGCCCAGTCCTTTCGCCAATGTAAAGATATCTGGCTCTATACCATAATGTTCAAAGGAAAACAGCTTGCCCGTCCGTCCCATACCTGTTTGCACTTCGTCAATGATCAGCAGCAAACCATGCTCGCGGCATAGCTTGGTGATCACGTCTACGAAAGCAGGGTCTACCGGATACATGCCGCCTTCGGCCTGCACCATTTCCAGCATAATTGCCGCCGTATGCTCACTGATGGCTGCTTCAAGCGCCGTCTGATCATGAAGCGGAACGCTTTTGAATCCGGCGGGAAGCGGTAAAAAGCCTTCTTTCACTTTGTCCTGACCCGTAGCGGTCAAGGTTGCCAGCGTCCGTCCGTGAAAGGATTGCGTGAACGTAATGATTTCGTAGCGACCGGTCTGCTTTACCTTCTGGTGGTAACGACGCGCCAGCTTAATTGCAGCTTCGTTCGCTTCGGCCCCGCTGTTGCAGAAGAACACGGCATCTGCGCTGCTATGGGCTGTCAGCAAGGCAGCTGCCCGTTCCTGCCCCGGTATATGAAACAGATTGGATACATGCCACAATTCATCGATCTGTTTTTTCAATCGTTCAGCTACTGCTTGAGGCGCATGGCCCAAATTAGTAACGGCGATGCCTGACATGAAATCCAGATAACGCTTGCCCTGATCGTCCCACAGCCAGCTTCCTTGCCCTTTCACCAGTGTAAGCGGGTATCTTGCGTAGTTTGGAAAAAGAGAGCTATTTGTCTGCGCTTTTGCTGACACCTTTTCCGTTTGCACTTCGCTTCCATCCGTACTTGGCATTTCCTCGCTCACCAGCGTATTCGGTTCCTTACTCATTATGTTCACGCTCCTTTATCGTTTGGTTATATAGGTCGAGCTATATATTACAATTACTGCATACGCACAATGCGTGTTCCAATCGCTTCTCCGCCTAGCACACGACTTAGTACCTGCGGTTCGCTACCGTTCACAATGACGACTTCCTTCACTTTGCCGTGGATACAGGCAATAGCCGCTCTCACTTTCGGGATCATACCCCCATATATTTCACCTGTGCTGATCATATCCTCAATTTCCTGTACGGTGATAGAGTCCAGCACTTTCTTTTCTCCGCCATACTTCTTCAATATGCCTGGTACATCTGTAACGACGATCATCCGACTGACCCCCAGATGAGAGGCTACCGCACCCGCCGCTGTATCCGCATTAATGTTGTAACGCTGACCCGATCGATCAATCCCGATGGGGGCAATAACAGGCATATAGTCCATATCCAGGACACCTGTAATAATCGAGGCTTGAACAGATGTTACCTCTCCGACCCAACCGACCTCAGCAGCATTCGACACAGGCTTGGCTTCGATTAAATAACCATCACTACCTGACAACCCCAACGCTCGGCCCCCATGCAGTCCTATTCTACGTACAATCTGCTTGTTAATGCTACCCGCCAGTACCATCTCCACGACATCCAGCACGGGTTCGGTCGTTTTGCGTAATCCATGAATGAACTCTGTTTCGATCCCCAGCTTCGCCAAGTTGTCGGAGATCGCAGGGCCACCGCCATGTACAATGACAGGTTGAAGACCTTCCGACTGCAAACGCGCCAAATCTTCAAAAAAGGAATCAGGTAACGCAGCCAGCGTACTTCCTCCGCATTTCATCACAAAATTACGACGTGCCACTCCCGCATGATTCGCTTGATCCGCGTGTTCCACTGCCGATTGCATATCATCTCTCCTTTTCTTCTCCGCATATCCGTGCAATTTTTAAATGATGCTGGACTTATATCCGCTCTTTGCTTCTATTAACTACTATCCTTATTCAATCCGTATTTTATTCGGGTATCTATGTCCGATAAGCTGCGTTAATCCGCACATAATCATAGGTTAGGTCACAGCCCCATGCTGTAGCGGTTCCGTCTCCGTGATGCAAATCAACAATAATTTGCACCGTATCTCCCCGCAAATAGGCTAGCGCCTCTTCTTCATCAAAAGCGACCGGACTTGATTGGCTTAGCACAACAATATCACCCAAGCGAATATCTACCGTTTCTGGATTAACTGGCTCTCCAGCACGCCCTACGGCCGCAATAATCCGTCCCCAATTCGCATCTGCTCCGAAGACGGCTGACTTGACCAGACTAGACCCAACCACCGTCTTGGCTATCGCTTGAGCGGACGCATCGCTTACCGCTCCGCTTACAGACACCTCTACTAGCTTCGTAGCACCCTCTCCATCGCGAGCAATTGCCTTCGCCAGTTCTCGACAGATATAGATGAACGCCTCGGCAAAAGCGTCCCAATCGGGATGCCCTACGTGCAGTTCACGGTTGCCAGCCAGCCCACTTGCCATAGCAATCAGCATATCGTTCGTGCTCGTATCCCCATCCACCGTAATCATATTAAAGCTGGTATCCGTTGCCTGCTTTAATAGTTGATGAAGCGCCGTCTGTCCGATTACTGCATCACAGGTCATAAAAGCGAGCATCGTTGCCATATTCGGATGTATCATGCCCGATCCCTTGGCCGCCCCGGCGATGTGCACGGTCACACCGTCCACTTCAACCGCCACACATGCTTCCTTTTTAACCAAGTCCGTTGTCAGAATGGCTTGGGTAAATTGCTCTGCTCCATCGTTTTCCCCGTTCATACGGTCAGGTAAGGAGGATATACCTTCAAGCACACAATCCATTTTCAAATGCTCGCCGATCACGCCTGTCGAGGCGACGGCTACATTGCTCTCAGCAACACCCAGTTCATGAGCCGCAGCCGAACGCATAGCGTAAGCATCCTGCTCTCCTTGTTGTCCCGTGCAGGCATTGGCGTTTCCGCTGTTCACCACTACTGCCTGCAATCGACCATCTGCCAAGCTCTCGCGGGTCACCTTCAGCGGTGCAGCCTGAAACACATTGGTGGTGTACACCGCAGCAGCTGTCGCCTCTACTTCACAACGAATCGCGCCCATATCGTTGCGGTTCGAATTTTTTAGCCCGCAGTGTAATCCGCCGGCTGTAAAACCACGCGGAGTTACGATGTTACCCCCGTTTACTACTGTAAACTCTACTTTGCCCATAATTATGTGCCCTCGTTCGCAACATATTCGATGAATGACAGCTGTTTGTATTCCAAATTCCCGCTTGCTGCCGTTATCCGTATCCATGTTGCAGTTACTTGCTACTTACGGATATACCGGTATGAAGCCTAGCCCGAGGTTCTCCTCCCATCCCATCATCAAATTTAAATTCTGAATCGCCTGCCCTGCGGCACCCTTCACAACATTATCAATGACAGAAATAATCGTAAGGCGCCCGGTTCGGCCATCTGCTGCAAAACCGATGTCGCAGTAATTCGAACCCATTACTTCCTTCGTTGCTGGCCATATACTTTCGCCACGTACACGGACAAAAGGATGGCCTTTATAATAATCCCGGTATAACCCGATAAGATCTTGATCTGTATGGTCACCCTTCAGCGTGACATAAATCGTACTCATAATTCCTCGGGTCATAGGAACAAGTTGTGTTGTAAACGTAATCGTAACGTCCTCGCCCACAATATCACCCAGTACCTGTTCGATCTCAGGGATGTGCTGGTGCTTATTCACCTTATAAGCCTTAAAATTCTCGTTCATTTCCGCATAGTGCGAAACGAGGCTTGTTCCCCTACCCGAGCCGGATACACCGGATTTGGCATCCACAATCAGCGACCGATGGTCGATCCAATCCGCTTTCAGCGCAGGAATAATCCCCAGTAATGTTGCAGTCGGATAACAGCCTGGATTTGAAATAAAAGAAACGCCCGCCAGCTTTTCTGCATACACCTCACTGAGTCCGTATACCGCTTGCTTGAGATATTCGGGTGAAGCTGCAGGCTTTTTATACCATGCTTCATACGTTTCCCCGCTTCGAAGCCTGAAGTCCCCGGAAAGATCAATGACCTTCAGTCCGACATCAAGAAGCTGCGGCACTAACTTGGTACTAACGCCCGATGGCGTAGCAGTGAAAACCAGATCGGCCTTAGCAGCAATTTCGTGGACTTCGACACCGTCCAAATCCTGCACCACAATGTCCGTCAGATGTGGAAATCCGTCACTGATTGGGACACCCGCGCTGGACGAAGAAATAACAGATACAATCTCTACTTGCGGATGATGAACCAAAAAACGAATCAGCTCCACCCCGCCATACCCGGTGGAACCGACAATTGCCACTTTTAACTTGCTGCTCACAGACCTTCCTCCATTCCGTTCGTATGAAATATGTATTATTATACGACTCTATTTATATAAATACAACACCTCATGTCATGTTATTCCCCCTAATTTAAAATATGCGCTCTTGTCTATTCTTTTGACCGACAAGCTATACGAGCTATAATAAAGTAAATAAAAAAATAGACAGCGAACTTCTTGAATACAGCTTGCCACTTTGCATAAAGAATAAGGGGGATATTCCCTTTACATGATCTCACTTATTGGAGTTCATCTCGATTGGTCATTTGCTGCACTTTATGGACTTGTTGAACATGAAGGGAGTACATGTAGCACTACATACAAGAGGAAATCACATGCACTGCATCTAGTGAATCTGCTCAGAGGAACCGCTGAAGCGGATAATTGGGGTCGAAAATAAACCTATACGTTAGGGGTGTTACACATCGAAACATATACAGCGAATATCGTTATAGATGCAAAAGCAAAGTTAGGCGAGGGTCCCAGCTGGGATCAGCGGTTTCAACGTTTATTTTGGGTCGATATTAAAGGCTTTCAATTGCATATCTACGATCCTTCTACATGCACAGATCGTACAATAAATGTTGGTGAACATATTGGTGCAGTTGTACCTTATCTCAAAAATAAAGTGATCGTAGCGCTGATTAGCGGTCTATATTGTTTAGATATTGAGACAGGGGCCAAAGTATTAATTCATGATCCTGAGGAAGGTAGACTAGGTAATCGTTTTAATGATGGAAAATGCGATCCTGCCGGACGTTTTTTAGCAGGAACCATGAGTCTAAATGGCGAACATGCGCAAGGAGCATTGTATAGTCTGAACACAAAAGGCAAGGTCTCCTTACTGGTTGGTAAAGCTTCCATATCTAATGGATTAGCCTGGAGCGCAGATCATCGTACAATGTATTACATTGATACTCCAACATTGGAGGTGGTCTCCTTCGATTACGATGTGGTGCAAGGCACTATTAGGAATAAGCAACTGGTGGCTAGATTGGATGAAAGTGAAGGGTATCCAGATGGCATGACAATCGATGCAGAGGGCATGTTGTGGGTCGCGAGATGGGGTGGTAAACGTGTCTCCCGTATCCATCCTGCTCATGGAGAAGTAATTGCTGAGGTATCACTTCCCGTCAATTGTGTGACTTCGTGCGCTTTTGGCGGTGAACAGCTGGATGAGTTATATATTACGACTGCTCAAGATGATGATAGTGCCGATCAACCCTTAGCAGGCGGCCTATTTATGGTCAAGACAGGGGTAAAAGGAACGCCTACCTCGTATTTTAATCAAGGACAAACGGCAAATTGGCTTGAACGATTGGTAAAATGAATCTAGTAAAGCATGCTGAAGAGAGAAGAGCCTACTATATTAGTGGGCTCTCCTGCATGGATTCAGTTAAGAGCATACCTCCAGAAGGCCCTCTTTGTTTCAGCTTTCCTTCTTAAACCCTTCACCCAATACCTCACGAGTATTACTTATTATCACAAAAGCTTCCGGGTCTACCAAGCGGACGAGCGTTTTAAGGCGAGTTACCTCGTTTTGTCCGACTACAACCATAAGCACAGGACGTTCTTCGTTCGTGTAACCGCCCCGTCCTGCCAGCTCTGTCAATCCTCGGTCCAAATCCTGCAAAATAGCCTGCGTGATCGTTTCTTTCTGATTGGATATGATGTAAGCCACTTTGGAGTAGCCCAATCCCATTTCCACGGCATCAATGACCTTACCCGTTACAAACAAGCCGATCAACGCGTACAACGCCCGTTCCGGCGAGAGGGCGAAACCAGCCAGTGTAATCACCGTGCCATCCATCAACATAACACAGAGAGAAAGACTAAAACCCGTATATTTTTGAATAATCTGCGCCAAAATAGCCAATCCACCCGTCGAGCCCCTGCCCCGAAACACGGTACCTAAACCCAATCCTACTCCGATTCCACCATATAGCGAAGCCAGCAACGGATTGGTTGTCGGAACTGCCCAATCCTTCGTAACATAAACGAATAGCGGCAGCATAATACTTCCCAGCAGAGAACGCAAACCGTATTTTTTCCCTAACAGCAGGACCCCTGCTATAAATAATGGAATATTCATTCCCCACTGCGTATAGGCTGGTTCCAGGCCAAACAGCTCCTCGCCCAAGATAGACAAGCCCGATACCCCCCCGGATGCAATCCGGTTTGGGAGCAAGAACATGTTAAAGGTCAGCGCTGTAATGAAAGAGCCGAGTATAATCAGCAAAATATCGGTCACGTTGCGTGCGGGTCCGCTGGCGGCAATCAGAGGCTTGCGTCGTCTTCGGCGAGCAGCGGGAGGATTCAATTGAGGCATCATTCGTGTTCTCCTTTAATTAAAAAATACCGTTACACAAAAATTCCTACAGTCTGCAGGCACATGGTCTGCGGACTGTAGGAAAACGTACAGGCTATTATTCTGCGTCCAGCTTAATTTGGCTGCGCAGGTAACCATCGATGAAGGGATCGAGATCGCCATCCATGACAGCCCCTACGTTGCCAGTTTCCACGCTAGTACGGTGATCCTTAACCATGCTGTATGGATGGAACACGTAGGAGCGAATTTGGCTGCCCCATGCAATATCGGACTGTTCTCCGCGGATTTCATCCAAATGCTGACGCTGCTCTTCGATCTTACGCTCGTAGAGCTTGGAACGGAGCATCGTCATGGCACGCTCTCGGTTCTTGATCTGGGAGCGTTCATTTTGACAGGTCACGACAATACCGGAAGGTAAATGCGTAATCCGAACGGCTGAATCGGTCGTATTAATATGCTGACCGCCCGCACCACTGGCCCGGTACGTATCAATTTTAAGATCTTCCGTGCGGATCTCAACGTCCACATCATCCGCAATTTCAGGCACCACATCACAGGATACGAACGATGTATGTCGACGGCCGGAGGAATCAAATGGAGAGATACGAACAAGCCGATGCACGCCTTTCTCTGCTTTCAAATAGCCGTAGGCATTGTAACCTTTGATCAAAAGGGTTACGCTCTTAATCCCTGCTTCATCACCCGCTAGATAATCCAGGGTTTCTACCTTAAAGCCCCGTTTTTCTGCCCAGCGTGTATACATCCGTAGCAACATTTGTCCCCAGTCTTGGGACTCAGTTCCACCTGCTCCCGGATGCAACTCCAGAATGGCATTAAGTTTGTCATACGGCTGATTCAAAAGCAATTGCAATTCAAACTCCTGAAGCTTACTCAGCAGAGAAGTGACACTGTTCTCGATCTCTCCAGCCAGTGTTTCATCGCCCTCCTCATCAGCCAGCTCAGCCATCATACCAGCGTCTTCATATTCCTGACGAAGCTGTTCATAGCTGTCTACTGATGACTTAACAGCGTTCATTTCTGCAATTACACCTTGAGCCTTATCATTATCATCCCAAAAGTCAGGTGCAGCCATCTTTACTTCAAAGTTTGCGATCATTTCCTGTTTGAGATCTAAGTCAAAGAGACCCCCTAAGGTTTGTTAGTTTCTTGCCTATTTCTCGCAAATCATGCTTTACACTTGGATCAATCATGATGTCATTCTCCTTTTAATATATGGTTAGGGGGAGTGGAGCGTTGTGAGTTACGGCTGGGTGAGGAGACGCTGCGCGAATGATTTGATCTTACGAACGCTGACGCTTCTCCAGATTCAAATCCTCCGCTTCGCTACCGACCGCCGTAAACGCCGTAAAGTCAAACTGCTTTTTAAATAACTGGCTCTGGTTATGTGAGCCAGATTAACTGCTGAATTAACTGACAAACAAGCAGATACCTGCTTGCTTGTCATAATTGTTTTAAAAGAATTGAGAGCAATCTAGCCATTCATCAATATTCAAACTGACCCTCAAACAGAAGAGCTATAAATTGAACACATCAGTCTCACCCCTGTATGGCACAAAATGGCCGACGGTCAGTGGTTGAACTGCCGCCTGCCATTATATGCACTGCAGGGAATAGTGTATCTCAAGATTTCTCCCTTAATTTCAATCCGTTATTTTCTACGCGGACGCGAAGGAGCGGATTTCTTTTTAGGAGCCGCGGGTTCACCACTCGTCGAGATTTTGTCTTCGTCGATGACAGCTTGACGCTCTTGATTGGATTCAATTTGTGCTTTCATGATGTATGTCGCTACTTCCTCTTGGATGCTAGCAATCATAGCATGGAACATTTCGAAGCCTTCAAATTGATACTCGCGCAGCGGATCGGTACCGCCGTAAGCACGCAAGTGAATACCTTGACGCAATTGATCCATAGCATCAATATGGTCCATCCATTTGCTATCGACTGCACGCAGTACGATAACTTTCTCGAACTCGCGTACCATATCTTCGCCAATCATTTCTTCACGGCTGTGGTATCTGTTGGTAACTTTCTCGAAGATCATATCCACGATCTCCTCTTTTTCCTTGCCCCACAGGTCGTCACGTGTAAGTGTATTTTCCTCAAGCAGGTTGTTGTTCACATACTCTGCTACTTCTTCAAGTTCCCAGTTTTCAGGAATGTCATCACCGCAATGAGCTTCCACCACACGTTCAATGACAGGCTTGATCATGTCAAACACAATTTCCTTGATGTTTTCTGATTCCAGCACCTCACGGCGTTGCTTGTAAATAATAGCACGCTGCTGGTTCATTACATCATCATACTGGAGAACGACTTTACGCTGATCAAAGTTGTTGCCTTCGACACGTTTTTGAGCTGATTCGATAGCACGTGTAATCATACGGCTCTCGATAGGTTGGTCTTCCTCGAAACCCAACCGCTCCATCATATTCAGTACATTGTCCGCACCAAAACGCTTCATTAACTCATCGCCCAGCGATAAGTAAAACTGTGTAGAGCCCGGATCACCCTGACGTCCTGCACGTCCGCGAAGCTGATTATCAATACGACGGGATTCATGGCGTTCTGTACCGATGATGTGCAAACCACCGAGTTCTGATACGCCTTCGCCCAGTACGATGTCAGTACCGCGTCCAGCCATGTTGGTAGCGATGGTAACTGCGCCAGCTTCACCTGCACGGGAAATAATCTCAGCTTCCTCAGCATGATACTTGGCGTTAAGCACTTTGTGACGAACGCCTTTGCGTTTCAGCATTTCAGAAAGAAGCTCCGAGTTTTCAATAGAAACCGTACCTACCAATATCGGTTGGTTCTTTTTATTGCGCTCCAGGATTTCATCTACCACTGCATGGAATTTGCCTTTTACGCTCTTGTATACAACATCAGGCATATCTACACGCTGGTTAGGCCGATTCGTTGGAATTTGGAGTACTTCCAGACCATATATTTTTTTAAATTCTTCTTCTTCTGTTTTCGCTGTACCCGTCATCCCCGCCAATTTGCGGTACATACGGAAATAGTTTTGGAATGTAATCGTCGCTAGCGTCATGCTTTCATTTTGTACAATGATGTTTTCCTTCGCTTCAATGGCTTGATGCAAACCATCACTATAACGGCGTCCAGCCATCAGACGACCTGTAAACTCATCGACAATCAGAACCTCACCGTCAGCTACGACATAATCCACATCCAAACGCATAATAGCATTAGCCTTCAATGCCTGTACAATGTGATGATTGATTGTAACACTTTCCTGGTCGTACAAGTTTTCGAGACCAAAGAAATTTTCAGCTTTGGATACGCCGTTTTCGGTCAAAGCAACCGACTTCACCTTAATATCTAGCGTGTAATCTTCTTCAACATTCAGGCTCTTCACAAAACGGTCGGCCGCGAAATACAGCTCTGTCGATTTCTGAGCTTGTCCTGAAATAATCAATGGTGTACGAGCTTCATCGACGAGAATGGAATCGACTTCATCAATGATACAGAAGTACAACGGACGTTGTACCATCTGCTCTTTGTAAAGCACCATATTATCGCGCAGATAATCGAACCCGAACTCATTGTTTGTACCGTACGTGATGTCACAAGCATACGCTTCCTGCTTGGCGGCATGATCCATGTTGGCCAAATTCAGCCCTACGGACATTCCCAGGAAGTTATAAATCTGTCCCATTTCTCCGCTGTCACGTTGCGCCAAATAGTCATTGACCGTAACCACGTGCACGCCTTTGCCCAACAGAGCATTCAAATAAACCGGCAGTGTTCCTACCAGTGTTTTACCTTCACCGGTTTTCATCTCGGCAATTTTACCTTCATGCAGCGCAATACCGCCGAGCATCTGTACGTCATAATGACGTTTACCCAGCACCCGCTTGGACGCTTCGCGAACCGTTGCAAAAGCTTCCGGCAAAATTTCTTCAGCCGTAGTCCCTTGTTCGACCCGAGCTTTAAATTCTGCCGTTTTCGCTTGCAACTCCTCATCCGAGAGCTTTTCGAAATCCGGCTCTATCTTATTGATCAGTTCAACCGTCTTCATTAAACGCTTAACATCACGTTCATTGGTATCTCCGAAGATTTTCTTAACAATTCCTAGCATGGTTTACCCCTTTCGCGCAAAACAATTAATAGAATCAATTTCACAATAAGAAAGGGTCCATGATGAAATTGATTCCCGATATGTTTGACAGGCCCGGCTGTACCAGCCCATCGTGCGATGTTCTTTGCATAAATTGTAACAGTTTGTAGGACATGCCGCAACACAAGCAGCCTCCAGATTTGCATCCGGTTAAAGATACCAAAACAATTGACGCACGAAATACACAACTTCGTTACACTTATCCAAGTTAAAATTTCCTTACATTTACAAAAAAAACATATAAAAGAGCCCTATCCCGCCAGGTTCGCAAGGATAAGGCTCGTGTTGTTTTCATTTTCCTAATATCCATGAAGCATGCTTCAATCGAAATCGTTCTATTCATTTTAAAATGTAAAAAGTTCCTACTTACAGGCTATTCCCGTTCGATCAGACCGTATTTACCATCATTGCGCTTGTAAACTACGTTAACTTCTTCGTTGTCTATATTGGAAAATACAAAGAAATTATGTCCAACCATGTTCATTTGAAGAATGGCTTCTTCCACATCCATAGGTTTCAATAAGAAACGCTTGGTGCGGACGACTTCCAGCTCATCCAGTTCTACATCCTCATCTTCAGCAACAGCCACGCCACCTGCCGGATCTTCCACAAAAAGGGTTTTCAAACTACCTTCCTGACGGAATTTTCGGTTTAGCTTGGTTTTGTGCTTGCGAATTTGCCGTTCAAGCTTGTCTACTACGGCATCAATGGATGCATACATGTCATCGCTCTCGTCTTCGGCACGGAGTACAAGCCCCGGCAAAGGAATGGTTACTTCTACAGTGTGCAAATCTCTGGTTGTGCTTAACGTTACACTTCCATCAGACGTCGGGGGTGCATCGAAATACTTTTCAAGTCTGCTGAATTTCTTATCAACGTAGTCCTTCAAAGCGTCGGTAACCTCGATCTGTTGACCTCGTACTGTTAAGTTCATAGGGCACGCCTCCTTTGCTCCTCCAGTATAGCACATTTGTTAACGCCAAGTAAAAAAAGAGACCAACATTTCGAAGCTATTTTACAAAATTCTTCTTTTTTCGCTAAAACACTTCCGATAACGTCATTCTTTGAAAACAGATATGTTTAAAATTGATTTGCATACATATGTGAATAATGAGTGCATATATAAATATTCCCCGCTGGACAGGTACATGGACTTGTGCGGTATGCAAGGCCTGGTTACAATCCAGACAATTTATACGAAAGGATTATTACACCCAGCCTAGCTGGCTCTTCCCTATACGGAGATCCCAAGATAACGGATTTGGAAGAGATGGAAAGTAGGAAGCTAATCCATGGCTTTTATTCAGCGTTACGTAACGAACCAGACGGGGGCTGTCACCTTTATAGGGAATACACTTGGGCTGGCACGCTCTAATTCGGTAGGAGTGCCAGGAACGACGACCAGCATTGGCGCGTTCATCACAACCAATACAGCCTCTCGATTCGGCACGTATCCATTCGGTACGACTTCTGTCTTTACCAGTAACTCATCGACAGCATTCCTTGTGCTCCCTGCGGGCAGTACGGTGCTGTATGCTGAGCTTATTTGGGGAGGAAGTTATGCCAACGGCAGTACCAATGTATTGTCCAGCGCCAGCAACCCGGTCACATTTCAGACACCTGCTTTATCTACTACGGTCAGCCCTGAATCTGCAACATCAGTCAACGTCACCAGTCTCAGTACCTATGTGAGAACAGCGAATGTCACAAATCTGGTCATTCAAGGCGGTGCAGGGGCATACACGGTCGGAAATGTGACGGGCACCATCACGGTTCCCGATTCCACCAACACCAACCATGCCGGCTGGACGCTGGCTGTGGTGTACAACAACCCATCTCTGCCCTTCCGTAACCTGTCGCTACGTGTTGGTGGTGAAGGGGTCAGTACCGCTACAGGCTCGGTCAATGTGGTGGTGAGTGGCTTTGCCACGCCTATACAGGGGACTTTGCGTGGAAGGGCGCTGATTAGCGCCCAAGAGGGTGACGTGGACATCACTGGTGACCGTGCGTTGTTTGGACCTACCACATCCAGTTTGACTGCGCTGTCTGGGCCTAATAATTTTTCAACTAATTTTTTCGCTTCTCAAATAAACGGAGACGACGGTACATTTTGATATCAATGCTCCGTCAATATGCTGGCAGTGACGGTGCGAGCGAGGTTACCAGCAACACCGTGACTATAACTGTTTTTGATCCACAGCTTGCCGCAAGTATCTCTACGGAAAATACGGAGGCCATCGCAGGAGAAAGCCTTGCTTATACGGTACTGCTCAACAACTTTGGCAACGTAACATCCGAAGTTACACTGCAAAATTTCATTCCTGCCGGGACTCTATTGATTCCTGACAGCATACAGTTGAACGGTCAATCACTGTCAGGAACCGATCCTACTGTCGGTGTTAGCCTTGGGTCTGTGGAACCCGGACAGTCATTGACACTGACTTATCAAGTGACCGTATTAGAGACGCCTCCATCCGGCTACATCGTAAATCAAGCTGCCTTTGCCTACTCGTTTACGTTACCTGGAGGAAGAGTCGTATCGGGGACATTGAATACCAATACCGTTACGATCCCAGTTGTATTCCCACTGCTCGAATTAGTTAAAAAGGTGAGTACCACGGATGCCTCTGTAGGCGAAACACTCACCTTCACCATACAGATTACTAACAAAGGAGGAATCCCAGCTCAGTATCCGCTGTTCACAGACCCGTTGCCGCATGGACTCATTTATGTACCCAACAGCCTGACTATTCAAGAAAAAGCACAGCCAGGCGCTAATCTCGCTGCAGGTATCACGCTCCCGGATATTGCACCAGGGGAGATGCTCACCCTTACATTACAGGCACAAATCCGTGAAGCACCTGCAGATGGAACATTCAGCAACCAGGCCACCATCGAATATACCTCACGTCGTAGTGGAAGAGAGACCATTCAGGAAACCTCCCAGACCAACACCGTCGGCGTGACCGTTATTGCAGCCATCCCTAAACTTACGCTTAGCTCCAGCGCTTTGCGTGTCGGCCAAGAAGATACCCTGTCCTTTACCGTCCATGTGGAAAACATCGGAAACACCCCACTGGAAGAGCTCTTGCTCACTGCACCATTTGCAGCCGAAGATTTCCTTTTGCTACGAACGGTCACCGTGAATTCTGTGCCACTTCCGCATCCTAACCTGCTCCAAGGTATTCCGTTAGGTCGGCTTGATCCAAACCACAAAGCAGTTCCATCGTATTCTCTTTCGACATCGAATCTGCGCTCCGCGCGTATCTGATCGCCCAGGTTATCCTGCGCTATCAATTCCGTTATCCAGACGGAAGCGTAGAGAAACAATCTGCCTCCTCCAATACCATTTTTGTGGAGATGGCTGACTTTGACGGTTCTCTAGAGTAAATGTTCTATTGTGTTAAGCTCCTTACCACTGGGTAAGGGGCTTTTTTATGTAATTAGATAACATAAAAAAGCCCTGGAGTATATTCCAGGGCAGTTGCTAGCGCGTTATCCATTGCTAACCATCTTACCAATTATGTAGGTCGGCTATGCCGGGGATGATTATAATTTGGTTACGTTAGCGGCTTGTGGTCCACGTGCGCCTTCGACAATGTCGAACTCCACGTCTTGTCCTTCTTCAAGTGTTTTGAAGCCTTCTGTTTGAATTGCGGAAAAATGTACAAATACGTCGCCGCCGTCAGATGTTTCAATGAAACCATAACCTTTTTCTGCGTTAAACCATTTTACTTTACCTTGCATGCACTAACATTCCCTTCGTCATCAAATGAAGTGAAGCTCTCGCCCACATTTCCGACTATACCACCCAAAGTTATCCATTGTCAATTGGAATTGATAATGTTTTCATGTATAGTTATTCCATATATAATACAATGGGTAAATAGTCAATAACTAAAAGTAGCTTCGTCGCTATACTTAATGGTTGAAAGTCTGAATCCTAGAAAAAAATAGTCAATACTGCTCAGTAATACGTTAATAGGAGCGGATTGACGATGTGGACCTCAGTAAGTAGCAATGAACATTTATTTAATCATGGATATGTTCAAAGTGGCGTTGCAACTGGAAGAACCATGGAAACTCACGCATATTGAGTTTGACAACCTGGATCAAGCTTGGCATCTCCATCTGGATTTTGAACGGGGGGCTATGTTTGCATGTCCCCAATAAGCAAAGAATTCTAAAAATGATTTACTAAACCGCACTTCTATTCTAGAAGCATCCATGAACTGTTATTCATCAGGTTAAAGACATATTCCAAACTCCTCATTCACGACCTCAGCAAATACAATTTTCTCTCAACAACTAGGCTTGGACTCCAAGCCTGTTCATCTCCCAGTGCCAGGTATCTACGCACATTTCTTCAATGCCTCGTTGGGCAATCCAGTTTAATTCTTCATTAGCTTTTGCAGGGTTAGCATAACTTACAGCAACATCACCTGGTCTTCTATCAACAAACCTATACGGAATGCGCTTGTTTGTTAACTCTTCAAATGCATGTAATTTCCAGTACACTATAGCCTTTACCGGTACCCAGATTATACGTCTCAATACCAGTCATTGAGCTTATTTTTTTCAGGGCAGACACATGTCCTAATGCAAGATCAACTACATGAACATAGTCTCTAATTCCTGTCCCATCTCTTGTCTCGTAATAATTACTAAATATATTTATAAATGGTAATTCTTTCAGTAATACCTTGATGATGTATGGCACTAAATTATTAGGAACCCCCCGTGGAATTTCACCCAGCTTTCCACTGGGATGGGCTCCAACCGGATTGAAATATCTTAGTAGCGCTATACTCCATTCATTATTTGACAAATAGAGATCATGGAGCATCTGTTCTATCATTAATTTAGTGCGACCATACGGATTAGGACTCCCTGTAGGAGAGTTCTCGGAAAATATTCCTTCTTTACTAGGGCGATACACTGTTGCAGAAGAGCTGAATAGCATTTTTTTCACTTTATACTTCTGCATTATTTCGCATAAATTAATGGTTCCAACCATATTGTTATGATAATACCTAAGAGAGTTACGATTAGATTCGGCTACAGATTTATATCCGGCTAAATGCACAACAGCCTCAATATCGTTTTCTCTAAATACAGAGTCGATATCGTTTAAATTCAATAAGTTTACCTGATGAAACTTTACTTTTCCTCAACTAATTCGCACAAATTATTGAAGGATACAAAATGACTTCTCGATAAATCGTCTAATATGATCACTTCATACCCTTCTTTAATTAACTCTACACAAATATGGGTTCCTATGTACCCATTCCCTCCAGTTAGTAATATCTTCATAAGATGATTCCCCTCCAAGAAGATTTTGCGATTTGATGAAACCCATATTCGTTCAGAAGTGAGGTCATTAAGCAACCCTTTCAAAAGTTCATTGGTATGATTTATTATGGCCTCGGTAAAGCGGTGTTCTTCCGAGAATATCTTGCAATTATATTCAACTGCTTTCAGCTTTTATTCCCTCGAAAACATTATTTAAATATCTTTTTAATATTAAAGTGAACTTTTTGGATCCCTCTTTATTTAGATGTGATACATCATAAAAGTCATTGTCGTCAAAGCTGTCGGATTCAAATAAATCTATAAGATCTACTTTGAAGTCATCCATAATTTTCTTTATATTCTCTTTGAAATCTTTCTTTATACGTGAAGAGAAAAAATTGTAATAATACTTACTGGTTGGACATACCACTAAAATAGGTTTAATATTCTTGCTTTGCAATCGTGAGATTATCTCTCTTAATATTTCTATATTTTTCAAAACAGTACTTGGGTAATTTTTGGAACAATCCTTAAAGGCGATATCTTCCCCTTTTACCTTGTCATTTTTCTCCATTATCCGACTGACATAATTATCCCACCATGATTCGCCTACAACCTTAAGGATGTCATAGAGTATTTCTATAAAATTGTATTTAAAAACTTTATTAGCAACTTGTTTAAACAACTCAGTTTCAGGTGATATTCTTTCGGTCTCTTGTTCTAGAAACGAGGAATAAATTTTCATTCTATCTCTCATGCTGCTTTTAGATAAATCGTATTCAAAGCTATAGTAACTCAGACCTACAAATGCAAAATCAGCATTTTGCTCTTCTACAAAAGATTTTACCCATTGAAGATCATAGTATAAATCTTGACTTGAGACAGCTAAATTCACAGCATTATAAGGCTCTAATTCATTTATATCTATTCCTACTTCTGCATAAGAAAGCCCTGTAACAAAACCATTTACTGTATTATCATCATGCTTATAGGAAATAAAAGATTTATAGGCTCTATAAGTTTCAAAATCATACGAACTCTCTACAAATTTTTTCAAATCTATAATTGTTGTAGCCTTAGAGTAAAAATAATTATCAGTTATAATTAGAAAATTAACAATAATATTCTCAACTTCTTGTGAGTTTACAACAGCTATATTTTCAATAAACTCTCCGTAATATTCTGGTTCATCAGAGATAAATACTACTATTCTAGCTTTTGAAGCATCAATTAGTTTATTAATGTTCATTGAAATGAGATTAATACCACTGATTACAATGCTCTGTGTTCCTGTGGCTTTGTCTATATAATTACTGAGATTATTTCTAAACTCAAAGTACTTAGGAACTAAGCAATCACTATAAAGAGTTACAATTTTATCCGAATTATTAGTTTCATATGTTAAGACAAGCTCTTCAAACATACTCCCGACTTCATTGAATAGTTCATTTACTTCATCAAAAATGTACACACATGAAGGGGAACGTAATAATTTGTCTATTGTCACAATACCATCAATCAAAATATTTATAGTTGATATAACTTGATCGTCAAATACGCCCTCTCTCATAATTTTTTGAGTTTTTAGCATACACAGTCCAGTGTCTAATACTAATCTTTCTAATTCAAATAATATTTTGGAATCATTCAACATTGTAAATAGCTAGCTCCTTTTTTTGCTCTGCTGGTTTAATATTCATCATATCCTCTAATCTTCCCAGATTATCAAATTAGGATTTACATTCTCTCTACATTTTTTTACATTAGATACTTTCACAAATATTAAAAAGCTCTCACCACACCGTACAACAATGTTGGGAGAGAGCTTTTAACATTTATTTCCTACGATCCATCAGAACGCTATCAGGCGTATAGTTAGATTCATAAGCATTACGTTGCGATTTGGCCATATTTCGCTGGACAAGCCAATTTTGGGCTTCCTGTTTCAGCGATTGCATGTGCTGATCAATTATTGCATCGTGGCTTAGAATAGACTCTAATTTCTGTTTTTGCTCCGCTGTCATAGGCGTATTTTTCAAGACACTCAGCAGTTTATCCACCTTCATCTGACGAACTTCGACAAAAATCTCAACTTCCTCGTAATTTGTCTCATTCAGTCGAAGTATGAATTGTTGGGTTAATTGCTCTAATTGAGATAAAGCGTCATTTATCATAGCTTACTGTTCCGTTGACAATGACATACCTGCCGTTAGCTTGTTCACTGCAATCCAAGTTTCACGCAATTCTTGCAGGTAACCCAGAACTTCCTCACCTGACTCAATCTTTTTCTTGATATTGGTTTGAATCAATAAATAGTTCATATATTCATATAAAGCATATAAATTTTTGGAAATATCATACGAGTAGTTTAACGTAGACATTAACTCACTAATAATGCTTTGGGCTTTACCCAGGTTTATGTTTGCTTTAGCAATATCATTGGATGATATTCCATCAAGACCGGCCTTTACGAACCGAATGGCACCATCATATAACATAATAATGAGCTGCCCCGGGGTAGAGGTCTGCACCGAAGACTGTTTATATTTTTCATAAGGAGATGAGATCAAACGAATCACCCTTTTCTAAACTATTGTAAAAAGCTTGTCAAACTGGACGACTGCGACTGGTACTTGTTCATAGCCGATTCCATAGCCGAAAACTGCTTGTAATACCGTTTTTCAGCATCAGCAAGTTTTTTGGTCATCTCTGTAATATCGCTGTTATAGTTTTTAAGCTGCTTTCCCATTATACTGTCAGCCTTTAAGGTCATACTAGCATTTGTATCGAATTTTGATGTACCTGCTTTTTTTACAAACATGTCTAACGTAGTATCAAGCTTACTTCTTAATTCGCTAAAGAGAGGCTTGCTGTTTACAACATCAGACGACCCTTTGAATATACTCATAACCTTATCCGGATTTGTCGTCAAAGCAGCTTTCAGCTTCTCTTCATTAATTTGTAATTTACCATTTTCGAAATATTGACCTGTAGTAATACCAACCGAACTTAAATCGCCTAATTTACTGGAAATAACCATACGCATAGAAGACACAGCAGAACTTACTATGGAATCGTTTTTAAGAAGACCACTTTTCGCCTTTTCTTCCCACTGCTTAATTTCATCTTCCTTCATGTCTTTCCTTTGATCGGCTGTCAGTGGAGGAAAATCGCGATACTTTTGTTCACTTAGTTTCGTATTAAATGTACTTAATAGGTCATTATAAGTATCCACAAAAGATTTAATGGTCTCCATAGCTTTTGTTGGATCTGATTGGGTTGTAATTTTAGCCGGTCCAGTGCTTCCCGTGGTCTCTAACAGAGTCAGTGACACTCCATTAACGACAAGGGAGTTGTTATCAGGATTATAAGTTTTGGAACTCGAATCCGCCGTATTCGTTACTATAACTTCCCCTTTTTCAGCCGCCTTTACATCTGTAGAACTAATTTGGAATAAGTCCATGAGCGTACTACTTTTAACCTGCTTATCTGCACCTGTTAATTTAATATTATTGCTATCCCCATAATCTTTAGCTGTAATGGAGAACTTGCCGCTGATTTCATCAAAAGTCGCTTTTACATTCGCCCCTTCTGAATTGATACGGGTCATCACTGCAGATATTGTATCAGTTTTAAGAAAAGTGATTGTTTTGTCATTGATATTTAACTCATAAGTATCTGACGCACTGCCACCTGCAATTTGCTCCAATGTTGTATTTTTAGTAGCATCTGCCGTACTGCTTCCGGCAGTACGTAGGCCTGTAGAGGTTTGCATATTGGACTTTGTTGCTAGCTTGTTAACGACTACAGACATAGGTGTAGAGCTAGCATCAGCATTAGCTTCCGCTTTAATAGCCGTTGTATTACCAGTTAACGTCGATTTCTGAGTGTTCATTTTGTCAGACTTAGTCATTAAATCGCGCAACTTATCGCTAAACTGAACGATCTTAGTATTTAATTCACGGTAACTATCACGCGTCCACTCTAATGTCTGCTTCTGCTGATTCAGCTTGTTTAATGGAGACTTCTTCGCGGTCATTAAAGAGGTCACCATACTGTCTATATCCATTCCTGAAAAACCATTTATACGCATCTAATTGCCTCCTTATACTTTTTCATCTATGAGAATTCCTGCAATCTCCATCATCTTTGCTACTAAATCAAGCGTTTTTTCAGGAGGAATCTCTCGAATCAATTCCCCTGTGTCTTTATTGAGGACTTTGACCAAGATCTGGTGTGTTTTTTCATGCACACTCATTTCTAACGTGGTTGTAGGTCCTTGAAGAGCTTTAACAGCTCTATCTATTGCCTTAATAAGTTGCTCATCCCCCATGGAGAATGAAACTCCCTGCCTTTCGAGCTTGCTTAATTCTGATCCATTTCTCACGGCCTGTATTTGCTGGCTATCCTGATTTGCTATAGCATCGCTATGTTGGCTTACGCCATTTGCTTTGCCACTCACCGCATTCGTTGAAAGAGAGAATTGCAGATTCATCTTACAACCTCCGATGGGATTATTTATTATATTTATCGGCAGAAAATGATCAGTTATGAAGAGAAATTAGGAAATGTGTATAGATCTCCCTAGACTAGAAGAACAGTAAACCTAACCTATTAAGAACTCACGTAGCAACCACACAAGGTAACTCATTGAATTAATTGTAAGATGTAGAGAATCTTGAGGGAAGTAAGCCCTGCCGAGTATTTTCCCTAAAAGAGAGACACCACTTGTTCCTCTAACAAGTTCATTCTTTAATATATTGGCTTATTGCATAATAACATAAGGGTAACCTTCTCGTTCAAACAACTCTTTAATTTCTATGTCTATGAGATTTCCTTCATTTGATAATCCGTAGAATCTTTTTCCCTCTTTTTCCAACTGCAAGATTAAATCTGTAAAAGGATCCCAATCATTTTGCAACATCCCCTTATTCAGTTCAAATATAACAGTTTCAATTACATTATTTTCAATTAAATGCTTCATTCCAAGAAAAGCATTATATTCTCCACCTTCAATGTCAATCTTCAAATAATCAATTTTTTGATGTAATTGAAAAAATTCATCCAGAACAATTGTAGCAATTTCAATTTTTCCAATATCATCCTTGTAATGCCTCTTATACTCCGAACTATGCGAGTGTATAGAACTGTTGCCCATATATTTCTTTGAAACATAAAAAGGAATATAAGTTTCTTCTGAATACACAGCAAGATTAAATGTCTCACATCTGTCATGTAAATAATTAATAGATAGATTATCTAATAAAAATTCATACATATATTTATTTGCCTCAAAAGAATAAACCTTCCCTTGGCTACCAACTAGATGTCCCAAAAAAACTGAGAAATACCCTATATTTGCTCCCACGTCAATAACCGAATTACCTTTTTTAACGTTTTGCGCAAAAAATCTAGTAAGAGGCGATTCTAAAACCCCATCAATAATTAGATCAGGGGCAAGACTTAGGTCATTAGAAGGTACAATTAGCTTACCTCCCCATATAGGCGATATTAACATTTTTCCTTCTCCAATATATGTGCCTCTCAATTAATATCTCTCCTTTAATTTTTAATTATTTATCCCCTCAAAAACATTATCTAAATATTTTTTTAATATTAAAGTAAACTTTTTGGATCCTTCTTTATTTAGATGTGATGCATCATAAAAATCATTGTCGCCAAAGCTTTCGGATTCAAATAGATCTATAAGATCTACCTGAAAATCTTTTGAAATTTTTCCTGTATTTTTCTTAAATTCTTCTTTTATACGTTGAGAAAAAAATTTGTAATAATATTTACTAGTTGGACATACCAATAAAATAGGTTTAATATTATTGCTTTGCAATAGTGAAATTATCTTCCTTAATATTTCTATATTTTCTAACACAGTATTCGGATAATTTTTGGAACAATCTTTATAAGCGATATCCTTCCCCATTTCCATATCATTTTTTTTCATTTTTTGACTAACATAATTATCCCACCATGATTCGCCTACAACTTTCAGGATGTCATAGAGTATTTCTATGAAATTGTACTTAAAAACTTTATTAGCAACTTGTTTAAATAGCTCGGTTTCAGGTGAGATTCTTTCGGTTTCTTGTTCTAGAAAAGAGGAATAAATCTTCATCTTATCTCTCATACTGCTTTTAGATAAATCGTATTCGAAGCTATAATAACTAAGCCCTACAAATACAAAATCTACATTTTGTTTTTCTACTAATAATTTCACCCATTGATAATCGTAGTATAGATCTTGACTTGAGACGGCTAAATTCACAACATTATAAGGCTCTAATTCCTTTATATCTATCCCGACTTCTGCATAAGAAAGCCCTGTAACAAAACCATTGATCGTATTATTATCATTCTTATAGGAAATAAAAGATTTATAGGCTCTATAAGCTTCAAAATCATACGAACTCTCTACAAATTTTTTCAAATCAATAATTGTTGTTGCCTTATAGGAAGAATAATTATCAGTTATTATTAGAAAATCAATAACAATATTCTCAATTTCTTTTGAGTTTACAACAGCTATATTTTCAATAAACTTTCCGTTATATTCTGATTCATCAGAAATAAATGCTAATATTCTAGCTTTTGAGACATCAATTAGTTTGTTAATGTTCATGGAAATGAGATTAATACCACTAATAACAACACTCTGTATTCCTGTGACTTTGTCTATATAATTACTGAGATCATTTCTAAACTCAAAGTACCTAGGAATTAAATAATCACTATAAAGAGTTACAATTTTATCTGAATTATTAGTTTCATATGTTAAAACAAGCTCTTCAAATATACTCCCGACTTCATTAAATATTACATTTACCTCATCAAAAATGTACGCACATGAAGGGGTACGTAATAATTTTTCTATTGTAACAATACCATCAATTAAACCATTTATATTTGATATAACTTGATCGTCAAATACACTCTTTTTCATATTTTTTTGAGTTTTTAGCATAAGCAACCCATTATCCAAAGCTAATCTTTCTAATTCAAATAATAGTTTAGAATCATTTAACATTAACAATAACGCTCCCCATTTTATTGCTATACTCGTTCACTATTAATTAGAAATTCTAATCTTCCCAGGCTACCAAATTAGGTTTTACATTTAGTATGGATTCGTAGTGCTTCGTTCTAAATTCTGTTTTATTTGTATCTAGAATTTGATATCGCTTATACTTTTTAAGTCTATCTTCTTCCCTAATCCAACCTAAATGTTTGAGTTTTAAATCTGATATCAAGTTCGGACCAATATCCAATATATTCTTAGGAAAACGACCACAATGTTGTTTCTCTTCTAACCAATCATATACCGCTTCAGGAGAATAACGAGCGATAAAAGGACGATGTGTTTTATGAGCATACCAGTACTCATCCTCGCGATAATGTTTCTCATCCCACATATCATATAAAGGGAAGCACATGGTACTATATTTCTCCAATTCCATAAGTTGATGTACCTTCTTTGAAAACTCTTCTTCAAATAATTCATCTGCATCTACATTTAATATCCAGTCTGGCTGTTCATCAATTGTTGCTTCCCACTGTTGCTTTCTTAGCTCAACCTCATTACTGAATTTCGAGCAACTATTACTAATTATGTTATGGCGGATGTTTCTTAGAATAGTTTCACAAATCTGAACGCTGTCATCTGTACTTCCATCATCTATTATTACAGCACTATCAATATATTTGGCATGACTTTCTAAAACTTGTTTTAAAAATCTTGCTCCTTCATTTTGAATTACCATAGAAAGTGTTAATTTTTTTGGCATTTTGTGATTTGGAAAATCTATTTGACCTTCATATTCAGACTCTATATTAAAAGAAGCAATACTGCACTGTTCATTACTATAAAAGACATTACAAAAACCTTTGAAATGACTTTCTATTCGTTCTCCCTTTTGCAAAATATAGTTATGAAGTGTAAACTCCACACGATGCATACTTATATCTGGACTATATGAAATGTACTTCAAATTTTCAACATATGCATTCACCTTAGTGTGATCTGCAATAGTCTTACTCATTTGTTTCTGTATCTCATTTTCTAAAACAATTCTTGCTTCCTTAACAAAGTATTTTTTCCATGCAACCGGGTACCCTAAGCTATAATGAAATGAGCCTAGTGCAGAAATCCCTTCTGAAACTACTCTCATCACTTTCGTTTCTATAGTTTCATTGAAAGAACTTTTAAATTTAACAACGCCTTTTAAATCACTCTCTCTATAAATGTGATAAGCAGGATAATGTGTATCCACAAATAACTCAATCCCCAGAGCTGCAGCCCTTATACAAAAGTGTCTATCTTCCCCCCAAAAAGACAAATTTTTAATCTCATTAAAGTTAGCTCCCTTCTCAAGAGCTGATTTACAGATTAATGTACAGGCACCGAGTCCTCCCACTTCATAAAGACCTGGTTTTTTCAACTGATTTATGAATTGGTCTTGTCGATTTAGAGCCTCTTCTTGAGTTAACTGCTCATTACGCTGTTTATAAAACATAGTGTAGTGATCCTCTAACCAAACCTGAGGAAGTTCTGGAAAATCAGGTTGCCACTTTGTCCAAAAAATTTCCGATATTATTTCTTTTTCTGTGCTTTTTAATTGTTCAATTGTACGAGGGTGCAGCACAATATCAGAATCCACAAAGAATAAATAATCATAATTGAATTCTACTGCTATTTTAATGATTATATTTTTTAGTCGGGCCACTTTCCAAACTAGTTGCTCATTCCAAGAATGCGAGATCTCGTTACGAATATAATGATCCTTACTATTGTTTTTATGAATCATTACATTAGCTGTAGATTCAGAAAATTCTGAAAGTAACTGACTTGAGGCAGGATCTTCATTATCGTCTATAAAGAGATAACTCAGCTCGATTGTTTCCTGTTCAAGTTCCCTAAGTGATTCAAGAAACTCTTTTAGTATAGATGGATTTTGTCGGATAGGACTTCCAACAAGTACTCGTTTTTTTTTCATAAGCTCTCCCCATTTCTATAAATATCTAAAAACACTCTTAATTTAGGAATATGAATTGGTAATACTTCTTATATGCAGTTCCACATAAAACTATTTCTTGATGCAAATGTAACTTGAAAGTTCACTTTCCATATCAAGTTTGCACTAAAAAAATCTACTTCTATAATTCTAATCTACTGCCCATTTAGAAAGAGGAAATTTCAATTTAATGCTCTCTTTAATATTAAAAGAACCCTCTTGATCACCAACTTTTTCTGATAAGAAATAACAACTTTCATATGAGCTATAATCAGGACGAAATTCTAACAGTTTAGCATAGAAAAGCTGTGCATCTTGGTAATACTCAGAACGAAGGCAAACATCACCTAATATTTCGATGATTCTTACATTCCTTGGATATTGCTCAAACAGTTTAACTAATAGATCAATAGCTATCTCGTTGAAACCATAGGCTACAAGATGCTCACAGACTTTAACTTTTACATCAGCACTACCTTGCCACAAATAATTCAATATCATTTCAAATGTTTCGAACTCCTGTAATCGAATTAGATGCAGCAGTGTTTTCTCTAGCATCTTCTCGAGATGTGGTGTTAATTTAACATCATCTTCAGAAAGATCATTCATTATGATTTTAAATATATTTTTTTGTTCCTTTTGACTTAGATTAAGCAGTGTTATTGCTCTTCTCAATAGAGTTTCATCCTTGAGGATAATAGACAATAATAAAATGTCCTCTCCATTCCGCTCATCAATATCCGCCATTTCCAACCACAGGGCCTGCGCTCCCTCGTAGTCCCTAGCATATTGTCTTGCAGTAGCCATTACATTATCTTGAACAGTCACGTTATACTCTGTCAAATATCTTTGCAAGAGGGGGTGTCTCAATTGATACATCACTTCTAACAATTTTTCTAGCTGTCCGCTATTTGATATCGGATACAACTGGTTTGTACTTACGAATACTTCTTCTAATGGAACATTTGCTTTCTCTATAATTTTAAAATATTTCCCCATAATCGGCGCAAAGTCATTTTTCAGCTTAAAAGCTTCTAAAATATGTTTATAACTCTTCGTCAAATCATTTCGTAGTTCATACCATTCTGCTAATCTAAAGTGTGCTATATAACTCCCATGACCTTCCGTAACGGTAATGCCTTGATCACCGATATCAAGACACTTTGTCATCGTCGCTATTGCATCTCTATAGTATCCTATTTCCATAAAGTAAAGTGCTTGTAGATGAAGCAAGTCTACCTCTTTAGGATGAACAACTACTGCTTCTTGTAAAATTTGTAGTGCCTCATTGTACCGTTTCGTTTCCCCTAAGCTTCGACATAAAGTTATAATTAAATCTGAAGCGATCGTTAAGTTCTTACTCATTGGGTAAGCTCTCTTTAGAAAGGTTATTGCTTTTTCATATTTCCCAACCCACATATAGGTTCTTCCCATATTAAATAGGTTATACACCGTTGGGTTTTCTTCAACTTCCTTCAACATAAGAGGGAGATTTCTTTTGGCTTTTTCCCTTCCCTCCATCATTTCATCTGTATAGCCAGTATGCATAATAACAAGCCCGGCTTGTCCACTTATCAAATTACGTTTTTCGTCCATAATATTCAAATGTTCATGAAGACGGTTCTGATAATATAGGTCTTTACTATTTGAAAAAATTCGGATTGCCAAATGGTTTAAAGCACGTTCAAATGACATAATATTGTGTATTTTTGTGAAATAGTAGTCTGCACCTGAGGTGATTTCCTTTTGTAAATCAGCAGATCCTTCTAGATACTCGTCAGCGTCTAACACTAAAATATAGTCTGTAGTGGCATATTTAATGGATTCATTTCTGGCAGCAGCAAAATTGTTATCCCACTCCATATGATGTACATCATTAGTATATTCCTTAGCGATATTAACAGTTTCATCTGTTGAACCTGTGTCTACAATTACAATCTGATCTACTTTGTTCTTTACGCTATCAAGGCATCTTCTAAGATGCTCTTGCTCGTTTTTTACAATCATACATAACGCAATTGTTTTCATCATGTATTCCTCTCATTTCGCATTTACGAATCTGTTAGTATATATATCGGTTATTTGATAATTATAAGTTAGATTCGACTTATAAAATATGAAGGCAACAATAATTCCTTATATGTAAAATATAAACACAAAAAAACTGCTGAGAATAATCTCAGCAGTTCCATTAAGCAAAAGATTAACGAAGCAATTGAAGAACAGCTTGCGGTTGTTGGTTCGCTTGTGCCAACATAGCTTGGGAAGCTTGAGCAAGAATGTTGTTTTTCGTTTGGTTCATCATTTCTTTAGCCATGTCTACGTCACGAACACGGGATTCAGCAGCAGACAGGTTCTCGGAAGTAGTTCCCAGATTGTTGATTGTGTGCTCCAAACGGTTTTGGTTTGCACCCAATTTAGCACGCTCGGAAGATACCGATTTAATAGCAGCATCCAGAGTTGAAATAGCTGCATTAGCGCCTGTTTGAGTGGAGATAGAAACAGAGGAAATACCCAATGATGCAGCACTCATGTTACCAATAGACAATTTAATATTTTGGTCGATGTTAGCACCAATGTGGAAAACTGCACCGCTGACACCAGCGCCATCCAACAATTTTTTAGTATTGAACTCAGTATCCGTGGAGATACGTGTTACTTCTGTTGTCAATTCTGCTACTTCTTTTTGAAGTTCCTGACGGTCAGCATCAGTGTTTGTATCATTCGCAGATTGTACAGCCAGTTCACGAACACGTTGCAGGATGCTGTGTGTTTCGTTCAGTGCGCCTTCAGCTGTTTGGATCAAAGAAATGCCATCTTGAGCATTTTTGGAAGCCATATCCAAACCACGAATTTGACCACGCATTTTTTCGGAAATTGCCAAACCAGCAGCATCGTCACCAGCACGGTTAATACGAAGACCGGAAGACAGCTTTTCGATTGCTTTGTTTGTGTTAGAAGTGTTTGTGTTCAATTGACGGTGAGTGTTCATTGCAGCGATATTGTGATTGATAATCATTTTAAATTTCCTCCCTGAAGGTAAATGTCCCACATCCATGTGGTTTATTGTTGTTACAGCTATTCGTTGAAGTCGGCCGCCCCTCCGTAATAGCTTGTACTATATATATCGACATTCTCGTCGATCTTTTAATAGCATTTTAGGTTTTTTTTTATTTTTCGTTATTTTTATTTATCATCTTGCGTAAAGCATCCAAATTTGACTGCGTATGGGCAGCAGATTCACGATTGGACTCTTGAATGGATAAATAGATTTCTTTGCGAAAGATGTCCATCTGTTTAGGTGCTGAAATTCCTATACGGACAGTATCTCCCTCTACTCCGAGCACCGTCACCTCAATGTGATCCTGAATGATAATAGACTCGCCTTTCTTACGCGAAAGTACCAGCATGATTATTCACCTTCCTTTGAACGGATGGTTTTGTCTTCCTTAGTGGGTTGCAGTGAATGCTTGGTCGAATACGGAGACTGGTGCAAAACAACCTGCTTGGCTAGCCTATTATCGGGGTTGAATACCAAAGGTGCCAATAGATTGATCGTCGAGTTCTCTACCTGCTCATGTAATGTTAATATGCTACGAACGACTAAATTAGATTCAATCTCCAGTTCTTCCGTTTCACTATCAGGTAATTCAAACTCATATTCAGGATAAAAAATAAAAGGATCCACTAAGACAAAAGATAGTTCTTTCTGTTGAAGGGACTGGAGATAGTAAAAGGGAGCCTCATCCTGATCAAGCAACACAAATTCGGTCGTCTCCTCAAATCCCGGAATTCCTTTTTCAAAACGATATACCTCTTTTTCATTAACTTCAATGTCACCCCAAATAGATGTGGATATAATCACTAATATTCCTCCAATATTTAATCAGATATATACATTTTATTATAAAAAAAAGGCTATAGATGGCTTGAATAACCTCTATAACCTTAACTTATTTTACATCGCGACATCAATTTCAGGTGGAATATAGGCCACTGATGGATACTGCTGCATATAAATCTCCAGTTTCCCCCGAGTATACTCAATTTCTGGACGATTAACGGTCACATGCATTTCCGATACAGCAGGTGTAAAGGCAATATCAGGTGCACGCGTTTCAACATGAATATCAACATTATCCATAGATGCTGGACCCCTAAATTCAGGAAGCACATGCGTTTCAGTATCCTCTCCAAAAACATTGGCTATAGTATTCCCAGGAATGTGAATATCCGCCATCCGATTACCTTGCTCCACTTTATGTGCAAGAGCTTGTAAAAATATCTGTGGCACCCCTGAATAGATTCGATTATTCATCTCAAGGTAATTGCCACCGTTATAGGCAGAGAAGGCTGCACTTTGATCTATGGTCAGCTGTGGCTTATACTGATGAATTTCCAGTTGAGCACGGCGTGTCGTTAATTCCATATCTGCCGAGGGCTGTCGAATCGAATACTGCCCAGGGTCTGCGTCAATATGCAGGATAGCCGGAGTTTGCCGGATCTGAAGTGTCGGAATGATGGACATCTCTCCCCCTCCTTAGACTATCTCAAGAAATCAACCAATGATGCGGATATTATTTTAGCTCCAGCTGACAAAGAAGCATTGTAAATATTCTCTTGGATCTTGGAATTCATTAAAAGCTCAGCGTAATCCGCATCCTCCGTTTTAGACTGCAAGTCCGTTAAGTTTACTTCCAGATCGCTCAATCGGCTTTGCATTAACTCCACACGGTTGGATTTAGCTCCCATTTCCGACCGGACTTTCAGCATTTTGTCCATACGCGTATCAATATTGGCCAGTTGATCCCCACTCGCTTTAATATCACCACTTGCCAAAGCTGCAGATAGCTGATTAAAAATTGTAAATAAATTATCGGCATCCGTGCTTGTTCCTACGACTTCATTACCAGTAACGTTAATGGGCAAAGCTACATTTTCACCCACTATAAAATTAACATTTCCTGTATCCGTAGCAATGGATGCTGCGCCAGACGTATCATGCGTATTATCAGCATTCAAAGGGAGGTCATAAGGCTTCTTGTCGTAGGTTTGACCGTTGAATATATATTTCCCATTCAATTGGCTGTTCACAACATCAATCATTTGTTCCTTAAGCTGGCCAATTTCTTTATTGATGCTGTCCAGCGCAGATTGTGGATTAGTTCCCGTAGAGGCCTGTACTGTAAGTTCACGTACTCTTTGCATAATTTGGCCTGCCTGATCCATGACCGTATCATTAAAATCAAGCCAAGACACTGCGCTGTCCACATTCCGTTGGTATTGTTCATTTGAAGACAATTCAGACCTGTACCTTAAGGAATACGTAATCCCTACAGGATCATCAGAGGGCTTGTTCAGTTTACGTCCAGTCGCCATCTGGTTTTGCGTATTATTCATACGCTCAGAATTTCGATTCAAATTCAGCAGAAGCTGTGAGCTCAGCATATTGTTAGTAACTCGCATAATTACACCCCTCCGTAACTAAATACCACCTGTATATAAAAACACAAGATATTTAATCATCCTTATCTTCCCACTACACCTGTGGAGTTAATTAATTTATCCAATAATTGATCGAATGTGGTCATAAACCGAGCAGCGGCGCTGTAGGCATGCTGAAACTTGATCATATTGGACATTTCTTCATCCAGTGAAACACCACTCACAGACTGGCGCATAGTTTCAACCTGAGATACGAGGGCTGTCGAGTTTTGTGTCTGTCTTGTCGCCTCTTGAGCCTCTATACCCAACTGACCAACCATAGAACTGAAAAAGCTATCAATAGTAGCCTTGTTCCCTGTAGAAACAGAAGTGAAATTGTTTAATTTCAAATTGGACATGAGGGACGCCAATGTATTATTGCCTTTAACCAATTCCTCAGTAGGAGCAGTGCCTGTTACACGAAGGGATGCTGCAATGGCGTTAGGATTATCTACTATAGCAGTATTTAACGTGATGTTGCCTGCCGTTATCGCCCCGCCATTATTTGAAGCTACAAAAAAAGGTTTACCTGCAACCATATTACCGTTAGCATCTTTATCCTCTTGGGTATAACCCAATTGATGCAAACCATTAAGACCTTTAACCGTAACTGTTAAATCCGATTGAAGTGTGCGATTGGTCCCTGTATAAGTCACTCCGTTCAGTACAGTGCCTTCTGGCAATACTGAGCCTTTAGGTAGCGTTACAGAAATATCACCGTTGGCCAATGTATTAGCAAGGTTATCCATTTGTGCAGTATAATCTGCTACAAATTGATCTCTGGAAATGATCATTCCATGTATTTCGCCTCCTTGCAAATCATTGGAAGCAAAAGCAGCTTGTAAAAAAGCGCCGTTAATACCAGTAGTCGGTGCAAACCCAGTTACTAATGCTTGACCACCCATATTAACGTTGTAGCCTTGATCAGTATCAGTTACCGTTACATTAACGATCTTCGAAATTTTATCGACGATCAAATCACGCTGGTCACGTAGATCATTAGCGTTATCTCCCAAGCCTTCAATTTTAGTAATTGATTGATTCAGGTCCGCTATGGAGTTCACATAACTTTGTAGCTCGCTAGACTTAGCCTCCACATTTGAGGTTAAATCCGCAGATAGATTGCTTAACTGTTTACTCATATGATTCATTGCATCAGTCAACGCAAGCGCATTTTCTTTAACAATAGTTCGTGCGGTTACACTTTCTGGGTCTTTACTTAAATCAGACCAAGATTTATAAAAGTTATCCAAAACCTTGCGAATCCCTGTATCAGACGGCTCATTCATAATCTGTTGTAGCTTATCAAGTGTGTTACTTCTAATTGTCCAACTACCCAGCTCAGTATTTTCTCCGCGGTACTGACTGTCCAAGAACTTCTCACGAATGCGTTCAATAGCATCAAATTCAACACCTGTTCCCAACTGACCAGGCACATTAGAACGGTTAATACCATATGCCTCCATAGGTATAGAAGCTCTCATCTTAACCGTTTGCCGTGTATAGCCTTCTGTGTTGGCATTAGCTATATTGTGTCCTGTTGTATTTAAAGCTGCCGTTTGTGTAAAAAGGCTTCTTTTAGCTGTTTCTATGGAATGAAATGTGGATGGCACTCTATTTTCCTCCTCGGATCAAGCCTTAGTGTCGAACAATCCAGGTCGTGCAGGTTGATTACTTTTCTGATCTGGATGCATATAAGTCATCTCCTGATTAGGACGACCTACAAGTAGATCTAACGAGTAATCAATAAACACCAACGATTGCTCGATGAGCTTTTGATTGATTGCATTAATTTCCTTTAATTCTGAGAGAGTGTGGGATAAGCGGCTCTGGACACTGAGGAGTTTGTTCTTATCTTCAGGATCAAAAACAAGGCGTGCCAGCTCGGTTATAGTCAAGTTAAGCTGAGACTTAATACCACGTTCACGAAGAAGCTCAAACGAAAACTCCATACGAGCTTCCTCTAGCTGTTCCACCTGTTTAAGGAGTCTGGATTCCTGATTCAAATGCTGAACCAGGCTATCCATATCATTTTCCATAACAATTTTTTTCTTACTTTTAGCTAATTCTAATAAGATAAGATGCTTTTGATCTAGCTGCTCCAGCACATCAATCAAACGCTCTAAAGGCATATTCCTTCACCTAGCTTTCGGAAGACTGCTTGAAGTAAGGTAACAGCTTATCTGCAATTTTATCGGCATCTACACGATAGGTTCCCGAAGCTACTTGTTGCTTAAGCTCCTGAATTTTCTTAACACGATCTGCATCACTGCTGCGGTTCAGCATTTCCATCGCTTCCGGAGAAATCGAGACCTCGTCCTTGCGGCGAGACTTCTTAAGCTCCTCTTGACGTCCTGTTTCAATATTTCGTTGGTATGGATTAATAGCTCCGATGCGGTTGGTCTCGTTAATTTTCATAACTTCCACCTTCCTTAGTTATTTGATATGGTCAGAATGTATCAGACGACATAGCGTCGAACATGGTTCGTATTATGCCTCACTTCTTTATTTTGTGCATGGTTGCTAAAAATAAAAAAACCGATAAGCTCTATAAAGATTATCGGCGGTATTTGAAACTTTTTGAATAGCTGAATGCGTTTTTAATTCCCCTGTACTACTTTCCACGAAGTTTATCAATCGCGCTGTAGGTACCTGAGCCCATATTATTACTTTGATCCTGATTACTACTTTCGCGCACAGCCTGATGCAGGTCTTTAGTCAGACGTGTTCGACAAGAATCGCACATATGTCCTGCACGAATCGGTATCCCACATACCTCGCAAGGATACGTCATATTGGGCGCATTAGCAATGGAAATACGTCCCTCGCGTATAAATGTCGTGATTTGCTTTACGGATACCTCAGTAGCCTCCGAAAGCTCATGCATATGAATGCCCTTATTCTCACGTATATGTTTGACACAGCGTTCGTATTCAATCTCAATTTCTTTAATACAGTTCTGGCAGATTCCCCTGACGTTCATAATAAACAGCTTTCCACATCGAGGACAGTTATCCAAATTCATCCTCTGTAGCGCCCCTTTCCAATTTCCGATCTTTAAAATACTTTTATCCTTACATTACCTTATAATGGAGAGCCTCGTCTAGCAAATATTTCAAAAAGGGATTTTCAGATTTTACACAATCGCACATCTTATAAGTTATCATAATAAGAGTATAAGAGAGAAAGATCCATCAGTGAAATTTTATTAACATCTATATGCATCAATATGCAATGACATAAAATAAAGAAGCTCATGGAAGCTAATGTTCAGCCTATTGCATGTGTCTATTTATCGTCAAACATTGCTCCCTACTTTAGATAGAAAATAAAATAAGCGCCATTCCAGTTGTTTTCGGGAATAGCGCTTCATTATACAATTAAAATAGCTATATGAATATGAGTAAATGTAGAAATTAATTATCAAGATGAGGGAAAAACCGGGCGAAACAATCCTCAGAAGAATTCATGTTCACCTGTGCCCCGAATGACAATAAGAAAGTCCTGTAAATCCGGGGGAACGGCGCCATACGAATGCTCCGCACATGGAGTGTGGGTATTCATAAATCTCATGGACCTAACATCATCTCAACTTATAACCTATCTGAAATCAAGCTAGATGCACCAGTGGAAATTTGCAACCCAAAAAAACAAGCTATTTCACAAATAATTATTCAAAAAAGCATTGTTTTAATAGTGGCCTTCCCGTATACTATAGTCAAACGCTTGGTTTAAAAACCATACTTCATTATACATTTATAATAATAATTATTTATTTGTTTTTGTTTGCGGTACCTGCAGTTCTTGACCTACTTTAACCAGGTTGTTAATTTTAACCAATTCCTCAACAGTTACACCGTATTTCTCAGCAATAGAAGCCAGTGTTTCGCCCTCTTGAACATTTACTTTGATTGTATTTACAGTTGCTGGTGCTTCATTTGTAGTCGTTACTGGTTTTGTGGTTGTTGCTTGATTGTTGTTCTCAGTAGCTGGTTGAGCCGGTGTTACAGTTGCTGCATTTTCAGTAGTTTCAGTTTTAAAATACTTAGCTTCAAATGCTTTTTGTGCTGCTTCTTGCTGCTCTCTCATGATTTGGTCTTCCAATTGTTGTTTTTCGTAATCGGAGCCGGATTTCGCCATTACTTGACCTGTTGCAAGTGGACTCAACAAAGATACTGCACCCAAACTTACTGCCAACATGCTAGATACTGCTACTTTTTTCATAACGTTTTTCATGATTTGTTCTCTCCTCTTTTTAACTTTAAATTTTAATTAACTGCTTTACTACTGAGCGAGACACTCCCAATGTCCGCTCTTTAGTCATTAGCTAATCACTTATTACCAATCATGTTAGCTATCAACAGATAGAAATTGTACTCCTCTTTTCCAAAAAAATCAACCTCTAAATTGAAATATTCTGTTTTCATCCCTCACTTCCTTACTTTTTGTTTGTCTCTATATTTTTTATTATATACCTCTCTCTAGCTTGTTGTCAAATCCTGCTGATTGTACGGCTTAAAAGACTTTTTGCTCTATCATTTAACCCTTCTTTCAAGAGAATTATAACCTTTTTTTCATAGTTTCAAGCGAAATTTCATGGGGAATACCAGATATTTAGACTTATGATCTTGCTAAGGTCAGGCAAAAAATAGTCAAATGTATTCCTTGCTCTAATGCCTTTTCTCTCAAAACACGTGCACACGCCTGCAATGTGCTCCCCGTTGTATAAATATCATCAACAAGCAAAACGGTAACGGAAAGCTTATTTTCCGTAACACATTGAGATTTAGCTTTTAAAATAAAAGACTTCAGTAAATTTGTCATATTGGGGTGAACAGAAAACGCATTATTCATTGTGTTCATGCGTTCCTTTTTTGATTTAAAGCTTTGTTTGCCTGTATCTTGTGGACGAGCAAGTAAAGATAGGAAGGGGAGCTTATTCCGCTTAGCAATCTCTTCTGCCAAGATCCGAGCCTGATTGAAACCTCGCTCTGTCAGCCTCTTCTCACTTACCGGAACACAGGTCACTACATCCACACTCCACAAAGATCGCTTGAAACGAGAATGTTTAAGACCTGCAAACTCATACCTCATCGCCTGATAGGCTCGATTCATGATCTCACCCAGCAGGGAACCATACTTTTCATTCCCGCGATATTTGAACTGCCCAATCCATTCTCTCATCATCGGTGTATAGCTGGTTGCACTCCGATTGCACACATAGTAACGTACTAATCGGTCAAGCCTTACGCAATCCGGGCAAGACGTCGGACGTCCACAATAAACACAACGAATATCGTAAACCCAAGGAATTTGAAGTGAACAAGAAGTACAAATCCCGGGGAATTCGGAAAAACGCCCTGTGAGAGTGCCGCAAGCCATACATGTTTGGGACTGGCGATGGAATAACCAATTCAAAAATAGACGGGTTGTTGGAATCATCCCCATATCAGAATGCACCTTTCTTGGTAGCTTACGTACCGACATTGTTTCAGGTTTCACATTTCCAAAAAAACTTTTTTTATTTAATGCATTTAGTGCTTCGCCTCCTTCAGGTATCCTCTTTTCCGAGCCAGTTCATTCATACGTTTAATCTGTCTAATTGCTCTTTTTTGACCTCGTGTCCATTGGGGGGATGTAAAAATAACAACTCCACATGGGTCATCCTTGGACCTGCCCGCGCGACCAGCCATTTGGACAAGAGAGGCTTCATCAAAAAGACTACTGTCCGCGTCTAATACGTACACATCACTCCGTGGAACAGTTACCCCTCGCTCCAAAATAGTCGTTGTAACCAGAACACGTATTTCAGTAGCTCGAAATAAGCGTACTTTAGCGGTTCTTTCTTCATCCTGTGAGGAGGTGCCCGCAATAGGTACATAAGGCAAATGTTTAATCAGCAGCTTCACAAGTCCCTGAATATGTGAGATTCGTGTCACAAACAGGAAAACCTGTGCCCCACGTTGTATGGATACGCGTAGGCGTTGAATAAAGGATGCGGGAAGCCGACCTTTTTGCAGCCATTGTTGCACTGAAGCAGCCCCCAAACGAAATGGGACAGGTAGAGGATGACGATGAAAACGAACGGGAACCTTGGCGTGTGGCAGCAGACCTCGTGCAGCCTCTTTCTGCAAGGATTGCGGTGGTGTAGCAGACAAATAGATAAACTTCCCCTTCGGCTTACATACTGCTCGTGCAGCAAAGGCAAGCATAGGATCATTGTGATAAGGAAACGCGTCAATCTCATCAATCACAACCAAATCAAAAGCTTGACGATAACGCAATAGCTGATGTGTCGTTGCCAGTGTCAGCTGTCCCCTTTGCCAGCGTTCTGCGCTTCCCCCATAGAGCGTCACCATGCTCACATCGGGAAAAGCAATGGCCAAACGAGGGGCTAACTCCAGTACCACGTCGCGGCGTGGTGTTGCCACAAGTGCCGTTCCTCCGTGGTCTAGCACATATTGCAAGAGCGGAAACATCATTTCCGTCTTGCCTGCGCCCGTTACGGCCCAGAGCAAAAAACGCTCTACCTTAGTACCAGGCACCTGCTGATCAGCAGCGTTGTGCCTCGCACCTTCGCCAGGTTTCGGCGAAGGCTGCCTGCTACGGGCAAGGTTGCTGCTCTGCGAAGAGGCAGCTTCTGATCCCCGGCGCGCAACCATGCCGCGCCGGAACAACGCCCGGAGCCCACGGCCTTCCGGGCGAAAATGTCCCCGCACTTCGCCGTGCGGTGCGGCTAAAAAGCGCAGCGCCGCTTCGGCGGCGGCACGCTGCGCTGGGCTTAGCCCCCAGCGGTCGAGTTCCGTCGCCGGGGCTATGCCTGCTGTGCACGGCAGCGCGGGTTTCGCTGCACCGCGCAGCAGCAGCGAGCATTCACGGCTGCGTCCAAGTGCGAGACATGTCTCGCAGTAGGCGCACGCCTTACGGCCGCACGATGCGCAGCTCGTGCGGTGCACTATCCCGCTGCCACAACGGTTGCAGCGGAGTTCATGCGTACGCGCGGCAGACCAGCGCGTGCGAGGTGCTGGATCGAGGCCAGTAGCAAAGCTGAGTCGGCCTTGCAGATATGCAAGTTGTGCAGCGGATCGCCAAGTACGCTCCAAACCTGGCGCTGCCTCTGCCAGTAGCGCTTCGACTTCTGGAACGAGTAACTGGCGTCCTGACAACAAATTAGCCAGTTCATTCGCTTGTCGTGTTAAACACTCCCTCTCCAATCCATCCATTCCCGTGACGAGGTCCCTTTTTTGAATAGAACGTAAAACTCCCTTTGTTTCTCGTCTCTCATCCCCACTTTCTGTGCGAGAAGTCCAACCTTGTACATGATCCCAAATGCATATATTCTCTACTCTTCCAGATAAAATTCGTTCTCCGTCAAAAGGTTCAAGAGCCAGTTCACTTTTTAGCTGTGCGATAATATAAGCCCACCACTGCCGTTTCCCCCATCGCTCCATACCTACTAATTCCTTAAATGTTTCACACAGCTTTGTTCCCCAGGACAAGGGGAGCTCATCTCCTAATAACACCCACCTTTCGACAACATTCCCCTGCCCCTCATCTGGATTCATCCACCATGTCATATCTACTCGAATATCCACAGATAATCGGAGATTCCAATTCCCCTTATACCTCACTGCATATACTGCAATTTTCACCTTCCCCTTCTCCCCCCATTCATTACTTTTTGGGTTCTTATCACCCCAGAGAACAGCAAAAAAGCACACTTCTGTGGCTAATAGCCTGAAGTGTGCTTCACATCAAGTAGATCTCAACGATATCCCTGTTGTCTTGCCTATGCAACTGTTTATAAACATTTATATCCGATTTTGACCACGATGTCCACAATCCCCTGTTGCTAAGGAACAAGCGGAGCGTCCGCCAACGACTTGACTGTTCTAAGATCAATAACAACCTGCTTTTCACCGCCTGACTTCGGTAAAACCGGGTTCCCCGGTGAAAAACGACTTGAAATGACTGAAACATCCGTATGACTATAGCGCACTAGCCGTGTCAGAATCGGTAGCGTATCGTCCATAGATTCATCATCCAGTACCGTCACATGTAGCGGCCTCCGGTGCAGCCAGGCAAGTATGTTCAACGAACGCATCACCCATTCCACACGATCTCCGTCATTGGACGTAATCACAATATAGCGAATCGCGCGATGACCTGGAGATATCGCGCATGAATCTTCGCCATTGTGATAAGCCTGAACCGCCTGTCGTATATACATAAGATGCACGACAGCGGCCCCCACGCCGTATATAAGCAATATCCAAACCAAGTGAGCCGTCACGAGGGTTCCACCTCCTCCTATAGCGACAATATATGCCGTATAACAGGAAGAGGTGTCACGGTTATGTACTGGGTTTCTGTATGAGCGGACATATCGCCCGGAGTGAAAGACGGTACAGCATTCATATCTATTAGCAGCTGCATCGTCTAATGCATGGAAAAACTACACTTTACAGCGTAACCCATCCATATTTGATTGAGTTAATAACTGCTTGTGTACGGTCATCAACCTCCATTTTTTGCAAAATACTGCTGACATGGTTTTTGACCGTTTTCTCACTAATGAATAAATATTCACCGATCATCTTGTTGCTCTTACCTTCAGCCATCAGACGCAATACTTCAGCTTCACGACGGGTCAATGGATTATTTTCACCTGCGACAAACTTCACGCCGGCTTCCTTCGTATGACCTTCAGCCATAGCCCCTGTTTCATTCAAGTAGGTCATCCGGCGGAGTTGCTGAATGAGCTTACCTGTTACCTTCGGATGGATAAACGCATAGCCTTCATGAACCGAACGAATAGCATTAATGAGGGACTCGGCCTCCATATCCTTTAACAGATAACCATTGGCTCCCTTGCGCAACGTCTCAAATACATAGCTTTCATCATCATGAATGGATAAAATGATAACTTTGACATCCGGGAACATCTCACGCAGTTTTTCAGTTGCCTCTACACCATTTTCGATTGGCATATTAATGTCCATCAGAACAATATCCGGTTTCTCTACGTTACAGAATTCCAACACTTGAATACCATCACCACATTCTCCGATGACCTCAATGTCGTCCTCCATATTCAAAATACGTTTAAGCCCTTCACGGAACAACTGATGATCGTCCGCTAAGAGAACTTTAATGGGTGCATTGCTAATTTCCTGATTTTCCATGTTGTTACTCCTTTCCCTTTTCCACGTTGGTTGGGATATGAATCACTATCTTGGTGCCTTGATTCTCAGCTGATTCGATCTCCATTCTCCCCTCGAGCAGTTCAACCCTTTCCCGCATACCAATCAGACCAAAATGCCCATGATCTTTGCTTTTTTGCTGAAAAAGCTCTGGCTTGAAGCCCAAACCATTATCCTGCACCACGATTTTTACAAGCTGCGCCTGATAGGTAATCTCAACAAGCACATAGGTAGGATAAGCATGCTTGGCAGCGTTGGTCAAAGCTTCCTGGATCAGACGGTAAATGGCTGCTTCCATCGCGGAAGAGAGACGGTGTTCCTTGCCCCTTGTTTCAAAAAGCGATCTAATCTTCGTTTTTTCTTCAAAATCCTGCACATATTTCCGGAGCGTCGGAATAAGTCCCAGGTCATCCAGGGCCATAGGACGCAAATTGAAAATGACCTTTCGCATTTCCTCAAGACTGGAGCGAACCTGTTTCTTCAAGTCTACTATTTCGTCCTGAACCATCTTAAATTCCTGCTTGGCGATCATTCTTTCCACAATTTCCGTCCTAAGCACTAGATGCGCAAGGAGCTGCGCAGGTCCATCGTGAATTTCACGGGATATGCGTTTACGCTCCTCTTCCTGAGCCAAAATAATTTTCAGACCAATAAACTGCCGGTTTTTAGCCGATTCGATGATCCGCGTCACTTGTCCCAATTCGCCCGACAAATATTCCAGCACGACTCCCATCTGCGAACCGATGGTTTCGGCGCGCTCGACAGAAGCCTCAACACTTTTGGCCCGCTTTTGAAGATCATCTCTTCTGGCTTTGAGATACATTTCCTTCTCGCGGAAAATCATCACATCGAGTTGAAGCTGTGTTGCCTTCTCATAAGCCTGCTTGATATCCTCTTCCGAATAGCGAACGAAGTCACGGCTGACCTCAGTCAACCGAATGCGGGACCGCCGATAGTTCATTTCCAGCTGGTCCACCTTTTCGATCGTTTCTGCTGTTTCCTTCAAGACGCTCTGGAGCTCCTGATTTAACGTGACCAGCTCGGTCCGGGCCGTGTCCAATATTTCGAACATCTGATATTTGCTGTTCTCCATCACCTGGATGGCATTTTTAATGACTCGGTCTATGATATCGGCTTGAAAGTCCACAAATGTTCTACTCCAATCCTAGCATTTCAAGTATATATCATACCATATCATGATTGAAGGGTGATGGTCTTCGTTTCTTGTTCCCATTTTACAGTCATTCCTAACTGCTCAGACACGAGTCTCAACGGGACTAAAGTCCTACCCCCTAGCACAACGGGTGCAACATCAGTACTTTGACGCTTCCCGTTCAGAACAACTTCTTTTTTCCCTACGGTCAAATCCATCAGCACACCGCCGCGCATAACGGTGATCCGTTGATCGCCCGCATTCCATTTGGCTTGTCCGCCAAATGCGTCCAGCACATACTTAATCGGAACATACGTTGAACCATCGCGAGTCATCGGAGCTGCATCAATTGTTGTAGGTGTTCCGTTTACTGTCATTGATTTTTGTCCGATCGTCATTTGAGCTGTTCCCTTTTTAAGTCCTTCTGTGCCGACCGTTCCCGGTGTATTAAAAGAAATATTATCAAAAGCAACATTGCCTGTTTTAGCACGCTCGTCCTGACCTTCCGCCACATTGACCACATAAAGACGTTTCAGCTTCGCTGGATACGAAATATTCAAACCGCTCATATCTGCATTAATGGTTTTCCAACCGTTCCAGTCGATCACTTTAGCGAGATCAATATATGCTGTTTTGCCTTGGGCATCCTCTAGCTCCGCACGCAGCCAGTTCAGACTCTTATCCCCTCTGACATCAATTGAGATGGAAGTAGCCGCCTGTTCAAGCGTTTTCCCGGACGTGCCGTTCAATTGGGCGTAAGCATACATTTTACCACTGCCATTTGTCATATCGTAGTTCAGTTCCAGCACTTTGGAATTGGCATGGTCACCATCTCCTTGTACAACAGCCACTGTGCCGGTAACACCTTCCACATTCGAAGTAAAATCAACCGGATACGAAACATTTTCGAAGTTCTCCCAATTGTTTGTACTTGCTCCGCCAGCAGACAAGAAGACGACAGCGCTGAAACCATCATAGCGACCGATGGCATAGCCCGTTTTCACGCCTGCATCCACCGTATTTACTGTAAGTTGATTGTCCTTAACGCTTCCCTTAAAGCCAATGAACTCCCATTTGAGCGCATCTGACGTAATGCTGACACTCTGTCCATCTTTTGTCTTTGCCGTTACCGGTACAGCGATTTTAGCTCCAGCGGTAAGCGAGCCAGTTCCACTTCCTGCGGTGAGTGATGAAATTTCATCTGCTCCAAGCACGGTGACCTTAGTTGTAGCGCTGGCTGAGCCACTGGATGCCGTTAAAGTAGCCGTTCCCGGTTGGGCCCCCTTCACAACGCCGCCGCTCACTGACACAACAGCCGGGTTGCTGGACTTCCACGTCACTTGTACTTTTGAGGTATCGAAGGGATTGTAGTAGTTGTCATAGCCTTTGAAGGAATAGCTTCCGGTCTGACCAATCAGCAGCGTTTTATTGCCCTTGATGGTGAAACCTTTGAGCGTTCCTTTAGGAGCATTGGTATATACCCCCACTCCATTTACGATACTACGTTGCTCTGTACCATATTCCGTATTGAACGTAAGTCCCGCTGTCGTATCCCCCAAATCACGAGTCACCATGGTCGTAGAACCGCCCCCATCGAGGTTCATACCCTTCCAAACGCCAATATCTTTCATCAGCGTTTGCAGCTCGCTCAGGGATACACCAACGCTGTTCCCATTCTTCTCAACGGCAATGACATAAGCGTAACGCTTGTCACGGGAATATCCCAAAGCTGTACGCGCACGCGTCCCGCCTATGCTTGTTGTGCTCCGGGAAAAAGAGGTTTTCTGACCGTCATTTACTAATATGGTATGTCCACCAATCATCATCTGAAGGTTGGAAGGATCTACTTCACTCCCTGTCGATTTAACACGAAGGCGATAGCTTGTTTCTACCGTCTGTCCCACGGTCAGATGCGCTTTGGCATAATCAGCCGCTTTACCGTGAGTACGTAAAATATAGCCATCCTGCGGAACGGTCATATTCAATGTAGCATTGTCGGAGACTTGCGTAACCACACCATTTTGTACCAATACCTCGGTAGGCGTTGTCGAACTGTTTTTGGGCCGCTCAATTGCTTTCCAAGCAGATGTATAAATATACATAGCATTAGAGTGACTATAACTGCCCCCGCTCGTCTCAGGCGAATACGAAGCCTTGTTCATCCCCGCCAAAGAGAAAGACGACCCGTCTCCAGCTTTTACTGTTCCTTCAAAAGTAAACTGCTCCACCATCGGAGAACCATCTCTGGTTACAGCAAAGGCATACATGCCCGTTAAATCAGATGGAGTAGACATCAACACACCCTTGGATACTTGTCCACCGATCGGAGCTCCCTCGCTTGAGGTATTAAAATAATCCCCGTTTACACCAGCAACCGCTCCAGTCTCTTTTGCCATGCCGCCTGTGCTCTGCCGGGTCGTAAACTGTCCATTCTTCCCCGTCATGACATCCAGCTTAACGTACGGATTTTGCAAGTCTACTCGAATGATATCAGCCAGTGCTGTTCCTTTGGACCCTTTAAAACGATATTTCAATAATGTTGCACCCGAAGTAATGATCTCTTCGCCCAATTTTACAGTCGAACCAGAGGTTGCACTTGCGATTGGAGCAGACATCCAACCATTTAAGGGAATTAGAGCCCCCGTTCCAGCAACCGGACCGACCCATAATACCCCTGCCAGTGTTAACACGGCCCATCTTTTAGCGATTCCTCTGCCATTAACTTTCACTTCACTCTGTTTCTTATTACTTAAAAACATTTGGATAATAGCTCCCATCTTCAATGTATTTAAACGGTTTTGTTCCGCGCATGTACTCTATCAATAAACAAAAAAATCCTCTTATGTTAATAGACTTATTATATAGGCAAAAGTTACGAAAGTCCCGTCAACTAATTCATAAAATCTAAAACGATGAATTGACGAATGCAATATCGGCGCACTATAATACATTTGAACTCGTTAGTTCAAATAATACTTATTAGTTCACTTCTCTAATTATGACCCTATCGGAAGGATTGATAATCATGAATAAACAACGGGCCATCATCATATCAACTTTATCCCTGTGCATCGCAATGACCGGATGTTCTACAGAAAAAAAAGATGCCGCTCTAGGTTCATCTGTACAGCCAACCGTTGTGCGGACCGCAATCGTCAAATCAACGCCACTTCATACTGCCTATAACTTGTCAGGCACTCTTCAAGCCTATGAAGAACGTACACTGGCTTTTCAGAACGGAGGTATCGTCGCTAGCGCAGAAATCACTACCGGGACGGCTGTACAGAAAGGTACAACCATTGCCCGTCTAGATGACGCTGACTATAGACTGCAGGTTGCACAGGCGACAGCCTCCATTTTGGAGGCACAGGCTGGTATTGATAACGCACAGGCTAATTTACAGGCTGCTACCTCCGCAATTCAATCCGCCGATGCCGGCATTACAGGAGCTCGCGCGAATGTTAACAAGGTCAATAAAGGCGCACGTGCTCAAGAGAAACAACAAGCGCAAGCTACTGTAGATAAGGCACAAAGCGCTTATAACAAGGCCAAGACGGATAGCGAGCGTACACAGAAGCTGTTTGAGGCAGGCGCTGCTACCGCATCAGATAATGAAAATGCTCGCCTGAATGCTACCGCAGCCCTGAAAGACCTGGAACAAGCCAAGGAATCCCTGTCCCTTTTGCTGGAAGGGGCCACAGCCGAAGATCATCAATCCGCCCAAGCTTCCTTTCAAGATGCGCTTGCAGGTAAAAGCAAAGCCCTAGCGGCCAGTGAACAGGCTGTGGCTTCCCAAAAACAAGCCCATGCCAACTACGAAAAAGCCCTTGTTGCCAAGGGGCAGGCAGAACTTGCACTTTCACGCACACGTCTAATCTCTCCTGTGAACGGTGTAATCTTAGACAAAATCGTGAATACAGGTGATTTGGTCGCGTCAGGGCAAGCCGTCTATCGCATAGGCTCCATCGACCGCCTCAAAGTACTACTTCCTGTACCAGACAGTGAAATTAAGGATTGGAAAAAGGGTCAACAAGTAGAAGTAGCGCTCTATGAAGAGACCCGTCAAGGTACGGTGTCTAACGTCTATCCTTCAACCAGCACCGACACAGGAAGGGTTAACGTAGAGATTGTTATAAACAATCCACAGCGAGACTGGTTACCCGGTCAGGTCATTAAAGCTGCTCAACAGGTGACCGACAAGAATGGGATTCTCGTTCCTGCCGAAGCAGTCATTAACACGGGAAGCAAGCCTTTTATTTTCAAAGACATTCAAGGAAAAGCTGTTAAAACCCCTGTGGAGCTTGGTAATCAGGTTGTAGATAATCAGTTGCAAATCGTATCGGGACTTCGTGAAGGCGAACGTATTATCGTTAAAGGGGCAGAAAACCTGTTTGATGGAAATGCGATTCAGTCGGAGGAAGGCGGACGCCCATGATTGAGTACATCGTAAAAAAACGAAAAATTACATTGCTGTTTTTTGTCATGCTGATTTTGGTCGGAATCTTCGGTTTTTTCCAGTTACCACAGCAGGAAATGCCGGATGTCACCATACAGAATGCTATGGTAACAACAGTCTACCCTGGTGCTTCACCACAAAAAGTAGAACAAACCGTAACTAAAGAGCTGGAGAAACGCATTAAGGAAGTTGAAGGTGTTAAAACGATTAATTCGACTTCTGGTAACGGATTCTCCTCTATTTTAATTGAATCCAAAAACGGAGTTGATCCTCAAACGGTTTGGGATGATATGCGTAAAAAAGTGCAAGATGCACAAGCGGATCTTCCTCAAGGCGCTGAAGTGCCTGTTGTAAATGACAAACTAACCAGCTCTTTTATCGGCTCCTATGCCCTGACGGCTGACTCTTCCGCACCGCTGTATAAACTAAATGATTTAACAACGACTTGGAAAGATCAGCTCAATACCATTTCTGGCGTATCTAGCGTCAAATTCAATGGTCTCCCTGATCAAGAAGTACGTGTCCATATTGACAATCAGAAACTTCAGCAATACCAGCTTTCGTGGGGACAAGTGGCTCAAGCGGTTCAGGCTCAAATTGATCGGGTCCCTACTGGTAATATTGAATACAACGGACGTACCTATCAACTTATTGTTCGCGAGACCGAAAAAGCTGATGAATTGAATCAGGTCCTTTTGACACGCACCAAAGAGGGTAATCCTGTTTATTTAAGAGATATCGGCACAACGGAACTGGCCCATCCTAATACAGAATACTTTGCCTATGTAGAGGGTAAACCGGCCATTACGTTAAGTATTGGAGCAGAAACAGGCACAGACATCCCTTCTATGAGCGAAAAGGTCAATACCAAGCTCAAAGAACTGGAGAAAACACTTCCCGCAGGTGTTCACTTTCAAACTCTTTTTGCACAAAAGGATCAGGTAAGCCATATCTTTGACGACTTAAAGCGTGAAACGATTCTTGCGATTGTGGCCGTTATTCTCGTTTGTATGTTGGGGCTGAATTTGCTCACCTCTGCATTTGTTGCACTGGCCATTCCTATTTCGGTTTCGATTGCCATTATCTTTTTGCCTATGTTCGGCATCACTCTAAATCAGATTTCCGTTGTCGGTCTGATCATCGTACTCGGCATACTCGTGGATGATGCCGTAGTTGTAAATGATAATATTGAGCGTAGACTTACGGAATTAGGAGAATCACCCTCAGTCGCAGCTGTAAAAGGTACCAAAGAGGTCATGCTTTCTATTTTGGTTGCAACTCTGGCTACCATCTCAGCTTTCGCGCCATTGTTGTTTCTTCCTGGAAATGTAGGTGCCTTTATTAAACCTATTCCTGCTATTGTCTCCCTGACCATGCTTGCCTCTATGATCATGTCGCTCACCATCATCCCTATTTTTCGAGAATGGTATGAGAAGCGCAGACAGGCTCGTCACCCTCAGGGTAAATCTAAACCAGCAGGCTTGCTCGGCCAGCAGATTCATTCTTTAAACAAGCTCTATTCACAAAAACTGATGCCTAAGGTCATTCAGCGTCCCTTGTTGACAGCCATGGTCGGACTCATGCTTGGAACAGCCGCCTATGGATTAGTTCCCTTTACCTCAGTTGAACTTTTTCCTGAGTCGGAAGATCCTCATGTTGCACTAAATGTAAAAATGCCTGTAGGCACTTCAATTGCGGAAACCGACCAGGTCGTTAAAGACCTTGCAGGCTGGGTGAAAAAGCAACCTGAAACTTCCAAGGTCGTCTACAGCGCTGGAGGGACTGCCCCACAACTGTTTAGTGACATTAATAGTTCGGGTGGAAATATTAGTTATAACGAAACGGTGGGGCAGATTGCTGTCGTCGGCAAAGAAAACGTATTCGATCTCAATACGACAGTTGATGCTTGGGAACAACATGTTAAGAAATCCTATCCTGGAGTTACAGTTACGATGTATGTTCCTCGTCTCGGGATTCCAGTGGGTAAGCCCGTTTCTATTCGTATCTCAGGTCAGGATCTGAATGAACTGCAAACTCTTGCCCAAAAGGCAAAGGAGCAGATCGCGACAGTAGAGGGCACAACAGGCATCGTGGATGATATAGGAATTGAACGATATGCACTGGAGCTTGAGGTCAACAAACAAGCGATGGATCAATACCTGGTAAGTTACACAGATTTGACTCGCACCCTGCTTCTATTAAAAGAAGGAGCCCAAGTCAGCCAATTTGATACTGGAAACAGTCTGGTGGATATTAAAATGTATTTGAATCACAGCGACGAGGAGCCAAGTAAGCTTTTCCAACAATTAAGTGTAGTTAATGCAGCTGGTAAGCAAATTCCATTAAACCAGCTTGTCCAGATTAAGCCGTCATTTGCTATTCAGCAAATCAAGCATTACAATATGGAGCGGACGATTACGGTGGAAGCCGATTTGAACGGACGAACTGCAAGCGAAGCGATGGTTGATGTTGAAAGTAAGCTGGCGCAAATGAAGTTCCCAGAAGGCTACAAATGGGAGGTTGGTGGGGAAACCTCTGACCAATCGACCATATTCAAGGACTTAGGACAGCTGGCTATCGTTGTAGTCTTGCTCATTTTACTCTTGATTACTATGCAATTTTATTCTCTCTCCATTCCTATTATTATTATGACGACCGTGTACCTGGCAGCAGCCGGCGGGATTATTGGTATTTTCTTAACCGATATGCCTATCGGTTTTATGAGCATCATGGGAATCATTGCACTCGCGGGCATTGTTGTGCGGAATGGGATTGTGTTAATTGAATTTATCGAGGATGCACGACATGAAGGAATGGAATTGAAGGAAGCCGTAATACAGGCGGCCGCCGCTCGCTTCAGACCGATTTTATTGACATCCTTGGCAGCCATTGTAGGTATGATTCCGTTGGCACTATTGGGAAGCCTGCTCTTTAAGCCACTGGCGTTTACCGTCATTTTCGGTTTGTTATTCTCGACCTTGTTAACCTTGTTTGTCGTGCCGTCCTTGTATATGATCATGGCCAAATACAAGATGCGCCGTCAACTCAAAAGACAGCAGCACACAGTTATCACACCTGATCAATCTTTATGATGTATGAAGTGAGTTCGCATGCTGTCGAGTTAGTCGGTCCCTAGGGGGAAGTATGTATGGAAAGCAAAAAAAATGATATTTTACAGGCCGCCATTCGGCTGTTCTCCAGAAAAGGCTATTATTCAACATCTGTTGAAGAAATCGCCAAAGAAAGTGGGATGGCGAAGGCATCCTTTTATAAATATTTTCAGGGAAAAGAAGAACTCCCTCTAGAAATGTGTATCATTCTGGAAAATAATATTGAACAAGACATCCGGGCTCTCTACAGTAAACCTGATCTTTCTAAGCACGATAAACTACACGGTTTTATTGTACTTTACTTGAAAAATCTCGTTGAAAACAAAGTGTATCTCATGATGGATCTTCCTGAGCCTTCCATGCTTATTTTCCAGAATGAACAACTTAATTACGCATTCGAGAATCATGAATACAAATTGTACAGATGGGTTCGCGACTGCCTGATTGATATTTTTGGACCGAGCATTGAAGATCATGCATGGGACGTGACCTTTGTACTTAAAAGCATTGTGTTTGAATATATTCGCTTCTTTGCCGATCGCATGAATGATGAAACGATTGAACATCTGACACAGTTTATTATCTTCTTATCCAGTTCCTTGGCAACCAGCCTGAACAATGCTGATTCAGCTCCACATTTGTTCTGGAGCAAGCAAGGCTGGTTACCCGAAAGTGCTCTAAGTAATCCTTTTGATCAAGGCCGTCAAATTAACAGCCTTCTCCACTCTTTGGAAGACAGTATACTGCTGTCTTCTTGGAGTTCAGAGGAGAAACAGGAGTGTCAGCAAATCTACGCTCATTTAAAGGAAGAGGCTCTGAAATCGAACCCTCAGAAAGGTCTCCTGAAAGCCCTTTTTGCGTATTTGGAGCAGTACAAGGAACTGCAAAAGGTTTGTCGTTTACTTAAAAATTTATTGGACCATGCTCCGATATCCGAGTAGTCACTCAGCATTCGGTACATCAGAACAAATTCGTACTTAACAGCGAAACACATCAAAAAAAGACTGTTCATGCAAAGCATGAAACAGTCTTTTTGGGTTATTGCTTTTATTTTGATAACATACGAGGAATTACAGCCCCGCTTGTTCTTTTAGAATTTCAGCTTTATCTACGCTCTCCCATGGTACATCCAAATCTGTACGTCCAAAGTGACCGTAGGCAGCAGTTTGCTTATAAATTGGACGACGCAGATCCAACATGCGAATAATACCTGTTGGGCGCAGATCAAAGTTATTTCGGATCAATTCAACCAGCTTCTCATCACTCACTTTACCCGTACCGTATGTATCGACGTTAATCGAAACAGGCGTAGCTACACCGATGGCATAAGCAAGCTGAATTTCCACTTTGTCTGCCAATCCAGCTGCTACGAGGTTTTTCGCTACATAACGAGCAGCGTAAGCAGCGGAACGGTCCACTTTGGTCGGATCTTTACCGGAGAATGCTCCCCCGCCGTGACGTGCATAACCACCATACGTATCCACAATAATTTTACGACCTGTCAGACCTGCATCTCCTTGAGGACCACCGATAACAAAGCGTCCTGTCGGATTAATGTAATACTTGGTTTGCTCATCCAATAATTCGGCAGGAACAACTGGCAAAATAACCTTTTCTTTGATGTCTGCTTGAATTTGCTCCAAAGTAGTATCCTCCGCATGCTGCGTAGAAACTACAATAGCATCAATACGAACAGGTTTACCATTTTCATACTCTACCGTTACTTGGGTTTTACCGTCAGGACGAAGGTAATTCAGTGTTCCATCCTTACGCACTTCAGACAAGCGCCGTGCAATACGGTGAGACATAGCGATAGGTAAAGGCATCAACTCCGGCGTCTCGTTCGTAGCAAAACCAAACATCAATCCTTGATCTCCAGCCCCAATGTTTTCCGTTTCTTTATCTACTTCAGCAGGATCACGGCTTTCCAAGGCAGCATTAACCCCTTGAGCGATGTCCGGCGACTGTTCATTCAAAGAAGTCAATACAGCGCAAGTATTATAGTCGAAACCGTATTTCGCACGTGTATAGCCAATTTCCTTAATCGTATTACGTACAATGGATGGAATATCCACGTACTCCGATTTGGAACTGATTTCACCAATGACGAGAACGAGACCAGTAGCTACCGATACTTCACATGCTACCCGTGCATTAGGGTCATTAGCCAGAAAGGCGTCCAATACAGCATCGGATATCTGATCACAGATCTTATCCGGATGGCCTTCTGTTACAGATTCGGACGTGAACAAATGACGGCCTTTTACAGACATGAATTTCAACCTCCCACAATTAAAATACATGAGGATTTAATAAAAAAATCCTGACATGGTAATGGCATTATTCAGATACCTTCAAGCCATCAAATGGCGGGAGGTATCTTGTTACACCTGATTAATAAAAAATGAACCTTCTCCGGTAGGAAAAGGTTGCGTACAAGCCTCAAATGCCATGATATCTTATTTAAAACAAGGTGTCAATTCGTGTCACCCAATGACAACATTCGAAATTAGGGTAAATCTACATGCAAACCATTTTTGATTTACATGTAAATTACCCCAGATTTTACGCTACTATATGTTCAAAAACTGTAGAAATTATTGCAACTTACAATGTACCATATTCAGATAAGCTACGTTCAGCAGATTGTATCAGTCGCTTAGTAATTTCACCACCAACCGAACCGTTCTGTCTTGAAGTTAAATCACGCCATGCTACATTCCCGCCCCCCGCAAACTCCCCCAATTCTGCAGCAAATTCACTGTCAGCCTTAGGTTGTATATGTGTATATTGGGGATTATAAACAGGTAGCCCAAACTCAGCAGCAATTTCATACTTCAAATCATCTAACCTGACACGACTCTCGGGAATTAATCGTCTTTGACCTCTTGACGCCATCTCGTATACACCCTCCACTAAATGTATTGTCTTTCATGGGGTTAGTGTGCAGCGATTAGGTTCAACTTAGCCAAGAACAATTTGCTATCCCAAACAGTATTTAAGAAAAAGAGCCGCCGAAAGCAGCTTAAATACAAAACAGTTTACTGAACAGAATAACCGCCTCGTACCATAACGACCAGACCAAACTTCTGACCTTCTTTTACTTGAATACCTCTTCCTTCTCTAGGAAACGATAATAAATGATTTTTTTCGACAGCCTGATTATGAACAATTTCCGTTCCAGAAGTAATATCAATAGCCCCACTGGCATCCATACTATACACAACAGCATAACCATTACGTAAAATAAATTCCGAGCCTGCTTTGGCAATCAGTTTTTGACCAGGCTTTACATCAACAACCTTTAAAACCTCTGTCTGCTCTGGTGTGGAAGTTTTTCCTGCACTAGAAGTTCCTGACGCCGTTGTGTTAGAGGTAGCGTTTGTCGCTGGAGTAGGCGAACTAGTCGTTTTACTACTCGTGTTACTTGCGGGCACTCCACCTTTGATTGCCTGGGCAATTTTTTGGTCAACATAGCTTTTGGTTACGACTGGATCATCAGCTGTACCAGGTTGTCCAGAACTGGAGGCTCCGTTAACTGAATTGTTCATTAAGGAGCCTGCTACAATTCCTCCCCCAAGTAAAGCTGCAGCCAACGATACTTTATAGCGTGATTTCATGAAGTCCTCCTACAGCAGGTTATAGCAAGTATAGTTAAGTTTTAATTATTGCGCGCTTGCTCCAGTGGAACCTTGCATAGCCCAAGGCTTATTGAAAGCCACCTTCAAAGTATCAATACTTGAAACTATATCTTCCGCCTGTTGCTCAGCAGTAGTTACTTTCAAATTAGCTTCATAAACCTGAAGCTCTGTAGCCAACCCAACATCAAATTGCTTCTTAGCCATATCAGCCGCACTTCTAGCACTCACTAAGCCAGCTTGAATCTGTGAATATTGACTTTCCAATGCTTTGATATTGTTATAAATTGTTCTTACAGCTTCTTCGAGTTGTCTCTTTGTGCCTTCTGTAGCATATTGAGCTTTTTCAACATTAAGTTGTTCAGCTTCATAAGGGGTATTTCCTGGAGTATTGAAGTTGTAAAGCTTCAAGCTCAATTCAGCCAAATCCACTTTTTGCTCACTCAACCAAATAGCAGTACTGCTAGTAAGTACTTGGCTTACTTTTGTCTCTACATTATCTTTAAATTCAGAATAGACAGGCTTATCCTTCAGTTCATAACGTTGCTCTGGTTTGTAACCAATCACTTGGTTCAAAGATACATATGCACTATCTAAATCTTTTTTTGCCTTCTCTAAAGCAGCTTGATTTTGAGTCAACTGATTAGTCGCTTGCGTGACCTCATAATCACTCGACATTTGATTATCTCTTTTAATTTGTGCAACTTTAAGCTTGCGCTCAGCATCTTCGATATTCAAAGCAGCCAGCTTAACGGCATTTTGCTTTTGAAGGAGCTTATTGTAAAGATCTTTTACATTATATTCAATACTTTCTTTGGTCATTTCCAGATTCTTCTTGGTAGCCTCATAATTAAGGTTCGTTTGGGCATAACCTTTGTAAGCTTTATCTTGACCCTCATTACCTGCTTCTGCTGGAACAAAGTCAATATTTTTGCCTGTCTCTTTTAAAATTTTTCCTGCCTGATCAATACTCACTTCTCCTGTTTTCACTGAAGTACTATCAGCAATAGCCAGTTTGACTGCATCGTCATAGGTCAAGGAGTTATTATAGTAAGTATCATAAGTAACTTTGGTCACAGGAGCTGCAAGTGGCTTACTAGACAAGCTATTGGTGTCAGTAGCACTACCACTACCTTGATTCGAAATGGTCACTGTTCGTGTAGTCTGATCCCAATTTACTTTGGCGCCTAATGATTGGCTCACAAAACGTAAAGGAACGAGTACTTGACCCTTTTGAATTTGAGTAGCTGCATCAAGCTGTACAGGATTACTATTTTTATAAGCAAGTTTAGAACCAACATTTAAAGTTAACGTATCGTCATTTTTAGATGCTGTCACTTTTTTAGCTTTGCTATCCCAATCGACTTTCGCACCCAAGCTTTCGAAAACTCCACGCAGAGGCACCAAGGTTGTATTTTGACTAACAACCGGGGACTGGGTATATTGCTGAGTTACGCCGTTAATAATAACCTTTATATCACCTGGTTGAGCTCCTGCAAGACTGGCGAACGCAGAAGAAAGAACCAGTGTGGACAGTACTGCCACTCCAAAACGTTTCATAATTTCTCTCCTTTGTCAATAAGACTAATAAAAGAAAAGGGCTCCAAAAGGAACCCTCTTCTCATCTAATTCAGTTAACTCAAAAGAGTTGCTCTTAAATTAGTTTTTGTTTTCAACAGTAACTGTTTTTGCAGTTGCATCATAAGTGATGGATGCATCCAGCGCTCTGCTCACCCAAGCGATTGGCAGTACAGTACGGTTTTTGTTAGTTACAGCTTTAACGTCCATACGAATCACAGAACCGTTAACAGTCAACAGGTTTGTGTTCAGTTTGATTTGAGCAACAGTGCTACCTTTGATCAGGGTAACTGTGGAAGTTGCTTTGTCAAACAGGATGTTTTGTGGGGATACACCCAGAGCTTCAGCTGCATAACGTACTGGCAAGTAAGTGCGTCCGTTTTCAGCATAAGCAGCTACTTCTGCTGTTTTAGTTTCGCCGTTCACAGTGTAGGAAGTACTTCCCAATGTGAAGACAGCTTTAGTTTTAGTAGCACCTGGAGCTGGAGTTCCAACAGTTGCGATTGCTACTTCAGCAGCTGCAGTGTTGTTATCTTTCCAGTTTTGAGTGTTGTCAGTTGCGCCTTTGTATGCAGTGTAAGATACTGCGCTACCTTTCAGCTTAGCAACGATGTCGCCTTGAGCTACAGTACGGTCAACAGTCAGCTTAGGAGCCGAGATTGTGATTGTACTTGGAGTAGCAGATTCGCTGTCGATGTAGAAGCTCAGACGGCCTTTGTTGCTTTCGCCGTAAGTATCAGTAGATACGCTCTTCACTTTAACGTCACCAGCTGTAACTTTTACTTCTGGAGTAGAAGCAAAACGTACGCCTGTTGGCAATTCCAAGATTACTTCACGGCTACCGTCTTTCTTAACGAAAGCTTCTTTAGCAGCTTCAGTGATTGTGATATCGCCAACTTGTTGGTCACCCAGACCGATTGTCAGGGTTGGTTTGGAAGCAGCAGCCAGAGTAACTGCTTGTTTCACAGTTGCAACCTTAACATTACCGCTCAGACCTTGGCTACCAGCAACTTCAACGTTCAGATCACCGGAGAAACCAGGTTGCGTAGCAACTTCAACGTTTCTCAGTTTCAAAGTACCAGCGTCAGTTGTGCTGTTAGGGTTGTTGAAAGTCAGTTTCAAAGTACGTTTGTCAGAGTCAGTGTAAGATACCTCTGCTCCACCCAATCCGTTAGTATTTTCCATAGAACCAGCGAAGCTGTTTCCTGGGTTGTTACTCTTGAAAGTTTCCTGCCAACGAGCACCTTCAGGCAGACGCAAAGTCACAGTACGTCCTTTTACAAAGGATTTAGCAACAGTTTCTTTAATTACGATGTCGCCAACTTTTTGTTCGTCATGTCCAGCAAGGATAGTTGTTGGAGTAGCTACAGTAACACCACCACCGATTTCGCCATAGTTACCAACAACAAGAGAGCTAACATCAGTTGTTGCATTACCAGAAACGCTAACAGTAACATCGCCTTGTTTAGCATTTGTTTCATCATCTACATGGAATTTAACTGGCAATTGGAAAGAATTTTGTTTGGAGCTTTTCACAGTATCTTTCAATCTTACAGTAAGAGTATCACCATCGGATTTAGCATCAATGTCAGCAGCTTTTATATCACCAAAAAGAATTGCTGCTGTACCAGAAGCATCCCATTTAAAACCACTTGGCAATTTCAACTTGATGTAGTTACTACCTGTCAAAGAACCTGCAGTTTCCTCTTTAACTTTCAATGTTGCAGTGAAGTTATCTTCACTAGAAACTGTATCGTTTGCAGCAAGAGAAACTTGACCGGAAGAAACAACGTTTGCGATTGTAATTTCGCCACTAGTCAAACCACTATTGGAAGCAGCATCAATTGCTGCTTTAACTGGACCGTTACTTGGACCAGCTACATTAATTCTACTGAAGTTCAAGAAGAGAGTAACATCATCTTTAATGTTATCTTGACCCGTAAAAGTAATTTTTGCAGAGTTTACATTAACTGGTTTACCATCAGTGTCATAATTGTTGATGATTGGATCAACTTTAATACCAGTATCTTTATTATCATCAAAATCAGCGTATACACCTAAGCCATAAGTAGCATCACTTACACTACCTGGGCCATTTTGTGTTCCAGTTACACCAGCAATTTTCGCAACATCACTGCTGTTAAAATAAAAACCTTTAGGCAAAGTAACAGTAAAAGAAGAGCCATCTCTTACAGAAGCTTTGCTCACTGTAATTTTCACTCTGCTATCAAGATTAGTGAAGTTTTCAGCGTTTCCACTAATAGTAGGAGTATTCACAGTTGTGAAACTAGAAGATGCATGGATTGCAGTTGGTGCAGTCAATGCTGCGATTGGAGCTGCTACACCAGCAACCAATGTTGCTGTTGCCAGCACGTTGATCATTTTTTTATTAAACTTTGTCATAACCTTTTTTTCTCCTCCTTGAATATAACCAGAAATATTATTTTTGTCTTTTTGTCGGATCTTGTCACTCATCAGTCGTTACACCTCCTTTCCGAGCTTTATGAGAACCCTTATAAAATGATATCTGTGACAATATCACAGAAGCTTGGAATCTAGTTGAAAGAAAGCGTCCATTTATGACGTACTCCAGTATTATACAATGTGATAACAATGCAGTAAAGATTTTTTTTAGCGAATTTTGTCTTTACGCTTTTGTACCCCTTTGTTTCATACTCACCCAATTAGACGTAGCATGGGTTCAAAAAGTTGCGTCTGTTTCAAAAAAAAAATTATTTTTTTGAATTATGTATTCCGCTTTCCACAGTCATAATTATACTATTGAACCTGTTCCTCCGTCATCCTACAACTTTTACCTTATCAACCTTAAATGTACAAGGGTTATTTTCGTACATGAAATCGGCCTTTAATGGAGTATATTCGTTAAGAATTATCCATAGAATATATAAAGTACATAAAGTCTATAGATTCCCTTGAAATCTAATACTCTAATACACTTTAGGTAGTAGAAATGACGGAGTAACAGTGATTTACCGTAAATATAGCCGCGACAAATTACTTCACTACATTAATCTTCGCGCCATCCGTAAGCAGACTAACGCCCTTAACGACAACATTTTGTCCTTCAGCAAGCCCCTTGGTTACCTCAACCTGTTTGGCACTTTCCTGGCCTGTCTGCACCTCTACCCGCTTAGCCACTGTTCCTTCCACTACATAAGCATACTTTTTCCCTGCCTGCTCCGTAATGGCATCCTGCGATACCAAAATGTTTTTAGGAGCTTCTGATTTCATGTATACAGTTACAACCATCCCTGATTTTAATTCGCCAGAACCATTAGGAACTGATACCTCAACAGGGTATGCCTTCAGATCATTATCCATTACCGGATTGACAGCCGATACTTTGGCCTCAATTCGCTTATTTAACGAGTCCACGCCTACAGTCACAGATGAACCCACCTGCATCTTGAGAAGCTCAGATTCAGAAACGTTAACTTTAGCAATAATAGGATTGGTATTCGCTATTGTAGCAACCGCGGATTGTGCACTAACCATTTGCCCCTGGGTTCCTGTTACTACCGATATCGTACCGGAAATCGGAGCTTTGACCACAGTATCCACCAGTTGGCTACGTGCTGTGTCTAAACTGGACTTAGCTTGATTGACAGAAGCACGAGCTACGTCAATGCCTGTTTTCTGTTGGGCAAGACGTAATGATTTTTGAGCATTGCTATATGTTGTTTGCGCACTTTGCTTGGACGTTTGTGCATTGTGAAGTGTTATCTGCGCATTCTCCACTGCAGTTAAAGCCCTTCTATGCGCTATTTGAGACTGCTCTAACTCAGATTGTGATAGAGCACCCGCACTAAACAACTGTTGGTTGCGGTTGAGCGTATTTTGAGCATCACGCACGGAACTCTGAGCATCGACCAGACTGGTCTGAGCTTGGGTGATGGTGTTGTCTTGCTGGACAAGCGCACTTTTGGCTTGATCCACGCTGGATTCTGCCTGCTGTACCGATTGCGCCGCACCTGACTCTGCTTGTTTTAAATTGGCCAGGGCAACCTGGTAAGACTCCTGGGATTGCTTAATCGAGTCTTGCAAGTCCTTTTGGTCTATAGTAAACAATGTGTCGCCTTTATTTACTTTTTGGCCCACTGTAAGGTTAATACTTTGAATTTTACCACTAATTTTCGGAGACACCTGAGCTGTCTCTTTGGGAGCAAAGCTTCCAATAATACCTGTTGAATCGTTAATACTACCTTTAGCCACTTTTGCTACTTGAACTGGAATGGCTTGCTGCGCCGTAGTCGGTGCGGCAGGGGCCTCTCCCCCACCGCAACCCGCTAATGCAACTGATAAAAGCAAAGTTGTAGCAATCAGAGCACTTTTTTTATTCATTATGTTTCTCCACCTCACCTTATATATGAACACTTTTTTGTAGTTTCGCTTCTTTTTTTAATTCTCTCTTCGCTTGTCTTTTTAATTTCCGATTCTTACGTTTTTGTATCATATTATCCATGATGACGTAGACTACCGGAATAAGAATCAATGTAATAACAGCTGCGAAGGATAACCCGAATACAACAACAACTGCCATCGGTGCTTGTGTTTCGTTACCCTCTCCTGTAGCGAATGCCATTGGGATCAAAGCTAGTACAGTAGCCAGCGTGGTCATCAAAATCGGACGCAACCGCTCAGACGCTCCATGAATAATAGCTTCATCCCGATCTTGGCCGTCTTTTCGGAGCTGAATTATAAAGTCAATCATAACTATGGCATTGTTGACGACCAAACCGACGAGCATGATGTAACCCGTCAAAGCTGAAACGCTGAGGCTCGCCCCGGTTACAGCTAAACCGATAAGCACACCAATTACCGTAGGTGGAACGGAAAACATAATAACAAACGGTGTGAGCAACGATTCGAACTGTCCTGCCATAACCATATAAATGAGCACGACAGATAGCAAAATAGCTATCGCCAAGTTCATGAAAGACTCCAGCATTTGTTCATTTTGTCCACCACCCGTGTCTGCACTGTAGCCTTCTGGGAAGTGAGTACTCTTCAAAAGAGCATCTATTTTTTGATTAATAGTAAGAATATCCCCTGTTCCATCAATATCAGCTGTAATCTGTACTTGACGTGTCTGGTCTTCACGAGTAACAGTATCGGGTACAGTCCGTTTATCAATACTTACTACGGAAGACAAAGGTACATCAATACCTTGCGAAGTGGTAATCCGTAAGGCTTTAAGATTTGACAAATCATGGCGGTTTTGCTCTGGCAACGATATCTTCACATCAATCTGATCTTCACCTGTACGATAGCTTGTGGCGACTGATCCATTAAAAGAAGTATTCACTGCTGATAAAATTTGAGTTGCTGATAAGCCATATCGACTCGCAAGCTCCCGATTAACGGTAATCTCATATTCTTCGCGAACAGCACTCAAGGTACTTTTCACATTGACCGTACCCGGTATGTTTTTTACGTCCGCAACGAGATTGTCTGAAAGTTCTCTCAGGACGTCAATATCGTCACCTTTTAAGTTAATATTAACAGCCGCTCCGCTTGAAAGGCCTGTTGTAGACGCCATTGTAATCTCTGCATCCGGAATGCTATCAAATTTCTTACGAAGGCCCTCAACTACACCATCTGTTGGCTGATGTCCATCCTTCAGCGTTACGCTTAGATCCGCCGAATTAGTTGGAGCTGCCCCTGAATAACCAGAATTGCCACCAGAACCAACAGTCACTGTCATTTTATCTAGATCCGGAACTTTCAAAATTTCTTTTTCTATATCTTGAACAACCTTTTCCGTTTCTTCCAAGACCGTTCCATTAGGAAGTTTCACGTTAATTGTGAATTCCCCAGTATCGGATGCTGGGATAAATTCAGCCTTAACGAAAGGAACTAGAGCCCCAGCTGCCACAAACATTAATAAAGTAATAATTAACACAGATTTTCTATGGTTAATTCCCCACTTCAGTATACGGCGATACCCACTCTTAAATTTCTCGAAGCCAATATTAAACCACATAATAGGGTTAACACCCTTATAAGTACCTGAAGAATAAATGGATTCATCTGGCACGGTAGGTAGCCAACGTGAGCCCAGCATCGGCACAATCATAAGGGATACAAGCAAGGCTGCAATGTGAGAGAAAATAACTGTTAACGCCAACGGTTTAAATAGAACTCCCGCAATTCCGTCAACAAAAACAACTGGTAAAAATACTACGATCTGCGCAAGTGCAGATGCCATAACGGCATTACCCACCTGCTTGGAGCCATCAATAGCCCCTTGTAGCATGCTTTTCCCTTCATGTCGCTGTCTAAAAATATTCTCAATAATAACAACCGCAAAATCGACAAAGGATCCTAACCCCAGAAGCAAACCGCTCAGTGAAATAATATTAATGGTTTGTCCGGTGAAATACATCATCATAAACGTAGCTACGAAGGAAATTGGAATAACGATAGTAGCAATAATGGTAGAACGTATACTATTCAAAAATAACAGCAACACAATAGCTGCGATAATAACTCCCAATATAGCATGCTCTACTAATGAGTGTACGGAGTCGCTAATGGGTTTGGATGCATCTGTTACCATCTCCAATTGAGTTCCCGGAGGCAATTCCTTCCGTATCGAATCTAAACTATCCTTTACAGAATCGGCGATTGAAAGGGTATTCCCCCCTGTAGCTTTAGTAACAGAAATATTGATACTTGGCTTTCCGTTATAGGTAGAAATGGTTGTAACATCATCCAAGGAATCTTCAACTTTCGCGATGTCCTTTAGCTTAATGCTTCCCTTCCCTACTGGAATTGGCGTTTCACCCATTTCTGAAACAGCTTTGTATTCACCTTGAACCCGAAGTTGGATTTCTGTATTGCCTCGGTACACCGAACCAGCAGAACCCGCTACGTTATTAGACGATAGCGCTTGGCTGATTTGATCTAACGTAATGCCATAGCTTTGAAGTTTGGCTTGATCTACGGTAATCTTCACAAGCCGAGTTTGCCCACCTGACATGTTGGCTGCAGCTACTCCCGCAATTCTTTCAAGCCGCGGCTCAATAATATCTTCAGCAATAGGCTTCAACTTGTTAATATCCTGGTCTCCTGTAAGAGAGAGCGTAATAACCGGCGTTGCGTTGAGATCCACCTTAAGGACACGCGGCGAATTAGCCGCCTTGGGAAGAGACCCTTTAACCCCATCAACTTTATCTCGCATGTCGAGGGTTGCTTGATTGATATCTACTCCCCAGTTAAATTGAATCATGACCATAGATGTTCCTTCTGAAGACTCGGACATGACTTTATCCACGTTCTCAATAGAAGCCAGACTTTTCTCAATAGGTTTAGTAACCAATTCCTCAACTTCTGTAGGCGTTGCATTTGGAATACTAGTCACCACTGCAGCGAATGGCAGCTTCATATCCGGCATTTGCTCTACAGGAAGTCTTAACGCAAAAATACCGCCCCCGATTAACAAAGCAATAATTAACATAAATACTGTTACAGGACGGCGTATTGAAAACTGAGACATCTCATCACTCCCCACTCACTTCTCTATGTAATATTTAAGCACACACATCCACTACTACGATGAAATAAGCGTAAAGTTTCAGATAAATGCGCAAAAAAAACATATAAAAAAATAATAAACACATTTTGAGATAAAAGCTTAAAAAAAAGAAATTAATTACAGACGTTTAAGCTATATCCAAAATAAAAAACGTTGTAAGGCTAATCCAAAGTTCTTACCTCATTGATATTATGGCATAGGCCCTTAATTCCAGTCAAATAGCTGATTTATAAAAAACATCCCTCTCATGTATATGAAAGGGAATTTCCATTTCGCATGGAGGGATGTTTAATAATTTCAGGTGTTTTGTTAATTAGATTTTAGGAAGCAGCTTTTTATCAGCCATAACTTTAGCTACAATAATGGCTGCATCTCCACGCAAGGTCAGAGAAGTAGGATTAAACATATATCCTTTTTTCAGATCGCTTGCATCAACAGGTGAACCCGTAATAAAGCCTTTCTTGGCAATAGCCAACACAGATGCCTGTGCATAGTAATCAATTTTGTCCGCATCTTTAAAGGTCTTAGACAGATTCTTCATGATCTTGTCATGATCTGTTTCAAGCTTCAAATTCAATGCCTTAGCGATAATGACTGCTGCATCTTGGCGTGTGATTACATCTTCCGGCATAAAGATTCTTGGTTGCGAACCTTTGACAATACCAGCGCGTGCAGCTGTTTCAATATAACGATAATCATAGAGCGCATCTGCTGATATCGTATTTGGAATAGACACGTCGTCAAAATGCTTCGCTCCGCTGAAATTAAGCGGAATTTGCAGACCTTTGACGATCATAGACGTAAATTCGCCTCTTTTAATGTAGCTGTCAGGTCCAAAGCTATTAATTGGATCCATTGGGTTCATGACACCTTTAGCCAAAATGGCTTCGATGTAATCTCTGGCGTATTTGTGCTTAATGACATCACTATACGTTTCTCCAACTTTAGCAACTACATAGTAACCGAAACGATCAAACGGTACTTTAATGGTGTGTTTTTTCGGATCCACCACACCACCAATGTTCTGCCAGTCTTTAAGATCAGAATCAAAATAGAACACCGACATTTGTTTCCCTGCATCTTGAGCAATACTACTATCATACGTCAGCGTCAATGTAGCACGCTTGGAAGGTACTAACTCGTTAGATGGGTCACGCCAGTAGAAGTTTTTGATCTTGCTGCTGTCATTTTGCGACTTGTTAGCCAATTGATAAGGATCAGCACCATATGTCACTGGATCGTAAGCATCCGTTTTGATATCATCTGCGGTACCTGGGTCAATCCAGAATACTGGACTGGACTTGGTAAAACGACTTGGGAAATCCCGGTTGAAGTATCTACTTCCGTCTGCAATCAAGCTCCGCATATCGGACAATGCTTTTTCAGTTTCAAATTCATGACGGTCTACCACACCATCTTCGCTATTTGCTATCGCAAAGTACAAAGTATGCCCAGAGAAAACCTGGTTTTTGAATTGCTGTGGTTGATCGTAATCCCGGCGAATTAGACTCGTTCCCTTCGCAAAAGCAAGTGTAAGATTACCATCGAACACTTTGTGCGATGTTTTCATCGCTTCCATGTACTGCTCGCCAGGAATATTTGTAGGCACATATTTAACAGTAATGGTCTGTTTCAGTTTTTCTTTGCCTACTGTAACCACTACGTCAATTTTATTATCTTTGTTGGCTTTTAGACCTGTTACGATGGCTTTGTAAGTTGATGGGTAATCAACGGTACCATCATAGTCAGAATCAAATCCTTCTTGAACCGCTTTTTCCTTACCTACCATAACACTATCTGCGTTACCTGCGTTCACAACAACTTGCACAAAGTTTTGATTCACGATTCTCTTTTCAGGGAGCGGACGCAAAATATCAAAAGATGTAGATTGACCTGATACTTGCAGTCGGAAAGTAGCAAATGGTCCGCTCTTGCCGCTATTGTACAAGGTAATGTTATAAGCTACTGGTGTTCCATCTTGCGAAATAGTTTGGTTTTTCAACACAAAGCTGAAATACTTTTTGTCCGGATGGTAGTACACAAGCAGGTCTTTTAAATCTTTATTAGTAAATTTATCTGTAGTAGAACCGGAATTGTATGTTGTCTTAGCATCTTCTGCTGAGAAAAACTCGTTACTCAACGTCCAGTTGAATTCACTGTCATCCGATCCCTTAATCTCCAAAATATATTGATCTTTATTGGCAATATCACTTAACGAACCATTTACCTGATCTGCTTTACCCAAATCGGCAATACTGAAAGTACCAAATACATTGATATTTTTCAGAGATGTATTGTAGTTAGTATCATCCACTTTGGTGAAATTAGCATCTTTTGATTTCGGAGCAATTTCGCTATACTTCGGTGTATTGCTCAAGCCGCTAACTGGTGTAAAAGGGATGATTCCTTGTGTATTTGGAACAGGAATTACTGGAATATTCGTCTGTGTAAAGTTTACTTTTACCGTATTGCTGTACTCAATACCTGGCTTGTACACAAACTTGATTTCATTATTCCCGTTCGCCAAGGCATTGGCTGCGGCTGTCTCTGAGGAAGCAGCAAGCTTGAAGTCCGCTCCTGAACCATCCAGATCAACCAATACATTATTAACATACAGGAATACATTTCGGTTACTTCCAGTGTAATGAATATCCGCTGCGTTGCTCACATCAAGCAATTTACCTTTAAAGTAGCCCAGTTGAGTCAATTTATAGGTATTCAAGTTTGAGCTGGATGTATTTAACGGAATTTGTTGCCCATCATAAATCGTATCGTATTTCATGAACGGACCCTGCAACAGATTCACCGTTGCTTTAATTAATTTGGTCGAGTCGCCATTCAGGTAAAAATTCAGTACGTTTTGTCCTTCTTTAGGCAAAGTGTCTACATAAGCAACGATTTTCTTCACTTGTGTTGACTTACCATTGATTGTCCGAATCACATCTTGAGGTGATCCTACAGTATGAACTGACACACCAGAAAGTTCACTAATTGAAGAAGGTGCACCGTTAACAACGATGAACTCCATACCAACAGGAACAGATGGAGCATCTGTAGTCTTGTTCTTCATAGAGCTTCCAGTTAATTTCAGAGCTTCATCTATAGCAGCTGCTTGATCAGACCCGCTTCCCTTAATTCTGCTCAACAATTGATTATTAAAATCAGGAAGATAGTTAATATCATCAATATACGGCTGAGTGCTGCTGCGCAATGTAAATTGGACAGCCGATGGAGCTGGAGGTGTACTGCTATCCGTATAGGTTATGCCCAGAGATGCCCTGGTCAAATGATCAATAACAGCTTCTGAAGGTACAGTCACCTGAAATGGATATACTTTATAACCATTTGATGTAACCACATTTGCAGTATCAATTGTGGCATCAACTCCAGTCGCACTACCCACAGCGCTACCATTGTTACTCACATCGGTAAAACGCGCATTGATTGTGGCAACTCCTGGATCGGTTGGACCGCCTGGCACCAAAACATTACCTTTTAAAACCACACCACTTGTAGACGATACGGTAAAGTCAGGCGAAGTGGTCAGATCGGCAGAAACATTCCCATCCTTATTCAAGGTCAAATCAGAGAATTCCGGTTTTCCCGTATAAATCGTAATTTCACGTGTAACTGTAAGAGCCTGAGTTCCGTTATTCACTTTAATATTCACTATATTTTTACCTGGACTGAGTACCACACTACCTGTTAGTTTATAGCCAGTGTAAGAGGATACATTATACGTATTACTGCTTTTTGCAGACGTAAGCGTTACACTGTCGGCATTAGGCGCCGTACCTTGAATGACTACTTTAACATCATCCGTACCGCTATTGCGAGCGTCTGTTAACACAGCTGTCTGGTTCTCTACTAATTGTTCTGTTTCACCATTCAGCGTAGCAGACAGATCATAAACCTTGGGTCCATCCTGGTACTCTACGTAAATAGAATCCTTCATCTCAGCCGAGTTTTGGCTACTTTGGAATGTAATTCGGTTCAAACCAGGAAACAGTTTGATGTCTGTAATTTGAAGTGTAGAGCCACTGACCGTAATTCCGCCTTTTTGACTCTCATTTTTATTCACCACATTAAGGGTCGTTCCATTTTTAGAGAGCTGGAATACACTATATGATATCGTGCTTCCGTTCACTCCGTTAATCGTACCGTTAACTGTAATACGGTCGGTGTTCACCGATCTGGCCGAATCCGCATCATACTTCTCATTTGGAAAAATGAAATAAGTTCCTGTCGCAGCATGAGCCGTACCTACCAGGGCCGCCGGCACCAAGCCAATGATGAGACCAACCGTCAGCAACATGGATAGCAATCGTTTCAAATCATTGTCCTCCTTTGATTCTGTCGCACCTTGGGGTACGTAATCATTCAATACTTTTTTTATCGGTAGTAAACATACAAAAAATTAGTAAATTCTCAAAAAAGGAGGGAGTTTTTTTACAGCAAACATCAAAAAAGCCTTCAAACCCGCGGTATACCGCCAAGCTTGAAGGCTTACTTTTAAATTAAAATTATAATTTCGAACGCGTCTGGGAATCTGGCTTAGCCAACAACCGAATCAGTGTGTTAATAACTGGGCGTTTGGTTTTGCCAACAAGACCAATAACCTCTGCACCGATCTGTAGGAAGAACATCATAATACAAATCACGACAAAGGTGACCCAGTTCGCTTCATTAAGCGCAGCAGACGATTGAATCACGGCCAATACACCGAAAAATGCAGCAATACCGTAGATAATCAACACCGTCTGTCTGTGACTGAAACCTAGTTCGCGTAGGCAGTGATGCAAATGACCTTTATCCGGAGAGAAAATCGGTTTTTTCTGCAACTTGCGACGAATGATAGCAAAGAATGTATCTGACAATGGTACACCGATAATAATCAATGGCGTAATAAAAGATACGATAGCAATTTGCTTGAAACCAAGCATGGATAGCATGGCCAGACAGAAACCTAAAAATAATGACCCAGTATCACCCATAAATATTTTTGCAGGATGAAAGTTAAAAAATAAGAATCCGATAATACTGCCCAGCAGCACAAGGCAAAGCATAGCTACCATGTAATTACCCATCAATATCGACATCACAAAAATAGTTCCAATCGCAATGCCTGAGACACCTGCAGCCAGTCCATCCAGACCGTCAATCAAATTGATGGCATTCGTTACACCTACGATCCAAAAAATCGTAAGTGGAATGGAAATCCAGCTTTCCAAAGATGAGTATGCATCCTGAAAAGGTACATTTACAAAATCTACACGAATATCAAAAGCAAACACGACCATACACGCAACGGCAATTTGAGCCAAAAATTTCAATTTTGCATTGAGATCGAAACGATCATCGAGAGCACCAATCAGTGTAATCAGCGTACCGCCAATCAGAAAGGCTGCGATAAAGTTAATATCCCGAGAGGACAGCATTCCGTCAGGCACAAAAGGTAACACCGCCAATAAGGACAACAGAAATGCCAAGAAAATCCCCAGTCCGCCAAGACGCGGCATAATTCGGGTATGTACTTTTCGGGCATTCGGTACATCGACGGCTCCAACCTTCACAGCGAATTTCTTGACGAGCGGTGTCAGTAACAGCGCAAGTCCCAGTGCCATGATGAACCCAATAATATAGATCAATAACATTTGATCATTCGACCCCCAATTTTAAAGCAATCCCTTTTCAGATGTAACCGCATTGAATTATACTCTGATCAAAAATAAATACCAAGCTTCATATTCTGGCAAATTAGCGGGTTTTGGAGGCAGATTCAAGCTATTTATCACACTTTTGTGACGTTTTCTTTTTCGCGCATCACTTTCGCGGCGAATTTCGGCAGCGCAAGCATTCTTTTGTAACGGCTTGGCTCTTTGAGGAGTCTATATAACCATTCAGCCCGTAGCTTTTGAAACAATTTAGGTGCGCGTTTGGTTCTGCCTGATATAACATCGAAGCTGCCGCCAACCCCCATCATCACCGGTACACCCAACTTTTCCTTATATTTACCAATCCAGGGTTCCTGTGTGTCCGCTCCACGTGCTACAAACAATAAATCAGGATTTGCTTCACGAATAGCTGCAATTACGGCTTCATCCTCTTTTGGTCCAAAAAAACCATCACGCTTGCCACAAACCGTAATTGCGGGATAAAGCTCATGTACCCGCTTTGCGGTCGCTTGAATCACCTCAGATGTTGATCCCAGTAAATAAACCTTCCAATGATAGTTTTCGCCAGCTGCAAGTAATTCATGTAACAAGTCAAAGCCCGCTACACGCTCAGGTACAGGATGTCCTACATAGTTTGCAGCCCACACTACGCCGGTCCCATCCGGGACAATCAGCTCCGCCTGTTTCATAACGTTCATGTACACTGGATCTTCCAATGCTGCCATTACCATTATCGGATTGGCAGTGATCACTTGATGGGGCCGGCGAGACTCCACTGCTTGAATTAATACATTTAATGTATCTTTCATATTAAGCCTTGATACCGGAACACCGAAAATCGGGACGGTAGGCACATTCGTAACCTTATCAACTGTCACTGTATCCATCATCCTTTGCGACACAAGTAATTAACGATATGCTGCGCCGGTAAGCGAGCCTCACTTTTTAACAAAGCAATGGCTGCTCCCTGGCTCTCGATCCATTGACTTCGCTGATCCAGCAACCGCATAGACTCATTAGCCAGTTTTTGTCCATCCAGTGCCTCTGTAGTGCCTACAGGCTGGCTACCGACACGGCTGAGGAAATGATCAATTTTAGGATCATAGGATATCCCTAACGGAGGCACCTGATGGGATGCTGCATAGATCAAGCTGTGTAATCGCATCCCGATCATCAAACTGCAACGACTGACTTCCAAAAGCATCTGTTGAGGATCGGTGACTTGATCACACATGCTTACAAGGCTTCCCGTCCCCCTAATATCCCCCAACAAATCCATTACCATCCTTGAAGCCTGCTCGTCATCAGGCAGATGGAAAGGTAAAAAGCGTAAGTGTACACGGCGCTCAGCAGCTAATTTTTTTAAGCCCTCCGCGATAGCCTTCAAATCGCGGCATTCCTTATCCCAGTAACGTACAGATACGCCAACGATCGGAGGTTGATCCTGATCAGTCTCAGTTGCTGCTTTATGCAGCTCGGAACCTGGGGGCAATGGAAGCCCCATTACCGGATCAGGAACAACTTCAACAACCGGGTTCTTTAGTTTCATAGTATCCAGTAGTGCGGCAGACTGCTCATCTCTTACAGAAACATATTCACAGCGCTGAAACACAGAACGGATCATAGGATAAAATATCTTCCGTTGTACCGGGCCAATGCCCTGAGCATATACAAATGTCGGCTTTCCAGCCCATTGGGCCAATTTCAGAATCGCCAGATAATACGGAATACTTTTAGGGCTTGTTGCATCCTGGAGCAGGCTCCCGCCGCCACTTATTAGCCCATCGCTGTTTTTAATCGCTCTACGAACTTCCCCCAAACTCATCCGCGGTACAGCTTCTACTCCGTACATTTTCTGTGTCCAAGCAGGGTCAGAAGATAGAACAACAGGCTTGACCGTGATACCCGCCTGACGGCTCTCCTCCTCTAAAGCTGTCAAAATCGACTTGAGCACCGCCTCATCCCCACTATTGTGAAAGCCGTAATAACCCGAGATGATTATCGTTTGAGCTGTGGTGACCATTTCTTCCAACACCCTTCCAGCACTTGCCACACGACAATTGCGATGATTCCCAGCACCAGACCGAAGCCCAATCCTAACAGCCCGCGACTAAGCGACAGTGCCGCTGGAGAGTGAATGTGAGCAAAGGTATCCACCATAGAGGCTTGACCAATAGCAGCTATAATCAGCAAATAGATTGCTTTGCGATATTTCAAACTCAGGAACGCTCCTGCAATAAACAGTGGGTGAGCCATCAAAAATTCCTTATTGCGTGGACGTACACCAAACGCATTTTCAAGGAAGTTCCGGAATGCCAGCTCCGTGTTCGACACTGTGCCCGCATTTCCAGTACGAGTCAAATAGTAATAACCTGCGGCTGCGATAACAGCCAGTGCGATCACCCACAATACAGTAATCGGCGTACGTAGCAGCTTGGAAATTTCCTCTCGTATAGAAACGCCACGATAAAAGAAAATATATATCGCTGCCAAGAAGATCGGCAGAATGTGAAGCAAGCTTACACCTCTGAATTGGTTCAGCACAAGGCTGTAAGCAATATTATTCAACAGAGCAATAACAAATGGTACTGCAGCCAGCGACAAAATCGCTGTCCGTACGTACAGTATAAGCGTTTGAATCAAACGCTGACCTGCAGAAAGTTCAGACCCCTGTTCACGTTTAATTCTAATCGTGTGCACAGCAATGATCATTGCAACCGTTGGTCCGCTAATCGCCGCGAGTAGGGCTAGACCTTGCTCCATCAAGCTGGAGTTCAAAACATAAAGTCCTGCTGAACCTACCAAACCGAGTGCAAATGCCAGCAAAGTCAATGCCGGGACGAAATAGGACACCATAATGGAGAAGAATGCCAGTGCACCTAGTACGACAATCATTTTCAGATAGCGCTGAATGGACGAATCGACTACTTGGAATGGTTCAGCCTGTCCGAGTTCAAACCCCTTTTTCTCCATCCGTTGTACAGCGTTACCCGGCTTGTCCAAGCTGTGGATCAGGTTATCTACCGAATCCTTCACCTTGGCTTCAGCAATACTACGGCTAGGCGCGGTATTCAGATACAACATGCGAATATTACGATCCTTGGTAGCCAGAGCAAAACGATCGGCCAACGTTTCCACATCCAGCGTTGCATCTTTATCGCTCAATGAGTATAAACGCACAACGTTATAGTGGATATCGTAAGCGAGCTTATTGAAGCCTGCTTGCGGTTTTTTTAAGTTTTCGATAGCAGCTAGGCCAATATCGTATTTGTTCAGCAATTTAGCAAATGCCGCTAAGCTATGCTCTTTCTCGTTATCGGTGAAGCCTTTGACTGAATCACCTTCAAACAAAATGCGTTTTACACCATTCTGCTGAAAGGAAGCAAGCATCTCTTCTGTCAACTCCTGGTTGTAAGGAAGACTGTCGCTCATCCGTGGAACAATAAAAAATCCTTTGCTCCGAAGCTGCTTCATCGCAATCGGGTCAGGCTGCATGGGCTTGAGGTACGCATCCTCTGGAGATGTTTCCACAACTAACCCTTCCTGTCCCTGATAAGTCCAAGGTTTTACATTTATGTCCAGGCTTGTAAACGTACGTAAAATTAACGGCTTTAATGCCTCCGCATTTTCTTTGTCAGCAAAAACAATATACGTAAAATTCTCATTTGCAGGTGAAAGCCGTTTTTCCATATCGGCAACGTTCTGAGTCGTATAGGTTACGACACGGCCCGCTTTACGGAAATCATCCAACGTACTTTCATACATCGCCATGCTGTTCACACCCGCTTGCTGTAAGCGGTCAAGCTGCTCATTCAGATAGTCCTGCGGATGAGCCTGATACGAGGCTGCCTCCGTCAAATCCCGATAATCGAATACAATCTCTACTTTTTTACTCGAGGATTCTGTCTTCACACGATCGGCGATGACTGGAATGGAAGCCAGCAAGCCGACAGCCACCAAAATCCATAACCATTTTCGAGAAGCCGTATTCCAATATTGCCATTTCTGATACACCAAAGAACCTCCTTAATATTCGGGATTTTGCAAAATTCAATGCTGCCCACCTTGTCGTACTCAACCTTTTGGTAGGTCACTCATTGAATTTTGCAAAATCCTCCGTTGCCGGAATAAGCCTATTTTCCCAAAGCCTCTTCCAGGTTATTCTGCAATACAGAAATGACCTCCACGGCGTACTGCCCTTTGCCGTGAGAGGTCACCGATTACTATATCTTATCCAATTACCTTAACCTATTCTATTATAAAGGGATTTTTCTCAAGCGTCTACGCGAGCCATAACAGCATCGACCAGGTGGCTGATTCTTTGCTCCGCGTCTGACAGCGAGGAACCGCGTACCGCAAAGTATACTTTGATTTTCGGCTCTGTTCCCGAAGGGCGCAGGCAAAACCACGAACCGTCCTCCAGTAAGAATTTGAGTACATTTTCCTGTGGAAGACCGTCCAGACCTTGTGAGTAGTCCAGTACCTTATCTACCTTCACGCCTGCAATCTCTTGAGGCGCGTTGCTACGCCAATCGGTCATTTTGCCCTGAATCTGTGCTACTCCATCCTTACCCTTAAGAGTACGAGACTCCAGCTTCTCAAGGAAGTAGCCAAACTGCTCGTACAGCTCTTGTAAAACATCATAGAGCGTCTTACCTTGTGTGCTGTAATAAGCAGCAGCTTCAGCGATCAGCATAGCCGCCAAGACAGCATCCTTATCGCGAGCGTAATTCCCTGCCAAATAACCATAGCTCTCTTCATAGCCAAACAAGTAGGTGTACTCGCCAGTTTGGTCAAACTGGTTCATTTTCTCGCCAATATACTTGAAGCCAGTTAGCGTGTTAAACACGGTTGCTCCAAAATGTTCGGCAATAACTGCACCCATTTCGCTGGTTACGATGGTTTTGATAACAGCCCCATTATTCGGAAGCTTGCCTGTTTCTTTCAGCTGATTCAATAAGTAGTAAACCATGATCGCACCAGACTGATTACCGGACAATACTACATATTCGCCATCACGGTTTTTCACAACTGCACCCATACGGTCAGCATCAGGGTCTGTTCCGATCAACAGATCTGCACCAATTTTCTCACCTAGCGCAATTGCCAGTTTAAACGCATCGCGTTCTTCCGGGTTTGGCGACTTAACAGTCGAAAATTCAGCATCTGGCAGCTCTTGCTCAGGTACAATATGCACCTGTTCAAAGCCGATTTTCTCCAGTACACGACGAACCGGTACATTTCCAGTGCCATGGAGAGGCGTAAACACAACTTTGAAGTTTTTGCCTGGTCCGGCTGCAATCAGCTCACGGTTCACACTCACACTGGCTACCGTATCTACAAACGCTTCATCTTCCTCTTCTCCAAGCCAAACCAACAATCCCTGTGCCTCTGCTTCCTCACGTGTCAGACTGCGAATGTCAGCAAAAGAAGGAACCTCACGGATATAACTAATTACCTGTTCAGCCTGATCAGGAACAAGCTGACCCCCTTCATCGTTGTATACCTTGTATCCATTATACTCAGGAGGATTGTGACTGGCTGTTACAACGATCCCTCCACTGGCTCCCAAATGACGTACACTAAACGAAAGCTGTGGCGTTGGACGCAAGGAAGGGAACAACTTAGCCACGATACCATTGCCTGCCAGCACCAAAGCTGCATCCAGAGCAAACTCTGGCGAAAAGTGACGCGAATCATGTGCAATAACAACCGAAGGTTTGCCTTCTTTACCAGCATGCTGTTCTAAAATATAGCGAGCCAACCCTTGAGTCGCACGTCCGATGACGTAACGGTTCATCCGGTTACTCCCTGCTCCGATCACTCCACGCAGACCGCCTGTGCCAAATTCCAGCTCTTTGTAAAAGCGATCCTCCAGTTCCTGCTCGTTGCCTTCCAATGCGCGCAACTCCTGTTTGGTTTCTTCATCAATATAAGGGTCTTGCAGCCAGCTCTCAATGCCTTCTAATGCTTTTTTACTCAACTGCGTCATACGGAATTTCCCCTCTCCATTTTTGGTTTATCAAAACAGGATTTCTATGTACACTTGCACTCGGTTCAGACCTCGTGCTTATGTCGGAAGAGCTTTATTTATTGGGGAGGGTCAGATAAAGCAAACATAATTTCGCCCTCAGCTACTACCGTATCGCCTACTTTAGCCGTAGCTTTCCCTTTGCCAAATGCGCCTTTGGAACGAGTGATTTCCACTTCAAGCGTCAACGTATCCCCAGGAACCACCTGTCCTCGGAAACGGAAACCATCCAATCCTGCCAAGAATCCGATTTTGCCACGATTGCTCTCTAGGTGCAGTAATGCGACTGCCCCAACTTGAGCCAGTGCTTCGGTAATCAACACACCAGGCATAACGGGATACCCCGGAAAATGTCCAATGAAATGAGGCTCATTCATCGTTACATTTTTAATGCCTACTGCTCTTTTCCCTTCCTCCAGCTCAATAATACGATCCACCAATAAAAATGGCGCTCGATGTGGGATAATCTCCTGAATTTGATTAACATCCAATTGCAATTTGTCCATTTACCTTAATAACTCCTCCCGCTTGCAGGTCTGACTCTGTATCAATCATGAGTTACTGCAAGCATAATATTACCCCGCCTACGCTGTATAAAAACAGCTCTTGGCGGCAACAATGTTAGATATCCTTCACCTACTGCAGAAGTGGAGGTTGAGATAAGGGGCTTTTTCCGCCGGTTATGCAACCTGAGGCGGAAGAAGCCCTTTTGCCCGTGCTTGGTTTTACCCCGCAGTGTTATAAACTTCCCCATCATTATACAGTTATCAGATGCAAAAAGAAAATTACGCGGAAGTACCATATTTGTTGCTCCTATTATGGGGGTGAAGCGAAGTTTGACTTGAGCCAAGGGGGGAGGGCTACGTGATTTTTTTGATCTTCCGATCGCTGTTGCCCCTTAATTTTTTCATTTTATAAAACCTGCAAGGTTAAAATTTAGGGGCAAAGGCGAACGCTATCGCTTCTCCAGATTCAAATAAACCCCTCCGCCAAGTTACTTTTGGCCCAAAAGGAAAGCCTCGCTTCAATAATACTCACTTGCCGTGAAGGGCAGAGAAAACCGAAGGCCCCTGTGATGGCCTTCATTGACCACAATCCATGCGTGCTACGCTGGAGGCCTCTCCCTTAAAAGCATAACAAAACCCCGCGCCACTGGCACAGGGTTTTGTTATGCTATACTCCCCACACAAATTGCGGGTGGTTTATTTTAATAAAAGTGGCCCTGATGGCGGGTAGCAGCGGAGCGAAGGATTTGAATCTGGAGAAGCGCGAGCGTTCGCCTTTGCAACGGGATTTTTACATCTGAATAATTTATAAAATAAGAAAATCCCGCTGCAACAGCGATCGTAAGATCAAATCATTCGCGGAGCGACCTTTTCCCGCCCCCACTCATTTAAAGTAAACTAAGGCGCAAATATAAGATCAATGACATGCTGCCAGGTTTTCCACTCGAATACGCCTGACAACCCTTGCTTACCTACAATTACATATCCTGCAATTAAGCCGCCTAACAGCGATAACAGGAGCAGCAACGGAACTATGAAATAACGAGCAGTACGCCAGCGGGACTTCGTCTTTACAGGCACCGGACGGGAATCAGATTGTTCTTCTTTCATCACCAAATCCTTAAGCCCTCAGATTGTTGGCCATGTTCATCATCGTATCGCTAGAAGTTAATGCCCGTGCCGCCAGTTGATACATCCGCTGAACTTGCATCATATCCGTCATTTCGCCCGCTAAATCCACATTAGATTCCTCAAGATAACCGGAACGCACAGATACGTCCGCTGGAACAGCACCTGCCACACCTGCAGCTCCGAATACATTTGCCTCTGTCACACCATTCAACAACACGAACAGGTTATCATCCCGCTGTTCCAGTCCTTCTGGACGCTGTACATCCATTAGCTTGATTCTCTGACCAACTGTCGGATCCCCAATTCCATTAGCACGAATCAGCAACTCGCCATCCGAGTTAATAGCCACCTTGGAACCCGCTGGAGCTGTAATAGGAACATCATTGTTATCCAGCACGGAATAACCTTCAGCAGTGGTCAACATCATCGTCGCACTATCATTCGGATCAGGAATAAAATGAAAGCTACCATCACGGGTCCAAGCTTTTTGCCCATTTCCCTGAACTTCAAACATGGCATTACCCTGGATCGCCAGATCAGTAGGAAGTCCCGTCTCCTTGAGCGGACCTTGCTCCATATTTTTCATGATTGCGGCCGTTCTAACTCCGTAGCCCAAATTATAACCGAGCGGCATGGCCCGTCCATTTTGGAGATACGTTGAAGGCTGTTGTTTCACATTGGCCAATACATCTTCAAAGGAACCCTGTTTACTCTTATAACCAACTGTATTGACATTGGCAATATTATCGGCAATTAAATCCAAACGCTGCTGCACACTGGCCATAGATACCATTGCACCAATCATGGAGTTGTTCATCACTTACCCCCTGTTATACACGGCCTACTTCATTAACGGCCTTGTCCAAGCTTTTATCATAAAATTGAATTACCTTCTGATTCGCTTCGTACGCTCTTAACGCAGCCATCATATCCACCATTGACTGTGAAGCATCTACATTAGATACCTCCAGGTAACCTTGACGAACGGATACAGCATCATTAGCGGTCATCATCCTAGCTGTAGCACCATCAGTATCATTCAGACGGAAATTCCCATTACCCTCACGAACGAGCTGGTACGGACGATCAATGACACTAATACCGAGCGTCGTCCCCAATGTCTGGTTGGACTGGCTATCTACCAATTCGCCCCGCTCATTTACTTTAAGCTCTGAGACAGCCCCGGTCAATTGAATTGGGTTTCCATTCGTATCCAGCACCGCTGAGCCAGTCGATGAAAGCAATGCTCCCGCTCCATTTACTTGAAAATGCCCATCACGTGTATAACGAACATTCCCATTACTGTCCCGCACCGAAAAAAACGCTTCTGGACGGTAGGTGACTTCACCGTTAGCATTGATGAATTTTCCCGCCTGATCAAAAGCCATAGGTTGACCAGTAGCTGGGTCGTTCACATTAATATTGGACTGTATCGCAAAATCCGTCGCTTGTCCACTGTCCTTTAATGCTCCCTGAATGTAAGGGGAGAGGCTTTCCTCAGCAAAAACGCCAGTATTGAGCTTGCCGACCGTACGGTCCGGGTTATCAGGGTTACCACCCGTCATGGATATAAGCATTTCGGGGAAAGAACGCTGAACACTGTTCTCCTGTTTGTATCCCGTCGTATTCATATTAGCAATATTTTGCGTCACGGTGTCATGGCGTCGTTGTTGTGTCATCAATCCGGCGGCCGCAGTATATAAACCTCTCAACATGTAACGTGCACCCCAATCCTAATACTCTGCTAAAATCATATGCTCGCGCGGAGGCACGAAGGCCAAAATGCTAGGCAACCTGCCTGACCGCACACGAGTCTCTTATAGTCACTATCGGCAGATTAGAACTTTTTCTTAACCACATGATCCAAATTATCCAGCATAATTCCTGTACCTTTAACAACACAATGCATCGGATCTTCGGCAACCAGTACGGGAACGCGCAGTTCTTCAGCAAGTAGCTCGTCCAATCCGCTAAGCAAGGCACCGCCACCAGTCAAAATAACACCACGGTCAATAATATCAGCTGACAGTTCCGGTGGGGTCTGCTCCAATACAAACTTGGCCGCAGCAACAATCGCCGACACAGGATCTCGGAGCGCATCCTGCACTTCATCTGCAGAAATACTTAACGTTTTGGGCAATCCGGATACCATATCCCGTCCACGGATGTCCATCTCTGCGCGACGTCCACTCGGATGCACAGTTCCGATAGCAATCTTGATATCTTCAGCCGTACGCTCTCCGATCAGAAGCTTGTACTTCGTTTTTACATATTTCATGATGGCTGTATCAAATTTGTCCCCTGCCATTTTAATGGAAGAAGCTGTTACGACATCCCCCATAGAGAGGACTGCAACGTCAGTCGTTCCGCCACCAATATCCACTACCATGTTGCCGCTAGGCTCAAAAATATCCATTCCTGCTCCGATGGCAGCCGCTTTTGGCTCTTCCTCCAAAAATACTTCCTTGGCCCCGCTACGTTCCGCCGCTTCACGAATCGCTTTTTGCTCCACTGAGGTAATGTTCGTTGGCGCACAAATTAGAATACGAGGGTGGCTGTACCAGCTTTTTCCCCCCACCCGATTGATAAAATATTTTAACATCGCTTCTGTTACTTCAAAATCGGCGATGACACCATCACGTAATGGACGGATGGCTATGATATTACCAGGAGTACGTCCCACCATACGGCGCGCTTCCTCTCCGACAGCCAGGACTCTTTTTGTATCGCTTTCTATCGCGACAACGGAAGGTTCGTCAAGAACAACCCCCTTCCCTTTGACGTGGATAAGCACGTTGGCCGTACCGAGGTCGATACCGATATCATTACTGAACATATTAAAAAGGCCCCCAAAGTGATATTTTAAAAAGCTAAGATTCGACAAGAAGCGGCAAATATATGTATAAACCTACGGTTACATGTCATTTTTCGTCTTGTACCATCTTTTAACATATCATACTTCAGGGGGTTGATTCAATGGCTTTGCCAGCCAATTCACTATATATTTTTAGGACTTGCCGGAAACGAGAATCTCCCTTCGTTTGCCACTCGTTTTTTTGTACTTAATTTTCGTGGCTTCTCCCCCCCGCAGATGGCGGATGGATTTATGGTATTCAAGAATGTGCTTCACCTGATCGGCAAGATCCGGGTTGATTTCAGGCAGCCGTTCGGTCAGATCTTTATGCACCGTGCTCTTGGAGACACCAAATTCCTTGGCAATCGTACGGACCGTATTCCTTGTTTCCACGATACAGCGACCGATTTTGATGGTCCGTTCCTTGATGTAATCGTGCACGCTCCCGCCTCCCTACTGTGGATAGTTTGGTACATTATATGAGGAGCGTGCCTATATATTCGCGGTTTGGCGGGAAGACATGCTTCGGAAGGCCTATTTATTTGGCAAAAGCAGCTTATGTTTACCTTATGCACAAAAACTACACAAGAAAAAGCAGGGAATATGGATTCCCCGCTTTGCATGCAAAGCCATGACCAGATTTATTTTTTAGGAAGCAGACCTGCTGGATTCACAGGCTTGTCATCCTGATACACTTCAAAATGCAAATGTGTTTTCAAATCCTTTTCAAGCTCGTTACGACCCGCTGAAGCAATCACATCGTTTTGTTTCACTTGATCGCCTTCTTTTACTTTCAGATCACTCAAGCTTTGGTACACCGTTTTGAGATTATTATCATGCGTAATTTCTACGACATTACCTACCAGCGGATGTTGTTCCACACGAGATACTTTGCCACTCAGGGCGGCTCTTACTTCAAACGCCTGATCGTCAGTCCGGGAAAGATCAATCCCAGTGTTAGCGGTAAATGTTTTATCGTACTCTACCATAGCTGCCGCCTGCTCATCAGCGGTCGCGTTCTCATCAAAGAACGGCTTTACGACCTGTACTGCGCCAGCATCTGCCACTGGCCATGCGATATTTTCCGACTGGGCAACGACTTCCACGCTTTCTGGCTGTTGTCCGTTAACATCGGTATTCACTGCACTTGTGCTTTGTACCGATGGACTAGCTGGGTCAGGTTTGAAAGACTTCTGGCTGGCATCCTGATAGACCCACACTAAAGTTAGTATAATGGCTGCTGCGGCAATGTAGGCTGCCGGGTATGCCCACCTTTTGGACAACAGCTTTTTCCACGAAGACGGCCGTGAAGCTCTTCCACCCTGAAAGGTTTTGGGTGTTTCTTCATGGTTTTGGTTCTGGTTTTTATTTTGTTCATTCATTTGCTCATCACCTCAGTAACCAGTGTTACCGGGTGCAACTCTTTTATACTTCAAAGTTTCGAAATATTTACTAACTTAGAATACGAGAGGCTTGCGCAAAAGAAATGCCAGTATAATAGTGAAGGAGTATTTGAGTGGCAGTATGACCTTCTTTGGCCATTCCATTGGCTCCCCACTGACTCATACCAACACCATGACCATAACCATAGGTTGTTATAGCAATCCGGTCCCCTTCAGCCTTCCACGTAAACTCAGCCGAACGCAACCCCAGTTTGTTACGGATCTCCGGTCCTGTAAAGATTGAGCCACCAACTTCAATCTTCTTGATGCGATGTCCTTCTGTCTTGGAGAGTATACGAATTTCTGGCATACTTCCTCCTCCAGTAGAGGCGGCAATTGCAGTACGACTTAACCCCAATCTATCGAACACGCTTTGACGACTCAGTGTGACGGTTTCTGTATAACGCGGGGCCAACTGCTTGTCCCATGGACTTGATACGCTTCGTAAATAGGGCACTGCCTTCGCCCACACATCCTCTGAATTTTCGGTGTAGCCATTGCTAGTAGAAAAAAAAGATGCCGTAATGGGCTTGCCTTCATATACCATGATCGTATCCTTGGTGTCTCGTACGGCCTGCTGAATTTTAGCCAGCTCTGCGGATTTACCAGAATGCCCCCATTCTCTAGTAAGTTTAGCTTTGGAGATATAAGCCTGATGTTTAACAGTATCCGTCACATCTGCTCCCGCAGGGGCACCGCTAGTGTCATCAGCCAGCAAGCGCCGGGCAATGAAGGTACGCGCGGCAATGGCCTGCGCTTTCAGTGCCTCCCCCTCGAAGCTGGGCGGCATTTCGGCGGCTACTACGCCGACAATGTATTGCTCCAGCGGTAACGTCTCCGTGCGACCGGTGGACGTGACATACACACGCACGTCCGGCTCTGCCGCCGGTACGCTGCGCGTTGGAGCAGCGGGCACCGCTGGCATCGGCGGGACGCCCGGTAAGCGCGTGACGGGCGCCTCACCCTTTGCCGTCACGCTAGGCGCAGCCGGTGCTGCCGTGCGGCTGCTTGGCGGCACCGGCTGCGCCGTCTGGCGAGGCCACGCCATTAGCGCGGGCACAGCCATGGCAAGCACCAGCACCCCTGCCATGGCGGCGAATGGCAGCCATGGGCGGCGGCTGCCCCAGCGTGGGGCACGCCCGGCGGAAGGACGCAGGTGCGGCAGCGGGCTTGCAACGCGTGTGTCATGGGCCGCTACACCAGCGATAGGCAGAGCCGTATCAACGGAGTTCGCAGCGGAAGACACGGCTGTTGTACGCCGATTGGGCTTGACGCCAGTCGGCAATGTACCTCTTGCGTCCGGCTGCTGTTGCATAAGCTTATTTTTCTGTAACAAGGTAGCTATAGAGCCAGTGTCTTCCTCCGCAAGTGAAGCCTGGCGATGTTCCTTAGGATGATGAATGGGTATACGGATGCGAACCTGCGAATCTTTCATAGGCTGAACCTCCATCAAAGGGCTAAGTGTCCGGCTGGAAGTATAGATATACTCCAGCAGATATTTTCAATCATATGAAGTCGTCCACTTTGATAGAACCATTTTAAGAGAACTGAAAGAATGAAAAAGACTGGCTATAAACAATAAAAAGAACCAAGTCCTCTCGGACTTGGTTCTTCGTTGTTTAAGAATATACGTATGCAACATGAAGCTACATGCGTTAAAGCTTAGGCGAGGGAAGGCTGAATCTTCTTAAACAGATTCCCAGACGCCTCTTCCGGCATTACGCGCTCTGTACTGGGTGAATGATCCAGTTTGGACTCTTCCACGGTCACTCTGTAAATGTCCGCTCCCAATCCGGTCAGCTTCTCAGCCAAATGAACGTAACCACGATCGATGTGATGTACACCAGATACTTCCGTTGTACCTTCTGCAATGAGTCCGGTCAGAATTAACGCAGCACCTGCACGCAAATCTGTAGAGGTTACTTTCGCACCTGTCAGCTTAGCATTACCCGTTACAATGGCAGAACGGCCTTCGACCTTAATCTCCGCATTCATGAGATGAAATTCATCCACATGCATGAAACGATTTTCAAACACGGTTTCCGTAATAATGCTCGTTCCTTCAGCGGCAAGCTGAAGTGCCATCATCTGTGACTGCATATCGGTGGGAAAACCTGGATAAGGCAACGTTTTAACATCAACGGCTTTTAACGGCTTATCTGCAATGACACGAATTCCGTTCTCATCAGGTTGAATGGTTACACCCATTTCTTCCATCTTGGAAATAACCGGACCCAAATGATCGGATATTGCGCCTTCTACATATACGTTCCCGCCTGTGATCGCAGCAGCAACCATATAAGTACCTGCTTCTACCCGGTCGGGAATGACGGTATGTTTTACACCATGCAGCTTCTCAACGCCTTCAATACGAATAACGCCCGTGCCCGCACCACGTACTTTGGCACCCATTCCATTCAGGAAATTTGCGAGATCAACAATCTCGGGTTCCTTAGCGGCATTCTCGATGGTAGTTACGCCCTCAGCAAGAGTAGCGGCCATCATAATATTCTCGGTTGCCCCTACGCTGGCTACATCCAAATAAACTTTAGCTCCACGCAGACGCCCGTTACTTTTAGCTTCAATAAAACCTTGGCCCAGGCTAATTTCCGCGCCCAATGCCTCAAAACCCTTCAAATGCTGATCAATGGGTCGCGTTCCGATTGCGCATCCGCCTGGAAGCGAGATTCTTGTGCGTCCCAAACGTGTAAGCAGCGGTCCCATAACCAAGAATGAAGCGCGCATTTTCCTAACCCACTCGTAAGGGGCTTCACAGGAAATTATCTTCCGCGCGTCAACACGAATGACCTCATCTTGGTATGTAACGCCTGCTCCTAAGGACTCCAGCACTTTGTTAATGGTCATCACATCGTCTAGAGGAGGTGCATCAATAATAACACTTTCTCCTTCTTCTCCTAGCAGAGAAGCGGCGATGATCGGCAGAACTGAGTTTTTGGCTCCGCTGACTTTGACACTCCCGGTCAATCTGTTGCCACCGCGGACGATAAATTTGCTCATCTATGGTTCCCTCCGCGCGTCATTTCTCTTTTCCATTCTGGAAAAAAAGAACATATTCCGCTATTTTCATGCCTTGCTTTTTCATTACATAAAAAAACAAGATTTTACTAATACCCTAACTGCCATCATACCACTGATTAAAACAAGTATACAAGCGTTTTTTTGTACTTGACGACCATTGTACTCTAACTGATTCAGCCAGCTATACATGCATGGTTCTTTTGTTTACCATTGTTAACAATATGACGCGATGTTATTCGACAATTCCCGCAGAGACACAGTCATAAGGTCATATAACCCGCCTACTTCATGTTAAAACAAATTCTAGAGCATCTGGCTCCAAGAGATGTAGCTCAACAGGAACCCCGAAACCAACTGTCCCAAAATAATAGCAAGAAACAAGTGCAGCAATCTGCCCTGCGGTCCTTTCGGTTGTCGGATTAACAAATCCAGCTTTAAGCTCTGTAAAGCCCACCAAGCTAATGCTATACAAATGAGCGATACGATCATAGAGATCAGCGCGGTCATACTCGCCGATTGACTTAGCTGTTCTGCCAATTGCTGTTTCCCGTTCAACCTTAATTCCCCCCATCTGCGTCACAGACTTCTTTATAATACTCGGCGAACGCCTAATATGCCAGTGCTATTTCTGTTTTTAGGACATTTATTTCGACAAAATGTGATTAATCACTTCTGTTTCGTGAATTTAAAAGGTACTAAATACCTAGCAGCCAGGCAAGAAATAGGACTGTACATTTGGTAATAACAGCTAAAAAAGAGTCCGATCACAGTGATCGAAGGAAGCAAGGTTCCTCCTCACCCTCTACCGGACATTTTCTGGCAGAAGTTATGAATTGGTCTCCTTGTCGTTCCATCCGTATACTATGCCGAACCCTTTTAAAATTCCACTTAAACTCCAATATTAATTCTTATTGGTTCTGATGCTTGTAGCATTTAGACGGTTAAGCGCCCGTTGCAGAGCTACTTCCGCCCGATGATGATCTATCTGTTCCTGCTTGCTCTGGAGCCGCAGTTCTGCCCGCTCCCTTGCCGCACGGGCACGCTCCACATCAATTTCTTCGGAACGTTCCGCACTCTCAGCCAAAATGACCACTTTATCCTTGCGGACTTCAAGAAAGCCCCCATTGACCGCGATCACTTCAGTTTGACCACCGATTTTAATGCGTATCGGTGCAATCTTCAAGGGAGTGACCAAGGGAAGGTGTCCGGGCAAAATCCCAAGATCGCCTTCCGAGCCGCGAACACTGATGCTGTTTACCTGTTCTGTATAGACCAGGCGCTCCGGCGTCACAATCTCTAGTAAATACGTGCTCACTTGAATCCCTCCTGGAAGCTGTCCGCAGACAGCTCACTTCGTAAGGCTCGGCTAATCTTTGCCTGTATGTTTACAGCGTTTTAGCTTTTTCAACTGCTTCTTCGATGGCTCCTACAAAAAGGAAGGCCGCTTCTGGAAGGTGGTCATACTTGCCTTCCAAAATTTCTTTGAAGCTTCGTACAGTTTCTTTAACCGGCACATATTTACCCGGGAAGCCGTTAAATGTTTCGGCAACGTGGAAAGGTTGAGAAAGGAAACGCTGGATTTTACGTGCACGTGCTACCAACATTTTATCTTCTTCACTCAGCTCATCCATACCCAGGATGGCAATGATATCCTGAAGCTCATTGTAGCGGGCCAAAATTTGTTTTACCCCTTGCGCTACATTGTAATGCTCTTCACCCACAACGTCTGGAGCCAAAATCCGGGAGCTTGATGCAAGTGGATCAACCGCCGGGTAAATACCCATTTCGGAAATTTTACGTTCCAGATTCGTTGTAGCATCCAAATGGGCAAACGTTGTAGCAGGAGCAGGGTCAGTGTAGTCATCCGCAGGCACGTAGATCGCCTGAATGGAAGTAACGGAACCTTTTTTAGTAGAAGTAATCCGTTCTTGCAATTGACCCATCTCAGTAGCCAGCGTAGGCTGGTAACCTACTGCTGAAGGCATACGTCCCAACAGGGCAGAAACCTCAGAACCCGCTTGGGTAAAGCGGAAAATGTTATCAATAAAGAGCAACACGTCACGGCCTTCTTGGTCACGGAAGTATTCCGCCATCGTCAGACCTGTGAGAGCTACACGCAAACGTGCACCCGGAGGCTCGTTCATTTGTCCGAACACCATCGCTGTTTTGTTGATAACGCCGGAATCTCTCATTTCATGGTACAAGTCATTTCCTTCACGTGTGCGTTCACCTACACCCGCAAATACAGAAATACCACCATGCTCCTGAGCGATATTGTTAATCAATTCTTGAATGGTTACGGTTTTACCTACACCAGCACCACCAAACAATCCGACTTTACCACCTTTGGCATAAGGAGCCAGCAAGTCGATAACTTTAATACCGGTTTCGAGCATCTCTGCTTGAGTTGTCAGCTCATCGAAAGAAGGAGCTTGACGGTGAATTGGGTTTCTAGCCGTTTCACTCATATCAGCACCATTATCAATTGGCGTTCCAAGTACGTTAAATACGCGTCCAAGAGTTGCTTCGCCGACAGGTACTGAAATAGGTGCTCCCAGATCTATGGCTTCAGCTCCACGAACCAAACCATCTGTGGAAGACATGGCAATACAACGCACACGGTTGTCACCTAGATGTTTTGAAGCTTCGAGCGTCAGGTCAATTTTGACTCCGCTCTCCAGCACAGTCCCAATATGAATGGCATTCAGGATTTCCGGAAGTTGTCCACGTTCAAACTCAACGTCGACAACCGGACCCATGATGCTCACTACGCGTCCTTTGTTCATCTTTTGGTTTCCCTCCTACAAGCTTGCACAGCCGCAAATCCGAACCACTCTGATTTGTTTTGCGCCCGCAATTTATCATAATAGTGTAGACTCTGCTATAAAACAGTCGCTATAAGCCTGATTAAGACTGAGCACTTGCTCCTGCAACGATTTCCGTAATTTCCTGGGTAATAGCCGCTTGACGAGCACGGTTATAGGTCAAGGAAAGCTCACCAATTAACTTGGAAGCATTCTTCGTAGCAGATCCCATTGCCGTCATCTTCGCTCCCAGTTCACTAGCTTTACCATCCAGCAAAGCGCCGTAAATGAGCGTTTCCGCGTAACGTGGCAGCAATACTTCCAGCACTCCTTCTGGTGAAGGCTCATACTCATAGTTAATTGAGGATGAAGCTGTAGCTGAATCCGGTGTCGCCATTGGTAACAGACGGTCAACTGTTGGAATTTGAGTCAATGCGTTGACAAAGCGGTTATAGCATAGATAAAGCTCATCAAATTCTTTAAGTTCAAAGCCTTGTACAGCCTTGCTTGCAATCGTTTTGATATCTGCAAAAGCAGGTGTATCCGACAGATCTGTTACTGATTCAGCGATAGGAAATTCACGACGTCTAAAATAATCCCGTCCTTTTCGCCCAATGATGAAAATCACAAATTCATCCTGTGAACGGTGACGTTCAGAAATCGTCTGCGTAACCTGTCGTAAAATATTGGCGTTATAACCACCAGCCAGACCACGATCAGATGTAATGATGAGATAAGCAGTCTTTTTAACCGGACGCGTTTCCAGCATTGGATGCTTGATGTTATTCGCTCCAGAAGCAATGCTACTCACAACTTCCTTAAGCTTTTCCGAGTAAGGACGAGCCGACTCCGCTTTCTCCTGAGCTTTTCTCAGCTTGGATGCAGCGACCATTTCCATCGCTTTCGTGATCTGCTTCGTACTCTGCACACTTTTAATCTGACGTTTAATCTCGCGCATACCTTTTGCCATGATTTCACCACCTTCAAGCTTTGGCAAAGCCAAAGCTAACTTCGTAAGATTCAAATCCAGCCGGGCATATGTTAGAGGGCCTGTTATTGAGGGTAAAACATGCCAAGGAAGCCAAAACCCGGAGGGCACGCTTCCTTAGAACATCTTTCATCATAAACAGGCAAATTCCAATGTATTATACCGACGTGGCGAATGATTTTTTGAATTTCTCGATAGCTGCCTTCAAAGCCGTTTCGTTATCAGCCACCAAGTCTTTCGTGTCGCGGATAGATTGAAGCACGTCCTGATGGTCAGACACCATGAAAGACAGGAAGTCTTTTTCAAAACGTTTTACATCCGCTACAGGGATATCATCAAGGAAGCCTTTTACAGCAGTATACAAGCTCACTACTTGTTGCTCTACAGCAAGCGGTTGGTTAACACCCTGTTTCAGAATTTCCATCATGCGTGCGCCGCGATCCAAACGGGCTTTTGTGGATTTATCCAAGTCGGACCCGAATTGGGAGAACGCTTGAAGCTCACGATATTGAGCAAGATCCAGACGCAGGGAACCTGCTACCTTTTTCATCGCTTTAATCTGAGCTGAACCACCTACACGAGATACGGAAATACCTACGTTGATCGCCGGACGTTGTCCTGCATAGAACAAGTCAGCTTCCAGGAAGATCTGTCCATCTGTGATGGAGATAACATTGGTTGGAATATATGCAGAAACGTCGGAAGCCTGTGTCTCGATGAACGGCAATGCGGTAAGTGATCCGCCGCCCAACTCATCATTCAGCTTCGCTGCACGTTCCAGCAAGCGAGAGTGAAGATAGAAAACGTCACCCGGATATGCTTCACGGCCCGGTGGACGACGCAGCAACAGGGACAATTCCCGGTAAGCTGACGCTTGTTTAGTCAAGTCATCATAAACAACAAGGACATGCTCACCTTTGTACATGAAATACTCACCCATAGCGCAGCCAGAGTAAGGAGCAATGTACAGCAATGGTGATGGCTCGGAAGCTGATGCCGTAACGACAATCGTATATTCCAGCGCACCGTGACGACGCAATGTTTCAACAACTTGAGCTACCGTGGATTGTTTTTGACCAATAGCGACATAAATACATTTCATGCCGTTACCTTTTTGGTTCAAAATTGCATCGATTGCGATAGATGTTTTACCTGTTTGACGGTCACCGATGATCAACTCACGTTGACCACGGCCAATTGGAACCATCGCATCAATAGCTTTAATCCCCGTCTGCATAGGCTCATGTACCGATTTACGGGCCATAACGCCTGGAGCCTGACTTTCAACCGGACGGAATTCTGTTGTAGCAATCGGTCCTTTACCGTCTACTGGTTGCCCCAATGGGTTAACTACACGTCCAATCATTGCTTCCCCTACAGGGACCTGCATGATCTGGCCTGTACGTTTTACTTGACCACCTTCACGAATGTCGGAGAATTGACCCAAAATAACAACACCGACATTGCTTTCTTCCACGTTGAGCGCCAAGCCCAATACGCCAGTGTCGAATTCAACCAATTCACCGGCCATAACTTTTTCCAGTCCGTAGACGCGGGCAATACCGTCGCCGACTTCAACAACAGTGCCGACTTCAACGACCTCGATATCATTTTTATATTGTTCAATCTGACTTTTAATCAATGAACTGATTTCCTCAGGTTTGATACTCAAGTGTGTTCACCCCTATCTTCTATACTCGTCTGTTAAAGGATTTCTCGAGACGATCCAGCTTGCCGGCCAGACTGCCGTCGTACAATGTATCGCCGATAACCACTTTTAATCCGCCCAGCAGACTCGGGTCCACTATATTTTCCACACGGATTGTTTTATGTTCACGGGCTCCGAATTCCTCGGCTACCGCTGTTTTTTCCTGATCACTTAAAGCATAAGTCGAATACACCTTTGCATGAGCAAGTCCCAGCTTGTATTCCTGAATATCGAGGTATCCGGCAAGGAGAGATTCGAACAAATCTGCTCTACTACGCTGAATCAACAGTTTGATCGTGTTAATTAGCGAGGCAGACAACTTGCCTTCAAAACTGTTAGCCAGAACTTGAAGCTTGACCGCTTCCGTAATGTTAGGAGAATTAATGAATTTACGGATTTCAGCATCCCCCGATACAGCCTCTACAAAAGCACGTAGCTCCTGCTCGGTTTCCATAATGGTCTGTTCCTGCTCTGCCACTTCAAACAAAGCTTTCGCATACCGTTTGGCTACTACCGTATCCCGGCTCATGCTTTGCCTCCTACCTCTTTAAGGTATTGGTCGACAAGCTCTCCCTGGACTTGGTCTTCCTTGATTTCCTTTTGAATCAGTTTGGAAGCAATTTGTACCGAAGCTTTACCCACTTCGCTGCGCAGTTCGGCAACCGCCTTATTACGCTCGCTTGTGATTTCACGAACAGCTTCGTCTTTCAGGCGGACAGCTTCGTCCTTGGCCTGAACAATAATTTGCTCCGCTTGTTTGTTACCTGTTTGTTTTGACTGCTCAATAATGTCGTACGCTTCCTTACGTGCCTGCTGGAGAGCCTGCTTTTGCTCCTCAACATAAGCAGCAGCCTGTTCACGCGTCTGTGCCGCTTCATTCATTTGCTGTAATACAAGCTGACGCCGCTTCTCCATAACGGAAAAGAGAGGTCCGAATGCATAACGCGTCAGTAACCAGTACAAGATCAAAAATGCAATGATTGTGAAAACGATACTTGTCCAATTTAAACTCAATTGAAGTCACTCCTTTCCGGTGAACGTCGGTTCTGGATCTTTCATGTTCAAACGAACAAAGAAGGCGCGGATGGCTGTGCCTTCCCCGCCAAACCTTGCTTCCATTCAATTAAGCACCTGCGTAGAAAATGAATGCCAGAACGACCCCGATGATTGGCAGGGCTTCGACCAGACCTACACCGATAAACATTACCGTTTGCAACGTTGCTTTTGCTTCAGGCTGACGAGCGATACCTTCAACTGTTTTACTTACGATCAGACCGTTACCAATACCAGCGCCCAAAGCGCCCAAACCTACTGCGATTGCAGCTGCGATATATGCCCAAACTCCCATTTTAAAAAATCCTCCTTAGTGATGTGTATTTGTGTGTTACATGTATTTGCAGTTAAGAGCGAAGCGTACTCCTGAACTTAACTTAAAACCAGAAAACGAGCTTGTCTAATGCTCTTCTTCATGCGTGTCAATAGACTGTGAAATATATACAAACGTCAGAATCGTGAAGACGAACGCTTGGATACTGCCGACAAAAATACTGAATCCTTGCCAGACCACGAGTCCCAATACGGAAGCAACCATACCTCCCACACCAAGTGCTGTCATTTTCAGCAGAACACTGATCAAAACTTCGCCGGCAAAAATATTACCGAATAGACGCATACCATGTGTCAACAGTTTTGAGAACTGCTCAATCAAGTTAATTGGCAAAAAGAATGGAAATGGCTGAACGTAATGCTTGAAGTAAGCTTTGGTATTACGGAAAATCCCCAGGAAATGAACCAGGACAAAGATCATCAAAGCCAGTCCAATGGATACCCCTGCATCTGCGGTAGGTGATTTCCACCAGCTGATGCCTACATGGGCAGCTTCTCCCGGGTGAGACGCCTGTGCTTGTTCTAATGCTTCTTTGACCGGAATGATTTCATGTCCAAATACTTGGGCACTTTGCACATTATCGAATTCGGTCACAATCCCGAACGGTAATCCCAGCATATTTCCCACGAAGATGAACATGATCAGCGTCATCCCCAAAGAGAGGAATGGCTTCCCTTTTTTCAAATCCATTGTGCTGGTAATCAGTCCTTGAACGAATTCGACGACCCATTCCATAAAATTTTGCAGCTTGCTTGGATTGTCCACAGACAAATTGCGCGTTGCAGCAAATGCCAGTCCAAATACAATCGCGCAGGTCACAATAAGCATAATAATGACGGACAAGTCAATGTTAAACCCGCCCAATTGGATAATCGGTGATTCATGCAACATGTTTTCTCACCCCTTTCTCAGTTGAGCTATCATTTTTCCTGAAGCGCGAATATGATGCCTATAATTAACAGAAGAAATTGCCCAGTCACCAGGCTTGCCATTACAGCGATCTCATGGAAGTAGGCCGGAAATTCTATCGCCAGCACCACTGCCAAAATTGAGGTCCCTAATCGAACGCCAAAGCCAATACCATACACTCTCTTCTTTCTTTCACCGGCGGCCGCACTCGCAACCTGTCGAATTTTGTAGGCCATATACAGCACATTTAGACAGCTTACTCCCGTTCCCAGAATGATTCCGTGAGCAATGTCACGATGTTGGGGCATGAAGGCGGAGACCAGGAAACACAGAGCCATAATACCAAGCGCTACGATCCATAACATTTTTTGCATACGGGTCATCTCATTCATGGTTATCCCTCAATACCTTTCCGATCACAAGGGCAATACTTAATGCGCCTACAACCAAGCCTGCGAGAACGCTTACGCCAATCCAAATTCCGGAGCCACCAAGTTTGGCATCGAGCCAATTTCCGGCATAGAAACCACCCAGTGTGCATATCGCCAAATCAATGCCAATCGCGCTCACCAATCCAATTGCCTTGAAGGCATTTCCGGTGTTATTTCGGTTGTTGTTTTGCTTGGAAGGTTTGACCACTTTTCCATGTCACCCCTGCAATTCCAGTCCATTTTACTTAAATATAAGATGCTTTGTCAATTGAGATATTTTAGCGCCCTAAAGTATAAAATCAAACGACAAAGCATCTTAAATTGCTGTATCCCTTGGTAACCGTACAGTTTAACTGTATGCTTGCCTTGTAAAGAATAATTATATCGGACGAACACCTTTTGTGAACATTGTGTGAAATTCTTCAGGACGTTCGGATTGAACGCCATAATGGTGCAAAATCGCATTGACAATTCTTACTGATGCTTTTCCATCGCCGTAAGGATTCGCTGCCTGACTCATAGAATCGTACAACGCGGAATCTGTCAAAAGTGCCTTGGTCCGATTGTACACGTTCTCTTCGTTCGTACCCACCAGTTCCAAGGTGCCCGCTTCAATTCCTTCCGGTCTTTCAGTCGTATCACGCAGCACCAGAACAGGTACTCCGAACGAAGGCGCTTCTTCCTGAAGCCCACCGGAATCCGTAAGGATCAGATGTGTATGTGGGTAAAAATTGTGCAGATCCACGACATCCAGCGGATCAATCAGCTTAATACGCGGATGGTTGCCTAAAATCTCAAATGCAGGTTCCTTCACAGCCGGACTCGGATGAACCGGATAAACAATAGCGATATCCTCAAACTCATCCGCAATTCGCTTAACCGCATTAAAAATCTGACGATGCGGTTCCCCTTGGGATTCCCGGCGATGTGCTGTCATAAGAATCAGGCGTTTGCCCTGAGCCCACTCCAGTACAGGGTGCTCGTAATCCTGGCGAACCGTATACTGAAATACGTCAGTTACTGTATTGCCTGTAACATATATTCGCGATTCAGGCTTGTTTTCCTTCCGCAAATTTCCAGCCGATAAAGAAGTAGGCGAGAAATGCAGATCAGACAGCACGCCTGTGAGCTGACGGTTCATTTCTTCAGGATATGGAGAAAGCTTGTTCCACGTTCGCAAACCCGCTTCCACATGCCCTACTTCAATCTGCTGCATAAAGGCTGCATAGCTGGCGAGGAAAGTCGTCAGTGTATCACCGTGAACCAACACGATATCGGGCTTGGCCTCACGCAATACAGGTTCCAGACCTTGAAGTACCCGCATGGAGATTTCATTCAGTGTCTGGCGATCCTTCATTACGTCCAGATCATAATCAGGGTGAATATTGAAAACTTCCAGAACCTGATCAAGCATCTGGCGATGTTGAGCTGTAACGCATACCACGGACTCGATATGCTCCGGGTGACGCTGAAGCTCCAAAATAAGAGGAGCCATCTTAATTGCTTCCGGACGCACACCAAAAATTGTCATCACTTTGATTTTGGACATTTTCTGTTGAACCCCTTTTCATAATAAATGTCCGCTTCACAGATCTTCCATTATTTAAAATAAGGACCTGTATAACGTCCATAGATTTTGCCGAACTGCCAAAGGCAGTCTACTTGGTTCCGTACAAGCGGTCTCCCGCGTCACCAAGACCCGGAATGATATATCCATGATCATCCAGACGCTCGTCCAGTGCAGCGACATAGATGTCTACATCAGGATGTGCATCCTGCACAGCTTTGACTCCTTCAGGAGCAGCAATCAGATTCATCATTTTAATTTGAGTGCAGCCTCTCTTTTTCAACACATCAATCGCCGCAATTGCAGAGCCACCCGTTGCAAGCATCGGATCAATCACGATCAATTCGCGCTCAGTTACATCTGTAGGCAGCTTCGTATAGTATTCTACGGGTTGCAGCGTCTCAGGATCGCGGAACAGTCCCACATGGCCCACCTTTGCTGCAGGCAGCAGTTTTACTACGCCATCCAGCATACCCAAGCCTGCACGCAGAATCGGAATAAGACCCAGCATACGTCCGGAAATCACTTTACCTTCTGTCTCAGCAACCGGTGTCTGCACCGTAATGCTTTCCAGCGGGATATCCCTTGTAATTTCATAAGCCATCAATGTTGCTACTTCATCCACCAGCTCGCGGAAATCCTTGGTGTTGGTCCGCACATCGCGGATAAATGTAAGTTTGTGTTGGATCAAAGGGTGATCACAAACCACCAGTTTCGCCATAATATATTCCCTCCGGTATTATCGTCACGTTCTTTCGCACCAGCATATCGAACTATCCTGAGTCGAAAGGATCTATGTAACCTATTTGTACAAACCAAATAAGCACAGATGCAATGCGTGCCTGTAAATCCTGTTTATTATAACATTCCCTTGATTGATTTAACACCTGCCACCGTAACCTTTTGTCAAGGGAAAGATATGACATGTAAAATAATGAATAGGACCGCTTTACGTGTGACTTTCGTCACATAAAAACACAACAAAAAGGCTCTGACGGCCCTTGACCGCCAAAGCCTGAAGGCTTTATACTTCCTGCCCGAGCTATAGCCTTTGCCTCCTCATGCAGAGGTATTCTTTTATCTATACTTCAAATTGTCCCATGCCCCCTGAAATTGTTGAAGCATTTCATCCTTTGTGATAACCCCTGCAATATAGGCTTGCATACTGCTGCTTAAATCCTGATTCAGCCCCTTCGGAAAGCGTTGGAAGTTCCAACTCCATATCTTGCCTTCCCTCACATGCCGAGATATTTCTGCACCTAGATCGCCTGTCGTCTCGTCGCTGGACGTAATACTTTTGAAGGCGGGAACAAACTTAAATTCCTTGGTGATATAATGCTTGCCTGTTTCTGATGTGACCAACCAATTGAGGAATTCTTTTGCCTCCTGCTTCACAGGCGAATTTTTGTTGACCACCCAGTTCGAAGCCACTCCCACAGCGAGTCTACCTCCTGTGGAGGGATCATTGTCTATAGGCGCAGGCAGAATACCCAAATTCAAGTTAGGATTAATTCCATCTATTTGCGGTTGCGTCCAGTTCCCCTGGTGCATCATAGCAGCCTTACCTGTCGAAAACAGCGTCACTTGTGTATTGTAATCCGTCGTGAGCGGATTGCGGTTCCCATATTTTATAGTCAGGTCAAGTAACTTCACCCACTGATCAAACACCGGGTTACCGGGGATACGAGCCGTTCCTTTGTTTAAATCCTTAACATAACTTTCCGGGTTCGGCTGTCTGGCAAACGGGATATTGATAAAATGGTTCCCCAGAACCCACCATTCCGCATACCCGTTAGCAAAAGGTATAATCCCTGCCGTTTTCAGTCGCTTGGCTGCTTCCTCCAGTTCATCTATCGTCTGAGGTAGTTTGGTTATGCCCGCTTTTTTGAACAAATCCTTGTTATAAACAAAACCAAATCCTTCTAGGTTCATAGGCTGTCCATAAATCTTACCGTTAACCGTCATCGGCTTACGAGCGAAATCGTCCAGATCCTTTACCCATGGCTGATCCGACAAATCCTCCAAGTACTCCAACCACGTATCGCGGTCCTGGTAGCCCTCATTTGTGAAAATGTCCGGCTGATCGCCTGATGCGAATTTAGCCTTCAACGAAGCACCGTAGTCCGTACCACCACCGACAGATTGGATATCCAACTTGATGCCAGGGTGCGTTTTTTCATATTCTGCCTTCAGCTTATTTAGCGGTTCCGAAATCTCTACTTTGAATTGATAAATGTGTATCGTTTTCGTCTCACTCTGTTGAGCCTTCGTATTTCCACAACCTGCAAGTGTACATGCGAGCAGCACCATCAAGGAGATGACAAGTAACGCTGTTTTTTTCATCGGATATCCCTCCCTTCAGCCCTTGACCGCACCGGCTGCAATGCCAGAAACGATGTATTTTTGCATCACCAGAAAAAACACAACAATTGGTGTGATCCCCAACACCAGTGCTGGCAGCGCCAAGTCCCATTGCTTGGTGTACTGACCAAACAACATATAGGTTGCAATCGGAATGGTGCGCAGCTCAGGATCATTCAAAATGAGCGAAGGCAACAGATAGTCATTCCAGATCCATAAGGTATTCAAAATAAGCACAGTTACGAACATAGGCAGCAGGAGTGGACAAACGATGCGAAAGAACACCCCGTACCGGGATGAACCGTCCACCCTTGCCGCCTGCTCAATCTCAATAGGTACCGTTTTAATAAAGCCATGAAAAAGAAAAACGGATAAAGGCGCCCCAAAACCCAGATAACATAGGATCAGTCCTGGTATACTGTTGTTTAAGCTCAATACGTTGGACACTTCCATAAGCGGCAACATAATCGATTGAAAGGGAACTACCATTGCTGCCACAAGTAAACCGAATAAAAACCGATTAAAAGGAGTGTCATGCCGAACCATCTGGTAAGCGGCCATCGAGCTGATGAGCAGCAAAAGCGCATTACTGACGATCGTGACAATCAGTGAATTCCCCAGTGCTGTGGGAAAGCTTATTTTATTCCAGGCGTTAGCATAGTTTTCAAAACGGAAGGTTGTCGGCCACGAAGCGGAATGGGCCAAAATGTCACCAAAGGATTTAATGGAGTTTACGAGCAAAAAATAGAATGGAACCAGAAAAATTAACCCGATCACAATAAGCAATATTTCAGCAACCCATGTGCCCAAACGGTAGTTTGACGTTTTTTCCATTACATTTCGACCTCCTTTTTCTTCGTGAGACGCACCTGAATGCTGGTAATGATCGCAACGACCACGAAGAAAATCATAGCCTTGGCAGTTCCCAATCCAAGTCGATTATTTGTAAACGCTTCATTATATATGTCCAACGCTACAGACTCTGTCGACTTGAAAGGTCCCCCCTTTGTGAGAGCCAAATTCAATTCAAATACTTTAAAGGACCAGGATATCGCCAGGAACAAGCAGACGGTCACCGCTGGCATAATAAGTGGCACTACAATATGACGCAAAATCTGTCTTCGGCCCGCGCCGTCAATTTGAGCCGATTCAATCAGGGCAGACGGGACATTATTTAACGAAGATATGTAAATAACCATGAGATAACCTGCATATTGCCATACAAACACAATGACAGTTCCCCAAAAAGCAGTTGGCCCATCACCCAGCCACGGCAGTTTAAAAAAGGAAAGCCCTGTTGCCTCCCCTACCGCAGAAAAGCCGCGTACAAATATAAATTGCCAGATGAAGCCGAGCAGCAAGCCGCCAATCATATTGGGCATAAAAAATACAGTTCGCAGTGCATTACGGGTACGCAACGGTTTGGTAAGTGCATAGGCTAGGAAAAAGCCAATCAGGTTCGTTAGAATGACACCACATACGGTAAACCGAACTGTAAACCAGAACGCATTACGGAAATCTGGATCATCCCTAAATATATGAACGTAATTCCCTAGCCCGAGCCATCGGATATTTTCAGATACTCCATCCCAGTTCGTCATGGAATAATACAGCCCCAGCAGGAACGGAATGACCATAATCAAGACGAAAAACAACGCCATCGGTCCCACAAATACGAGCTGCTGCAATAATTGCGCGGATTTTCTTTGACTCAATGTAATCACTCCTTTGTCGTAGATATAAAGGAAAGCGCACATAAACCTTTACTGTAATCGCTTATTACCCAAAAATGTAAGTTTCGAGTCGTTTGGAAGCAAAAAAAGGCTGTTCTCCTCCGGCTTACGGAAGGAAAACAGCCTATAATATAAAGATTATGATTGTCGATGAATTAGTATTGAGTTCCTGAATAAATCGGGAACTTATCTGTTAACTCGCCAACCGCTTGGCTTGCTTTGGACAATACAGTATCATCTTTCGGGTTTTTAAGGGTTTCAGCAATGATTTTACCGATTTTGACCATAGCCTCTTCATCCATCCCACGAGATGTTGCAGCAGGTGTACCAATACGAATCCCGCTTGTTACGAATGGACTGGTCGGATCAAAAGGAATCGCATTTTTATTGACCGTGATGCCCACGGAATCCAATACATGCTCCGCTTCTTTACCTGTGATATTCAAATTGCGCGTATCCAACAGCATCAGATGGTTATCCGTACCACCGGATACAATGTTAATCCCCTCAGCCAACAGTGTTTCAGCCAGCACCTGTGCGTTGCGGACTACATTTTGCGCATAGGTTTTGAACGATGGCTGGAGCGCTTCACCCAAAGCAACCGCTTTGGACGCGATCACATGCATCAGTGGCCCCCCTTGAGTACCAGGGAAAATAGCTTTATCAATCGCTTGCGCCCATGCTTTGCGAGTCAGAATCAGACCCCCACGCGGACCACGCAGCGTTTTGTGTGTCGTTGTTGTTACAAATTGGGCATGCGGAACTGGACTTGGGTGAATTCCCGCTGCCACAAGACCTGCGATATGTGCCATATCCACCATGAACAAAGCACCTACATCATTGGCAATGGAAGCAAAAGCTTCAAAATCAATAGTACGCGGATATGCACTCGCGCCAGCTACAATCAGACGAGGGCGGTGCTTGAAGGCTGCCTTGCGCACTTCATCGTAGTCGATGCGGAAGTTGTCTTCGCGCACACCATAGGCAGCAAAGTTATACAACAAGCCGGAAGCGTTAACCGGACTTCCGTGTGTTAAATGGCCACCATGCGCCAGATTCATACCCAGTACAGTATCTCCAGGTTTGAGAGCTGCCAGATACACCGCCATGTTGGCTTGTGCTCCAGAGTGAGGCTGCACGTTAGCATGCTCAGCGCCGAACAGTTCTTTTGCTCGGTCACGTGCGATGTCTTCAACGATATCTACATGCTCACAGCCACCATAGTAGCGTTTGTTTGGGTAACCTTCAGCATATTTATTCGTCAGCACGGAGCCCATGGCTTCCATTACTGCTTCACTGACAATGTTCTCGGATGCGATTAGCTCGATATTGTGGCGTTGTCGTTTCAGTTCAAGTCCCATTGCTTCCATCACTGCTGGGTCACTTTTACGCAGGTGTTCCATCATGATTGATTACTCCCTCTCCATAGTCAATTGTTGGGTATACAAGCTAACGCCTGCTCCTCTGTTGGGTACCTCATCATCATTGCAAAAACGATTAGTACAAACATGCCGCCATGCCAAATGCTAATCGCAGTTTCCGCCGACTTCTTGCTCCAGACTGTACACCGCCCGTTGTCCGCCAATAAGTGGAGGACGGGTGAACGCCGCTGTCACACGTGCTTCGCCAATCCAGCGAAGGCTTGGGCGAAACGGAACAGCAATCGGTCGCAGATGCATGCCAATCAGCGTTTCGCCGATGTCTATCCCGGCATGAGCCTGCACGTTCGCCGCCAAACACGCGTCGCTCATAGAACGATAGGCGACGGTAGCCATAGAGCCTCCTGCTGTACGAACAGGAACAGCCGCAACCTCCATCAGTCCCAGTCGCTCCAGTACAGCCCGTTCAACGACCAACGCTCGGTTCAAATGCTCACAGCATTGAAACGCTACATCAAAGCCATACTGCCTGCGAACGGACTCTACTCCAGATAACAGTTGTTGAGCCACATCGAGCGCTCCCGCCGTGCCAATTCGACTTCCAGCCACTTCACTTGTGCTAACGCCGATAACCAGCAGGCGACCAGCCCTGAGACTGGCTGCTTCTGCGATTTCCCGCACAACAGAAGTGGTCTGTGCTTCTAGCGAAATCTCATGATCCAATTGTCCCACCATTGGAACCTCCTTTGGTTGAACAGCCTCTCAGAGACTAGGCACGGTCTCATGCCCCAAGTTCAACACACTCTCTCCTGATCACAATCTCACTATATTATAGCCGATGTTTCAGATTTCGAGCAGAAAAAATGGAAGAACCTTTGAAGGAATCAACCCTCAGCTAAACATCTGGCATAACTTGTATATGAAAAAAGAGCAGTCCACACCTATGTGGAATTGCTCTTTTGCCCAGGCGACCGGCCGTATATCCGATGCTCCATCGTGGTTAATCCCACTTTTGTCGCCAGTTACATCGGATTCTCATTTTTCCACCTTATCTTAACGGATTAACCGTCGAAAATCAACAGATTCCGTACAAAATAGATGAGTAAGAGCGATTTTATTCGGAAGAGGCCTTTAGCTTGTCCAGCAGCTTATGCAGCGCCGTGCGGATTTCCGCAGCTGTGACATCGTAGTCTTCTCGTGAACCGCCAAACGGATCTGAAATATCAAAGCCCGGAATCCGTTGGTGTAATTCAATCATTCGTTCACGCTCCTGCGCCGATAGCTCTTGTCCAAGTGAAGCCATCAACTGCTGTGAAGCATATAAACCGTCCAACTCCTGTACATCATTCAACACCGCATCCCGGTTCTCCACATATTCCTTAAGCGTAAATACTTTGCCCGCCGTTTGGGGAAAGCGCTGAATTACGTGCTGTTTATGTCCTTGCGTCAAGGTTAAGATCAGATGTGCCCACCCGGCAAGCCCGTCGCTCAAAGGGGTTGAAGTGATCTGATCGGATATATCGTGATCACGTAGAACCGCCTCTGCATGTCGGGATATCGGCGTGCCTTCCATCGCTGCCACTCCCGCAGAACGCACTTCCAGTTCTAGTCCATGCTCAGCAGCCAACTTACGCAGCATCCCTTCAGCCATTGGACTACGACAGGTATTCCCAGTGCATACAAATAAGATATTCTTCAACGTTTTCACCCCCCGTATGTTAAAAAATATATAAACAGAGGATTACTATAATCCTAATCCCTTACTTTAACCCTGCACTTATTTTACACTGTCTGCGCTAAAATCAAAACATAAACATAAAGCCGAATGCCAGCAAAATGGCACCGCCCACTGCTTCCCCGTAATCTCCTAGATTGCGGCTGACCTTGCGACCCAGCAGCAGGCCCAACATCGCCATTGCTCCCCCGCAAAAACCAAATGCCAGAACAGACAGCACCAGATCACTCTGGAACATCCCCAGTGACACTCCTACAGAAAATGAATCCACGCTCACCCCAAGTGCAAACAGCAAAAGACCTAAAGGCGAACGATGATCCAATACCTGTACGCCGTCCCCTTTGAAGGAATTATACACCATATGCCCGCCTAAAAGGATGAGTAGCCCCCCTGCGAAGTAGGTCGTCACATGACCTAATAAAGAACTCATATAATGGCCTGTGAAAATTCCCAGCAATGGCATCAGAATGTGAAAAAAGCCAATAACAGTGCTGATGCGCAGCACGTCTCGCAGGCGTATCCCCTTCATGCCGATCCCTACGCCCAGCGATAACGCATCCATTCCTAGCGCTACCGCCATGATCAGAATCGTTACAACCTGCCCGGCATGGGCAGAGGCTACCAGCATACTCCATCCCTCCATTATCCGTCTGTTCTTGTACACGTTATGCGGACAAGAGGCAAATCAGTACAAGCATGCACTGAAAGTACCCAATACCGAGAAGAGGAGGGAGGAAAATTTAATATAAGAGGTTGTTCAAAAAGTCGTCTTTCCATAACGAAGCTATTCAAGAAGCGGATTCGACGTCGAATCTTGAATTCAGCCGGGCCTTCCGTTGCTCACGTAGATCTATCTACGCTCCGCTACTCAGTCCCTAGCTTCATCCAGCCTTCTCGGTCCTGAAAAGCCGACTTTTTGAACACGCACTATAAGAGGCTCTGATTCGACAGAAGCTACAAGCGGACGATTCGGTGACCTGCCGCTTTAAGCAGGCGGTTCATAACGGCGTCGCCCAATCCTTTCGGCGGACAGGATTCCGCCAAAATGTAGGTGACGCCGTCCTCGTCGCAGCGGCGCAGCACGCCGTATAGGCGCTGCGCTGCCTCATGGAGCGCGTCCAGCTTGCCTAGCGTGTAGACGCGTTCTCCGGCGTAGCCGGCGGTATGCTCGTCGAACGCGAGCACTGCTGTGCGCTCTCCGCGGGCGGAAGCCTCCGCCAGCGCGGCGCGAATCCAGCCCGTCACCTCAACGGACGACGGGCCTTGTACCACGCTCAAGCGGCCTCGCGGCGCGTAGTGTGTGTACTTCATGCCCGGCGAGCGCGGCGCCGGGCTGTCGGCATCCTCCCCGGGCGTAGCGGCCAGCGCCGGGTCCAGCACGACGGCGCGAGCAACTGCAGCGAGCTGCTCAGCCGTCACGCCGCCGGGGCGCAGGATGGTGACCGTTCCGTCGTCAGCCGCCTGCACCACCGTGGACTCCAGCCCCACACCTGTGGGACCTCCGTCTAAAATGCCGCCGATGCGGCCCTCCAGATCCTCCCGCACATGCTGTGCAAGGGTGGGACTGGGTCTTCCCGAACGATTGGCGCTTGGCGCAGCCAACGGACAACCCGCTTCAGCGATCAAGCGCAGCGCTATCGGATGATCTGGCATACGCACACCAACCGTGTCCAGCCCGGCCGTTACACGCGATGACAGTGCCTGCGGCACCACTGGCAATACGAGAGTCAGCGGTCCCGGCCAGAACATATTCATCAACGTCCGGGCTGTATCGTTTATTTTTGCTACCATACCCTCTAATTGATCAGCATCAGAAATATGTACTATGAGCGGGTTATCGGAGGGGCGTCCTTTGGCAGCGAATACCGCCTCCACCGCTTTTGTACTACGAGCATCGGCTCCCAGTCCGTACACGGTCTCCGTAGGAAAGGCTACCGTCTCTCCAGCTTGGAGGAGTACAGCAGCCTCGCGTATGCCTTTTTCCGCCGCGATCCGAGTCTGTTCAGCCGAAGTTTCGTCAGAAACACCCCCGTCAGTGTTGTTCACAGGAACCAAACATCTTACATCCCACCATTGTGTATGGGAAGACTTCAATGCCTGCTTCAGCTCGCAATTTTCCTGTTCGTCCAGCTTTTGCTCCGATTTTTCCTTTTGCACAAAATCTCCGCGCAAGTCTTGCATTTGATTCGATTTATCACTCATATCAGATCATCCCATATCTTATTGTCGTATACAGGCCAGTGATTTCGCTTGATCCTATAAGGCTACTTTGAAAGATCAGTTTATTTGGCCCTGCCATGTGTATATCTATCGTAAGCTCCATTATAGCATATGGGGAAACTTACACTCCTCAACGTTTAGGCAAACAAGCCACTCACCCAGCTGCACAGTCCCGCAAGTGCATCCCACAGAAAAAAACGCACTTCCGGCTCCTTGTCAGTGGCATTCGTCCGACTATCTCCATGATCCGTTTTTGCTGATACCGTTTGTGCCGCTGCCTCCCCACTGCCTGCATCAATAAAGCACAGCGGAGGAAACAGCACGCACCACCAATTTTGACCTTTTCCTTGTCCCAGCGTAACCCGAAGCGCTTCATAATTCCCTGCCGGGTAGACAAGACCACCGTACATTTTCGTCGGGAAAGGTACGCTCGCCAGTTCCACTTGATGATCATAGGCAATGCCGCGACGAGCCAGTTCCGTACCTACCAAACGGTCAATTTCAGGTAAATGAGCATCAATCAATGATCTCGCTTGGTCTAAGCTTTGCGGGTTTTCCAGCTCACCCACCCAGGCATTCATCTGCTGCACAATAGCGTCCCGTATTTCGCGTTTAACCAGCTGATCCTCCGGGCGATCCGAATTGGCCAAAATACGCAGTCGAATGGAGTCGTGTGGAATCACATTCAGCCCTGTTGTAGTCACTCCTGAAGCTAAGGTTCCTCTTGTTCCAGTGGTCATAGCGGCATCCGTTTTTTGTCCTTCCCAAGACATCATTAATATCGAAATACAAAATAATATCATTGCAGCTTGCTTTACCCAACTTCTCATCTTCGTCCCCCCAAACCCAAACTCTATCATGTCTATCAGTCTGTCCGGATTGGGAGAATCTAAACCTATGAGTCTCTTAAAATGCTCAGGGCAAAGGTTTGTTTATGATCTGCGAATATGAAAAAGCCCAGATTTCACAATCTGGACCTTTTCGTTACACCGTTTTACTTTATACAAATATCCATTCGTATCTACTTACTTACAATCCACGCATACTAAGCTTTTTTCTCCTTCGTCAAGCTCGCTCTGGAAGGCTGTGGCAGATCATCCTCCAGCTCCTGACCGTGAATCTTAATGCTCATAATGACGCCCATACTCGCCATGTTGATAATCAGAGAAGTCCCGCCGTAACTAATGAACGGCAGCGTAATCCCTGTCAGCGGCATGATATTGAGGAAAGCGCCGATATTTTCAAAAATCTGATATAGCAGCATGGAGACAATTCCGACAATTATATATGGTCCTGACCGTTCCCGACACTCTAGCGCAATGACAATCATCCGGTAAATTAGAATAAAGTACAACACCAGCAATAGCGACGAACCAGTAAAGCCAAACTCCTCCGCCACTACAACAAAGATCGAGTCTGCATACGTATACGGCACACGCCCCGATTGAACTGAGCTACCTTTTGTAAATCCTTTACCCAGCATGCTACCTGAGGCTATGGCCAGCCTACCATTACCAGTCTGATATTTAGCATCTCTAGTGGCCTTCTCTGGAACCAACCAAGGATCAAAGCGGTTAACCAAGTGAGGTTTTCCAATGGTATCAGATAAAAAATGTTTAGCCTGGTCATGATAATGTGTGTACCAAAATATTCCCGAGCTAGCCGTTCCTGCTATGAGCAGTAAACCAATCAACGCATGAGCCATCTTTATATTTCCAATCCAAAACATTCCAAACATGATAATAATATAACTTAGTGCATTACCTAAGTCATTCTGAGCCAAAACAAGCACAAAAGGTAGAAAAGTGATCATACTAATCGGCACTACATCACGCCAGAAGAGCATTTGTGCTCTTTGCTTATTCCTACGCACCAATACATAGGCCATAAAGAGAACCAGGATTAATTTAAATAATTCCGCAGGCTGGATACTTAATCCCCCTATATCCAGCCAACCAGATGCATTATTCTTCTTTTCACCTACAAAGATTGTTAACAAAAGTAGCAAAATCCCAAATCCATAAATATATAGAGAATGCCTTACAAACAAGCGATAATCGAAAATACTCAGACTCAAAATCACCAGAAAACCAAGCACATAAAAGATAATCATTTTGATGTAGTCATTACCATGACCCTGTCCTGTTTTTTCAAAATAGATACCCGCACTGTATGTTGCACATACACTAATGACCATCAACATCGCAAGGATGAAAATGATACCCGTATCCATCTTTTTCAATTTACGAAGCATAAGAATCCTCCAAATCAGGTAGTCGACTATATCTTCTTATTCTAAAGTAATTGTATAGCAAATGAAACTGCCGATAAAATGTACAATTTTTCATCAAAATCCGACATCGTATTTATGAATACATATATAACATCAGTCCCTTAGGCTCATTCAAATCTTTCTTTTTTTACGAGATAATACAAATATACAAAAAAAAGGAGGGCCGTGGTTTGCTATCGGATAAAAAAATATTTTAAATATGGAGGGCTAAATCATGTTTCTTAGAAAAGTGAGTTTAATTTTAGTTGCATTGACTCTCAGTATCTGTTCATTCGGGAATATAAGCTTTGCTGAAAAAGCACCTGAATCTGAAGCTAGCCAAGTGGTTAAAGATTTCCTCACATCTATGGTAAGTGGTGACTTTACAAAAGCTACATCTTTGGTTGTGGATCAGCGCTTCTCCAACTCTGAGGAACAAATTAAAGAATATAAAGCATTCAGCAACAGTACAGACTTAAGCTCTCTCGAGATCACTTCAGTCGATACTGAAAACAGTAACTCATTATACGTGAACTTAAAGGATAATTCCGGTAAATCTGAAACCGGAAAAGTAATACATGTAAAGAATATTGATGGAGCATGGAAGATCATGTTAGGGAATACTTCAGATGGACAAAGAAATATATCAACAAACGCCTTTGTGGACAGTTTCCAGTATAATGGATTACAATATGGCGCTACCTACACTAGTACTTTTTCTATTCCCAGCGGTGTCAGCAAAATCATGCTACAAGGTTGGCAATACTCCAGTAATTCATATCCAGCTAATGTATCCTATCAGCTTGCCCAAGACGATTGGCTAGGTTATAAGACCCTTGGAGAGCCAGTAGATGTTGACTATGACGGTAATTACTCTATAAATTTGTTCGGAGCATCGTCTGGAAGCAACTTCTGCATTAGAATTTTTGTAGGAAATAGCGCGAATGTTAATCTCTCGGCCAATATTTCCCATCCTTAAAATTTATACATTTTCAATGCAGTAATTAAAAATACCTTCCAGTCCTCCTCTTCAGGAAATCTGGAGGGTATTCCAATCCTCTAATACTCCTCTTCATCTTGACAATTCCAAACGTATCATTCACAAATTCAAACTTTTATACCCAGGACATGTCGTTCAATCCCTGCAAGGTCAGGAACGATTATAATGTTCTTCCAATGACCTGCCTGTTCCAGCAGGCCAGCCACGTCTCTGGCCTGTCCCATCCCCAGCTCAAACCCGATTAGCCGGGGCGGAGCCTGAAGGAGTCCGAGCTGCTCCAGCATTGCCCGATACGGGCCGAGCCCGTCAGGACCACCATCTAACGCCATCCGTGGCTCGTGGTCGCGGACCTCCGGCTGTAGGCCAGCGATGTCAGCAGCCGGGATGTACGGCGGGTTGGACACGAGAATGTCCACCGTCGTTCCCGCAAATGGCGCCAGCAGATCGCCCTCGCGGAATTCTACGGCTGCGCCGTTCGCAGCAGCGTTATAAGCCGCTACTTTTAACGCGGCAGCCGAAATATCCCCTGCCGCTACGCGCCAGCTCGGTCGCTCAGCCGCCAGCGTCACGGCAATCGCACCGCTGCCCGCGCCGATGTCGAGCGCCTGAGGAGCACCGCTTGGCCACAGCCGATCGCCGTGCTGGAGTATCGCCTCGACGAGCAGTTCTGTCTCGGGGCGCGGAATCAGCACCGACGGCGAAACCATGAACGGGCGGCCATAAAATTCCTGCCGTCCGATAATATACTGCGCCGGTTCACCCGCAGCTTTGCGGGCTATGATCCGTTCCCACGCCTCCTTGGCAGTGGAAGGGAACGGATCACCCAGAGCGGCGTAAAACGCCGTACCTTCCAACCCGAGTACATGCTCCAGCAGCAAGCGGGCATTATGCTGGGGCTCCAGAACGTCACAGCTTCCTAAAAAAGAAGAAGCCTCAACCAAGGCTTCTCTGACACTCATGTTCCGTTCCGGCGACATCCGATACACACAATCGCGCTCGTTCCCCAAAACTTAAACCTCTTGTTCCATCAAATCAGCCTGCTCTGCAATCGTGAGCGCCGATACGATTTCTTCGATCTCCCCGTTCATCACCTGGTCCAGCTTATGCATAGTTAGTCCAATACGATGATCCGTTACACGGCTTTGCGGGAAGTTGTAGGTACGGATACGCTCACTGCGGTCCCCGGTACCTACTTTGCTCTTACGTTCGCCTGCATATTTGGCTTCCTCTTCCTGACGCAACATATCCGAAATACGGGCACGCAAAACTTGCAGCGCCTTCTCCTTATTGGAGTTCTGGGATTTTCCGTCCTGACAGGTTGCCATAATACCTGTTGGCATATGCGTTACACGCACCGCCGACTTGGTCGTATTAACGGATTGTCCGCCCGCACCGCTGGAACAGAACGTATCAACGCGAATATCCTTGTCGGAAATTTCAATATCCACTTCTTCTGCCTCAGGCATAACGGATACTGTAGATGTCGATGTATGAATACGTCCACCTGATTCCGTCGTCGGAATCCGCTGGACGCGGTGTGCGCCGCTTTCGAATTTCATTTTGCTATATGCACCGCGGCCGTTAATCATGAAAATAACCTCTTTAAAGCCCCCGAGGTCATTCATGTTCGCGTCCATCAGCTCTACACGCCAGCCTTGGGTATCGGCATAACGGGTATACATCCGGTACAAATCAGCTGCGAATAGTGCCGCTTCGTCACCACCCGCTGCACCACGAATCTCAATAATAACGTTCTTATCATCATTCGGGTCCTTCGGCAGCAGCAAAATACGGATTTTTTCATCCAGCTCCCGCTTACGAACACTCAGTTCTTCAATCTCCATTTTGACCATTTCACGCATCTCGTCGTCCAGCTTTTCACCCTGCATGGTTTTTGCAGCTTCCAGCTCTTCAACGACATTTTTATATTCGGTATATGCTTCATAAGCAGGCTGTAAATCAGACTGTTCTTTGGAATAATCTCTAAGTTTTTTGCTATCGTTCGCTACATCCGGATCGCAGAGCAGTTCGCTCAGTTTATCGTAGCGGTCCGCCAATGATTGCAATCGGTCCAACAAGCGATTCACCTCTTCAGTTAAATTAATATGAAGCCAGCTTCAATTTCACTGGCTACAGCTCTTTATTATACCAACTAATTCATGAATTAGCTACAAGAAATACTGACTAATTTAGGATTTTGCAAAAATCCACACGACATGTAATTCAATAAAAAAAGTCGCCGCCCTAATATAGGCAGCGACCGCATTATCTAGCACATTTTAGAACACACATACTTGAGACATCGTCTTTTATATATCCGAATCGAGTATTGTACTCTAGAAATTTTATATTAAACATTAAAACGGAAATGCATAACGTCTCCGTCCTGCACTACATATTCCTTACCTTCCAGACGAAGCTGACCCCGTTCCTTGGCCCCGTTCATCGAACCAGCAGCGACCAAATCGTTGTAGGATACAACCTCGGCACGAATAAATCCGCGTTCAAAATCCGTATGAATTACGCCCGCAGCACCCGGTGCCTTCGTTCCTTTGTGAATCGTCCAAGCGCGTACTTCCTGCACACCTGCTGTGAAATACGTATACAGTCCCAACAAGCGGTATGCCGCTTTAATCAGACGGTTCAATCCGGATTCAGCCAATCCCAGCTCCTCGAGGAACATCGCCTTGTCTTCGCCTTCCAGCTCAGCAATTTCAGATTCTACCTTGGCGCTAATCGGCACCACTTCTGCATTTTCAGCCACGGCAAAATCGCGTACCTTTTGCACATATGGATTGCTGTCGGCTTCCGTTACACCATCTTCGCTAACATTAGCGGCATAGAGTACAGGCTTCATCGTCAGCAAATGAAGATCGCGTACAATCAGCCGTTCTTCATCCGACAATTCTAAGCTACGCGCAGGTTTATCAGCATATAGCGTTTCCTTGATCCGCTCCAGCACTTCAACTTCTTGGGTGTACTGCTTGTTGCCACCCTTCATGTTTTTGCGGGAACGTTCAATACGCTTGTCTACGCTTTCGATATCCGCCAGAATCAGTTCCAAATTAATGGTCTGAATGTCGCTGATCGGGTCAATTTTGCCGTCTACATGGGTAATGTTCTCATCTTCAAAGCAACGTACCACATGTACAATCGCATCCACTTCACGAATATGAGCCAGAAACTTGTTACCCAGACCCTCGCCCTTGCTCGCACCGCGCACAAGTCCTGCAATATCAACAAATTCAAAAGCCGTTGGCACCGTTTTATTCGGCACAACCAGTTCGGTCAACTTATCCAGCCGCTCGTCCGGTACTTCAACGACGCCTACATTGGGGTCAATCGTACAAAATGGATAGTTTGCGGATTCCGCACCCGCCTGCGTTATTGCGTTAAAAAGTGTTGATTTGCCCACGTTCGGCAAGCCCACAATCCCCGCTTTTAAAGCCATAATCAGAACAACTCCCGTTTATATAAAATATGCGTTATGCCATCCGTTAGTTTACCAACCCACATTATATATGAGAACCTATACACGCGGCAAGCATACGGTTATGGAATTCAGGATTTTACTATATCCCTATTTAGATTTCTTTGCTCATCTGGATATCTGTAATCCGATAGCCCGACTTGCGATATACATGCAAAGCTCGCTCATTATGCCCAAATACATGCAACCCGATGCGGACAGCTCCCAGCCTGCGAGCCTCCTGTTCCAAAGCCTCCATCGTCATCGTACCTAGACCCCTCCCCTGGTATGAATCGTATACAAGGATATCCAGTAGAAAAGCTCCTTTTCCTTGCACGCCGTCCGTAATATTGAACCAGATGTAGCCAGCTTCCTCCTGACTCTGCCCCCCGTCATCGGAAAACATCAACATATACAGGTGAGCATGAGGTGTGTCAAGTCTCTGTGGCAGGTATCGAGCAAAACTTTCTGCCGCTCGCTCTGGTGCTTCTTCAACCGTCCATGTACCTGCTTGGATTTTCTCATCCGCATAGTCGGCAAGCGAGCGTTGTTCAAATCGATCATATTGCTCCGCATTCATCGGAACCAATGTAATAAGTCCGCTCATCCGTTTACCTTCTTTCTTAGTCGAGTCGTATCTTTGATCCCTTCTATTCCTTCTACCCCAATACCAAACATGACCGTGCGGAGTTCCAGTTCGACCTGCTCCAAACGTGCCTCCAGCGCTTCACTGGAGGCAACCGCAGAACCGAGCAAAGAACGCCCGAAGCCTGCCATGTCAGCTCCCAAAGCAAGCACCTTCGCTGCATCGACACCGTCTCTCAGTCCACCGCTGCCGATCAGAGCACCATGTGGCTGAGCGGCTCTGACTTCCACGATACAATCAGCGGTCGAATTGCCCCAGTCCGCAAACGCCTCCGCCGCCGCGCGACGCACAGGATCAGGGTTACGAAATTTCTCCACTTGGCTCCAGCTTGTCCCGCCTGCACCAGCGACATCAATAAAGGCTGCACCCGCATCATACAGTCTTGATGCCGTCTCGCCATCTATGCCCCAACCTACTTCCTTCACTCCTACAGGCACTGAAAGCTGACGACACAACTCCTCGATACGATTAAGCAGGCCGCTAAAATCCAAATTCCCTTCGGGTTGGAAAATCTCCTGCAATCCGTTCAAATGCAGCACCAACATATCTGCTCCGGCAATGTCTACTGCACGGCGACAATCGTCCACGCCAAATCCGTAGTTCAGCTGCACCGCACCCAGATTAGCAAGGATCGGGATACTGGGTGCCAGACGGCGGACTGCAAAGGTTGGAGCCAATTCTCCCCTTTCCACCGCAGCCCGTACCGAGCCGATGCCCAATGCCCAGCCGCGTCTCTCCGCTGTCTCTGCTAATCGCTCATTAATCGCTCCTGTCTCGGCGCTGCCGCCTGTCATGGAGCTAATAAGCAGCGGTGTTCGTACAGCCTGTCCTAAAAAAGTAGTATCCAGGCGAACCTCGTCAAAATGCAACTCCGGCAGAGCGCAGTGCTTAAAGACATACCGCTCCAGCCCGCTGGTGATACCTTGTCCGGCCACATCTTCTTGCAAACAAAGGCGGACGTGCTCAATCTTCCGTTCGCCTGTCCGCGCGGCAGGCAACAAAGAGCCGGATCTGTTAAAGCCGTCAGGTGCTCCTTTTTTATTCTCTGTACTACCCATCTATGTTCCACCTCATCCAAAGTCACTCTGTTTATTGTATCAAGTTCAAGAAGCACAAATAAGACCGTTCCCGAACACGGTAACCGATCTATTTATCGTCTCTTATACAAATATCGTAGCCCTTAAAGTGGTTATTTTAAGATACTCTCATTGTATCATGGATGGAAAAATATATACACGATCGTGAACATTTTTTCTTCCCCATAGATCATGTTCAAAATTTGCAATAAACCAGTTATTTTGGAAGCTCTACAGAAAAGCCGCCCCTAATTGAGCTGCCGCTTTTCTGCAAAATGTCCAAATTTAAACACAAGAATACCACCGATAATGACCAATACACCGATCAGCTTGTTAATGGTAAACGGAATTTTCTCTAATCCTAGCCATCCTAATGAATCCCACAACAGGGCGGTCCCTAATTGCGCTGTCAATACAATGGAGATCGCATAGGTCGGGCCAAGTCGTTTCATTCCTTGTACCAGACAGAACACAACACCGACACCAATCATGCCACTGAACCAGTACCACGGCTGCATATGCTGTAAAGCAAATGTATTTTCCCCTTCAAAAATAAGACTCCCGAGTAAGGAAGCCAAGAACCCTGTGCCCAGCACCAATGTTGTTGTGGCCCACGATCCTGTCCGTTCATTCACCTTATTATTGAATATCGTTTGCAGACTGACCAAGGCACCTGCGATAACCGCCAATACAATTCCTAATAACATATGTTAACTCTCCCTTGATGATCCTTGATATTCTTCTGTTTTTTACTACATGCTCCTATTACAATGATTCATAAATATTATGTCCTGCCAGTTCACTCAAACCTTTTCTGTCCCGAATGACAATATAGCCTTTTGTCCGTTCAACCCATCCATCTTCAATCATTTTGCGGATAACACGGTTGAGATGTCTATAGCTGGTTCCGATCAAATTCGCCACATCTACCAGACTGGATGCCCGTAATTCCTCATGAAAAGCTGTATTCGATTCGTCAAAAGAAACCGATAGCAGGTAGCTCGCCAGTCTGACTTCCACCGGATACATGAGATTAAAACTGGAAAAGTCGGAGTCCAGGCAAAACTTTCGCGTGACAACATCCAGCAGAAATTGCAGCAAAGGAGCATAGTCTCTGCCGTATTTGTTCATCCATTGGTGGTGAATACCGATCACATAGATCGGAGACACTGCCTCTACCGTGTTGATGACGTGACTACTCCGAATATATTCAACATCTCCTATGACCTCGATCGGTGTTTTGAAGCAAAGGATCAGGGTTTTCCCTTCTGTAGAACTGGTATAAATCTTGACCTTACCCTGCACCAGTATATATAAATGTTCGATAGAGTCCCCCTGTGAACAGAGCCGCTCCCCTTGCTCCAAACGATGCAACGACAAATAAGGATGTAGTGGCTCGTAGAGTATGGATTCCAACTCATGCAGCTGCAAAAAATATTTTAGCTGCTCTTGATCCTGAATTTCTCTCATTCCTAAGCTCACCTTCAATCTCTACATTCTAAGCTTTCTTCACAAGTTAAATTTCTATTTTAAAGCTTCAGAATAATTACACCCGCGATCATCATACCAATACCTATAAATTGTGGCAGCTTCATCTTTTGCTTCACAATACCGAACCATCCCTTGATATCTACCAGGAAGGTTAAACACAACTGCGCAATTAACAGCGCCGAGATCGTGAACGTAACCCCAATATGTTGGATTGCCGTGACTTCGCTAAATATAATAATAGCTGCAAAGGCACCGCCCCAAAGATACATTGGCTTTACTTGTTTCATTTCAGCCATATTGCCATCCCTTGTAACCATCCAGACTAATGCTGCCAAAATAAAGCCTATGAGCTGAGTAACAGTGGCCGCCTGCCATGTACCGATATCCTGACTAATCCGTGTATTTGCTACACCCTGTAGCGTAATGCACGCCCCTCCCAGAAAAGCAAACAAAATCCCTCTCATAAATCGTTATTCTCCCCATGTAAATGACTTTTCTATATATTAAATTATAGGGCAGACTCTCTATAAAGGACATATGTCCTCAATGAATAGTAAAACATCCTCCATTTCATTCAGCATCCGCGTCAATCCTGCACACTTGCGTTAATAACTTGACAGTATCCCATCATAAAACTGCATGTTCCGGCACGGTAAAACGGAATGCAGCATTCAATTGAGGAGTTGATCGTCATATGATTACACGTGATCCGCTGCATTCTGTGCCGGAATATCAAAAAAGAACTAAAAAAAAGGGCCGTGCCCTTAAAATCGCCATTCTGGTACTTATCCTCTGGCTGATTGCCGTCATGCTGTACCAGACCCATAAACCATTGCCTCCGTTCGTCTCTTATGAGAGTCAGGAGTATTCAACCCATGAGGTAAACTTCTGGACGGATTTGACCTATCCCACCGGGAATGGTAATACTGCACAGCATGAAGGTCAAATTTTGAATCGTATGCTCGGGATCATTGATGAAGCCGAGCAATTTATCGTCATCGATCTGTTTCTGTTCAACGATTATAAGCATAAAGGTCAGCGCTTCCCCCAAGTCAGCGCACAAATGACCGATCATCTTATTGCCAAAAAGAAAGCTCATCCTGATATGCCTATCTTTTTCATTACAGATGAAGTCAATACCAACTACAATTCTGCTCCCAATCCTTTGTTGGAAAATATGAAGCGAGCAGGGATTCAAGTCGTGCAGACCGATGTAGATCCCTTGCGGGACTCTACGCCCATCTATTCGGCGGTGTGGCGTACCTTTTTCCAATGGTTCGGTCAGCAGGGCACAGGCTGGATTCCCAACCTGATGGCCAGTGACGGACCGGATGTTACGGCTCGCTCCTATCTTAAGCTGTTAAACGTCAAGGCCAATCACCGAAAATTGATTACCAACGAACAGACAGCGCTCATTTCTACAGGCAACGTGCACGACGCGAGCGCCTATCACTCCAATGTAGCGCTGGAGGTGAAGGGGCCCATCATCGGAGACATTTTACAAACGGAGCAGGCGGTGTTGGACTTTTCGGGCGGTGGACAGCTTCCTGCCTATACACCACAGGTCGAACCCAAAGTTCCATCGAGTAAGGACAGCTATCGAATCAAATATCTAACTGAGGGCAAAGTGTACACCTCGGTTCTGGATGGCATCGGGCAGACGAAGAAAGGTGACAGCATTCATATGGGCATGTTTTATTTAGCTGACCGCAAAGTATTGAATAGCCTGCTGGATGCCTCCGCGCGCGGTGTAAACATCCAATTGCTGCTGGACCCCAATGAAAACGCGTTTGGTCAGGAAAAAATCGGCATCCCCAATCGCCCAGTTGCCCAAGAGTTGTCCGATAAATCGGGCGGGAACATTCAAATTCGCTGGTATCATACCACCCATGAGCAATTCCATACCAAACTGATTTATATCGCCAAGGCGCAAGGAGAGCATATCATTTGGGGTGGCTCTACCAATCTGACGCCCCGTAATCTGGATGATTTGAATCTGGAAAATGAATTGTGGGTGGCCGCTCCGGCGGACAGCAAGCTGACCCGACAGGTTGCGGCCTATTTCGATAAGCTATGGAATAATCAGGGGGCTGAATACAGCTTGGATCTAGCAGCTTACGAGGATCATTCAACATTTTGGAAAGATATTATATACCGTCTACAGGATATTTTAGGCTTTACTACATTTTAACTACCGAATAGTGCTGTAGCGAATTCGTTTATGACCTACAACAGCGGTGAAAGCAGCCGCGCGAGCGATTCCATCAAACGTTTGAACAGACGTTTTTTCATGAATTCTTCGCGTACGATCAGACTGGCAGAATGCAAATCTCGTTCGTAGTCTGTTACCATCTGCTGCACACTGTGCGTTTGAATTAACAGAGCGTTAACTTCAAAATTCAAATGAAAGCTACGCATATCCATATTGGCTGTCCCGATGGTCGCAACTTCCCCGTCAATGATGAGGAGCTTGGAGTGGAGGAACCCTTTTTCATATTCATATACCTTGACTCCAACCTCCAGTAACGACTGGAAGTACGAATGAGACGCGAGAAAAGGTAGCCATTTATCCGGTTTTGCGGGAAACAGAATACGTACGTCCAACCCGGACAAGGCAGCCATCCGTAAGGCAGTCAGGATATCTTCATCCGGGATAAAATAAGGAGTGGCAATCCAGACTGATTTTCGGGCGGACGTGATCATGGAGAAAAACAGATTTTTAAGCACTCTCCGCTCATTATCCGGGCCGCTAGCAATAATCTGCACGCCTCCGTCTGTAATGGGTTCAATACTGGGAGACAGATATTCGCTATCGAGCACCGACTCACCCGTCATGTGAAGCCAATCCTGTAGAAATATAAGCTGCAACGTCCGCACAGCTTCGCCCTTCACAATCATATGCGTATCACGCCAAAAGCCGTAGGCTTTGTTGCGGCTGAGATACTCATCTCCCACATTTAGACCACCAATTAATCCGATATTACCGTCGATGACTACAATTTTACGGTGATTACGATAGTTTACCCGGCTGGAGAAGAACAAGATCCGAGCGCCGCCGTACGCAACAACCTCTACTCCTGCATCTCTCATTTCTTTCAAAAATGACTTTGACAACTGAATACTGCCCACCGCATCGTACATAAACCGAACCTTAACACCCGCTTTAGCCTTTTCAATCAAAATTTTCTGAATGCTGGTACCGATATCATCCGAACGGAAAATGTAATATTCCATATGGATATGATGCTGCGCCTTGCGCAGCTCTTCTAGCAAAGTGGAGAAGGTTTCATCTCCATTGTTCAGAATTTGAGTTTCGGTCGCAAAATAAATCGGGGAGCGGGCCAGTCTGCGTGCCAAACGCATCAACTGCTGCTGTTCATCTGTAAAGCAGGTCAGATCCCGTTTGACTCGCAAAGCATCCTTTTCTATGCGGTCGTAAGCCTGTTGGTCACGCAATGCCTTTTTATCATACTTGCGACGCTTGAATACATTTTGCCCAAACAGAAAATAGAGAGGAAGTCCAACAACTGGCAGCAATGCCAGCAGCAAAATCCAGGACATCGTAGTGGAGGGATTACGATTCTCCGTAAAAATAATCAGACTGATGGAGATCACTGTCAGGGTGGAAAAAATACTGATGACAGTTCCTTCATTTTTGCCGATGTAATTAAACAAGCCAAAATAATAAATAATAAACACCATAGCCGCGATCAATACGGCTAGTAAGCTTCGCCTCATAACTAACCTCACTTCCAGTGGACTACATTCGACAAGTATTCTTCATTATATTGTACATGAGCCCCTTATTTCTTCCCACTTTTTTATTAAAATGTTGATAAAAAAATCCAAAGAAAAGCTTTATACAAAACACAATGATGCTGGGTTGACACTTACTTTTTTTCGTGCAAGAATAAACTAACGAACGTTAGGTAGGTGACAATAATGGGAATGGAAGAGATTCGAAAGGCCGCTCTTTTTCAATTTGCCACCAATGGGTATGAAGGAGCATCCTTGAGCAGTATTGCCGCTGAGGTCGGTATCCGAAAACCGTCTATATACGCGCATTTCCAAGGCAAAGAGGATCTGTTCCTACAGGTAGCGAGGTATGCTTTTCAAGAGCAGAATCTACGTATTTTCGAGTACTTTACGGAACGTAAAGATCAGCCGCTTAAGCATACCCTGCATGACTTCTTGTTTTGGATGGGACAGGAATATGAGAGCAACGACTCAGCCAAGTTTATGCTTCGCTTTTCCTTCTTTCCGCCTGTATCGTTGTATAACGAGGTGCTGGATATTGTTAATCCTTTTCTGGACAAAATGGAGCGAAAATTAACTCGTCACCTCCGTAATGCACGGGATCGGGAACCCTTTGGGCATATGGAGCCAGTGGATGTGGCTTTAGCCTTTATGACACTGGTGGACGGAGTCATGGTGGAGCTCCTGTACAGTGGAAGCGTCAACTACCACCGAAGACTGGACGCTGCATGGCCTATTTTTTGGCGTGGGATTACGTTAACCTCACCTCATGAAGCATGAAGCCGTCGAACTTATAAAATTTATTTTTGAGGAGAATATTCATCATGAATCGCAGTTGGATTTACGTCTTTGTTGGCGGCCTGATTGAGGTCGTATGGGTATCGGGTTTGAAGCATGCGGATTCTATACTCGCCTGGGCTGTAACCGTGCTGGCTGTGGTGGCCAGCTTTTATTTGATCATGAAGGCTGCGAAGCGTTTGCCTGTAGGCACGGTATATGCTGTATTTACTGGACTAGGGACAGGGGGAACGGTCGTAGGCGAAATGCTGCTATTCGGGGAACCGTTTCAATGGTCCAAAACGCTGTTAATCGCCCTTTTGCTGGCAGGTGTGGTCGGCCTGAAGTTAGTTACCGACCGTGATGTTCAGGAAGGGAGTGGCGCATAATGGCTTGGATTGCTTTGGTTATCGCGGGATGCTCGGAAGTATTAGGAGTCATCGGTATGAAGGGAGTTACGGTGGGCAAAGGCTGGAAGTCCTTAGTGCTTATGATCTTATCCTTTATTCTTAGCTTCTCTCTACTCAGCTATGCCATGAAAAGTTTGCCTATGGGGACTTCCTATGCGGTATGGACAGGCATCGGAACGGTTGGTAGCACGATTACAGGCATGTTCTTGTACGGTGAACAAAAAAGCGTACTGCGTGTCTTATTCATCGCCATGATTCTTGCCGCAGCATTGGGATTAAAGCTAATATCTTAGCATAAGCGAATGGCATCAAATGCTGCAAATTTTTGATCTTAAAGGAGTGGTGCCTTGTGATTACCACCGTAACGCTTAACGCAGCTGTGGATAAAATCTACACAGTTGCAGGCTTCGGTTTGAATGCCGTCCACCGCATTGAAGGCGGCCTGACGGTACCGGGCGGCAAGGGCGTGAATGCCGCCCGCGTCATTCGCACACTAGGCGAGCCAGTACGAGCAACCGGGTTTGCTGCCGGACACACCGGACGACTGCTCATTGACGGGTTGAGCGCGGAAGGCGTAAGCGCCGATTTCATTGAAACGGCACATGGGGAGACCCGTCTCGCCATTACCGTGCTCGACCCGTCCGCGCGCACGCAGACCGAGCTGATTGAGAGCGGACCGACCGTTGGACCGCTTGAATTAGCCGCACTGCGGCGCAAAATCGAGACCCTTGCCGAGGATTCGGCTTGGGTCGTATTCTCCGGCAGCCTGCCACCCGGCTGTCCGCCCGATCTGTACGCCGAGCTGTGCACGCTGGCAAAGGCACGTGGCGCGCGGGTGGCGCTGGACGCGAGCGGTGAGGCGCTGCGCTTGGGGCTGCGCGGAAAGCCCGACCTCGTGAAGCCTAACGAGGACGAGGCCGCCCACTTCGCGGGGATCGACGCAGCGCGTCCGGATGCCGCTGAAGCGGCGGCATCGCAGCTGCTGGACGCCGGAGCGCAGCTGGCCGTCATCTCGCTCGGCGCGAGCGGGGCGCTGGCGGTGACGCACAATGCGCGCTACCGCGTGAGCCTGCCAGACGCGGAGATTGTCAGCGCGCTCGGCAGCGGTGACGCCATGGTCGCCGGCCTGGTCACCGGCGCGGCGACGGGGCTGGATCTCCCTGCCATGCTACGGCAGGGAGCGGCCTGCGGCACAGCGGCAGCTCTGCACGCCATGGCCGGGAAGATCGAGCTCCAGGACGTGAAGCGTCTGGAGCAAGGCATTACGGTGACGCTGTTGTAATTCAGCGTCACTTTTTTTATTTCATCTACACATTCGCTCATTTTCATACCACAAACACAGTTGTTCCGATTCCGAATGTTCTATATTCCAACTATGCGCTTTTCCGATTTACAATCCATCCAACCCTCGGGACGCCCGAATTGCAGGCGGTGTAAATGGTGCAGGCTGTCTGGCCTTTATGCTATTTTTGATCGGTGTTCCCTTTGCATGAGCGGGGTGTTCGCTGTATTGAAGTTTTTCCTCTAACCAGGCTTGGGTCACATACTGGTAATGAAATTTATCGCCATATAAATGGCCAAGCCTAAAATAATCAGGGCCGATATTTTGTTGAGCACAGTCCCAAACTTCCCTTCTGAATCCATACGTCCCACGAGACGCCCCGCCGTTGCCAGACCAATAAACCATATCCAAGATACGGACACGGCGGCTAGACCAAAGGCCCAGCGTTCCACACCGTCATATTGAAGGGAGCTGGTTCCAATTACGCCAACCGTGTCAAGTATGGCATGTGGATTCAATAGCGATACGGAAGCAGCAAAAATCATCTGTTGTTTCGGCCGCATTGGCTGACTTTCTTCCGAAGAAGCTGCCTTCGATCTCCATAAAGTCCAGGCCATATACAGCAGAAACAAACAGCCCGCCGCATAGAGTACGTTCGTGAGCCATAGAAATTGCTGCAAAATAAGAGATACGCCCCCAACCGCAAGCGTAATCAGGATTGTGTCACAGACACCCGCCGTAATGACAGCAGGCAGTGCATTGCGAAACCGCGACTGGGACGCCCCTTGATTAAACACAAATACATTCTGTACTCCCAAAGGCAAAATCAAACCCAGCGCCAATAAAACAGCATGGATAATAGCTTCCAGCATAAATATATTCCCCCAAATTTAACCCATTATATTTCTCTGGTATTTTCTCTCCTAAATAGTCCTCGAACAGGAAGCTTGTACGTGCCTAATCCTCTTGCATTTCCTTTAAATTCTTCACGCTCTGCGTGGTCTGTTTTATACTATGCTTCAACTGCTCTATAGCAAGCTGGTAGTCCTGCGGATTGTTCATATTGAACACGGCCTTATGCCACATGTCCTCACTCACTCCCGGCAAATCTTCTACTGTCGCATAACGAACGTTCAGCTTGTCCAACCAATCGGTGAGACGAAGCCGTCCACTACGCAAACATTCCTCGGCAGACGGTAGCACGCTCCGATGGTATACAGCCAGCAACGGGTGTATACGTCCATCCATAGAAGGTATCACTGCTTGCAATGCTGGTTCCCTCGTTCCTTGCAACTCCGTCCACTTCTTAGTTACAGCGAGCAGATCATGTAGCACCTCTGGCTGTACAAAGGGCATATCACAAGCGACAACCATCCCCCACTCCGTAGTAGATGCAGATAATCCTGCATGGATACCGCTCAAGGGCCCCATGCCCCGAAAAACATCAGACACAGTTTCCATACCACTCAGGCCATATCCTTGGTTGTCACGAGTGACTACTACAACCCGCTGGGCCGCCTGCTGCAATGTAGTATACATCCGTTCAAGCATAGTGGCTCCATCAATCTCAAGCAGAGCCTTATCCTGTCCCATTCGTCTGGAACGTCCTCCTGCGACGATAATACCAGTCACTTTCACAAATATGCCCTCCTTTTTTTCTGAAAACAATTGCAAATGTGCATCATGAATTTTTTGAACAAAATTTAATTATTACATAATTGTTAATTAATTGGTTTGTTAACCCTTTCAACACATGATACATTGGAATAAAGAACCTCCCCACAGATCGGCATCGATGCGTAGTTCTCTATCGGGCTAAGAAAGGAATGGCTTGTCTTGCAAAAGAGAGAAATTCAAGAGACTCCTCTATATTCCTTAAAACTGTATAATTTTTTTCTATATGGAGCTATGGTCATTTTCTCCAGCTTCTTCCCGTTGTATCTGCAAGATATCGGCATGGACAAGCTGGAGATCGGGAGTCTGATGGCTATCGGACCTTTTGTATCCGTATTCGCGAACCCTTTTTGGGGCTATACAAGCGACCGGAGCCGTAACCTCCGACGTATTTTGCTATTTATGATTATAGGTACCTTGTTATTGCTGCAAGCTTTATTTCATGTCCATACGTATATCATGATTTATGTGTCAATGATTGGTTTTTATTTTTTTCAAAGCCCTTTATTTGCCCAAAGCAATAGCCTAATTCTCAGCTATATTGAGGGCACAGACCGGAAATTCGGCTCATTCCGTATATGGGGCTCCTTCGGCTGGGCTGTGACAGCGGCAGTTGCCGGCGTAGTTATTGACCAAACGGGGATATCCAGCATATCCACCATCTTTACGGTACTTCTTCTGGCTGCATTGATCTGCACCTTGTCGATTCCACCACTAAAAAGCTCTGTGGAGACAGCAACTATTCATTTGCGTGGCTTTGGCAGCGTTTTAATGAACGGATACTTTATATCCTTTATTTTATTGGGCATCCTTGTATCCATCCCGAATTCGATCAACAGCGCCTTTATGTCCCTGTACATCACCGAGCTGGGTGGGTCCAAACAGATGCTTGGTTTTGCTGTTTTTATGTCATCGGTATTCGAAATTGTTGTATTTTTGCTGTTTGATCGCTTCTTGAAGAAAAAGATGACCGTGATGGTAGGTTGTTTGGCACTCGTCAGTTTGCTGTTTGCCTTACGGTGGGAACTGATGGCTCTGGCCACAGACCCGATTCAGATCGTGTTTATTCAGGCACTTCATTGCGTCACCTTCGGTGGATACTTCTATGTAGGCACCCAGTTGACCGTCCTATTTACCCCTGCAGCATACCGATCATCCGGACAGGCCGTATATACCTTGACCTGGAGTGGTATATCCGGTATCGTAGCAGGTTTTGCGGGAGGTTGGCTATTCCAGAACTTTGGTGGAGAAATGATGTACCATGCAGGGGTCTTTTTCGCCCTACTTGGCTCTGCGGGATTTGCCATTATGTGGTACATGCTGTACAAGAACGGTTATCAGCCAGGACTGCCAGCGGGCACAAACGAATAGAAAGTGCCCCTTAACAACACTAGAGGAATGAGGTATCCCCTCTTCCCTTCTGGCTTGTTAGCAAGTATCGTCAAATGTATAAAGAGCGTGCATGCGTAAAATAAAGGAGTCTGCCAACGGCAGACTCCTTTTCAACTGGTCGCACGAAGCTACCATCTCTCCCACGCTTTCCAACAGCCTATTGCTTAGGCAATTGGAAAGAGCTTTTCAACGATACAACACGGTTAAATACAGGCTGACTCGGTTTGGAAAGCTTCGGATCGACACTGAAATAACCATGACGGAAAAATTGGAACTTGTCCTGTGATTGAGCTTCTTTCATGTTCGGCTCGACATAGCCATGAGCAATTTCCAATGAGTTCGGATTCAATTGGTCAAGGAATGTTTTTTCTGATGCATCCTCTTCAATCTCTTCCGTGTCCTCTGCGTTAATCAAAGGCTCATACAAACGGAATTCGGCAGGAACCGCTTGAGTAGCCTCTACCCAGTGGATCGTGCCTTTCACTTTACGTCCAGTAAAGCCTGATCCGCTCTTGGTTTCTACATCATAGGTACAGTGGATTTCCGTTACATTTCCGTCTGCGTCCTTAATCACATCGTTGCATTTAATGAAGTAAGCATGTTTGAGACGTACTTCATTACCAGGGAACAAACGGAAGTATTTGCTCGGCGGATTCTCCATGAAGTCCTCACGCTCGATATAAATTTCCCGGGAAAACGGAATTTGACGTGTACCGAGTTCCGGATTTTCCGTATTATTTTCCGCCTCCAGCATTTCAACTTGTCCTTCAGGATAGTTTGTGATAACCACCTTCAACGGATCTATGACTGCCATGGTGCGAGGTGCCTTAAGCTTCAAATCCTCACGTACAAAATGCTCCAGCACCTGCAAATCGATGACTCCGTAGGCTTTGGAAATACCTGTCTCATATACGAAGCTGCGGATGGCCTCCGGTGTATAGCCGCGACGACGTAAACCGGAAATCGTCGGCATACGAGGATCATCCCAACCATCTACGTGCTTTTCATCGACCAGAAGCTTAAGCTTACGTTTGCTGGTTACGGTTTGGGCCAGGTTCAGCCGTCCAAATTCATATTGGTGCGGTACCTTTTCCATCTCACATTCAGCTACAACCCAATCGTACAGCGGGCGCTGATCTTCGAATTCCAGCGAACAGAGTGAGTGCGTTACTCCCTCAATCGCATCTTCCAGCGGATGAGCATAGGAGTACATTGGATAGATACACCATGTGTCGCCTGTATTGTGATGTGCTGTGTGTGAAATACGGTAAATAATCGGATCACGTAAATTAATGTTTCCCGAAGCCATATCAATTTTGGCACGCAACACCTTTTCACCATTTTGGTATTTGCCTGCACGCATCTCTTCAAATAGCTTCAGATTATCTTCCACACTGCGATCCCGATAAGGACTATTTTGCCCCGGTTCGGTCAGTGTGCCACGAGTTTCACGGATTTGGTCCGCGCTTTGATCATCCACATAAGCTTTACCCTTTTGGATCAGCAGGATGGCACGCTTGTACATTTCTTCGAAATAATTGGAGGCAAAGTGTTTTTCCTCCCATTCATAACCGAGCCACTTCACGTCCTCTTGAATGGAGTTCACGTATTCCGTGTCTTCCTTCGCCGGATTGGTGTCGTCAAAACGCAGATTGGTGCGTCCTCCGAATTCATCTCCTAACGAGAAATTGATCCAGATAGCTTTGGCATGTCCAATATGCAAATATCCGTTTGGCTCAGGCGGAAATCGTGTAACAACCTCCTTTACCTTACCCGTACGTAGATCTTCTTCAATAACATTTTTAATAAAATTGGGGGGAGTGATCGGCTTCTCCACGCTAATCAACCTTTCTTCCGTATAATCTGTGTAAAACATGTTCCCTTAAATATACCCTTTCACACCGCATAACTCAATAAAATGAAAATCCTTATGCTCTCTTCAGCAAAAAAAGTGACAAGTTATGAAAAAGAGTTAACATTTTCGGCAAATAAATTCGTTATAGTGTATATATCTTTTATTTTGCCCGGAAAAGGAGACCCACCCGTGTTTAAGCTGCTCATTGTGATCCTGCTGTCTATGCTTTTGTCCTCTTCCGTCATGACTTCCGGCCATCCTTCACCGGACCCGGTGAACGGAACTGTACAATCTCGTCCACTAGCCAGCGCTCCAGAAGACTCATCCGTCCGCTTATATGCTGTTAGTCCGTCACAGGGATTATTCCATTCAGCTGTATTGGAAATCGGCCAACAACGCCACACATTCCGATGGTCGGGCTCGGCAGATATTTCCACCGCACCACAATTATACTATAGGGATGTGAACGGGGATGGTGTGCGTGAAGCCGTCGTGGTCCTCACGCGTGCCTCGGGAACGGGTGTCGAATTGCAGGAGTTGCATATTGTTAACGCACGGACGATGGAAGAATATGCAGTCGAATCGGCAGCAGATGCTGTGTCCCAGCGCGTTCACAGCTCAGTGGAGCCACGTGACCACAACCGCCAGGTTCATATTGCTGTCACGATTGACGGTGTCACACACACGATGGACCCTAAAGCATCAGTATTTTACGATGATCCAGCCCAATTTACAAAGCATCTCGATTTTAGCTCTGTCGTAATGTATGATGCCGAACAGCTTCCTCTGCAAGCCACTGTATCTGGCAGTGTATCCCCAACCGAATTTGTAGGGGATTTGGATCTGAGATATGTATACGAGCATGAACGGTTCCGGGTGGGACCTATTGAATTTGAAGCTTCCTCTCCCTTTTGACGACTCTCGCAGAATAAGGTAGCATGGGATTAAATGCTAGACTGGCTGGTTTAGCGATTTTCCGAGTGAAAGAGGGGATCAATCATGTTTACATATGCGTTGGACGAACGCACAGTCCTTCGGCCGCTCACCAAGGAGCATGTGCAGCCTCTGTTTGAGCTGATCGAAATGTCCCGTGACCGCCTGCGTCAATGGCTTCCATGGGTAGACTCTACCACGGAAATCAGCCACACAGAGCAGTTCGTGCAGGGCGCCTTGAAACAAGCCGCAGAGAACGGTAGTCTGACCGCCGGAATTTGGATAGACAACGAGCTTGCTGGCATCATCAGCTACCATGAGATCAATTGGACTCACCGCTCCGTTAGCATCGGATACTGGCTTGGACACGGGTACGAAGGACAAGGTCTAATGACCAGCGCCTGCCGCGTATTCGTTGAATATGCTTTGATGGAGCTGGACTTGCATCGGGTCGAAATCCGCTCTGCAACGACGAACCGCCGCAGCCGCGGTATTCCGGAACGTTTGGGCTTTGTGCTCGAAGGCATTGTACGCGAAGCGGAATTGCTGCCCGACGGCTACATGAACCACGCAGTGTACGGTATGCTCCAAAATGAATGGAAGCAACTTCGGTAATATTGTATTGTACAACAACGCCGCAGACCTGAGCAGGTCTGCGGCGTTGTTGGTTTAGGCCGGGCATACAACCGAATTGCTGTCTGTAGCCTCCCGCCTATTTTAAGAAATAGGCCATTAACACATCATCTACGAATTGGCCTGCTATGTAAAACTCCTCATGCAAACGTCCTTCAATCGCGAAACCACTTTTTTCATAAAACATAAGGGCTTCCGTGTTGCATGAGAGTACACGCAAACTCAACTTACGTATGCCCTCCGCAGCTGCAATATCCTTCATGGAGTTCATGAGCGCTGTCCCAATGCCTTTGCGATGATAAGCTGGATGTACAGCTATATTTATTTCGAGTACATGACAATTACTAGCCAACAGCGTTGGAGGACGAAATCCAATATACCCGCAGAGTACTTCCTGTTCGATGGCGACCAGTTGAGAGCCTGGAGGCGTATTACGCAGAAACTCCCCGCGCGACTTCCAGGACAGCGAAGCGGGAGCCGTGCGTTCATTCCATACCAATTCATCCAGCGCAATCAGATCAGGAGCATCCTTCATCTCCGAATGACGTATCGTCAAGAGTTGACTTGTAAACAATTCCTTTCAATCCTTCCTGTGAAGGCTTTCCTGAAGCAATAACTACAATCATCCGTCACTTATTGTACCATAATTACAGCATAATACTGCATTTTTATTAGGACTTAAGAACTGGGAACATCCGCCTTGGACGTCATAGTATTCAAAGTATCCGAATGATGCCGGTAACGGTTCAACCAGCTATGCAGGACGAAAAACAGGATCGACAACACCGCTACGCCTGATGCCAGCCAAAGTGTAGGCGGTAACCCACCACCATCATACAACTTCCCCATAATATAAGGCCCCATTACCCGTCCGGCTGCGCCAATGCCCCCCACAAGCCCAATGTAAAAGGGTGCACCCCGACCTCCATGATCAGACAGGAATGCTGGAACCGCAGGTGCAATCAGCATTTCTCCCAGGGTCGCCAGAACCATAGCGAATATCATTCCAGTATAGTTCTGTGTGCCCAGCATGACAATATAAGCCGCCAAATAAAATCCTCCGGCCCATGTCATTTGCGCTGAAGCGTGATGAGCGTACAGTCGTTTTATCCAAAAAATAATGGGTTGTGCGGCAAAAATAAGGATACCATTCAGTGTCCATAGTAACCCATACATCGTTTTAGGCAAGCCCTGCTCAATAATATGGGGAGACACTCCTGTATTCCAGATCGAATTGCCGAACCATAAAAAAAGCGAGCCTAACCCCACAAAGAGATACAATCTGGTATCACGAAACAGCAAACGAGCTGGTATTTCCTCTCTTTTTTTCACGGACTTGCTGAGCTGTACTTCTCCCTCTTCCCGATCCACCCTGCTTAGATAAGACCAGAAGAATCCGGCAAATACCGCAGAAGTCACTCCGTTCATCACAAAGCTGAGCTGATAGGAGAGGTCAGCCAGAACGCCACTCAATCCCGTACCCACTGCAACCCCAATATTGTTAGCGACATAAATAATATTAAATAGCTCTCCACGACGGTCAGCGAAACGAAAACCTACAAACGCCTGAATCGCAGGTACAGATACGACATTAAAAAAGCCGATAAAGCCCATCATGATGACAAACGCTACCCAATGACCGCTGGTAAATGGAAGCGCGAGAAGTCCCAGCGCGTTCATCGCGAGTGAGCCAACAATCAGCTTCTTGGCTCCAATACGGTGATAGAGGGCTCCGCCCAACACTTGACCAAAAATTCCGCCCAGAGACTGCACTAAAATCGCAATTCCTGCATCTCCCATACTACGGTTTAGCTCGTCAAACACATACATGCTAACCAACGGCCACATCAGGGAACTTCCAGCAGAATTAATCAGGCTGGCAATGAGAAACACTTTCACTTCTTTCGGATAAGACTCCAACCATTTCATATCTTTTGTTTCTCCTTTTGCATCTGACGCCATAAAAGGCATAATCTCATTGGCGCTTCACATTCACCACCGTTGAGAAGAAAGTAGCCCCCTGTCCCATATCCGACAGCCGATCAGAGGTTAACACATTGACACGCTGTCTGCGTCCTTTGCCTTCCCACCATAATCCCTGACTAATCACTGTACCGGGCAGCATCAGATCGGTGACTTTGGCTTTCAGCTCATACGTCCCCCGATCATTCCATACGGTAACCGGCTCCCCGTCCGCGATGCCTCTTGTCTGAGCATCCTCCGGGTGAATTTGTAGCAAGGGCTCCCGCTCCAGTCGCTGATGCTTGGGCAAGTTAGCGAAAGTAGAATTCAGAAAATTATGGTTTGGCGGTGAAATAAACATTAATGGATACCGCTCGTCCGCTTGCGGTCGGTGCTCTCCGTCGTACCCTTCAATCAGTGGCACATAAGAAGGCATCGCGGGCAGACCTGCTTGTTTCATTTTTTCCGAATATAGCTCAATCTTGCCTGAAGGCGTGGTTAAACGATCCAAATAAGTGGCCTTTGGCGTCATATCAAGCTTTACAAAAGGTGACTTCTTTAAGGCTTCCAAGGTCACACCGTTGAGATAAGGGTTCGTTGGATTATCAAGCGCGCCTGCGATCATCTCCTCTTCACTTTCCGTAAAGGCAGCTTCATCAAAGCCCATTGCCCGTCCGAGCAGGCTAAACAGCTCATAATTGCTTTTGCTTTCCCCAAGCGGATCAATGACGGGCTGCTGCATTTGGATATAGTGGTGCCAGTACGATTTGTATAGATCTGTTCCTTCAAAAGAAGACGCGGCAGGCAGCACAATATCTGCATAGCGGGCCGTATCGGTTAGGAATAGGTCATGAACGACTGTGAACAAATCCTCTCGTTCAAATCCTTTAGTCACCCGTTCCGAATCGGGGGCTACAACTACCGGATTACTGCAATATACGAATAACGCCTTAATCGGCTGTTCCTTCTGTAGCAGCGCTTCTCCGATCCGGTTCATGTTAATCATCCGGGCATCCGGGTTCTGTCGCAGATCAGGACGCTCCAGATGGGCGCTGTTAATCTTGGCATAAGCGCCGTTGGAGCGTGACGCTCCCCCGCCGTGCTTCAGCCATTGTCCAGTGAGCGCAGGCAAGCATGTAACCGCACGTACGTTCATACCGCCATTATCATGATGCTGAAGCCCATTACCGATATTGATATACGCTGCTCTCGCAGTTCCGTACATTTCCGCCAAACGGATAATATCCGCTTCCGGCACGCCGGTAATCCGCGAAACTCGCTCTGGTGTATAGGTCTTAACATGCTCGCGCAGTTCCTCATGACCTACTGTGTAGCGATGTAAAAATTCGTCGTCCGTCAGTCCTTGAGCGAACAGTACATTCATAACACCCAGCGCGAGCGCTGTATCCGTCCCCGGATATAACGGAATGAACCAATCCCCCCATTGCGCCGTCCGGTTACGATGAACGTCAATAACGACCACCTTAGCACCTTTTTTACGTGCTTTCTCAGCCAAAACGACCTGATGCATGTTGGTGCTAATGACATTACCACCCCACACAATAATGAGGTCTGCATCCTCCGTGTCCTCCGGGCTGGTGCCGCCCTTAAAACCCATAACGGACGCCCATCCTTCATTCCCAGCCACGCTGCAAATCGTCTGATCCAGTTGGCTTGAACCCAGCGCATTAAAAAATCGGCGATCCATTCCATCCACACTCAATACGCCCATATTGCCATAAAAGCTGTAGGGGAGAATAGATTCCGGTCCGTCCGTACGGATCAGCTCCTTGAACCGACCTGTAATGGTATTGACCGCCTCCTCCCAGCTAATTCGTTCAAACTTCCCTTCTCCTTTGGGGCCTATACGCTTCAACGGATAGAGCACCCGATCAGGATCATATACCCGCTCCGTCATATTGCGAACTTTGTTACAAATAGCCCCTTTGGTAATGGGATGATCTGGGTTTCCAGTCACCTTGATTATCTTTTCTTTTTCCTTGTGAAGCAGGAGCCCACACGTATCCGGGCAATCTAACGGGCATACAGCCGGAAAAATACCGTCCTGCTGCTCCGTCATCCGCTGTCCCCCTTGTAAGTCTTGTTGAAGCGTGGCCTCACGAGGCGCGCTATTGCGATGATCCATAGTGTTGATGCTCCTTTCCGTTACCGTTTCCAAAAATTACACTGATCTTATCATATCCACAGCTTTGGCCTATGGCAAGAGAAGGATTTTCCCACACAGCCGCTCTCCAAAATATTAAAAAAATCCGTCTGCTGCATAGAGCAAAACGGATTTTTTAAGAATTATAATTTTTTTCAACATCCTGTTTCATCATATCTTACTGAGGGTAAAAAAGATCAAGGCATCATGGACGAGAGCACACTCATCCTCCATGCCAAATCATGGACCACTCCCAAAAAAATCCGCCATGACAGGTTTCGTTCCCCCGGGCCTGTCATGGCGGATTTGCTTTGTTCATTGCTGTTTAAAGTACTGTGATTAGGTAGGATCAATCAACGGATTGGATGTGCAACCGAAGAAGTAGTTGGAGATTCATTCACTGGATGTGCGTTGGCTTGAGGCTTTTTCAGATAGGCCAACCAGTAGGCTCCAGCCACAAACAGGCTACCTCCTACCAAATTCCCCAGCCAGACCGGAATGAAGTTCATAACATAATCTGCCCATGAAAAGTGGCCTGCAAAAATAGCCGCCGGAATGAGAAACATATTGGCAACAACGTGCTGAAATCCAATAGCCACAAAGGCCATGGTCGGGAACCAAATCCCCATAATTTTGCCGCCAATGGAGTCTGTGCTATATGCCAACCATACAGCCAGTGCTACGAGCCAGTTACATCCTATACCCGATATAAAAGACTGCAAAAAGCTTTCGTGTAGCTTATGTCCTGCCATATCCACCACTTTGTCCAGATAAGGGCCCGTTTCTGTCAAACCCAGCACATGCCCAAAGAAAAATGCAACGAATAACGCACCTGCAAAATTACTGAGCGTAATAATCGCCAAATTACGAAGCATGACTCCTGTCTTAATTCGTCCTGCCCATCTCGCCAAAGGGACCGCCATCATATTGCCGGTCAGCAATTCTCCGCCTGCGATCAAAACTAATACCAGACCAATAGGGAACACCGCAGCTCCAATAAAGGTGGCAATGCTTCCCCATTCTTTAGGCGCACTTGCAATAACACGTATATCCAGCAAAAACCCGAGTGCAATAAATGCACCTGCCAAAAATCCCAGTACCACCGCCACAGTCCACGGGTTGTTCGCCTTGGCCACTCCTGTTTCCACCGTCTTTTCAGCAATTTGCCCCGGTTTATAGCTCGCCATATATCCCCGCTCCTTTAATATCTATTCACTAAAATATTCTTCTTTCATATTTTATTTAAAATCAGTGATTAAGTTTGTGAAAAAAATCACTTTCGTAACTATAAAAAAAACAGCCCCTGAAAAAAGGACTGTTTTTCTGTATTATTACATCTACTGCGCTACTACGCGCTTTACATTTAATTGTATTCTTCCTTTTCAATTGCTCTTAAGAACCAAAGAACTCCACCGAGGCCTATCAGCGCCACGACTACAAGAAAAAGGATATAAAACAAACCCATAAGCTACTTCCCCCCTGATCCTTATGCTACTCTATATTGTACTATAAGGATTCATCCGTACGCCTCAGATTGTTGACAAACTTATGAACAATGTCACAGACAAATCTAATTATACAGTAACTGGGTTCCGTTCGGATATTGTAGGCAAAGCTTGTAAACCTGCCGCGTTCAAGAAATTCCAAGGCTTGTTATAATGCGGCTGGAAGAAGAAATCGACAAAGGCCAACTGGTCAATAGTCATATGGTTTTGAATGGCTACGGATAGCGTGTTAATGGATTGCGTCAAATCCACCTTCGACATAATTTGAGCACCCAGAATTCTCCGCGTCCCCTGTTCATATACCACTTTCAGTAACACTTTTTCGGAGGTTGGCATAAATTCAGGTCGGTAGCTGTCCTCAATGGTTACAGCTTCTACAGTCATGCCTTCATCTGTTGCCGCAGCTTCCGTCATGCCTGTTCCTGCGATATTGTCTTCGTAAATTTTGATACCCGAAGTTCCTTGGGTTCCCATGTAGGCAATGGTTGGTTGCACCAGATTACGTGCCACCAGCGTACCCATACGAACTGCGTTGGTTGCCAAAGGGATATAAGCCGTTTTGCCGGTCGGATTATAGCGAATTGCACAACTGTCGCCTGCTGCAAACACGTCCGGGCAACTACTTTGCATATAGTTATCCACAATGATCGCACCGTTAGGCAACATATCTACCTGACCTTTGAGCAGATCCGTTTGAGGTCGGAAACCGATGCAGAGAATAACAAGCTCTGTTTCATATTCTCCTTTAGAGGTCACGACTTTACTTACCTTACCGTTCGTACCCTCAAAACGACTCACCGTCTCGCCAAGTACCAGCTTAATGCCATGTTCCTTCAGGGAACTTTCAATCCGGTCTGTATACTCATGGTCCAAATACTTATTCAATATACGATCAGCACTGTCGATCAGCGTTACATTTTTACCATTCATTTGGAAAGCTTCTACCAATTCAACACCAATGTATCCAGCTCCCACGACTGTAATGTTCTGTACGTGCTGGGCTTTCTCAATGATATCATTGGAATGATTATAGTTTTTACAGAGCAAAATATGATCAAGTTCAATGCCTTCCAGCTTTGGAATAATGGGCCATGATCCCGTGGTCACAATTAGTTTATCAAATGTGTCTGTAAATTCTTCACCTGTTTGGAGATTACGGGCATGCAGGGACTTGCCAGCCGTATCCACACTCGTTACCTCATGAAGCATCTTGGTCACTACACCCAAGTCAGACAGTTGATCTGGAGACGAATAAAACAGGCCGTGCGGATCTTTGACGACACCACCTACGTACAGCGCAATACCACAAGATAAAAATGAAATATTATCATTACGCTCGTAAACGGTAATTTCTGCATCTGGATAACATTTAGCTGTGTTAACGATAGCTGCTGTGCCTGCGTGTGTACATCCGATAACTGCTACTTTCATGTTGAATTCCTCCTTGGTGTGTGGGCATAAACTGTATAATAATTGTGAATAGTTTCACGTAAACAGCTCGTTAGTGTTTGTGATTTATTTCACTTCATGCACTTATTATAGTGTGATATTTTTCACATTACAATAGCTTTTTGTGATATTCACAATTTGTCCACATTTAAAAAAGAAAGGATATACGAGATCAACTGTTTGCTGAAATGTTTTTTTGCTCCATTCAGTTTCCCCTGTAGGCGGCCTGATTATGCCCATGGAATCGACTTTCACATGATGCTCCCCCTTTAGACAAATGCACATGTAGAGAACAAAAAAAGGTCCGCTTCCCGGAGACATGCCGGAAATCAGACCTTTTTAAACATATATTTTGGAATGAAGGCAAAGCTACTATAGCAATTGCTCAATGGCTGCTTTCATCGCTTCTGGTGACTCCTTCGGTTCAAAACGACCCACAGGTACACCTTCACGATTCACAATGAATTTCGTAAAATTCCACTGAATTGTCCCATTTTCCTGTTCTCCAGGCTGTTGCTTTTTCAAATATTCAAACAGAGGCGCTGTACCCGGTCCATTGACGTCCACTTTGGCGAATACCGGGAAATTAACCCCGTAATTCAGTTGGCAAAATTCAGACGCTTCCTCGCTGCTGCCCGGCTCCTGACCGCCAAATTGGTTGCAAGGAAAGCCTAATACAACTAATCCCCGATCCTTATATTCGTCATAAAGCTTTTGCAAATCCCCATATTGCGGGGTAAGTCCGCATTTACTGGCGGTATTCGCAATAACCAGCACCTTACCAGCGTAAGTATTCAGAGAAACCTCCTGATTCGCTGGTGTTACGGCATTATGTGAATAGACAGACATACAGCATCCTCCTTCGTGTCACTTGGTTTAGGTTACATAACCTATTTTAACCAAAAGGTGACGGACATGCCAACATCCACAGAGACTTTACCGTGATGCCACCACTTCGAGTCTGCGTTCTTCGCGTTCGGAAGCGGACATTTTGGGGCAAGTATAACAATACCGCTGACCTCCACCTGTCTTGTAATATTGGCAACAGGACGGTTTCATGTAGGTATTTTCACCAGGGCGGTAAGGATTGTCCAATTCAACGAGACGAACCGTAAACGGATTTCTTTTACGCCCGAATATCTCTCCCTCAAGTTCACGTGTCACATACATATAATCTTGTTCAAAGCGCTCCACATCCTGAGGATCAGTCAACGATGGCTGTACTCTATCCTTAAAATACAGCAATGCCAACGGAAACTGTCCCCACATTTGGCCGATAGATGCGCTCCCCACTGTAGCAATTGCTTCCAATAGGGGCCGCATCTGCAAACTGTAAAAGTCTCGTAACACTTGCTGGGCCTGTTCGGAAGAACGGTGATCCCCATTGTTCCACGTATTGTCCAGCTCTGTTAAGTCGATGACCTGAAGACTAATAGAGGGATATTGACCTTCATAACAAATATGAAATCTGAGATTAGAAACGGACAGGTCCCAACGGCGTTCACACAGGGATACCATAAAATGCTGCGCAAACACGAGGCCACGCAACTGGTTCACAAAATAAACGGCTGCGGTTAAAACGTCTTCAGCACGCAGAAGATCGCCGTAATACTCCATCACAGAGCGGATCTTATCTGGTTCAAGCCATTCGGCCACTGGCCCGGAATATACTGCATCCTCCGGCGTGACTCTCACTATGTTTGCTAGTTGCTCAAGCTGATCGTAATCCAGTGGTTTCATGGTATGTCCCCTTTAACCTCTTGCCGCTACTTGTGCTCTAGCATCACGTCGCTCAGCAACAGAACCCACAGGTTGCTTATCTTCCACATTCATATCTTTTATGGCTTGGCTTACCGCAGGCTGTCCAGCCAAAGCATACGGAAGACAGAGCGGTACACCTGTACGAGGATCTGTTACAATATCAGCCTCAATCCCGAACACTTCACGCAGCACATCAGGGGACATAACCTCAGTTGGAGTTCCTACCGCCTCAGCTTTCCCTTTTTTGATTGCAATCATATGCTGAGCATACCGGGCCGCATGGTTCAAATCATGCACGACCATAACAATGGTGCGCTCCTCCGAAGTATTTAGATACTCCAGCAAATGCAGCACTTCCAGTTGATGCGCCATATCTAAAAATGTCGTCGGCTCATCCAGAAACAAAATATCCGTATCCTGCGCAAGTGCCATAGCAATCCAGGCACGCTGACGCTGACCGCCAGAAAGCTGATCAATCGGACGATCGTGGAACTCGCTCATTCCCGTTACTTGAATGGCCCACTCTACCATTTTGCGATCTTCCGCTTTCATGGAACCAAAACCTTTTTGATAAGGAAAACGTCCGTAAGATACCAGTTCCGTCACGGTTAATCCTTCCGGTGCAGTCGGATTTTGCGGCAAAATAGCCAGCTGCTTAGCTACTTCCCGGGTGGATTGCTTATGAATGGATTTACCGTCAAGCAGAACACTGCCGCCCTTAGGATTCATGATGCGAGCCATCGTCTTCAGAATAGTGGACTTGCCAGAACCATTTGCGCCCACCAAGGCTGTGATTTTCCCTTGCGGTATTTCTACGTTCAGATCTTCTACAATCAATCGATCTTCATAAGCAATATCCAGATTTGCCGTTTTCAGACGAAACATGTGGAATCATCCCTTTCCCTTATCCAATATATATAGTCACGGGCTTAACGCACGACTTTCATCAAAACTTCATTCTATCTTTATATAATAAAGATATTGATAATCATTATCAAGTGTTAACTGGTTTATTTCCTATATCATACAGTGCATATCATCCAATATTTCCTCAAAAAATTCAAAAAAAGATCACAGCTCCTCGAAGCTGTGATCTTTCAAATCCGGCGAATTGCATTATGACTGTACAGAAGACAGTCCAAATGCTTCGGCCATGAGACGTATAGATTTCATTTTGGCATCAAAGTCATGAATAATGCTCGCAACCATGATCTCCTGTGCATTATAGTCCTTACTTAATTGCTCAATCTGACGCTTCACCTGTTCGGGCGAACCGACCACCATACGTTTGCGATTCTCACGTATCCGCATCCGGTCAAACGGCGTATACGGATACGCCAGTGCCTTTTCCACGGAAGGTGTTCCAGCGGAGCGCATTCCCTGCTCTAATAGTACAAGAGACAAGTCCATGCTGGAAGCCAAGCGATTGGCCTCCTCTTCGGTATCCGCACAGATCGCAAATACGGCAACAAGCGAACGTGGTTGGTCACTATGCTGGGAAGGCTGGAAGCTTTCCTGGTATTCCTTCATAGCCCCTGTGCCGCCTTCACCATTAATGAACTGCGCAAACGCAAAGCCCACGCCACGCTCGGCTGCCAGACCTGCGCTATCACCACTGGAGCCGAGCAACCACATTTCCGGTACAGTTTCTATAAGCGGCATCGCCTGTAGCGAACCGAAACGGTGATTATTGCCTGTGCTGTCATGTAAATAAGCTAACAGGTCATCCAACTGCTCAGGGTATAGATCTACACCACCTCGCATTTTGCCTTCTTGCAGGGCTCTGGTAGCAATGGGCATTCCTCCAGGCGCCCGTCCCAGACCTAAATCAATGCGTCCCGGATACAATCCTTCCAACACACGAAAGTTTTCCGCTACTTTATAAGCGCTGTAATGAGGCAGCATCACCCCACCCGACCCCACTCGAATGGCCCGAGTACGGGCGGCCAGATGTGAAATCAGTACCTCCGGGCTGGACCCAGCGAGATTTGCTGCAGAATGATGCTCTGATACCCAAAAGCGATGATAACCCAAGCGTTCCGCCTCTATAGCAAGCTCAGTGGTCTTTTGTAATGCCTGCGCATGCGTCATGCCTTCCGATACCGGAGATTGGTCAAGAATGCTGAGTTTTATCATAAAAGTCTGACCTTTCTATTTGGGAATAAGGATAGGCATTAATTATAGCATGCGTAGCCACAGTTACCCAAGAGGTGCCCCTATCAATTTTATAGTGGAAAAGTTTATTTTTCGTAAAGACTTGCGTTCCCTTTATCCGCCTCATAGAGATGTGAACGCTTTTTAAAGAAACTATACAGATGTGTAACGATTACTTTCAAGACGGCATACCCCGGAACCGCCAGTACAATTCCCACCACACCAAACAAATTGCCTGCGGTCAGAATAACGAAGATAATCGTGATCGGATGTACCCGAAGAGATTTGCCCATAATTTGTGGAGAAATTAATTTACCCTCAATGAGCTGTACGACTGTCCACACGATAACCATCTTGAGCAGCATAATCGGTGAGGTGACCAAGGCTACAATTAACGCAGGTGTAATGGCAATGACGGGACCTAAGTAGGGGACAACGCTCGTAAAGGATGCAATGACTGCAAGCGTCAGAGAGTAGTCTAATCCAATGATTAGGTAACCAATATACAACAGCGCCCCAATACAGAAGCTGACAATAATCTGCCCACGAATATAGGAACTGACCTGATGATTCATCTCGGTCATAATGCGATCTGTTTCTTTACGAAACATAGGCGGAAGCATTTTCAGGATAAACTGTGGTAGCTTGTGTCCATCTTTTAGCAAGTAGAACAGAATAAATGGAACCGTAGCAATCGCAAGTACCGTTTCTGTCACCACGCCCAAAAAGCTGCCCACACCCGTCCATGCATTATTAATAAAGCTAGATAACTTTTCAGAAGCTTTGGAGGCCAGCTCAGATGGATTAATTTGAATGGTGTTCTGGAACTGGTTTACAAAATCGCTGCCGATCAGTTTCTCGAATTGTCGTTGTACTTGCTTGCTATAGTCAGGAAAATTTTGGATAAGACCCTGTATTTGATCACGGATCACAGGTACCACCGATGTAACCACAATCGCAATAACTCCTATAATGAGCAAAAACAATACAACAATGGAGTATACTCGTTTCACCTTGTTACGCTCCAGTACATCAACCAACGGATTGAACAGATAGTACAACACGCCGGATAAAATGACAGGGAGAATGATCGTTTTTAACAGCACCATGACAGGTGTGAATATGTATGAAATTTTGGTAAGCACCAAGATATTCAAGCCGATCAGCAGCAGTACCAGCAGGAATAACACAAACTTGTTGTTCAGAAAAAACTTCTTGAATCGGTCTTTCCATGCCGGAGTTATTTCCACACCACATTCCCCTTCTCTTTACACAAATGAGTATACGTTCTTCATAGATACGATATATTTTTGGAACAAAATATACAAGGTTATACCCAAATAAACACAAAAGCAAACAAAGTTGTACGTCATCGTACGAACTTCGCTTGCTTTCGAGGGTTATGGAGTATCATTTATCGTGGTTGCAGCATCCACCGTCGTGGTCACAGGTTTGTTCTCCTGTTCAAAAAGATTCTGTATGAAGCGCTTGAGCTTTCTTTCGTCTACACCCAATACCTGCGCACCCTTAATGGTTTCCCCACGCACCAATTCATTCGGCGGGATTTGCTGCTTCGCTACTGTTGTTGCATCGATATTAAAGCCCAATGAAGCCAATTGCAGCATTTCCGTAGTACTCAGGTTCGTTTCAATATAAGGAGAAATGCTATTTAAAATACTCGGCAGTTTGATTAGAGATGAGGTTGACTGAATTTTACCGCCAAGCTCGGTAATGAATTTGCGTTGCCGCTCCGTACGCGTAAAATCGGAAGTCGCATCATGACGGAAGCGTACATATTGCAAGGCTGTTTTACCGTCCATGTGCTGCATTCCCTTTTTCAAATCAATATCAAACTGGTGTTTATCTGCCTTGGAGGTATAATGCATATCTTTTTCGACATCCAGGTCAATACCACCCACAGAATCAACCAGCGCAATAAAACCATTGAAATCAGTATATACATAATATTGAATCGGTATGCCCAGCAGGTCGCTCACGGTCTGTCTGGTCAAATCCGGTCCCCCGTAGGAAAAGGCAGCATTCAATCGACTTTGCCCATGACCTGGGATATTGACGTACGTATCACGAAGAATCGACATCAGTGTAGCCTTTTTCGTAACCGGATCAATAGAAGCAACCATAACGGAGTCAGAACGCCCTGAATCCTCTCCACGGGAGTCGCCGCCTAGCAGCAGAATATTCACTCTTTCTGTCCCATCCCATTCCGGTGGGAGCGATACCTCTACAGGTTGTACATTGGTTTGAGTTTGTGCCTGCGGTTTAAATTTCGAATCCTGTCCGGAAGCAACTGAAATTTGATTCGTAAAATGATATATAGAATACGTATAATATCCGCCCACTAAAAGAACCGCCGCAGTCACAGAAATGCCTAACCATTTTAAAAATTTTCGCATATTTTCGGGTAACCTCGCTTTTATTCATCATCGTTCGGCTTTTAAAAGCATACCCTTCCTGCAAGTTATCTGTCAATTCGCGCCGTCTGTTCTAGTGGTCGTCCGCATACCATGGATTCAAATGGACAAGCACCTCATAAACCCGCGGTTCCCGCTTCATGACAGCCCCCTTAATCAGTCGAATAATATCGTGTCCCTGCTGAATCGTCAAAGAGGCATCCACTGAAGCGCGGATATCCACGATAATATAATGGCCGTGCTCACGGGCACGGATACGGTCAATACGTTGAACCTCGGCTACACTCAGTGCGGCTGCGGCGTAGCTCTCAATTTCCTCCGTTGCAATCGCCTTTTCCATAAGCACATCTATGGATTCACGGCCCATTTCCCAGGCCAATTTCAGAACTAGCAATGCCACTACGAATCCCGCAATAGGGTCACCGTAAGATAAGATTGAAATGCCCCAGTGCTCCCCAATCAGCCCCAAGCCGATACCCAGTACAGCAGCCCCAGAGGCGTACACATCAGCGAGATGATCTTTTGCCGTTGCAATAAGACCCTGACTATTGGCCGCTCTCCCGATACGAATCGTGTAGATATACAGCCACTGTTTCCAGAGCAAGGAAATAATGGCGGCCACCAATGCCAGTATATGCTCCTGTGGCATCGGTTCGAACAGTGCTGCAATCGAATGATAGCCGATAAATATACCCGCTCCAAACAATATGACCGCCACCACGCTTGCACCGATCACTTCTGCCTTGCCGTGACCATAAGGATGGTCCTCATCCGGCGGCTGGCTAGATATGCGCATCGCCCCCAGTGCCGTTGCAGAGGCAATCACGTCCCCAGCATTATGCACACCATCGGCTACCAGCACCTTGCTGTTGAACATAAGTCCTGTAATAATCTTAATGCCGGTTAATAGGATGTTGCTAATCAGGCTGATCCATGCTGAGACCATGGCGCGCTTGCCCATATCCTGTTCCTGCATGATGTATAACCCCTCCAAATTTATCTTTTGAATTTATCTTATGGCGCTGCTCTTTCAGCGGTATGGATGAAGATTACAATAGCCCCGGAAGATGAGCCTCCCCGGGGCTATTATGATAACCATAGTGGAGCATTCTATGAGAATACTCCTATTTTATCTATCTGGACCGTCCGCGACGGCCTCCTTGTCCTTGACCACCACGCGGGCCGCCTTTGGCTTGTCCACCGCGGCCACCTTGGCCTCCGCGCGCAGAACCACTGCTGCTGCGGTCATACCCACCGCGCTCGCTGCTTTGTCCTGCCGAGCGACCTTGGCCTCCTCGTGCGGAACCGCCGCTGCTGCGGTCATATCCACCGCGCTCGCTGCTTTGCCCTGCCGAGCGACCTTGGCCTCCTCGTGCAGAACCGCCGCTACTACGGTCATACCCGCCACGCTCGCTGCTTTGTCCCGCCGAGCGACCTTGGCCTCCTCGTGCGGAACCGCTGCTGCGGTCATATCCGCTGCGCTCGTTACTGCCGCGGCTAGAGCGACGTTCGCCGCCTGCACTGTCACGACGGCCCGCCTGTTCGCGGCCGCTGCCCCGGCGTCCACCGCCGGAGTCGTTGCCACCGTAGGAACGGCGGTCGTTTCTGCCCGAACGGCGTTCTCGACCCTGCCGATCAGCCGTATCGGAAGCAGGTCTACGCTGTCCGCCGCCCTCACTGCTGGTGAATGTGACACCAGCAACTTTCTGGATGTTCCGAAGCTCCGGAATATCCCTTGGCGTAGCGAGCGTCACCGCCACACCTTTGCCTCCGGCACGGCCGGTACGCCCGATGCGGTGGATGTAGCCTTCGGCATCCTGCGGCATGTCGTAGTTGAAGACATGCGTGACGCCTTCTACATCCAGGCCGCGTGCGGCTACATCAGTCGCTACGAGCAATTGGAGTTTCGCTTCACGGAACGCCTTCATCACTTGCTCCCGCTTGTTCTGGGACAAATCCCCGTGAAGCTCACCGCTCTGAAAGCCCATTTCTTGCAGCTCTTCGTTCAGTTTGGCAGCCCGGCGCTTCGTACGGCAGAAAATAACAGCCAAGTACGGACGATCCGTATTCAGCATATCCACCAATGCCTGTTGCTTACCACGGTCTGTTGTTTGCACAACGACCTGACGGATTTGACTCACCGGAACGGAAGAAGCGGATTTCACTTTGACATCTACAGGTTCGTTCATATATACACGAGCCAGTTTGCGAATACCGGCTGGCATCGTAGCGGAGAACAGCATCGTCTGTCTCCGGTAAGGAACTTCCTGAAGAATCGTCTCCACATCGTTCAAAAAGCCCATGTGTAACATTTGATCGGCTTCATCCAGGACCAGCATTTTAATGCCGCCTAGATCCAGCGTGCCACGTCTCAGGTGATCCAGCAGTCGCCCAGGTGTCCCAATAATCAGTTGTGCGCCACCTTTCAGTTTACGAAGCTGACGCTCCACGTCCTGTCCTCCGTAAACAGCTAGTAGAGATAAACTCGGCTCCGCAGCAGCCAAGCATTTAGCTTCCTCTGTAATCTGGAGTGCCAATTCACGCGTAGGTGCAATCACAAGCGCCTGCGGGTGCCGCTTGTCCAAATTCAGCTTTTGTAAAATCGGCAGTAAAAACGCAAGCGTCTTCCCTGTCCCCGTATGTGCCTCGGCAATCACATCCTGACCTTCCATCAACAGTGGAATGGACTCCTGCTGTACAGGTGTTGGCGCTGAGATACCCTGCTCTTTCAAGGCTTCTACCCAATGTTGCTCCACACCTAATGCTGTAAAATTCTTCAAGTTGTATTCACTTCCCTTATCTGTATTCAATATGTGTCACGTAAAATAGGTTCATGTGCCATATGACATCTATCGTTCCATAGTTCAGAATTCCCATTTTTGTATCGGTTCTCATTCTCCCCTTTTCAGGAAGGGAGCATATCCGTTATCGTTGAATCTGTTCATGTAACTCAACATACGGCCGCAAGGCGGCTCAGGCCGTTCCATATATGACTTTCCTAGTATACGCGAAGTTGAACTGGTTTCCAAACGATTTTAATGAACAGGACCACAGTCTATATAAAAGGTGAATTCGATCTTCATGTCATATATTATGGTATAAGAATTGGTAATTCATGAATAAAGGATGGATGCTTGTGGTTAACAACTTGCATTATAATTTTATAATGGCCGGTTCCTTGTCGGAGAAGCACACTTTGTTTGCTGAAGAGTGCTTTGCTAACCTGTTCGATTGTTTTGAAACGTTCCTGAATATATCAGGAATCCGCAATACCCGTGTGTCTATCTATCAATCCACGAAAGCCAAACACGGTAAGATTCGCTGGGACAAGCAGGAGTTGCTTCGTATTGTAACCAATGATGAATTGACTCCTTTGATGCTGGTTATAGAGGCGCCTAGTATCAAATCGTCCTATAACAAAGGGACGACGCCGGAAGTGTACATTCTTTTGTCCAATGACCCCATGTCCCAATCATCCAATAATTGCGGCATACTCGTTTCGATCCGTCAGGACGTTTATGAACGTATCGACCAAACAATCGTCGAAGACGTTATGATGCAGCTCAGCCAGTGGATAAAGGCAAACAAAATGTTACATAGCTCGCGCAACTTTTATGCTGGCAGTAAAGCACGCGCCATTATGGATATTCTTCCATTTATGCTCGAACAGGATACCCCGGATATGAAGTATGTTTTTCAATCGTGGACTCCGTTCCCTTTACCACACACTTAAACAATCCGTCATACTATTAACCCCAGGAGGCTGCAATTTATGCAAATTCAAGTTCAAAAGGTTGAAAAAAAAGAGAACGAATATCTCATTCATTATCAAGCCGGGGGAGCGTTGCCGTTCGTTCCGCATGATATTGTTCTGATCCATGGCAAACAGTATTTTATAGGCACGATTTTGAAAGTAGAGCCGGAACAGGCCCTTGTCCGTATTAATCCGGAATATGAAGACCAACTGGCAGGGTCCATCGGACTGGAGCTGGCTTTCTCTCCAACTGTTTCTATTCAAGGTGCAGACAGCATTGTCGAAAAGCTTGGCTATTTCCCTCCCTTTCATTATGACCGAATTACAGCTGCCAATATGACGAAAGACCAGATTACGCTGACGATTGAGCTATCCTACGCTAGCGTGCTTGTCCCTAAATCACCGGATCTGGAGCCTTCAACTGAGGCACCTGTAATCCCTGAAGCTCCAGCAAAAGACGTCCCACGCTATGCAGTGACTTTTACATTTCTGGAAACTAAAGAGCATGTATTAAGCCCTGTAGAAACAGAAAATATCATTTTGCAACTTGACTTCCGTTATGAAGAGGCTGATATGGTCGTTGACATCGATGCCTTGTCAGGGCTGTCAGGCAGCTTTCTGTGCAGAGGTATCCGCGCAGAGATTACGGAACTGAATGAATAAACAGGAGGCTCGCGAGCTGTTACGCTGTCATTCTTTTATCCATGATGATCTGGAGCATCCCAAAATGCGAAGCGGATTTCTAGGGATGCTTCGCCCCTTTCAAGGCGAACTGATTGAGGATAATTTTCATGAGCTCATGACTATCATTGAAGTTCTGGCAGATGAGTTGGAGAAACCGTCCGTAGAACGGGAGCTTATATCCGCTCTGTGGGGGATTTGCCAGTATACACGGGCATGGGCGTTGCATCCTGATGGTATGCTGCAGCGAAATCACCTGCTGACCGTAGAGCAGATTAGTACGCTTGACGATTGGATTGATACGATCTCCTATGCGGTTATGGTACTGCTGGAGGGTGGCGGACCAGAAGAAGCTTTATCGAACTACAGACACGAGAGTTGATCCGCAGTGATACATATATCTTAGTCAAGGGGGCCGCTTTTGCATTGCTTCGCGTACATAAAAGCATGCCTTTCGCACAACATGCTCTGAAACAATTAGTTGAGCATGAAGAATTCCGTGTATCTGCCAAACGGGAGCTTTCCACATAATCGACAACCAAAGGAGAATCACTCTACTTATGCGTGTAAGAATATTTATATTCATATTAATTATCGGAATTATATGTGTGCCTGCGTATTTTATTATGAGCAGCTTTGGATTATTTCAAAATGAAAAGGTGCTTGTACATTACAAGCTTGCCATTGAGGTAAAGGATAAAAAGTATGATGCCTGGCCTTTAATCAGTAGCTATGCCGCTATAGATAAAAGAGGGGACAGTCGTCAGCTCTACTACCAGGCGGAGGGCTCAGGCTTAGAGTATCTGTTTCAGCTAGCCTATGGACAATATGAACTCCGACCCTCCAAGGAAAATCCTTTTCTGGACGGAGGAGTCCACTATACCATGGATCATCCCGAGTATGTGCGTGAGGAAAAGGAGTATGAGAATGCTAACGACTACACGGAATTAACCCATTTTTATAATCAGCAGGAACGGATGATTTATACCTATAATCCCGAAGCCAAGCTCGATAAAACATACGTCCGTTCCATCATCACCGCTGGGATGACTCGCACAACTGGTAATTCAAGCCGTCCGGTTAAGGATGACTATATCAATATCAGTAAGCTGTTTAAGGATAAGCTAGGAGTGAATGTGAAGGTAGATGTGGATGAGGACAACAAAATCGTCACCCTATCGATGACATGATTTCACATACGATGTACCGCTGCGTTGTTTCATTTCCAACAAAGAGATTTATGGTTTACTAGGATCAAGGAGGCTGGTTGTTAATGTCATTCGCAATTGAATCAGGGCTTTTGCCTGCCCAGATCGCAGCATTGGAGGAACAGATACAGCGTATATTGCCCGCTGGCTATAAACGTTTTCTTTCACAATATAACGGATTTTATGTAGCCGCCCCTTTTTATTGCAATGTGCCCTTCGATCGAGTGGATAACGGAGACATTGATTTGACTTGTTTTTTCGGATATGAAGTATCCAACAAAAATCATGACCTTCTAGCGATTAATGATGAATTTCTGGATGAAATCAATCATGTCGAGAGCGCTTTGTTGATTGGTGCAGATGCGGGCGACAATTTTTACGTTCTGACATGTAAGGAATACACCCCGTATGTGTACTACTGGGACCGCACACATCTTCATGCTTATGATGACAAACTGAACTATGATATTGCAGAGCAGGACGAATGCGGACATTTGTATCTGGTGGCAACAGACTTTACAACGTTTTTTAATCAGGTAATTGAACGACTCAACGAGCAGAAAGGAAGGCCTACTGATGACAGAAATACATAATGCTAAGCAGGGACCGGCTTATTTGGAGGGTTGGGTTGTACCCGAAAACCCCGAGGCATGGGTCGAGCAGGAGTGGACAGGTACGCTTCGTTCACAGGCAGGACATACGAAATTCCACATTTTTTATTACGGAGAACTTATGGACGAGCTGATCACTGGTACTGAATTTGCACCCCAACTCATTATTGCAGAAGATGCAGTCACAGGTGAACAGATCGTGATTTTTGACGGAACCCGCCATGGTTACGATGCTCTGCTATGCGAAGTTTATACCAAGGAGCAGCAGAACAATCTCACTCCCCTGCTGCCCTATCTGGACGAAGATGGTGAAGATACTTTCGAGGTAAGCGTAACTGCCTTTTATAATGTTGATTGGGATGACGAGTTTGCAGACGATGTAGATGAGAATGGGCAGTTAGAGCTGATCAATGGCGAACGATGCGATTTTGAAGATGCGAAGCGGAACGGCTATGATGCGATCAGCATTACGATTACCAGCGCTAAAGGTCTAAAAACAGAGATCCTTCAGGAAGAGCTGGCCTGACGATGGTATTTAAAAGAATCAAACATCAGGAAGGCGATATTTTTGTTATCCCCCTGCATGACGGCCGATTTGCGGTATGCCAGGTGATCTGCGCACTGTATGGTAGATTCAAAAAAGCGTTCTCCTTCGGGGTTCTATCCATAGGCCAGAATCAAGCGTACGGAGGTGAAACGACATATCTTCCGTTTACAAATTATCGCGGCCGATTTGAAGTTATATTCACCGCCACCCAAAATCTGACGAAAGGAGTATGGCCCATTATCGATCATCGCCCTCTTTCCGAGGAACAACAGCAGCTAAAATATTTTAATTGTGCGGGCCATCTATACTGTGGGGATGAATATATACGCAATCTGGAACTGGAAGAATATAATCAATATACGGTAATGGGCGTGGCTGGATATGAGTTGGTACAGCAATATTTAGCCCAATATGATGACCGCTAGGAAGAATAGCAGCACAAATAACCACCTTGAAGTTTGAATGCCAAGGTGGTTATTTGACCTGTTAAAAGGGTTCAAACGTATATGGGAATGATGTACGCTCTGTCCCCAATACCGACTTCACGCGCTCTTCATCCACCAACGCTTCGACGAGGCTATACAAATCCGAGGCTGCATACCGAAAATTGCCCCATGTGCGCAGATTCAAAGCATAGATTGGGAATTCCCCCCGTTCATCAGGCGATTGAATATCCCAGATCAGCAAGTCATCCTCTTCACTGGAAGCGAAAGGGACCGCATGCTCCAAAAGCTCCGGAAAACCATCTGGCTCCAGCGCCGCTTCTTGTAAAACCTCTTCTGATTCCAGCAAATCATCAAACCAAGCCCGCCAATCATGATAACGATGAAGCCATGAATCCGGGTGATCGCCAAGAGGAATATGAATGTTCCATAAGCCGCATAGTCGCCCGTAACCAAGAGTTTTGACATAATCTATATAAGAAGGCGGAAAGCCCATACCATTTTCAAAACGATGCTCTATTAGAAAAGCCTCATCATAGTAAGCCTGGAATTGCGGACGCTGTAGTCCTGTAAAAATGCTCATGCTCGCCCTCTCCTTTCGCGCATCTTTATTCACCTTTTCGCTCTTAGGCACATTGAAAAGGTCTTTTTCAAGTGTTAAAATGGGAATAAGATGTATATTCTAAAAAAGAGTGAAGATGCGTCAACATCCTCACTCTTTGGCAACAGCCGCTTTTAAGGGCGGTGGCTGCAAGTTCACGGTATTCGAAATAGACCGGTTCCTACCACGGGCGGTCTATTTCTTTTTATGGAAGGAAAGAATCAGAATCACCAACGTTGCGAATTGAATCATCAACATTAAGGTGTCTTTAACCTCCACAGGCCTCACCTCCCTCACAGGAGACTAGCCGACCGCCCATCTAAGCCATTCTGTTATTAAGGAATATTATAACATATGAAATATAAAAAGTACGTTTTTACGATCTTTCCGAAAAGGAGGAACGAACATGGAGCAAAAACGCTTCAAAGATGAATATGGATACAAATATGACTTTAGCGCCGTGATTAGAAGAGGAGAACAGGTAACTGTTCACTGCCCCCGTTGTCAGGGCCAAGCTTTTATTTCCATATCCAAAAAAGACTGTTATTACGTCGTTCGATGTTCTCATTGTTACTACACATATCAGCAGCCCGAATCTTATACATTCTATGCACGCGGCGTATGCAACCATTGCGAACGGTATTTTAATATCGAAATCCATGATGACCGAACGAAACTCCATAAAAATACAAATATAAACTGTCCGCACTGTGAGACACGCAATCAGGTTCCGGTGCATCGTGTGCAATCACGCGAATGGCATACGAACGTGATCCAAAACGGAAAAGACCCTATTTTCCAGCTCCAGCTGTACTTCCTAGATTACTATCGGGGGAAACCTGTCTGGGCTCTTAACCGGATACACCTGAATTACCTGCTCTCCTATATCTCTGCCGAGTTGCGAGAAAAGCCTGCATCCGGTATGATGCGTACGGCTTCCCATTCCATTCCCAAGTACATTAAGGATGCGAAGAATCGCCAGGCCATCTTAAAGATATTACAAAAGCTACAGCATAAGCCAGCGGCTAAGAGAGGAGCCTCCATACATGAGCATACAAACTTTTGACAGCCTTGAAGCACTGGTCCATGCCGTTGACCAAACAGAAATCAATGAATGGGTATTTGCCAATCTAAAACATGTTCAAAGTAATCCGCTCAATTCTACCTACTACATCATTCCCGAGGAAGAATTGTGGGAACTGGAGATGCTTTTATGGAATAAGCGTCTCCAGCAACTCTTTTACCTCAGGGACAGCCTGCTTCAGGCTGTTTTTTAGTTTCTTCTCGCCACCCCATATACGATAAACAAGCACCTCTTGTTCATAGTCCTCCAGCTTCTCAAGCTCCTCCACCAGTACCTGTGCCTGCTCTACAGTTTCGATTCCAGATGACTTCAGGGGTTTGGCAGACTCGTTGCTTGCCAGTAGAATCCTCGTCCAAACGGGGATCGTGTCAGGTGTTAGCCCATGCGCTTCGGCAAAAGCAGCCGCGTAACCGTCCTGTACGGACTGATGTTCACTGTCCACCAGCTCCATATAACGATTCACTAATGGGAAATAGTTCGTTCCTTTAAGGCCCAGTCCCATTACCGCGTAGGTCCCCGGCATCGCTGACTTTTCACCGGGCTCTACATCGTTATACCACTTGAATTCTTCCATCACGGTTTCGGCATATTCAGCCAGCAACGGATGCAGCGCAGGGTATTCAAGTGCATTGGCGAAGAAACGATGTAACGTTGATTTAGCCAACTTGGGTACAGGCAGGTAGTTTTTCACCTTGCTTTTGAAATTCATCCGATATTCCTTGGTAAAGCCCTTCTTTAAAATATCGCATAAATATACGAGCGCTTCTCTATAGCTTTCTTCTTCCTCTGAACGAATCTGAACCTCCAGCGTTTGCAAAATATCATTGGCTTGGCAGATGACTCGCTCGCTTGTATGTAACGCTGGGATGCTCCCTGATCCGCTCTCAAGCCACACGGAAGCCTGCTCCGAGCCTAGCTGTGCAGCGATCTCCAAATATTTCTGCCGTGCATCGGCATCCGTCGAACCCACCCGCATCGCGGTAAGCAGGAACATCTCCATGGCTGGAACGGGAATATCTGAAGGAAGAATATCGGACTTCGTCGTATATTCCAGCCCGTAGTTTTTTTTCCGATCTGCATATTTGTCCAAAAATTCATCCTCAGCCCAATGCTTTAAGCCACTGCTGAGCTGATACCTCCATGCTTCCTCACGCTTGCGGCTGACCTTCACTTTGGCATCCATTATATTGAGCAGCTCATTCATCCGCTGGGCGTTTACAGGGTACAAATGAGGATCAAGCAAGTGCCTTACTAAGAAAAAATCGTCCTCTTCCTTCGGCACAGCTTTACTGGAGGGGTTGAGCTTCTGCTCCACAAAATGTTGGATAGTGGCTAACAGTTGCTGCCGCTTATCTTCGTTCAGGAGCGAGAATGTAAAATGATTGGCCTTATTCTCCAAGACCACTTCCAGATGAAAATCCAGCCGATAACGAAAGAACATGGAACTGAATTCTTCCGAATTAAATAGCGCCTCTATCCGTTCCCTAAACACAGGCATCCATTCGTCCTGAACCTGCTGCAGTGTTACCCCCTCCGTAAAACCAGAAATTTTTATATCCGGTCTACGATGATCCCAATCAAACGGTTCGTAGGTATCCACCCACAGCCCATCCTTCTTACAGGTAACTTTTAAGTATTCATGAATCCCTTCGTGAAGGACACTTTTGATTTGGAATTCGGCGATGCGCTTTTGCTCAGAAGCGTACGCCTCAAAAATGGGATCTATGTAGGTTTGTACCCCTGATGTTGTCATAAGATGTGTTCCTCCTTCGTCCCCTCACAAATTGTAGTTCCTATGGGATTAAGATAGACTAATCTATAACTATTTTATTTCCTAATTATAGCATATCTCTCATTTACTTTTGATCTCTATCCCTATAGATAGAGTGCCGGAAAGCAGGTGTATCCTACAGTGTGGCAGCTTATATTTGCTATGGTGTCTTCCCCAACACTGTATTGTAGCTGATGGACCGGAGTGTTCACATAAAAACAGCCATGACCTTGAACAAAAGCCGAATATCCTTGACGATATTACAGGGGAATTTGGCTGGAATCATGAGTATATTGGCTATTTTACATCCTATGGGGAAGATACCGACTCAGCAGCGGACGAGCAACGATATCTGATCCTTAATTATAATGGTGCGGGTGATCCGATACTGCTTGATATGGCGACATCCGCTACAGAGCCAGCGGTGTTTTGTTATGATCACGAGTTGGATCAGTTTACGCTGCTCGCGGAAAATCTACCCGCCTATATAGACACCATGCTCACTTTATACCCTACATGCTAAGGGTGCATTTGTGTCCACACGTGCCTATCTGAGCGCCCGCTGCCTACCCGAGCAGGAAGGCTTGGTATGTGTTTGCAATCACCTGCTACAGGATTCGACCGCAGAAGGCAAATTAGAAGGATACACCGCTAATGGGCAGCTACAGCATTTTCGTTCGCCACAGATCATTAACTGGATGCGGGATAAAGTCAATCATCCGGTGGATGGCTGGGCAATACTTTTCGCTCACTCCCGTCCTACAGCTGAGCAGTTGATTGAATGGCTATCCGATAGCGAGCTTCATCAGAAAATTGCAACGGAGGCGCTGGATCTCATGATTCATCGGGATCTTCTTCCCGCTCTGGAAGCAGACGCTTGGGCCAATATCTCAGATCTGCTTCTTGCTTCTTTGCAGCTCGTTATGCTCAAAAAAGATAAACGTCGCATTGAAGCCGTGCTTAAGCAGCTTTCAGACTTGGAACCTTGTTAATTTTTCGGAATGGTCGTATGCGGATTCGCATGTACAGTGATGCGAGGTAAAGAAAGTTAGCCGCTGCGTCAGCGGCTTAACCCCCTGAGGAAAGTATCTATAGTGAATGCGATCAATTCATCATTGGATTTTGCCATAGGAAGTTCAAAATTCAGGAGCAAAGAAGTCAATCCGTGCAGCATGCTCCATACGGATCTGGCGATCAGGCGCTCATCTCCTTGAATGATGCAGCCTTCCTCCATAGCGGCTTTGAGCCCAGCTTCAAGCAGCTCAAAGCCTTTAAAACGCCCACTGTCTATAAGGCTGACCAAGCTTACAGATTCCAGGTTGCTGATAAACAGGATGTTGTAATATTCCGGGTTAGCCGTTCCAAAACGAACATACGCATCAGATACCGTTTTCAGTGTGTCCAGAGCGTTCAATCCCGCTGCCTGTGCTTCATCCACACGCTGCTGAAGAGCCTGCAGGAACAAGGTATTTCCTTCTACCAGCAGTTCACGGACCACGGCTTCCTTATTGGCAAAATAATGATAAATAGTTGTTGGTGAATATTCGATCTGATCCGCAATTTTGCGCATGGAGACTTCGGCATATCCTTGATTCAGGAAAAGCGACCGGGCGGCCTCAATGATTTTCCGGCGGATCTCACTGCTTTCACGTTCTCGGCGTTTGATATGTTTCATGAGTAGATGTACTTGCCCTTTCTGCCTACCCCAATTTGGCGGCGATACGATCAGCTTCCATTATACCCGAGTTCATAACCCCTTGAAACCCGCCCCCAGGCTGTGTCCAGGCCCCTACCAATGACAGACGATTCACAGCTGATTTGTGCTTCAGTCTTTTTATACCGGACTGCCGAACCGTTTGTGCGTAGCCATAAACGGCCCCGCCGGGATTAGCGGTATACCGCTGCATTGTGCGCGGTGTGCCCAACTCGGCCACCACTACCTTGCTGCGAAAACCCGGATACAGCTGTTCTAGACATCCCAGTATCTGCTGTGTCACGGCTTCTTTTTTTGCTTTATATTCGGGACGTGCGGCAGGCCAGTTCTCCAATCTGTCCAAAAATGTAATTGCAATGACACCCTTTCCCGGTTCATTGAGCTTAGGGTCCATGGCGTTATAATTCGTGAGCATCCAGTTGCCTTTGGTATACTGGCCGCTCATCATAACTTCATAATCTGTGTCCGAATCCGGCTCATTACGCAGGATTAAGTCTTCTTCGGTGATGCCAAGCTCATGAGGCTCACATGATAATCCCAGATATAGCTGGGTGAGAGACGTGCCAGTCTCCAGACTGCTGACAGCTTCCAGCTCACGACGGGCAGCATCATGGTTTTCCAGTAGGCGGCCATACGTATGATGGGGACTGATGCCAGACACAATCCAGTTGGTTTTATATACATCGCCTTTTTTCAGACGGACTCCAACTGCTTTACCGCGTTCGAGTATAATCTCAGATACTTGACTGCGCAGGTGAACTTCTCCTCCCGCTGACTTAATAGCGTCAACCAATGCATTGGATAAAGCCTGTGCGCCTCCCTCAATGTAGTACGTCCCCTCCAAATGATAGCCGATCCAGGGAATGAAAAAATACAAGGCCGCAAGCCGCTTTGGAGGCAATCCATAATAGGCCCACAGCGCGGTAAAGAATTCTATGAAGCGGTCAGACAAACCGAACTGGCTTACAGCTTCCCAGGTCGTCATTTGCGTCCAACGGAAGAAGGTTCCTGCTTTGAGCAGGCCAACCGCCTTGCGCCAGAAAGTGAGAGTAGAAAAAGCAGAAAAGCCTGTTTCAAAACGGCGAATGCCCGCGAATAAACTGTCAATGCCTGCCACCTCAGCAGGAAACATATTTTTGAGGAGCTGCACATACTCCTGAACATCGGACGGAATATCAATGGTCTGTCCTTCCCAACGAATGGAGTAAGGGTGCTTTTTGCGGAGAGGAACAATTCGCTGGTCCGCATTGCAGTCCTTTAACAGCCGACCGAAGCTGCCCTCCTCGAGTCCGCCGACACCGTGCAAGGAGACATCAAAGGTATATCCCTTTCTTGTAAATTCAGTTGCGAAACCGCCAGCCAAAGTATGGCTTTCAAAAACAGCTGTTCGGTAACCGAGCGCGGAAAGTCTTGCTGCACAGGACAAGCCACCCAGTCCTGCACCGATGACAATAACATCGTATTGGTTCATGATTTCATCCCCTTTTGTTAACATCGTTATATAAGTTAACACTGTTAAGTTAAGGAGATTATATACCACAATATTACCGTTGAAAAGCCCCTATGACTTGGTTTTCCTGCTATAGATGAATACCATGAGTTCGACATATCCACTTCTAATTGCAAGTTGCTTTAAGGATTTTTGTAGAATCCTCCGTAACGAAAGTAAAACTTTTTTTAAAAAAACACCCAAAAATGTAGCGCTTTCACTTGTCAGATTCCAATGAAGGTGCTATCCTTCAAGTGGGATTGTTACTGAAAAGGCAAAACCCGAGTACACACGTGTACCCGGAGTTTGCCTTTTTTTGATTTGTATGAATTGCACAGCATACAGTCAATTATCCCGAACATGTAGTAAGCGCTTTAAAAAATGACGCCAAAGGAGATTAATCTCATGCAAAGAAGACGTTTTGCCCTTGTTTTATTATCTTTCGTGTTCCTGCTAACGATCTTTTTCCCATCCTCCAGCTCTGCCGCAGCAGCAACAGATGTCCCAGCGCCACAGGCTACCCTGTTTACACAGGTACAGCCTTTGGGTGAAGTCGTTTCTGCTGTTGTACTGAAATACAGCACCAATATTGACGGGGCATCCTTATCCACGTCTAGCTTTCAGGTTCAATCTGTACTGAATGATGTATATACAGATAGAACCGTGACCGGTGTATATACCAATGATACTGGAGCCATCACCAACCGCAGTACTCATGGTAAATATGTCGTGATTGAGCTGGATACACAAGATAAAAATGCAAGTACCCTTACTTACGATGCAACAAGCGCAGTTAACCGCATCAACACGTTGAATTATACTATTAGTCAAAAGAAAGATATTGCAACTTCAAAGAAAACAGTCATCCCAGCCTCTGCACAGACTGTAAAAGCAACAGATAAAATTACACCGATCGTAGACGATTTCCAAAAAAGCATCTTTGAAAATAAAGAAGGCTTCAAGCTGAACTACTTTACGTTTGAGCCTAAAGTTGAGCCCGGCAAAACCTACCCTCTGGTTGTATTCCTGCACGGAAACGGCGAACGTGGTGACGGAAACGGAGTAAATTTGCTGGCAAACGCCGGAGCTGTTACTTGGGCTTCTCCTGAGCAGCAAGCCAAACACCCATCCTTCGTAATCGCACCACAAAGCCCGATTGACCTGGAACATAAATTCATTTGGGCGGATGAACCACGCAACAGCGCTGTAGCCGATTTGGTACGTGAAACGGCGTTAAAATACCCAATCGACACCGACCGAATCTATATTGTTGGTATTTCTCAAGGAGCTATGGGTACGTGGAGATTGCTGGAAAAGAATCTTGACTTGTTCGCCGCAGGTGTACCCATTGCCGGTTTGACCAACTATGAAAAAGCCGTTAACATGTATGCACCTGTCGATCCTAAACACGTTGAAGTACTGAAAAACGTTCCTATTTGGGCCTTCCATGCTGCAGACGACACCACAGTTAGTCCTAAAAACTCGCAAGAAATGGTAGCTGCCATTAAAGCACAAAACGGTACCCTCATTCATTTTACTGAATACGAAGCAGGGATTATCAAACCTACAGGACACTTCTCCTGGGTACCGGCTCTGCAAAATCAGGATATGATTGAATGGCTGTTTGCACAAAAGAAATAAAAAAAAGGCACCTGCTTTCCTGTGTACCACCATCAGGAAAGCAGGTGCAATATCAAAACGAGGAGACTGAAAAATTTCACACTGTTATTGCCATTTGCAGTTAACTTGGAACCTGCTACTTCGCCCGTTTCGCAGCTTTGATCGTTCTCAAAGCTCGTCTGCGAGTTACCTTGTTCGGACTGCTGAGCTGTCTTCTGGCAGTTGCCACATCTGTTTTAGCCATGTGCACATCACCATCCTATTCACTTAGGCTCATATTGGGAGCATGCACCTAAGAAGTGTTATCGATGATTATGATTCTCATTATCAATTAAGATTATATAATGAAATGTAATAGCATGCAAGAGCTTTTGGGGCAGTGGCGACTTTAATACGGAGTCGCCACTGCCTCCCTTCCCCCAGATTAATCCACTTTGCCGCCCTCTACGACCAATTGATCTGTAAAGCCTTCTCCATAAACGGAGGTCAGTGTGTCCTTGTAGGCTTGATGGACAAAATTTTCCTTACCCAACGTTGCCAACTCATTGTTGATCCAGTCTAACAACTCCTTATTTCCCTTTGCTACTGCGGGTGCAATCGTATCTTGACCACCAAAGGCCGGGATGGTTACGGTAAAGCCGGGGTTGGCCTTTGCCCAGGCGATCAGCTCTGTATTATCGTTGGCAATGGCAACGCCGCGTTTGTCTTTGAGGGCTGAGAAAATCTCTGTGTATTGATCGAATTTGAGCAGCTTGATGTCAGGATAATTTTTCGTAAAATAGGTTTCAGCCGTCGTTCCTTTTGCGACAATCAGCTTTTGATCCGAACCCTTCAATTGGTCAATCGTGGTGATTGGAGCACTATCAGGTGACACAATGCCAAAGGATAATTTCATATACGGATTGGCAAAATCAACTTTTTCTTTACGCTCATCGGTCACCGTAAAGTTAGCCATGATGATATCTACCTTGTTGGATTCCAAATAGGCAACCCGGCTGGCAGCATCCACCAGAACAAATTCCACCTTGGACTCGTCACCCAAGAGATCTTTGGCAAACCGCTTCGCAATATAGACGTCAAAGCCTTGATTTTTCCCTTCCGAATCCACGTAGCCAAAAGGCGGCTTATCTGCAAATACACCGATTCGAATCTTGCCATTCTTTTTAATATCCTCAATCGAAGCAAATTTAGCCGAGCCTGAACTACCGTTGGTATTACCAGCCCCTGCACAACCCACCAAACCAACAAGCAGCAAGCTCAAAGCCAGTAATAACGTCGTGAACTTCATTCCTTTTCTCATCTGTATTCCTCCCCCTGTTTGTCAGCATTTTGCATCATTCGGTTTCTTTCGCTTCTGGGTGCAATATAGAGACCAATAGAAGCATGTCGATCTCTATATTGTGATTGGAAGTCGCTCATGGAATTGATGCAAAATGCTCATATCGTTTCGTACTGAAATATATCCAGAAAGTGCTGGGCACGCTCTGTTTCCGGTTGGGTAAAAAATTGCTGCGGCGTAGTCATTTCGCATATCTGTCCTTGATCCATAAAAACGATACGATCTCCTACCGACTTGGCAAATCCCATTTCATGCGTCACGATAATCATGGTCATGCCCTGTTGGGCCAGCTCTCGCATGACATCCAGCACCTCTCTGACCATTTCCGGGTCCAAGGATGCGGTGACTTCATCAAAGAGCATAATTTCCGGATTCATACACAGGGCGCGCACAATCGCAATCCGTTGCTTTTGCCCACCTGATAATTGTCTCGGATACGCATCTTTGCGATCCAGCAGACCCACTCGCTCCAATAGCTGCTCCGCTTGCTCAAGTGCCTCCTGCTTATTTCTCCGCTGAACTTTAAGCGGGCCGAGCAATATATTTTCTAAGACCGTCATATGCGGAAACAGCTCGTAGTTCTGGAACACCATTCCGATGTGCTGACGCACCTCACGCCAATTCACTTTCTTGTCCGTCAGGTCTTGCCCTCTATAACGGATATCTCCGCTCTGAACTGGTTCCAGACCATTGAGACATCGGAGGAGTGTGCTTTTTCCACATCCCGAAGGACCGAGAACGACCACGACTTCCCCTTTCATTACGTCCAGATTAATCTGTTGTAATACTTTTCGGTCTTCGAAGCTTTTGTGCAGCCCTCGAATTTCGAGTAAAACCTCCACAGCCTCTCCCATGACACCCACCCCATCCTGCTAATTTTGCCATCTGCGTTCAAATCTTTTGGAAAGTCTGGATAACGGATAGCATACGAGAAAATATAATATGAAAATAAAGCCATACACCCAAAAGGATGCCGAGGGCGCTTTGATTACACCAAGCTCAATAATCTGCTGTCCGACCTTGACCACTTCTACTACACCGATCAGCACTACTAATGAAGTGGTTTTGATCATCCGTGTCGCCAAATTAATAGAACCGGGAAGCATTCGGCGCACCGCCTGGGGAATGAGTACATGGCGGTATAACTGCCCATATGTCAGTCCCAGTGCCTGCCCGGATTCCACCTGATGCTTGGGCAGTGATTCCAATGCACCCCGAACAAGGTCACCAATCTCGGCTGCTCCCCACAGGCTGAATACGATAATTGCTGTCAATTCTCCGCTGATATTCACATTTAACAAAGGCGTAAATCCAAAATATACAACATACAACCACACCAAAATCGGAATAATGCGGAATGTCTCCAAATATAATCTCAGCACAAACCGAATCGGTCTTGATTGTAAGGTGCGCAGCAATCCCATCAGAATGCCTAATAGAGTACCGATAATAATGGAAAGTAACGCAATCTCCAGCGTAACGAGTAATCCCCCTAATAGACGCTCGAAATTGGAACCTTCAAAGAGCACATTAATCCCCGAATTCAGCATATCGCACCTTCCTTTCCACCCAAGTCAGCAGTATCGACAAAGGTAAAAGCAGGACGAGATATGCCAATACCAGCAGAATTAGCGATTCTGTCGTTTTGTAGTACATACCGATTAGGTCTTTTGCCACATTCATCAAATCTAATAAAGCAATGGCGCCAACAATGGAGGTCTCCTTGAGTAGAAAAATCGCATTCGCTCCCAGAGACGGAACACTGATGGTAAAAGCCTGTGGCAAAATAACATATCTCGCCAGTTGTATCTTGGACAGTCCGAGACTCAGCCCGGATTCCGTTTGCGTTTTACTTACGGCTTCGATTCCACCACGGAACGCCTCAGCCATATAACCCCCGCCCAAAAAGGTCATGCCCACAATGGCACACGTCATTTCGCTCATATGCAGACCTATTTTCGTAAACCCGTAATACAGAAAATATAACTGAACAAGCAGCGGCGTATTTCGGGAAAGCTCAATATAGGCAACAATGATGCCGCTAATTCCCTTCACCTTGTAATACAGTACTATACTGCATAGCAAACCGACGACTAGTGAAAACAGAATAGCAAAAAAGGCGATCTTCAACGTCAGCCACATGGCTTCTCCATATAGCGGCAAGCTCTCTACAATAAAGTCCCAGTCTAAGTTCATATGTGCATACCTTTCAATTTTCAATTATTCCTATGTATTTGCTTTGCTTAATAACAATGATTGTATTCCTGCCCAATTATTACGTCAATACTTTGATGAAAATTTGTCATATTTATCTATGGTTTAGGAAAGAAAAGTGTTGTTTTATTTCAGAAATAAATAAAAAAGCTTGAAATGAATAAATTTCATTTCAAGCTTTGATTTATGCTATACGATTCATCACACGAGTGGCTCTGTAACTACAGGACCGCCGAGCTTCTCTACAATTAAACGGCTTTCCTCATTTAACCCTTGTAGGGTAATAGTTTTACCTGAGTTTCTGTATTTTTGAAGCACCTTGCCAATAGCAGTAACCGCCGAGTGATCCCAAACATGCGAATGGCTAAAGTCCACTACAACGCGGTCCGGGTCATCCGAAGGTTCAAAATGATCAACAAAATGAGACGTTGACGCGAAAAACATCGGCCCCCTGACATGGTACACCTTTTCTTCATGATCCTCAGTCGTACTGATACGGATTTTAGCCATTTTCCAGCCAAAATGCAGAGCACTTAGCAGTACGCCCACGATTACGCCCTTGGACAAATCATGCGTAGCCACCACGATGATCACCGTGACCACCATAATCAACGTATCTGCTTTGGGAACCTTGGCAATGTTTCGCAGCGATTTCCAATCCACAGTTCCAATACACACCATGAACATAACTCCCACTAATGCGCCCATGGGTACTTCCTTCACAACTCCACCAAGTACGAGCAGCAGAAAGGCCAAGAATACTCCTGCCGTAAAAGTGGACAAACGCCCTCTTCCACCTGAGCTGACATTAATGACGGATTGTCCGATCATGGCACAGCCACCCATACCCCCAAAAAAGCCATTTACAAAGTTGGCAATCCCTTGCCCACGGGCTTCCCGGTTTTTATTGCTTTTCGTTTCGGTCATTTCATCCAAAATGCTGGCTGTCAGCAGCGATTCCAGCAGTCCAACCAGCGCCATCGTAAAGGAATACGGCAGCAAAATCCGCAACGTGTGCCACGACCACTCAATTTGTGGCAAATGGAAGGAAGGCAGCGAACTGGTTAGCATCCCGATATCTCCTACCGTTTTGACATTCAATCCAAATACATACGTAATGATCGTCATGATGATGATTGCCGTCAATGGAGCGGGGATGCTTTTCACAAATCTCGGTAATATATACACAATGAGCAGCGTACCTGCTACCATCGCGTACATGATCCAATTGGCTCCATGAAAATGAGTAAGCTGAGCCATAAAGACGAGGATCGCCAGCGCATTCACAAACCCGGTCATGACTGGCTGTGAAATAAAGCTTATAAAGCGACCTATTTTCAAAACACCCAGCAGCACTTGAATAATTCCTGCCAAAATGGTAGCTGCAAACAGATATTCCACGCCATGATCCTTCACCAGACCAACGACCAGTACAGCCACGGCCCCGGTTGCTGCCGAGATCATCGCCGGACGTCCACCTGCAAAAGAGATGACAATGGCCATCGAGATGGAGGCGTACAGTCCGACCATGGGATTGACCCCCGCAATGATCGAGAAGGCAATCGCCTCGGGAATTAGTGCTAGCGCCACGGTCATGCCCGCAAGTATATCGGCCCGGATATTACCGAACCATTGTTGTCTAAGATTCATACTGTCTCGTTCCAGCCTCCTATATTTACAGAGAGTAGCGTGTTGACTCGCAACCCGTGTGGTTTCGGGCATCCGTCCAGCTGCCAATCGCCAAGGCTCTCCTATCATTCAGTTCGTCTCTCTCAAACGACCCGGTCCGTTACATTCAGTCCATCATTATAACGTAAGGGGTTCGCAGAGACGAATGAGTTAAAAGGCTGTTTATAGAAAGAAATCATCTATTCCCTTGGAATATCGTTCATTTACTTCATCTTATTCGTTTTCTTATATTTAAAATTTTTGCAATTCCTAAGATTCTAACCTGCTAAAGTTGATCACCTTAACTTCATACTCAGACTCCGCGAACTGTAAATCTTGATCCGCCGTAACCAGTACCAATTGGTTTATAATAGCTGTCGCAAGAATCAACGCATCTGGGGTCTTGAGCTTTCTTGCAAACTTATCTTTTTGTTCTCTTCTGATACGCCCCGCTTTTACTGCGATCTCTGAATTAACTGCAATAAATTCCCCGCCAAGAAAAGGTATCGAATCTAAGTCAGTATTAGTAGGCAACCCGGCTATAAACTCGGACTGAGTTATAACAGAAAAGAAGATATTCTCTTTATCTTTCTCAGCTTGTCGTATTACTCTATCCAAAGATGAGTCAAGTCTATGAAGGGCAATAGCTGCATTCGTATCAAATAGATACCCCATCTAATCCCAATCCTCTCTGGATTGTTTAACACTCTCTTCGATCTCAAGTAATTGCTCCTTGCTTAGACTGCCTCGAGAATTTAAAACAGCTTGCAACCCTTTTGGTAACGGGGACTCTAAATCAATAACCTCAGTTTCCCCCTGTTTATTTTCTATAGTAACTTTTGATGGTTCAAACCCAATATCACGAAGGAGACTTAGGAGACGTATTCGATGTATATCCGTTAATTTTTTTGCCACTAAAATCACTCCTTAGCAAAAGATTAGTTTCCGTTCATAGCTTGTTTAATTCGTTTTCTTATATTTAAAATTTTCGCAATTCCTGCACAAGCTCCGATAGGGCTTCAGCAATCTCAGAGTCTGCATGGTGCTGGAGTAAACTCTCAAAGTCAGGCAGTGCTTGCTTCAATAATCGATAGCTATAGTCATAATAACTCCAAAAAGCTACCGGATCATAACCACGTGCTTCTTCCTCTTCCCATTCCAGTTCATCTTCTTCTGGATCGCTGTCTGCTGACCATAGATATTTTTCGTCCAGCAGCATGGTTAGGGATTCAACAGACTTCTGTGAATCCTCTTGTGCATTTTCCATGTCCAATGCTCCAACAACCGCATGGTACAGTTCCAACTCACTCGGCGTGATATCATCCGAATTTCTCGTATGCAAATTACGCAATAAGAAAAGTAACACCCACGGCGTAACCTGCCACAGTGTGCCTTGATGCTCTATCAGATCAGCAATGGCTGCGTACTCCCCATTGGATATCAATTGTGGCAACTCCGTGCCTCTACCATAAGGAGTAGTCAGGCGGTGCCAAGGCACATCTGCAATTTGGAGACCATCCATTAGGGCAGTGTTCATCTTATGAGTATCCATAACTCTCCTTTCTGGTCGGTATCTAAAACCTTCCCGATTTAAAAATGGAATACAGTAAAAAGGCAACCATTAAGAGAGCGACAACAAAGCCGATTTCAATAGCAGGTACATTCCACAGCATGGTCGCCTGATGATTCAGCGATGAACCGATAATCAGTCCGACCATAATAATGCTGAACGCTAACAGCACGATACTGAATGACAGGCGGTTGCTGATCTGATCCAGCCTGCGCAGAAGCATTTCCAGCTCCGGCACAGTAACCTCCAGCTTAAGCTTGCCCTTGCCGATAATCGAGGCTAAATGCCTCGCCTGTCCTGGCAGTTCCATCAGCGCTTCCACCAGCTCAGTCGCACCGCCGAGCAGCTTGCCTCGGATACGACGACCGCTGAAGCGTTCCTTCAGCAGCCTGTTACCAAAGGGCTCAGCCAAAGCGATAATACTGAGATCAGGGTCCAGATGCTCCACGACCCCCTCCAGTGTCAGCAACGCCTTGCCTAGCAACAGGACGTCCGACGGCAAACCAATCCGATGGCGCTGCGCTGCGCCAAACAGGTCGTTCAAAGCATCACCAATACTGACCTGTGAAAAAGGAACGTCTGAGTAATCTTCGCGTATCTTGTCCAGATCGGCACGTAGCGCATTCAGGTTGGTATCCGGTTCGACCAGCCCCAAACGTGCGATAGACCGAACCATGGCATCGGTATTTTTGCGCATCAGGGCAATAATGAGGGAAGCGAGATGATTCTTCATCTCTTCGCTCAGCCTTCCCGTCATGCCAAAGTCCAAATAAGCGAGACTACCATTTTTCAGAACGAGTAAATTCCCCGGATGGGGATCGGCATGAAAAAATCCCTCTATAAAAATTTGATGCAACATGCTGTTCACCAGCCGCTGCGCCAGTTCTTTCAAGTTATATCCACGGCGTAATAGCTCTTCACGACTACCCAAGTGAGTTCCGTCTAGAAACTCCATGGTCAGTATACGGGAAGAGGTATGATCCCAGTATATTTTCGGAATATAGATATGTGGGTCCTGCTCAAATTGGAGCGCAATCTTCTCTGTATTACGGGCTTCGTGGTTGTAATCCAACTCCTGAATGAGCGATCTCCCCAGCTCCTCTACCATCTGGCGAAGCTGATACCGCTCTACCCATTCCCAGCGCTTGGCTGCCATTGCGGTCAGTTCCCGCAAAATGTCCAAATCTCGCCGAATGATGCGATTAACGCCAGGACGCTGGATTTTAATGGCGACCATTTCGCCGCTGTGCAGCTTGCCCAAATGCACTTGCCCGATCGAAGCAGCGGCCAGCGGAACATCGTCAAAACGAACCAGTATGTCCTCTAATGACGTGTCCAGCTCCTGCTCCAGAATGCCACGCGCCGTTTCAGATGAAAACGGCGGTACCTGATCCTGAAGCTTAACCAGCTCACGGATAATAGGCTCCGGCAGCAGGTCAGCACGTGTGCTTGCCAACTGTCCAAGCTTGATGAATGCAGGCCCCAGATCCTCCAGCACAAGTCGAATCCGTTCACCTAACGTTTTGGACTCGGGAGTTTCTCTCGTCAGCCACTTGCGAGGCAGTGACAGTAGCTGGAACAGTCCCATTTCTTCCACCATATAGCCAAAGCCATGACGCGCCAGCGCCATGGCAATTTCCCGGTAACGACCGGCGTGCTTCATACGAACCGCCATTTTAATCCAGCCGGTTCGCTTCTTCAGCGTCGCTCGAACCCGTAAGCGCCGCCTTTTCTTTTTCCAGCTCCGCTACCTGTTTTTCCAACAATGCCACACGCTGCTCCAAACTTGTGACATCATTTTCGGTAGGTACTTCCAGCTCCTGCAAAATGCGGCTAACCTGTTCGCGGATCACTGTTTTGAATTGTCCCTGTTCCTCTGCCCCTCGTTCGATCAGACGATCGACCAGTGCTTTGGATTCCGAAGGCGCAAGTTCTCCGCGGTTTACAAGATCCTCGACGGCTTTCTCCACCTTTTCTTTGCTGACAACGGTGAGGCCCCACCCCAATGAGATGGCTTTTTTGAACAAATCGCTCATAATATATCCTCCCCTACCTGTGATTACCTACTAGTATAACCTGAAAAGGGGAGCCGCATAAAGCTCGCAGCTCCCCTTCCTCAATGAATGGAATGATCTATGTTTAACCCGGAAAGCGTCCAGCCCACTTAGCAGCCTGAAGCAGCAGCTTACGGTATCCCTCGTGCTGGAAACTTGGCTGATTATGTCCAGGCATCAGGTAGACGACCCGACCCAAGCCATAGGACAGTGACCATGCAGCCGGCCACCACTGACCTTCATACTCGTATTCCATCAGTAGTGTTTTTTCAGTGAATGGATCAAAATCAAAACGATATGGCTCCTCTTGCATTTCGAACGGTTCGATTCCTTCCATAATCGGATGATCCGGCTCTGTTACCTTGAAGGAAAGCTGCTCCGCTGCCGGATGCCGCAGGAAGCGTGCTCCCATGAGCTGTGCTATTTCATAACGTCCTTGCAATGTGATTCCGTTATGCAGCACAAGCAGTCCACCTCCGCCGCTAACATAGGACAGCAGTCCTGCTGTTTGTTGAGGAGACAGAACCTCCTTACGGCTATCACAATACGAGATGCATAGATCGAATGAGGCTAGATTTTCCTTGAGCAGCATTTTACGATTTTCACTGCATTGTACCGTCATCCAATCTTGTAAAATATGGCTAATCTCTTCGTCCACCCCTTGCAGCGGGTGAAACTCCGGATACGAATAATCTCCTAACAACAATGCTTTTCTTTTTTCCATGATAAATCCTCCTTGCCTGACTTGTATATAAGGACTTTAAAGGCGGGGTCCGTGTCATTCATTCTTGTTTGTGGGGTCAAAACGCTCAGAAAATTCTGTTTGGCCCTCATTCATTTCCCATAACACCGCCATCATTGTCCGAGCTACGGCATATATAAATAATTCTACAGACGGCCTATTAAATCCTTTAGCAGAAGATTATAGCATATATGTTCGCTCGGAATAAACTTATTAAAACTTATTCAAAATTTATAAATCTGAACGATGGCGATTCGGCCTCTTTATGGTATACTCGTAAGAAAAAAAGTGCGTCCATGCTTGATTAACAATAAAGGGCCGCTTTTTGTAAGAAATTTATGCTTGCGGTTATAGAATTGATAAGAATTGCCTCAAACCTTATACATTCTATACATCTTAAAAAACCGGGGAGGTTGCATGAATGAAAAGGACTGGAATGACCCGGCCCTTGGACAGCTTGGGGCGAATTGTGCTTCCTAAAGAGTTGCGCATGACGATGGAGATTGACATCGGCGATCCATTAGAGTTTTTTATTGAAGACCAGACACTCATGCTCCGTAAGTACAAATCAACCAACTGTATATTTTGCGGTGCGGTTGATACTAACACCTATTTTAAAGATCAGTTTATCTGCGATGAATGTGCGGCCTCGATGAAAACGGAAGATTTAGTTCCGGTCACAGCGACTGAAACCCATTCACCCCCACTTAAGCAAAACATGCATATGAAAAAAATTTATCAGCGCACAGACGTTATTTTGGAGAAAATGAGAGAGCTTATGGAAGAACATCCAGCATCTTCACAAAAACAACTCGCCTCCATGCTTGGCGTGAGTCAGGGAAGGATTTCCCAGCTGAAAAAGCTCATGTAAGCGTACCACCAAAAAAGTAATGTATACGCTTCCATACCATGTAAGGTTTAAATCTATTGAAATTTAGAAAAGCCGGCCCCTTTCAGGGAATCGGCTTCTTTTTGTTTATATGAAATGGTGGACTCGTTTGCAAAACTATGGACTGTAAGCCCGGCATTGTTCCACCCAACGTGCTGCCGCTTTGGGAAGAGAAGCGAGATGAACATGCGTGTAGGCTGCCAAAAGATTCCCTTTCGTATAGCCTTCGCTCTGAAGACCACGCATCCCCTTGGTTTGATAGGCGTAGGAGTAGGGGGCGGATGATTCGTCATAGTGCATGACAGAATAATGAAATTCATGTCCCCGAATGGTCTCTCCAGCCTCCAGCAGTAAGCAATCCTGCAAAGCGGTTGCTTCACGGTATCCCAGTGCGGCCCGTTTCTCCTGCATGCGGACGTCCGACGGAATAACTCCGGCCATGTGATGGGCATTCCCCATACGATCCGTAAGTGTCCGTGCCAGTACCATATAACCGCCGCATTCGGCGAATACTGGCATATCCCGGCTCACCGCGTTGCGGATATCTTCCAAAAAACCCGTATTTGCAGCGATATCTGCGGCAAACTCTTCAGGGAAACCGCCGCCCAGGTATAGGCCGCTTGCCTGCTCAGGTACGCGTTCTCCCGCCAGCGGACTGAAATAGACAATCTCTGCTCCCGCCTGACGCAGCAAATCCATATTTTCCGGGTAGTAAAAATTGAACGCCGCATCTCTAGCGACGGCGATGACGGGTCGTTCCCCGGTACCAGCTTCATGCCCTGCTGATGAAAGCCGATTCAGGGAAAATAATGGGTGCTCGGGCGGGCTGGGCGGCGGAGCCGAATCTGCCAATGCCCGCAGTGCATCCAGATCCGTACCCGCGCGGATCAGCTCTGCCGCCCGTTGGAAAAGCGGCTCCAGCTCGCCGCGTTCCACAGCGGGTACTAAACCCAGATGACGCTCGGGAATATCCAGCCCGTCATCACGCTTTAACCAGCCGAGCACAGGGATGCCGCACTCCTGCTCGATCGCCTTTTTGACGATGCTATAGTGCCCTTGGCTGCCGCAGCGATTCACAATTACGCCCACAATGCGCAGCTTGGGCTCCAATCGCTGAAAGCCGAGCACAATAGCGGCGGCGCTTCGTGCCATACTGCGCACGTCGATCACCAGCAATACAGGGCTGTCCGTCAGCATGGCGATCTCAGCGGTCGAGCCGGTATTGCTGAGCGGGTCCTTGCCGTCATACAGCCCCATGACGCCTTCAATCACGGAAATATCCGCGCCTTCGGAAGCACGGATAAAGATTTCACGCACCGTATCTGGTGAGGTCATCCATGAATCCAGATTACGGGAAGAAGTCCCAGTCGCGGCAGTATGATAGGTCGGATCGATATAATCCGGCCCGCATTTAAAACCCTGCACTCGCAGGCCGCTGTCGGCGAACGCCTTCATCAGCCCAAGGGTAACAGTCGTTTTGCCTGCTCCGCTGCCTGTTCCGGCAACAACAATACGGCTTCTGCGCGTAGCGGCAGACGTATCAGACTGTACAGCCTGCTTCATGATGTCAGTCATAGGAAACCCGCGCTACAGACAGCGTCATATTGCCGCCTTTTTTCTTCTCCAGCAGCCAATGGTCTGCACCGGAGGACAACAAGGCTGAAGGTTCACTGACCCCATATGCACCAGTGTATTTAAAGACGGTTTCCGATGGATTGGGAAGCTGCACCGTATTCAGCTCTGACGGAGTATACGTCACCAGTTCCCAACCGTATTTGGCGCAAAGGGCAAGTAAGCCCTCTTCGTCCTTTTTCAAATCAATGGTGGCAATATTCCGTACGCTTTTCACGGACAAACGCAGCTCTTGCAAGGTGTTCAGCACACCCGCTTCCAGCTCCTCTAATGCAGTCCCACGGTTGCAGCCGATGCCGAGTACCAAGCTTTTCGGACGGTACAGCACGCCATTAGAAAGAAGTTGCTCCTCTTCCTCCGGCTCCAATAAACGGTCGCTCACGACCAACGCGGCGTTAAACGGTTCTTGTAATGCTTCTGCCGTCGAAGCATATACCTTGATATGTCCAGGTACAGGCTTGTCATAACGCCACCAGTTCCGTTCGCCCGTCTCTTGTATGAGCGCAACAGGCTCCTCGTTCACAACAGCAGCGCTCACGGGAGTGGCCTTGTCGAAGCTATCGACCACCCAACCCAATTCTCGACCCAACATGTCCACCGGAATTGTGCCCTGCACGTCCGATGCAGTTGTGATTACCGCACGTGCGCCCAGCACAGCGGCTACATGGCGGGTCAATTCATTGGCGCCGCCCAAATGACCGGACAGCACGCTAATGACATGCTCCCCGCGATCATCAATGACGACTACCGCCGGGTCTACCTTTTTATCCACCAAAATTGGTGCAATCATACGAACCACTGCACCGAGAGATATAAATAAAATAATACCGTTATATTGTTTAAATAAATCCGGCAAGATCAGCTTGACCGAGCCTTCGAACAACTGAATGCCACGCTCCTGCTCGTCGCCACGCTCAAATTTGGACATGTAATACACATCCGTACCCGGAAAGCTGGCTCCCAGATTGCGGACCATTTCCACTCCATGCTTCGTGATCGCCACAGCGGCAAATGGATTACTCACCGGGCTTCACTCCCTTCCGGTAGCCGTGGGTGAACGACTTATCATACAGCTTGGAACGATGCGCGTCCTTGTCCACCAGCTCTGGGTCGAGCGCCCAGCCCGCCAAAATCATGGCATGCATCGTTATGCCTGCTGCACGCAAATCGGCGGGTAATTGAGCAAGCGTCGTGCGCACGATCTTTTGATCCGGCCAGGTCGCACGCTGTACAACCGCTACAGGCGTGTCCTCGCTCCAGCCTGCCGCCAGAAACTCAACGACCACCTTCTTCGCCAGCGTTGCGCTGAGGAATAAAGCCACTGTGCAGTGATGGGAAGCCAGATCACGCAGCTTTTCCCGATCCGGTACAGGTGTACGGCCTTCAGCACGCGTCAGAATGACGGTCTGTGTCAGATCAGGCACAGTTAGCTCTGCACCCAGCACGGCCGCAGAAGCAAAGACCGAGCTGACGCCTGGTACGATTTCGTAGGCTACTCCGCGCTGCTTCAGCAACACCATCTGTTCCAAAATAGCTCCATACACTGCCGGATCGCCTGTATGTACGCGAGCTACACTGCGTCCAGCCTGCACAGCCTCGCTCATAATCTCAACCTGCCGCTCCAGATCCATGCCTGAGCTTTGCAATACCTGCGCCTCTGGTTTGGCCGTGGCAATCAACTCGTCGTTCACGAGTGAATCCGTGTACAATACCACATCGGCCGTGCGTAGAATCCGGGAACCTTTGACCGTAATCAGCTCCGGATCGCCGGGACCTGCTCCTACGATATATACTTTGGGCTCCAACGTCATTTGCTCACCACCATTAAACTCAAATATTCAAGCTCCTGTCCGCACAGCTCACGTGCGTTGCGCCATACCATTTCATAAGGAGAAGTGACCTTGGTAATGACTGATGCACGGTCCCCAAGATTGAGCTCATCCAGCACATCCAAAATCAAATCTAACACCTTGGCAACCTTAATAAACACGACCGTATCGTGATTCTCAATCGCCCGCTTCATCGCTTCCCGATCATCCGTAGCCGGTATAATACCGACCTGCTGATCTCCGTCTGCCAAAGGCAATTCCAGCGCTGCCGCCGCGCCCAACACAGACGAAATGCCCGGAATGGATACAATTGGCACCTCTGGATGGAGATCCTTCATGAGTCGTGCCAAGTGAATAAAGGTACTGTACAGATTGGGGTCTCCCTCTGTGACAAAAGCTACATCCTTGCCTTCACGCAGCGCCTCCCAGCAAGCAACCACCGTTTTGTTCCACTCACGCTCCAGTACAACCGGGTCCTTGGTCATTGGAAAAATGAGTCCTAGCATCTCCTTTTCCTCCGGGTTGACGTACAACTCCACGATCTCGTGAGCATACGATTTGCCCCCCCGGCGTTTCTTCGGATAAGCCACAACTGCACATTCCTGAATCATGCGATACGCCTTGACTGTAATCAGCTCGGGATCACCCGGCCCCACGCCTACGCCGTAAAGTGTTCCTGTTGCCGCCGTATTCATGCTGTCTCTCTCCCCCTCTTGAATTACCAGCTTACTCCCCTGCTACTTCATCAGCCACGTCTACCGACGGCTGTCCTGTAATGACATATATCGGATTGAGTCCGTCAAAACGCGTCATATTCAAAATCGGCTTGCTGCGCGCTGTTTGCAGTAACGTCACCGAAGTATCGAGTCCTGCTGTTTGCATCGCCTTCATACCGTCATGTAGCGTCTCAATCGTTGCAGCATTCACTACAATTCGTCCATCCTTACGCAGACGGGAAGCGCACAGACGAATCAGCTCGGACAATTCTCCCCCACTCCCGCCGATAAACACCGCATCCGGGTCTGGCAGCTCGTCCAATCCGGCAGGCGCTTTGGCATGAATAACCGGGAAATCGGTGCGGAATTTGATCTTGTTTGCTTCGACATTAGCCAGGTCGCCTTCGTTCTTCTCAATGGCAAATACTTGCCCATACTTAGCCAGTCGCGCACATTCTACCGCTACAGAGCCGGAGCCTGCACCGATGTCCCATACGATGCTTCGCTCGGTCAGACGCAGCTCAGACAAGCTGAATACGCGTACTTCACGCTTCGTGATTAGTCCTTTTTCCGGCTTGCGCTGGTGAAATTCCGCATCCTCGAAGCCAAATCCCCGCCGAATTGCAGGCACGTTTTCACCCTTACGGCGGCGCAAAATAACCACATTCAGTGGTTGGAACGTTCTCTGCGCCATCTCATCCAGCGTATAATGCCGATACACCTCATCCGGTCCGCCCAAATACTCGCCGACGAAGGCATCATATTCCGTCATGCCATAATGCAGCAGATAGGCAGCGACTGCACCGGGATGATTGCGGTCGTCCGTCAACAGCGCGACCTTGTTCTGTCCGTCAATCCGCTGCGCCAATCCGATCATCGGGCGACCGTGTACGCTTTCCAGCACCGCATCCTGCCAGCTTTCACCGAGACGCGCAAACGCCAGCTGGACCGAGCTGAGATGCGGCATAATATCCAAATGTTCCGCCCCCAGCTTGGCAGACAAATAACCTGCAATTCCAAAAAAAAGCGGATCGCCGGACGCAAGCACGACAATATCCTTGTGCTCACGCAACCGTCCCAATTCTTCCACCACGGCGGATAAGCCGCTTTTTAATGTTCGTTTTTCCCCTGCGGCTGCCTTGAAAAATCCTAGCTGGCGTTCTCCACCAACCAGCAGGTCCGCACGCTCAATTTGCTCCAATGTTTCCTGCGACAGACCTGCCGCTCCATTTTCACCGATACCAATGACACGGATCACTTTACTCACCGACTCTCGCCCTCCCCAGCACGTTCCCTTTCAGCGTTATCAGTACCATTTCCACAACGATTCCACCACCTGCATGCTCCAGACAATGCTGACATCCATAGGTACACAGCTTTTCAAAAAAGCTCAGCGCATTCGCTTCGGTCATCATATCTGCCACCTGCGTAGCTGTATTTGCCTCTGCCACTGCCGCCGCAAGCGACTCGTCCACACCTGCTTCACGCGCGACCTCAGCCAAAAAGCCAAAATCCACCGGAGCACTCTTGGAGTGAACCATCATGATACCTTGAGCGACCTTGGACAGCTTACCGGGCATACCGACGAGAATAATCTTTTTCATTCCCAGCCGTTTCCCATGCTTTATAGCAAAGCCAACAAAGTCCCCCATCTGAATAAAGGCCTCTTCCGTCAGCTGATCATACATTTGCATGGCGTATTTTTCACTGCTGCCGCCTGTGGTCAGGACGATTTCCTGGCAGTTCATCGCTTGCGCAACTGATATGGCCTGCACGACACTGGCTTTATAAGCTGACGTGGAAAACGGAACGACCACACCACGCGTGCCTAGTATGGAAATACCGCCAAGTATGCCAAGCCGCCCGTTCAGCGTTTTCTTGGCAATTTCTTCGCCGTCCGGTACGCTGATGACGACACGGACACCTTTGGCCGATCCGTGCTCCTCAAGCACACCTGTCACAGCCTCCGTAATCATCCGGCGCGGCACCGGATTAATCGCTGCTTCTCCGACAGGCACAGGCAGACCGGGCTTCGTTACCCGCCCCACGCCGATGCCACCGTCCAGTTCAATGCCCGGCTCCTCGCGCCAGCTAACGGACGCGATAATTCTCGCCTGATGCGTGGCATCTGGGTCATCGCCACCGTCCTTGATCGTCGTGCAGGAAGCTTCGTCCGCGTCCAACACAGGCTCAATCAGCTCAAACGCCTGATCGAAGCCCGCGGGCAGCGATATCACTGCTTCCTTCGGCGGAATGCCCGTGATGAGCAGTTGTACCGCTCCTTTGGCTACTGCAGCCGCACAAGCTCCTGTCGTAAAGCCTGACCGCATTGGCTTGTCCGGTGCGGGAGCTTCACCGCTTTTCATCCGTTTGGGCTTGTCGGCGGACGCCGCTTCCTTTTCCATGACAATTCCTCCTTAACCTCTTCTGCTGATCATGTTCCAATTCATTTCATGATACAGCAAACGGACAACCGCATCTAGCGGACAGCCATTAAGGAGATCGCATTCAATGCTGCTACGACAATTGTACTGCCGCCCTTGCGTCCAATATTCGTAATGAACGGAATATCCAGCTTGCGCAGCTCGTCCTTGGATTCTGCCGCCGATACGAAGCCTACGGGCATGCCAATCACCAGTCCGGGCTTGGCCGCTCCTTCTTTCACCAGACGAATCAGCTCCAGCAACGCTGTTGGCGCATTACCAATCGCATAGATACCACCTTCGCTCGCCTGAATCGCTTTGCGCATCGAAATAATGGCGCGTGTCGTATTCAGCCTTTTCGCTTCTTCCATGACGTCAGGGTCAGATATGTACACATGCACATCCCCGCCAAATTGACGGATACGATCCTTACTCAGCCCCGCTTGAATCATCTGCACATCTGCCACTACCTGCTGGCCTGCGCGAATAGCTGCAATCCCGGCTTCAATCGCTTTTGGATGAAACACCATGCTGCGGCCCAGCTCAAAATCAGCAGATGCATGAATGACACGCTGTACAACGGGATATTGCTCTGCTGTAAAAGGATGCTCTCCCAATTCTTCTGTGATCATCTCGAAGCTTTTGCCTTCAATCTCCTGCGGCTGTACCGTTAGCGGTTTAAATTCTGTTTTGAAATCCATGGTAGACCACTCCCTTATGGAAAATTAGAAAATAGTTTAGGAAAATGACAATTCATTGCTACTAAAATCATGGATACCTGTAAAAACACCTGTTTTAAGATGACTATATTTTAAATACATGCCAGAAGTCGTTCCTGATGAACTGGACTCGCAGGGGTAAGGCTCAACTCAAATTGAAGTTTTCTCTTTTGCTGTACGCAGTGCGTTGATGACTCCGTCGAAATGATCAAATACTGTGCCAAATTCCACTTCCGGCCTGGAAATCAAAAGTACGTGAATCCCCAGCTCCAATGCAGATTGAACCTTTTCATCCACTGCTCCCGTGCTTCCGCTTTCCTTGGTGACCATCACGGTCGTGCCATAGTGCTTGTACAATGCTTCGTTCATCTCGCGGGAAAAGGGTCCCTGCATGGCAATAATATTTTTTTGCTCCATGCCCAGTTCGCCGCATTTCTCCATATTGTCCAGGCGCGGCAGCATGCGTATAACCAGACGAATCTCCGGGTCTCCGAGTAAATGCTTGGTGAACGTGCCGAGCGTCTTACTGCCCGTCGTAAGCATTACAGAACCTTTGAGTTGCTTCGCTTCTAATGCGGCTTCTTCATAGGAAGACACGATGTGGAGCAACGGATGATTGTCATATACAAGTCCTGTCCGCTCATAGCGAATATAAGGAACCCCGGACTCGCGAGCGGCTGTCATCGCATTCGCATGTGCTTCTTCTGCAAAAGGATGACTGGCATCAACAACCGCCTGTATTCCAAGCTCCCGAATCATTGCAGCCATTTCATCGGCTGTCATTCGGCCTGTACGTACGTCTAGTCCCGCTTCAGACAAGCTGGCTGCCGCGCTTTCGGTTACGACTGAGGTCAATACGTTGAAGCCATTGTCACGGATTTGCAGCGCCAATTCCCGAGCATCGCTCGTTCCGCATAGCATGAATATCATGAGCCCTTCACCTGCCCGCTTCCATTCACTACAGATGGCGTATGTGAATGCTCGTGATGGTGATCATGGTCATCATGGCTGTGAGCATGGACATGCTCATGAGTGTGATCGTGGCTGTGTGTATGGTGATCATGATGGTCGTGCTCATGTGTATGATGGTGGTGGTGATGTTCATGTTCATGTTCATGTTCATGATGATGATCGTGGTCATGATCGTGGTGATGATGGTGGTGCTCCTGCGCCTCCAGGCGGAACTGGCAGTTATCACAATTGGCTGTAACCTTGCCGAACAAACCTTCCTTAGCTCGCTCCAGCACCAGTTCAACCAATTGAGGATGGAAACCAAAATATCCGCCCATCTCCACTTGTAATGCAGGGTGAGCCTCGGCAAATTCCTGGGTCATTTCTCCGATGCGTTTAATCAGCACACCCGTGAACAGAAAATAGGGAAGCACGATAATCTTTTTGGCCCCCAATCGTACACAACGCTCCAATCCATCGGGAAAGGAAGGCTGCGTCACACCGATAAAACTGCTCTCTACCCATGTATAAGGAAGCTTCTCCCACAGCATACGGGTGATTTTGAAAAAGTCACTGTTCGCATCTGGATCGCTACTTCCGCGTCCTAATACAAGTACCGCCGTTTCCTCGTCAGATACTTCGACAGATGCCTCTACAGCGCTATTCATCCCCGCTGGAACTGCAACCGGACGGGCCTCTTTCAAGCGGCTTAGCAGAATGTTGACGATTTTCTCGTGAACACCAATCGGACGTCCGTATACAAATTCCACCTGCGGATATTTCGCCTTTGCCCGGTCAATAGCCATCGGAATATCAATTTTGGCATGTACCGCTGCGAACAAGATAATCGGAATAAGAACGACACGTGTTGCCCCTTTCTCCACACAAGTTTGCATCCCATCAGCAATGCTGGGACGTGCCAGCTCCAAGAAACAGGTTTCCACGCACATATCCGGTACCCGATCTGCCACTGCCTGTGCAAATTCCAGCAGTTCCTGGTTCCCCTCCGGGTCCCGACTTCCATGTCCAACCAACAATATTGCATCCACTGCTGTTGTTTCCTCCTCTTTAATAGGGATAGCCTGCATGACGCCCTATTTTATATATATGCTTGTATCCCGTTCATCAGGCCTTCAGTCCATTAATCACCACAAACCGCATTCACTTCTACCGTTACTGGTGCATCTTCATGCCGGAACCCCGCAACGACACCTACACGCTTAAAAAATTTATGAAAGCGCTCATTCGGATGCCCTTTTTCCTTATATTCAGCGATGACGTTCTCCACGATGTCCGTAATTTGATCACCCGGAATTCCTTCCGCTACAGGCTGAGCGGCATGAGCATTGCGGCCGAATTTTTTGCCACCGAGGAAGAGATCGTACCCACCCTTGCGATAGACGATTCCGATATCCTCTAGTACGGCTCCATAGCAGGCCATACCGCATCCGTTCAAAGCAATGCTCGTTTCCTTGGGTGCCTGTAATCCACCAAGTACAACCTGTAAATGCTCAGCCACAGGCACAGCGTCATCCTTCTCCATATTGCAGAAGTCGCACGCCTTTACCTTAAACACATCGCCAACCGGCATGACAATGAATCGTTCATCCCGCAGCCGCCCGACCAGTTCCTCGGGGTCTGCACACGGCACGCGCAGCACGATCTGATGATCCGGCGTGTATTCCAGCTCGCCATCATCACCCGCTACCTCGGCGAGCAGCGCCATCTGGCGAGCGGTGAACTTCTTGTTTCCCACACCCGGGGAAACACCCACCTCAAACAGCGCAGGCTTGCCAAAGCCGCCTGTCGCCATCCCGGCCGCGGCCCCTGCTCCGGCCACCGCCGACGTTCCGGCGGTGCTCTTGGCGGTAGGCGCTTGCCCGCTCCAGCGAGCGTTGGCTTCGCCAGGCAGCTTGCCGCCGACAGCGAGGCGGCTTAGCGCCTCTGCCGCCAGCGATGCCGGGGCCGTGCCGGTTTGCACAGCAGTTGTTGCCTGCACAGCAGCCATCGCTTGCGGGCGTGCCTGCGTCGCAACCGCAGCGCCGCTCGCGGAGGGTCCAGCGGGCGTAGTCGGGGCTGCTCCTGCCTGCGGTGTACCCTCTTGCGCTCCCAGCGACCACGGCTCCGCTTCCGTGCGGAGACGCTGATGCGGCTTGAGCGCCTGCTCGGTCGCATCCAACGTGTATTTGCGCTGATATCCGCGCGGAGTCACGATCAAACCGTCATACACCATCGTCGAGGAATTGCCGATGATTACAGTCGTCAGCATCCCGATGTCATGGTTCAGCATATCTTCCAGCGTCGTTACAATAACTTGCTGACGTTCACGATAAGCGCTCTTCACTAGCCCAACCGGAGTCTGCGGATCACGGTAACGCAGCAAAATGGACTGCGTCTCCACAATCTGGCGGGTACGCCGACCACTGCGCGGGTTGTATAATGCAATCACAAAATCAGCCGAAGCCGCAGCTTCTACACGCTTTACGATCGTTTCCCACGGGGTCAGATGATCACTCAGACTAATCGTGCACGCATCATGCATCACTGGCGCCCCCAACAGTGAAGCACAGGACTGTATAGCCGAGATCCCCGGTACGACTTCTACCTCAACCCCGCCCTCGCGTCGCCAGCCTTTTTGCATCAGCACTTCGTACACCAGCCCTGCCATACCATAGACTCCCGCATCTCCACTGGAAATGACAGCTACCTTCTTGCCCATCTCTGCTTGGCGAACCGCCTCCTGCGCACGGCTCACTTCCTCTGTCATCCCTGTGCGTACAATCTCCTGTCCGTTCAACAGCGGACGGATCAAATCAACGTAGGTATTGTAGCCGATAATGACCTCACTTTCGTCCAGCGCATCCAGCGCCCGTTTTGTGATATGTTCCATATCTCCTGGTCCAAATCCAATCACCAACAATTTTCCTAATGGGCTCATCGTACTCCTCCTATTCATCCTTTTCAGGGCAGCTATCCTATCTATTTCAATGATTTATGCACATCGTGTAACTTAAAAAAACCCCATCCTGCCCGGATGGGGTTTCTATGTACGTATCTCTCATCAGACGAACAAACAGCGTAAGAAGACACGATTTGTCTTCCTCCAGCCTGCCGTTGTTTTCCATCTGTCTGTTTACGCTTCAAACGCTGCTGCACGTTCATATCCACGCAAACCTCTAGCCAACATGGAAAAAGCAACGTGTGCCTGATTTCCTGATTTCGTACACCCATCCTCTCCGCGAAGGTTAACGGTGCATACAGATCAAGGTAGGTCTCCTGGCTTGGCATCAACGGATTCTTTCGTCTTCCCCGTTTTTCACGAGTGACCAATTAAAAAAATCCTCTTCCTTACAGTGGCGGGACCGCTCGGGATTTGCACCCGATTCCCTGTTACCCTTTGCTCAACCGCAAAGGCACCTTGTCTGTCCGCTATTTGATTATGGGTCTTATCATAACCTTGCCTCAATCAGTTGTGCAAGCACGAAAAAAGCTTTATTTCAAGTTCTGTGCTTTATTTTTTAACATATGTAGCAATTCGTCCGGGTCTGCGGAGATGCTCAGTAGCGCTGGATGCTCACTCCCGGTAAACCCCTCTTGCACACTATGACGCACCATTTCTACTAACGGGTCAAAATATCCATTCACATTCAGCAGCCCAATGGGCTTGCGATGAATGCCGATTTGCGCCCAGCATAGTACCTCGAACAGCTCTTCAAAGGTTCCCAAACCACCCGGAAGGGCAATAAAAGCATCGGCCATCTCGCTCATTGCCGCTTTACGCTCATGCATGCTTGCTACCTCAATAAATTCGGTAACTCCCCGATGAATGATCTCTGCATCAAATAACAGGGTGGGCATAATGCCAGTGACCTGACCGTCACCCGCCAGCATTCCATCTGCCACCTCTCCCATTAGCCCCCTGCTAGAGCCGCCATAGATCAGACGGATATGATGGCGAGCCATGGCTTCTCCCAGTTTGCCTGCTGCCTCAACATATACCGATAAATGTCCAGGTCTGGACCCGGCAAATACGCAAATAGAATTCATTAACGTCTCAGCTCCTGTCCTAAGTAGCATCGAAACTTATTCATTATATTAGATAAACATTTTCGCTATAACAAAAATCTTTGTCGATGCATGTCCAACAAAAAAAGATAAAGACCTCGTAGGCCCTTATCTTTATTTTACTCTGTATCCCGAAATATAAGTTCATTTTTTAGCATCTGCATTTATAATTTTGATCTCATTTCAATGACCATTCACGATCTTCAGACCACAGCCATGCACCGAATCGTTATGTTCAAAATATTTGCCCAGCTCCACCATCATCGCGCCCATGCGCTCTTCGGTTGGAAACACGACTCGATCAATCCCTTCTTCCACAATGGACTGTGCAGTCACCTTCCCTACGGATACAGCAATCACATCCTCACGAAAAGCTTCCAGTAAATCCTCGATTCGATTTTGCTCTCTGGCATATTGGGCCAAAAATCGAATTTGCGGACCACTCGTGAATGTAACGGCATCAACATTACGATGGATAACATCCTCCAGTAACGCCTGCAATTTTGCTTCCTCAGGTGGGATATGCTTATAAGGAAGTACCTGGCGGGTCACTGCCCCCTGCTCGTCCAGCCATTTTACCAACCGTGGGGCTGGATCGCCATGCAGTTGCAACAGCACTTCCTTCCCCTTCAGATCGTATGGGGCGAAAGCTCCTGTCAATCCGATCAAACTTCCGTCCTCGTCTCGTACTGCTGGCGTAAAGCCACGCTTTTTGAGTCCATTGACCGTCTTGTAGCCCCGCGCTGCAATGTTGGAGGATTGCAGCAACTCTATAATCTGCTCAGCCACGCCCATATCCTCTGCCATATCGAACAGGGCATCCAGCCCCATGCCTGTCGTGAAGATGTACCAGTCCGGAGGGTTCTTTACCCACGATACAACAGCGTTGCGCAGCTCGATATCATCTAGAAAAACAGTGCCCTGGGCCGGACGATGTACTGGCTCCCCTCCCATCTTCACAACTAGCAGCGCCATTTCGTCTGCTTTACGGGGACCAGCAAGAGCGACTCTCTTACCTGCCATGCGTTGTGCCATTCTGTTTCCTCCCTAGTAGAAGTCGTATTTCTTTCTACCAAGTATACAATCAGAGGGGTAAAAGACAAATAAGAATTACTTTTTCGATGAATACAGGAATCTTATAAGTGGGTGTGTCCTGTTCTGTCTCCCTGCCGGCTTTCTAGCTGACTACTGCTATCCCGCTCTCCGTTAGATGCCTTATCATCTCCGCCTTTCCCTTTAGATTTGGGTCGGAGCAACATCCATAGTACCAAGGGCATAAGTACAAAAAAAATGATCATCACCGCGGTCCACTCCCGGCTGAAATCAAAAACTTGCACGATGTTGGAGAACAGCATAAACGAACAGACATAACCTAACAAACCTACGGGCCAAACCATCAGACTCCCCCAGGCATGGGAGAACATACGCTTTACCGCCAAACTGGTAACGTACAGATCAATTCCGATCTTCGTAAGAAAGGTGGGTACGGTCAGTGCTGCCACGAACAAGTCGAACCGATCCAGAAAGTCCGTTAGCTGCAATTGACGCACCAGTTCATACGATGGATAGAACAGCCGTGACAAGATAGGAACACCAATAACCAACTCCGACTGCAACACCAGCATGATCAGAAAAGCGGTTCCGAGCAAATGCCCATACCACGCACTACGTCCATTATAACTCTTTCCAGAAATCACAAAGGGAACCATCAGGATATCGGCCATATATCCCAGCATGCGCCAGCTGCCCTTGATCACTCCCTCTACTTCTGGATGTAAGTAGGGTCTCAGCATCGAAAAATCCATATTACGCCCAAAAAAAAGTGGCATGGTCAACAGCGTCAAAATCAACATCGGCAAAAAAATCTCGGCCATATTCACGATGGTGCTTATTCCGCCTTTGGCCATAAATACCAGAGTCAACAGCAAAATAAGAGAAGTGACCACAATCGGAGTCAGCGGCAAAAGCACAACCTCCACTAAATCCGTGATAATTCTCAAATCCCGTGCAAAAATGATCAGGAATAAAATAAGGTAGACTGCAAGCAGCATACGTCCCAGCACAGGATGAGAGCTCACCATCGCCTGCATTAGATCCTGGTCAGGAAAACGACGCTTGAGTTTCAACATCGCCCAGATCGGCAAGCATAGCACGATAGCCGCAATTATACAGGTCCAGTAGGCATGCTGATTCGCGTGATCCGCTGCCTGCGCCGGAGCATGTATAAGGGTAATACCGACCTCCATCAATACACCCAGCAGTACGATTTGTCTGGTTGTGAACTGTTTCATACAGGTCATCCTCCTTTTCTCCGCAGGCATCCAATACACGATTTACAACGTAGGGGGGAGCCACAAGTCAATAAAACGGGTAATCCATGTAGCCACATAAACGGAACTCTTCGTCGATGTTCCGTAAATCCAGATACCAATGCTAATAACATACAATACGCGGGAGACCCAACGATTGATGGCAGGTGCACTATTAATACTTTTGCGATCAATCAGATACATGAAGAGCATAGCCAGCAATAAAGGTAATAAGAATACTTTATTCATTCTGGATTTTCTCCTTTTTGACCCCGAATGGTTTGGTGACCGCACCGATATTCTCAATATGCACGACCGGATCTATGGTGATCTCCACCTTGGGATATAGTTGCTCCCATTGAGGTTTAATCCGTTTCCATTCATCCGGGTGACTCGTAATAATAGCCCGGCCCAAACCAAGTATGTCTGAGTGATACTTTTGCTGGATTACCTTGACACCCTCTCCCAGTTCCCTCTTAATTTCCTCGGCTGTCTGATGTTCCAGCCACTTCAAATTTTCCTCGTTAGAAATATCGAAATCCGTCTCATTCTCCTTCACATTCCCATTGCAGTTCATATGAACGGTCATTCGAATCTCATTCCCCTGAATATAGGGCTTAATATGGACTTTATTTTCGATGAGGTGTACAGATATATAGCCTCTACCTTTGGGAGGGGGGATAAATATTTCTGTCTCCTTGGCTTGTTCCATACCCAAAAGCAGAAATCGACTGAGATGGTTATCAATAATCCCTGTTAACCTGTCTTGTCGAAAGACTGCCAATCCATCGATCTGAATATTCGTCTTCTTGTCTTTAAGACTAGCGGGCCCATTCTTCACCAGAGACATTACTGGCACCACCGGGTCAATGCCTTCCAGCAGGACGGAATTCATCAGCAGTTTAACGGAACGAGGTTTTTTCATATAGGAAAAGTTAAGCTCACGCACCATTTCCGCTGGATATTGCTCAATCGGAGCATCTGCCTGAAGCACTTCCATCGCTGACCCCTTCGTGATAACAACCAGGGAAGACAGACGGTTCTGCGGAATACGTGCAATGACATCCATCATTTTGCTAATCCCTTCCCGTGCCAGCGTCTCGCCGAACAGCAGTACCCGCCGATGGGAGTAATTAAGTGTTCGCGAAACCCCGCGCTGTTCCTCGGTACTTGCTCCTCGAAAGCTTGGACCTGTTTTGGACTCCAGATAGTAGGACTTCGTACCGCTTGTACCTCCCCCTCCTCCTGTGCTGCCCGAAGATCCGAGTTGTCCAGGCAAAGCAATTTGCATCGTTACCCGGTATTGATCGCCTTCCTTGTCTAGCCCGGTACCCATCACAAAGGCCACATCGTTCACTTCACGGCGATCCCAGCATCCTCCCAAAAGAACAGAACAAAGCAGCAGACAACAGAGCACAGCCGCTTTACGTATTTTTTGTGTATTCGATTTGGGCTTCATCACCATCCCTCCTCGGTGGTAGGCGTTCCATTCATCTTTTCCTTCGCTCGTTTGTTGTTGTCTTTACCAATCCAGGAAGGACGTTTAGTCATTTTCCACCAAGGTGCACGGACGACGATATCCTTTTGATCCGTATGGTTGTACGGGCTATATCCGCTCATGTAAGGGACACCAAACGATGTTAGCTTGGTTAGATGCGTAGCAATCAGCGTTGTCGCAATAATGATCCCAAACAATCCGAATAAACCCGCCATCAGCATGATTGGAAATCGTAGCAGGCGAACTGTGATGGCAAAGTTAAAGCGTGGAATGGTAAACGAAGCAATACCTGTGAGCGACACAACAATGACTATGGGTGCCGATACAATCCCTGCCTGTACTGCGGCCTGCCCAATTACGAGCGCACCAAGAATACTAACGGCCTGACCGACCGTTTTGGGGAGACGAATCCCTGCTTCACGTAATGCCTCAAAAGAAATTTCCATCATTAACGCTTCCACCAGTGCTGGAAAAGGGATAGATTCACGAGCCGCTGCAATACTTAATATGAGTGTCGTCGGCAGCATATCATGGTGATAGGTCGTAACCGCTACATATATTGCTGGCAGAAAGAGAGCCATGATGAGAAAAAGAAAACGAATCCAGCGCACCATATTACTGATGAAAAAACGTTCGTAATAGTCCTCGCTTGCTTGCATCATCTGCCACATCGTGACCGGGCCAATCAGAGCAAAAGGCGTTCCGTCCACAAAAATAGCAAAACGTCCTTCCAGTAATTGTGCGGTGACGGTATCCGGGCGTTCAGTATATTCCATTTGCGGAAACGGAGAAAACGGATGATCCTCAATCAGTTCCTCAATATATCCAGTCTCCAGAACACCATCAATTTCAATATCGCTGAGCCTTTTTTTTACATCCTCCACCAGTTTGGGATCTATGATCCCTTCAATATAGGTAAGGACGACGCTCGTTTGAGTTTCTGTTCCGATGGTCATGCTGTACATCTTGAGCTTGGAGGTCTTCAACTTGAAACGCAACAGTGCCGTATTGACGCGAAGGGTCTCAGTGAAGCCCTCACGCGGCCCGCGAATAACCGCTTCCGTCTGGGGTTCCTCCACGCCACGGCGGACACCACCCTTGGCACTAAAAATATAAGCACGAGGCGTACCATCTACGAACAAGGCGGCATTGCCGTCCAGTATCGCTGCCGATACCATCTTCCATTCGTCCATCGTTTTGGTCTGGGACATCGAGATGCGAGTTTCATCCAGCGGCTCCAATTTGCCGTTTACTTCAGGGTCCTTGAGCATCATGCCCAGAATGACAGGCCGCAGGATATGATCCTGCAAATCCTCTGATTTTACCGTACCTTCAAAATAAGCCAACAACCCTTTGCGTTCAGGGGAAATCATGAGCTCTCGGTAGACGATATCAGAGCATTCCTTGAAAATGTCACGCAAAGCAATCAAATTGTCTTCCACATTGCTACGCAGCGGCTGTTCCAGCCACGAAGACTCAGGCAGTCCTTTAGGCACATTGGAATTTCGTGTCTTGCGGTCTGCGGCTGGAATCGCTCTCCGGCTCCACGGTAGCTTCGGCAACTTGGGAAAGCGCCCTTTCTTCATCGTTATTCCCCCTTTACGAATGAGCCGAACAGATAATATGACCTATAGGATGTACCAGCCTGCAAAGGATTATGTATCCAATGAACTCAACATGTTGAACGGATAACAAAAAGACCCTGCAATGATGCAGGGCCTTCGAAAAATCCATTATATATCTGAAGATTTATGATAAAGGAATGATTAATCTCCCCAATACTCCTCGGGATGGTATTCAATCTCAGAACCAGCTTTGAACGTAAGCTCATCTGTCTGATCATGATATTCCACGCTTTCCGGAGTGACGTAATACCAATGCTTCACCACGGGTCCATCATCTACTGGCGTTACAAAACGAAATACGTTCAACTCCCCGCTATAACGCACAATCGCCTCCGCCGTCCCACGCGGCAGCCCTTGAAGCGTGAAGCGAAACACGCCGTCCACCGATTCCAAACGGCAATCGAAAACCTGCTTGCGGCTGTCAGCAAAGCTTCGTCCCGTGACGGCATGCTTGATCAGCCATGTTTCCTGCTGCGCCATGTGCGCACCTCCTTTTAGGGCAAATCAATCAACATATAAAAAGCAGACTCCTCTGCTTCCAGTGCTAGCTTCGGCTCCTGCTCAATACGAGCTGAATCGCGCCCTTGCAGAATATGTTCACCGTTCACACGCAGTGAGCCTTCAATGACGAACAGGAACACGCGTCGCCCCTCGGCCTGTGTGAATTCTACTTGCTCTCCAGGCTGAAGCTTGCTTAAATAAATCGTTAAATCCTGGTTGATTGCAGCAATTTCACCCTCTGTGCCCGGTACACGTTTTCCGGCAACGACAGGCAGAAGCTGACCGTGCAGACGCTCAGGATTGAACGCTGTGGCCTCATATGACGGTTTCAGTCCTCTCGTATGCGGGCTAAACCACAATTGCAGCAGACTGACATCCTCCGTTTGTGATGCGTTGTGCTCCGTATGAATGATGCCGTGGCCCGCTGACATTCGCTGAATGCCTCCAAAACGGGTCACTGCTACATGTCCACGGTTGTCTTCATGACGCAGTTCCCCATACAGCACAATCGAAACAATCTCCATATCACTGTGCGGATGCGCCCCAAAGCCCCGTCCCGGTGTGATGACATCGTCATTACAGACACGCATAGGACCAAACGCTGTATTGTTCTCATCCTGATACTCCGCGAATGAAAAGCTGTGACTCCCCCGCAGCCAGCCCTTATCGAAGCTGAATCGGGAAGCCGCCGGATATATTGTAAACATAATAGCCCTCCTTCAGGAAGAAAAATGAGATCAAATCCCTCTCATTGTACCCGAGCCCAAGCGATAAAGCTACGCCTCTGTCTGAGTGATAATCTCATCTATAAAAGACTGCAAGGTACTGGTAACAAAGGCTTCCTTACGTCGGATAAACACCGTTGTTACTTCATTGTACGGCTCAGGCATTGCATGACCGCACACAAGGCCTTGAGCCACCAGTCCGCTGATCGACGATTCGGGAAAAACGGTCATTCCAATACCGGCCGCCACACTGCCGATAATCGTCTCAAATGTCCCAAACTCCATAATCTGTTTGGGAATAATTCCTTCCATTTTAAGCCAGGTTTCCAGCCGTCCCCGGTAGCCGCAGCCTCTTTTATATAAGAGAAGCGGACGGGTCGTGAGATCCTCGACAGAAAAGTCATCTCCTTGGGATACAAGGACCAGCTTTTCCTGAAATACATCAAACTGTTCAATGAGCGGATGCTTGACCGGCCCGGTCACAAAAGCTCCATCCAGCCGCATTTCTGCAACCTCCTGCACCAGAGACTCCGTAACCCCAGCCTTGAGAGACAACTCGACATCCGGGTACTTGCTATAGTAAGCATGTAAAATGGCCGGGAGGGCAATGACAGTCTCCACAATGCCAATCTCCAGTACCCCCGAAGGTGCAGAGGTATTCTGAAACGCATGTTTCATTTCCTCAAATTGCGATAAAATGCTTTTCGTATATTGCAGCAGACGCTTGCCCTCGGCATTGAGGATCATTCCCCGCTTATGTCTATTAAATAAAGGTGTTTGCAGTTCCTTTTCGAGCAGCTTGATTCTGGCCGTTACATTGGACTGGACATAACTAAGCTCGGCTGCGGCCTTGCTGACACTGCCATGCGCAGCCACCGTCTGGAAAATGTTTAAATCGTTCAGATCCACTACTGCTCCTCCTTATTGTGAAGGGTAAGGGGCCATCAAAATTGACGCGCCTTGTCACTTATTATCATTTTAAATGATCATAATGTTTATTTTCAATCATTTTACCAACAGCTTCCCATCCTTTATGATGTTGTCCATAAGATATGTCCGCTGAGACCGGCAAGGAGGAGCTTTTGCACACCATGAACAGACAAATCATGACCGGATCTTTATTATGCCTAATCGCCAGTATGTCCTGGGGGGCGATGTTTCCGGTTTCGCACATTGCATTACAACACATCAATCCACTGTACTTTTCATTTTTGCGCTATTTATCGGTTACACTCATTTTAGTCGTACTATTGTGGCTCAAAGAGGGACGGACTGCATTTCGCTTTGAGGGCAAGGGCAAGACGTTGTTATTCTTCGGGTCCATGGGATTCACCATTTATAATATGGCCGTTTTCCAGGGACAGCACGCGATGGGGGCAGCAGGCACTCTGGTAGCCTCTATAATGGAAGTGCTAATGCCGATGATTTCCATTGCGATGGTGTGGGTCATGACCCGTAAAATGCCTCCGAAATATACACTAATCAGCATGGTGATTGCGCTGGCCGGGGCTTTACTGGTGATCACGAACGGAAAATGGACCTTTTTCACACTTGCCGGACAACATTTACTGCCGCTGCTGCTTATTTTCGTAGGCGTCGTCGGATGGGTCGTATATTCCATGGGAGGCAGCCATTTTGCAGGATGGTCTACTCTTCGGTATTCAACCCTAACCTGCCTGCTCGGAACTGTCGTCTCCTTCGTAGTCGTCACATTTGCCTCTACTTTCAACTGGATTGTGGTGCCGGACTGGCAGGCTGTGTGGTCAGTTAAATACGAAATGAGCTTTATGATCCTGCTTCCCGGGTTAGCGGCCCTGCTTAGCTGGAATGCCGGAATCCGAAAGCTATCACCACTGAACGGAATTCTATTTATTAACTTTGTACCGATTACCACGCTGGTACTCATGTACTTCCAAGGTTATGTCATTAGCCGTTTTGAACTATATGGGACAGTGTTAGTCATTTTCGCACTGATTCTGAACAATATGTTTCAGAGAAGTTCGCTGCGTCCTTCCGACTCACGGGATGTCCGTTTCCGTCTGGACCGCCGCAAGTCCTTCCAACGTTAACTTCTAACCCTGCAAACCAAAAATTATGCTAAAAGCATTAAAAAAGCGCCGGGATACAGAGCACAATCTCCTGTATCCCGGCGCTTTTTATTATTTTTATGACTTTCGTTCAACCTGAAAACGTCCAACCAGTTCGCGCAATTCCTCTGCCATTTGGCTCAGATCCGCTGTAGATGAAGCAATTTCCTCGATAGAAGCGAGCTGTTGCTCAGCTGCCGCTGAGATCGACTCGGTGTTGCTCGCTGCCTCGTCCGAAATGTGGGCAATATCGCTCATAATATCTACGACACCTACAGTCCCCCGTGCCATTTCCTGAGTCACTCCGGTAATGTCATTGATATGCTCCATAGCTCGTTCCACGGCTTGGCTGATTTCCGCAAAGGATTGCTCAGACGTGGTTACCGAATCAATGCCTTCCGTCACCCGTGTCCGCGCTTGATGCATAGCGCCCAGAGCATGATTCATATCCACCTGCATCGCTTCAATGCGCTCCGAGATCAAGGTAGCCGACTTCGCTGATTCCTCAGCCAGCTTACGCACCTCCGTAGCAACCACGGCAAATCCTTTGCCATGATCTCCGGCACGTGCGGCCTCAATGGACGCATTCAGTGCCAACAGATTGGTCTGTTTGGCGATACCCGATATAACGCTGATAATATTCACGATTTCACTGGAGCGCTCATTGAGGGAGTCCATAGCCTGTCCGAGATCGTTAACGGTCTCATCGATGTCATGCATCTTCTGTACAGCCTGCGTAGCAGCCTTGCTGCCCTCCTGAGCTGACTCGGCGTTCATCTTCACATGTTCAGATACGCCCACCATACGCTCGGATACATTCGCTGCTTGCTGAGCAAGCTCCTCCATATTTACAGAGCCGTGCTTAACGCTCTGCACCTGACGTTCGCTGCCCACAGCCACTTCCTGGATAGCAATGGTGACATGCTCAATCGCTTGGGTTGTCTGATCTGCACCCGCAGCCAGTTCCTCCGCTGAAGAACTTACCCGATCTGTCGTTTCGTGTACGCTTCGAATCATCGTGCGCAAACTGTCGACCATGGTTTGGAAGTGAGCAGACAATTCGCCTACCTCATCCGTTTTTCCAGTTTCCAAATCGCCCGTCAAATCTCCTTCACTGATTCGTTCTGCTGATTTTTGCAGCTTACGAATCGGTACCAAAACAGAGCGGGTAATCAGGAAAATCGCGATAAGCGCAATCACCAGTGAGGCAGCCAGCACGAAAATAGTTACATAACGCATGGCAGCGGTGGCATCGCTAATCTCGGATTGATAGAAGGTGCCTGCAATTTTCCAGCCGGTATCCGTATTCGTTACATAGGTCAAATATTTCTCGCGACCTTCATGCATATAGTTGAAGTTCCCGCTCGGCGTAGTATACAACGTATCAAGCGAATTCTCCTGAGGAGATGAGCCCGCTTTAGCCGTAGGATGGACTACGAACTTCTTCGTATGATCCAAAATGATGATATACCCCTCCTGGCCCACTTTGATGGAGGCCAGTTTACGTACACTTTCCAGATTTAGAGAAATCCCGATAACCCCGGACTTGTCGGAAAGCGTCTGAGATACTACGACAACAGGAATACCCGATGAATTGATGATAACAGGCGTAATTGCAACCTTACCGGGCTGCTTCATCGCTTCGATGTACCATGGGCGTGTGCGAGGATCAAATGTCCCTTCATCCTCCTTGGGCACCCCCCGAATCATCAGCCCCTCCGGTGTTCCAACAAAAATATCCGTGGCATCTTCATGCAAACCCTTGTATTGGATCAGCTTCGGCTGAATCAAAGGGCTGTTTCGACCATCTATCATCGAGCCGTCCAGACGCTCCGCCAAATAACTCGCATCTTTAATTTTACTGGCGATTGCGTATTCAATAATTGAGTTAGCTGTCGCTACCCCCTGATTCGCACTGCCGTGGAGCTGTTTTTCCATAGCATTATATGATGATTTATAAGTCGCAATGGAAATACTTAAGCTCGGAATCAGCAAAACAAGTAAAAAGCCCAAACTTAGCTTGTTCCTGAGTGTCCATATCGTTTTTCTCTTTCGCGTTGTTCCCATGTTTTTTTCCCCTTTGCTCATAAAACGATATATTTGAATTACATTCCGTGTTAGTTATATCGGTTGAAAGTAGCAAATGATTTACAATAAAATTTCACAAAGGAGAAAAACAAAAAACGCGCCCTATAAGACTAAGGGCGCGGTTATATGAATATTTAGACCTGTACGTTACTGTTTTCAACCTTTTTACGGCCAAATAACTGATCCACTGCCAGAAAGCGTCCACCGACAAGCGCTTGCTGAAGGCTGGTGAACAGAATCAGCAGATCAAATTCAATCGAGCCAAAAGGCTGTCCTTTTTTAGCAGTGAGCAATACACCGATCATAACGATGGTCAATGCCGCTCCAGCCAGTCGTGTTCCGATTCCCAGAACCAGTGCAATACCCCCAACCAGTTCAACCGTAGCGACCACAGGAGCCATCCAGCCAGGGAGTCCGATACTTTGGAAGAAGCCGGAGGTTCCGTCTAGTCCCTGAAACTTTTGTGCACCGTGAACGATAAAAATAACCCCTGTAAAAATCCGTACCAACAATAATCCAATATTCATAAGCGTTTGATTCATTTGCTCATCTCCTTTAAAATTGTATAAAAATCCTGCAACAAACTACATAGCGTAGTGTATTGCACATTGAGAATCGGGAGCGCGAAAAGCGCCACCCGTAAGAAACATCTTGCCCAACTAGATTAGCGCCAGTGCGAACATAAGTGTCAGCATCACTAGCACATAGCTGGAAAACATAATCGAACGCCAAGGCATTTGAATGACAGGTTCTTGCTGAGGGTCTAAAATACGTGAGATACGATAATTAATGGACGTTTCTGCAAACGAGGAACAAGCGGCGGAGTTTACCAGGCGAGTATTGGCAGGTGTCATACTCAGAAGCTTGAGCAATGCGCTCCCAATCCCAACGGGTGAACCAGCTCGATGAATCGCTTCGTTATCGGCCAAAATTTCACGGGCCGTCTTATAATGATGGGTAATGTGACGCAGCACCGGCAAGTAAAACAGCTGTTTAGCACACACTTGCAGCAACCAGGTCTTCAACGGATCATAATGTTTCATATGATAAGCTTCGTGGTATATGACAGCCTCTTCCTCGTGCTTGTCCAGTACGGACAATAGTGCAGAGGACAATACAATGCGTGGCTTCCATAATCCCATGGTAAAGGCGGCTGGCTTGGCATAATCAATGACCCATATCCGATCGGTCCCGAGTTCACCATATCGCTCACCCAGTGCTTCGGTCAGCGGCAGGTCACGCATTCGGTGCAGTCTGCGAAAAGCTGCCCTGGTGGCCATACACTGTCTGACTGCTTCTCCTCCGGCGATAGCGAAGGTAACGAAAACCAGCCCGCTGAGCGCATCCACCATGTAGCCGATTCCGTAATGCTGTAACAAACTTCTGCAAATTTGAAACACGTTATAATTCAATTTCCAGCCGAAAACATGCTGCCCGGCGTACATACCCATCTGTATAAGGGCGAAACCCGAAATCAAGGCGCCTGCTGTAAACAGTAATTTAGAACGTGTTTTCCACATCGCTACATATCCTTTTTCCATTGTTTAATTTTTTGTTCCAGACGTTCGATCAACTTCGGATCGGCCACCTCCAGAGCATCAATCATATGATTGACAGCAAGCGGACCAAACTCGTCCACCAATTCGTGACTCAGTCCCTTGGATTGCTCATCCATGAATTCTTCCCTGCTTAAAACTGGACGATATAAAGACGTTCTCCCACGTATACTCTTACTCAGTATTCCCTTTTCCACTAAACGGTTCATCACGGTCATTACCGTATTGAAGTTAAAGTCCCGATCCCCCTCCAACGCGGTCTGCACTTCTTTGATACTCCGATCCGAAGTGGACCATAAAATATCCATAATTTTGGCTTCCAGAGGTCCGAAAAATCGGTTAAGCCCGGTTTCGCCAGCTTTAAAATTCAGTCGTTTCATAAGAAGCACCTCACACTACCGATTGTAGTGTATATCTCCTGACAAAGTCAACCGTCACACCTAATGTCAGTTTCTTCATGGAATCATATACAAACCGCCGAATGTCTCCATCCGGCGGAAATTCATCGGTATTCATAACCTTCAGTTCAATCTGCCAATCTGTATCCTACACCTCTTACGGTTGCAATATATTCAGGTTCTGCAGGCCGATCATCCAGCTTCTTGCGCAAACTTTTGACATGCACATCTACAACGTTGCTGCCGCCTACAAAATCCGTCTCCCAGATATCGTGCATCATTTGCTCGCGGGAGATCACTTTGCCTTGAGCATCAATCAGCTTCAGCAGCAAATCGTATTCTGTTTTAGTCAGATTCAATTGACTCTCTTCTTTATATACCAGCATTTTATCTCGGTCAATCCAGATGTCCTTGAACACCGTACGACGGCTGGCTTGCGCTGCCTGACGGGAAGTTGCAGGATGGCGTACAATCATCCGTTCAATGTCATGCACCATATGATTGGAAGCCAGCGGCCACACCAGCACCTCTTCTGAAGGAAGCAGCTCATGAGCATGTACAGACACCCGATCCTGAACCACGTACATAACTGGTGTGTCTTTCATGTGTTCTACCTCAAGACGATTGCGAATATCCAGTAATTCACTCTGTGGTTCGGTAGCGGTCAAATCGTAAATCAAGAGATCGCTTCCCAGATGACGCTGCACTTCAGGTTCCCAGCGATGGAAAACCATCACATCAAAACACGCATCTGACAGCGTACGCACCAACCCGTGAACTACACCCGGTACCGAACTGATCAGAATGATACGACGTGTAGTTGGACAATACAAGGGCTCATTGGAAGGAACGGTCTGCACCGTAGGTGTAGAGGGAGCAGCTAACATCGATGTCCAACTGCCCTTCACCCGTCTAGGCATGTCAGCCACTTTAAAACGATTCGTTATCTGATTCGCTTGCTTTGACATTCCTTACACACTCCTCCGAATACGACATGGGCATGGGCAATATTATACCCCGTTTCATGCGCAACCGTGTCAATCCAATCATGTGGGACTTCACTCATCACTTCATCTACTCGGCCGCATACCTGACAAATAATATGCTGATGATCGTCCATCCGCCCGTCATAGCGACTCGCAGCTTCCCCCAGCTTCAATTCACGGATTAATTCCTTATCCGTCAAATAACGCAGTGAATTATATACCGTTCCATAGGCCAGATTATATCCGCGCTCCATCAACCGATTCATAACATCGGCCGCAGTAGGATGATCGTGAGCTTCACGAACCACATCATATACCGCTTGGCGCTGCGAAGTTAAATTTAAAGTTCTCATACCGCATCTCCCTTAACCAACGCAGATTATATTAATTACAAACTTACAATCATATTAAAGATCAATTTAGAATAAGTATAAATCTTAATTTATTTCAAGTCAATGGTATCGGATAAATTGAACGGCTTTGCAACACAATGTATACAGGAGTACATGCTTAGCTTATTTATAATCGGAGGGATATTTTATGAAGATAGTGTGGATATTCACGCTCTTTATGCTGCTAATGCTCGGAACAAGTATATCGATAAAATGGCTTTCTGGTGTTCATCATCCTTGGGAGCCTATTTCATTGGCTTTTTTCACTATGCGACCATCAGAATATGTCGTCCTGGCAGGAATGCTTATAGTGTTCTTTATAAATGTGGGCAAAAAGCCAAGAGGAAACGCATTTCGCTTCCTGTTCTCACAATGGTCACGTTTCCTCAAAGTTCCTACTTCTTCCTCTGATTCTCCGCAACAGAGCCATCAGAAAGAATAAACAAGGGAAAACGCAAACAAATAATGGATGAATATAGATAAGGGACAGTCGTCCAAATTCAAAGTGGCAATCCATGTATTCCGTTCATATTCACTATCCATATTAATAATGACCACATCTCCCAGAATAAAATGGAACATCAAAATGAGCATTTGACCGGTACCGATGTATTTTTTGTCGGCAAGACGATGACTCATGAGACATTTTCCTCTCCTTTTTTATTCCGGGTCTTTCTCAGCCACGACACGATTAGCAGCAAGATAGGAAAAAACACGGCAAATATCGGAAACAGCCATTTCAGCACTAACTCGCCTGTTTGAAGGTGATCTTGATAGCTCAGTGCCATCAATACACAAGAGACTAACATGATAATCCCAAATGGCAGGATCAGTTTATGGTAAGACACTCTCAATACATCCTCTGCGGCTTTAACCGCGGCATAATAGAAGATGAAAATTTTAAAAAAATCAAAGATAATAACGCTCATAACGCCGATGACATCGACTCTGTCGATAAAATCAGATATTTCGACCTTGCTGATCATCGAGAGTAGCGGGTAAGTCGCCCGTTTGAACACATCCTCTCCCAGTGCAAGCACATTGGACAGTGTAACCATAGACAGGAGCAGCCCCCCCAGCAATATAGCAGAGACCCCTACCCCATTGGCACGATAGCCTTTTTTTAATGTGGGGAGAATCATCGCAAACGTAACCATCTCGCCGTACGGTAGCATCACAGCTTGCGAATAAACAACTTGCCATATCGGCTGCCAGCCATGCTCGGCTATGGGCAGTATATTGCCCACATCTACAATGCCTGCCAACAAAACTAATATATTCGTAGCCAGGCCCAGCAGTAGCAGCAAAATCAACATGATGATGGCCGTCCGGCCTGCAACCTCGATTCCCAAATACATCACATACATTACAAGTCCAATCATTAAGGCACAAATGACTGTCAACGGCGTATGCTGAAGTGTCCGGTCGGCAATCAGGATCCCCGTGTCCCGAAGATCCCGTGCTCCGCCGTAAAGAAAAAACACGATATATATAAAAGCAAGCGCACTCCCTGCTTTCTTGCCCAAAAGGGCTCTGCAGTACTGTGTCATGAGCAAGTCGGGAAAACGTCGGTGAAGGCTGCCATAGCATACAAAAAGCATTGCCCCCAAAACCGTGGAAATGAGGATGGCGATCCACGCATCCTTGCCCGCATTCCTTCCGGGAATAGACATCATGGATGTGCCCATCTCAAACAACACCATAAGAGAGATCATCTCTTTTGCACCTATCCGTGTCTTTTTTTTCATGGCCTTCCCTCCTTGCTCTATTTTCACTAGTCTGATTCCCCCTTGGAGTATGGGTTAGTCCGCGACTGAGTGTGTTTCAGTACAGAAGTCACTTGAATACGGACGGTGCTTTCCGCAAAATTACGGCTCCATTCGGAAGAGAGTCTTTTCCATTGTTTAGGATGGATCCTCTCCAGCGCAAGGCCAAAGCCTATTACATCGCTACGGGTACGCTGAACCTCTCTGACTGTTGAAGTGATCACTTTTTTCGTCTCCTCTGTCCATTTCTCCTGCAGTCTTTTCATCGCCTCCGGACTTTGTAAGTTAATCGAGCACTCGGCTTCCTGTACCGCCCCGGTCTGTTTTAGGTTAATCACAAAAACAGGCTCCCCTTGCTCCATCCGTGTGTGTATATTGGTTGAAGAGAACAAGGTTTCGATGCCAATGGTTTCCCTATCCTTACCGCAGCTCAGTGTTGTTTGGGCACCTTTCACCTTGTTGTTGATCATAGACAGTCCAATGGCCTGATCATCATCCAACCAGCGGACAAGCCGATCCTTTTTGAACACCCCCATTCCCTTAATATGAACAATAGCTTTCGGTAAAATATTGTCCACATTGTTCTTGCTTGAGGCCTGCTCTAAATTCCCATTGACCCCTATGCCCGTCAGCACAGGACCGCCACCCTTATGAGACATGCTGCGAATCACATCGTCGATAGTCACCGCGTAATCCCCGGCATACAAACGCTCCGATGTTTCCAGCTTTCCTGAAATATCATTGGCGGGAATACGACCGATTGCGGTCATGATTGCCAGTACATCCTTCCCAGTATTACCGCGTGCCACCAGCATTTTCACCGGCAGCCGGATTTCTGTAGACCTTTCCAGAGAATCCATCATATCGCCGATTCCAGCCCGTGCCAGCTTTTCACCAATAACGATCAGTTTGGTATGCGCCAAAGAAATGATCCGCGGAACCCTTTGTGAGGCTCTGCGGAGCGCTTGAAACAGATTTTTTCCCTTTTCCCGATACAAAACGACTGGAGTATCTCCTCTCGCTTTGGCTCCGGCGATTTCATCTGCTACGATCACCTGTAGGGAAACCTCATAATCCGACTCCCCAACCAAATCAATTCCTATCCCAGCTACTACTGCTCTCTGGTTTAACTCCACAGAATCCCAGCAACCGGATAACAAGGGAGCGAACAGTAGTAAAACCAAACACAACCCCCCTATTCTCCTCTTAAAAGTTACTGCACTTTGTTCATTCCTCTTCCGCTGATACACCCTGATTGCCCCCCTCCTGCATCGGTGTGGTTTTATCAGAAGAGGAAATCCCGCTTCCATCCTTCATTCTTTTCTGGTTCTTAGATGTAATGCTTTTAGGACGCTTCCTCATCATCCAGAACGGGAGTCGCAATACGGCATCCTTTTGACTCTCCAGCACAAAAGGGCTGAAAGGCGCCATGTAGGGCACCCCGAAAGAACTCAGACTGTTCATATGAGCAATCAGCGCAATCAACCCCAATGTAATGCCGTATAGCCCCATAAACGCTGACAGTATCATGAAAATAAACCGGCACAATCTCCCGGCCACTGCCATGTTATAGGCTGGGATTGCGAAACTGGCTATTCCCGTCAGGGCTACTACAATTGTGAGCAGCGGGGTGACGACTCCGGCTTCCACGGCCGCTTGACCCAACACAAGCGCTCCTATAACGGAAACCGTTTGACCACCCGCACGCGGCATTCGAATACCCGCCTCACGCAAAATCTCAAAGGTAATCTCCAAAATAAACGCCTCTAGAAATGCCGGAAAAGGAACGGATTCCCGCTGAGCCAATATGCTGATCAGTAGTGGAGTCGGTATCATTTCATAATGGTATGTTGTTAAGGCAATGTAGAGAGAAGGCCCTAGAATAAGAATAATGAAGCTGATATATCTAATGAGCCGAACAACAGTCGCCATATCGTAACGCTCTTCATAATCCGAAGAACTCTGAAAAAATTGGGCAAATACTGTAGGCATCACCAGTACAAACGGAGTCCCGTCTACGATGAGCGCCACTCGGCCCTCCATAATATTGCTGCTGATGGTGTCGGGTCTTTCCGTGTTAAAAATCGTTGGGAATGGTGTGAAATGATTTTCTTGTATCATCTCCTCAACCATGCCGGACTCAAATATAGCGTCAATATTGATGTTTTCTATCCGTTTACGAACCTCATCTACGACGCCTGGATTTGCAATGTTCTTCATGTACAGCATGGCCACATTCGTGAGAGACGTGCTTCCCACTTGGAACATCTCCAGTGTAAGATCGGAGCTTTTAATCCGTCGCCGGACCAGAGAAATATTCGTGAATAGGGATTCTACAAATCCCTCTTTCGGTCCTCTGACGACTGTCTGTGTTGTTGGCTCGCTGACTGCGCGTGTCTCTCCCCCACGCGTGCCGCACGCAATCGCTTTTTCGCAGCCTTCCAATAAGATGATCGTGTCCCCCATTAACAGTTGTTCCATCATGGAACTCCAATCATCGCAGTCCTTCACTTCTCCCAGTGCAAGCGCATGACTCTGTATTCTTACGTACAGCGCTTCTGCATTCTCCGCCTCAGCAGCCACTTCAGCAGATGGGCGGCTAAGCATGGATCTCATGATGAGTTCATTCACCGTATCCGTTTTAGCCATACTATCTAGAAACACAATAGCGGCGGGAACCTCCGCCCTCAGCCCCAATTTAAAGCGACGCATCAGAAAGTCTGGGCTATCTGACGTCAATTTCTTAATTTGCCGCAAGTTGGTTTCCAAACAAGCTTCGATTTTTAAATAGCGCGGAGAATTTCCATTGTTCTTACCCGCACCCGACTTTTTATTATGTTTGCGATAGGGATAGCGAATCATGAGCAAACCTCATCTCCAGTAAGGCAGCAATAGATACCGCCCATTTTTCCTTATTCTTGTATCTTTGGAGTATGCTCAATCTATTCCCAGTTATGCACCAAATACGTGAACGAAACGTTATAAGCGTACCCGCGTAATAAATTTCAATAAATTCTTCATTTGCAAGCTTAATGTCAGTTTTTTTGATAAAATGAAGAAATATGCCTCTCGGGAGGGTTAACATCTTGTTCAGTACGTTTTTTGTAAATACCTGTATCCTTGTCACCTTTTTGTACATAACCGGCCTCATATCACAAAGATATAAAATCCGTCTGCACACCTTGAAGCGTAAGATACATTGGATTGGAGGCGCCCTTTTTGGGTGCTACGGCATTGTCATGATGTACTATTCAATTCCAGTAGGATTTAATACGATTGCCGATCTTCGTCATCTGGCCATCGTAGCTACCGCCACTTACATCGGCGGCCCAGCAGCGCTCACGGCTACTCTGTTTATATGTATAGGTAGATTATTGCTGTTTGGTATTAACGCTCAAGCCATCGTAGGCGCTATTTTTATGATACTCGTTGGCCTGGGGTGCGCTTTATTGTCACATCTGTCCTGGTCACGTTTACCCAAGCTGATGATTATGAACGTTTTTGCTTTGGGCATTATATTCTGTCCCCTTATGATTAATTTGAAAAATCTTGATGATGTTCTGCACGTGTATCCGCTCCAATTCTTCATTTCCATGGTCGGTGGATGTCTTCTGTACCTCATTGCTGAATCTATCAACACATCCAATGAGCTGTTACTTCGTCTGGAGCATACCTCCTACACAGACCATCTCACTAATTTAAGCAACAGAAGGCAGCTTGAGTTCTCATTGGAAGAGAAGCTCCCTCAAGCTCGCCAACGTCATGAGCATTTATCCGTACTGGTGTTAGATATTGATCACTTCAAGGAAGTCAACGATACCTACGGACATGCCGCAGGAGATGCAGTGCTGCGCCAGCTTGGACAGATTTTAATGGAAAAATGTCGTCCTAATGATGTAGTCACCCGCAGCGGGGGAGAAGAATTCACCGTACTCTTGCCGAATTGCGCTTTTCGGCAAGCACTTCGCATAGCTAATCAAATTCTTAGCGGAGTAAATCAGTATGAGTTTGTTTTAGCGGACGGGCTTATTCTTAAAGTCACGGTGTCCATCGGCGTGACAACCTTTCCAGGTACCGGGGAAGATATGTCCGGGGCAGCCCTATTGGAGCAGGCAGATAAAGCTCTATACGAAGCTAAAAATGCAGGACGTAACCGGGTTTGCTCATATGAAATATAATTTGAGGCATCACCATTTCATAGAAATAGCCGATACAACCCTCTCTTGAGAGTCGTATCGGCTATTATCATTTTGAATCTTCATTATGATTGCATTTCCCCACCACGAGTGATGTACGCTTGGCAAGCGAAGCCAGCGTATGGGCCCCCCATACTTCCAGCATACGTCGTTCGCTCTCGGCTAAAATTTCGGATACGGCTATCGCCAACTCCTCACAAAAAGGATTGGTTTCCGGTTCATGCATCATACCCGGGAAAATTGGATCACATATTTCAATGGCGTGGTATATATCGGCAAGTGTAATATGGTCGGCCGAACGGGTAAGCACATAGCCTCCCTCACGACCTTCGCGTGCTGCAATCAAATCTGCCTGTACAAGTCGCGTCAGCACCCTGCGCACCAAAGTGACTTCGCAGTCAATGGAACGGGCAATAGAACCGCTGGCACAGAGTTCTCCGTGCTTTTCCAAATAGACAAGCGCCTTTACCGCCACCCCAAGCCATCTGGGCGTTGCGGTGCGTAGTCTTTTTTCACTATTCAAATGAGATGACACCCCTAAGCTGTAGAAACTTCGTTGAATGCATTGTACGTGATGTCAGAAGTAAGTTCAAGCCTGAAAGCCGGAATCCTCTGTAGCATGATCGCCCAAAATAAAATGAGCTAACCGCACTTCCCCGCTCAACAACAGATATACATCACGTATGCCAGAGACTGAATGTACCGCTTCGGAGAGTGTAACCCATGCTTGCGCCCCTCCTGTATTGCCCACGTTCACACGTGCCACGGCTTCACTATCGGGTGCATCCAAACACAGCTCAATTGTGGCATCACTGCTGTTGCCCGACACGCGGCACTGAAGCTCGGTCACACTCACCGTATCCATGTCTACGCCATGAAAGGCAATCCAACCAGAACGTTGAGGTGTGCGCGGACGTACACAGGCCTCCTTTTGCTCCTTGCTTTCATCTAGTACGATGTCGGAGCAATCATCGAAGTTTTCAGCGCGGATACTTCGTCCGGCTTGGCGTGGTGGAATGACTTCGCCTCGAACGTACACAGGGTGCTCCAATCGGATATCCGCTGAGGAAGCACCAGCCAGCAGTGTATATTCACCCGATTCAACGCAATAGCAATCCCGCGTAACATCCCAGATCGCCCAATCCTTTATCCGAATCGTAAAGGAAACCGTTCGCGTCTCACCTGCCTCTAAGCGAATACGTTGAAAACCGCACAATGTCTTCAATGGTCGCTTTACTCGTGAGGCACCAGGCCGTACATAGAGTTGCACAACCTCTTCACCAGCAGCTACGCCCCGATTCGTCACCTCTACCCACACCTGGAGCGTATCCATGGCATCCAGTGCAGCAATAGATGTTACGCTATCCTTCAGGGCATCTGTACGCAGGTCACTATATTCAAAAGGCGAATACGTCAATCCATGGCCAAATGGATACAAGGATACACCTTCAAAATATTGATAGGTACGACCACCGCGAATAATATCGTAATCTTTGATGTCGCCCAATTGATCCTCGCTCTGAACCCAGGTCATGTTCAAACGCCCCGCTGGCGCGTAATCTCCAAATAACACATCCGCTATTGCCGTACCATGCTCTTGTCCCGCATGAGACGTGTATACGATCGCTGGAATATGCTCCTGAACCCAAGGGATGGCAAATGGATAGCTACCCGTCAGAACCACAATCGTATTCGGATTGACGCGATACACTTCCTCGATAAGCCGTTGCTGGGAAGCTGCCAGTTCCAAGCCTGGGCGATCATTCTCTTCCTTTCCATTGATGAGCGGGTGATTTCCAACAAATACAATTGCTGTATCTGCCGCTTGCGCAGCGGCTATCGCTTCCGCTAAACCATCTGACACCGTCTCTACCTGGAATGTTGTATGGCTCTGTCCTGAAACTGTCGAGGCTGTCGAGGCGTTACACTCTACAGCGTTAAGTGCGGATTTTTCAGCCTCCACTACCTTTAATGAGCCCTCTGTTCCGGCAATGACTGGTTTTCCATTCCATGTCGTCCACAGATGCTCTCCTTGTCCAACAGGAGTCAGCCCAAAGACCTCTTTGACATACCAGCCATACGCTTCATCAGCTGTCACACGAAGCGTTATTTCATCACTCGTCACGTAAGTACCCAGATGCTCATCATGTAACGTCACACTGCCATAGCCCCAATCCGTCATGGTCAATACCGTTGGGTCTCCATCCTGGGATAGGCGCATCTCACCAGAAGAATCAACTGCGAGCTTCAATCCGTCATTCGCCGCCGTCAAGGTCACGCGATCCTTGGCATCACGGTACACGACGCGTTCCTTCTCGTCCTCACCTTCCAGCTTGGTACGAATCGCCTCCAGCGGTGTAACCCGGTAGGGCAGCGTACCGGAATACCAGTCGCGGTACACCTCATTGCCATGCGTACCAATGACCGCTACTTTGCCACACCGGGCAGGGTCCAATGGCAAGAGTTCATGCTCATTTTTAAGCAATACGATCTGCTCCCTCGCCGCACGCAACGACAATTCACGGGCTTGCTCTGTCATGAGAGCTTCCTCTCCGATCGAGGCATAGGGGTTGTCTGCAGCCGGATCAAATTCCCCCAACCGAAAACGGACACGGAACGTATGAAACAATGCCCGATCCAAGTCTTCTTCTTGCAGCGATCCTTGTGCCAAAGCTTCTCGAATCGCCCGCTTGGAGAGCTCCGCATCATCTGTAATGCTGTCAATTCCCGCCCGAATAGATTCGGCCACACCTGGCGTGTGGGAATCGTAATACTGATGATCGTTGACAATCCCCATGACATCACCCGCATCACTTACGACAAAGCCGTCCATCCCCCATTCGTCCCTGACAATATCGTTAACCCCATGATATAACGTAGCAGGCGTTCCATTAATCAGGTTGTAGGAAGTCATCATCGACTGGGCGCCGCCTTCCATAAAAGGCTTCTCAAAGGCTCTTAGGTAATATTCTCGCAGGTTTCGTGGATCTATACTGGAGGAGCCACTTCCCCGATCCACTTCATTATTGTTACCCAGAAAATGTTTTAAAGTAGCGACCGCTTTCAAATATACCGGATGATCGCCCTGTATCCCCTTGACTAACTCCTTTGACAGTTCTCCCGTCAAATATGGGTCTTCGCCGTAAGCTTCCTCATTGCGTCCCCATCTTGGGTCACGCTCCATATCCACCGTAGGTGCCCACAGGGTCAGACCGTTTAATTTGGGATCACGACGATAGTAGACACGCGCCTCATCTGCGATAACAGATCCGATTTGACGCATTAATTCCGTATCCCAAGTACATGCCAATCCTACTGGCTGAGGAAATGAAGTCGCCTCACCCAACCATGCTATCCCGTGTGCCGCTTCCGTACCGTGCTTGTAAGCTGCGACTCCCAATCGGTCAATGGCCGGCTGATATTGCAACATGGATTCGATCTTTTCCTCCAAGGTTAGTCGTGACACGAGATCCCGTACACGCTCATCCAGATGAATCTTCGGATCTTGAAATAAATATTCGATATCCGTTGTTTCATGACTCATATCCGTCATCTCCTTATTCCATTTAAGAATATAATGAAAAGGCATACATGAAAGCGTTTTATATATCATAGCTAAAAAGGAGTATCCCGGCAACAATACCGTAAACATCCTATACTGGATGAAAGAGAGTCGCAGCATAAAGACAAAAAAAGTTGCATTTTACCTTCAATATACAAAGCTAAAAATAATATTTTTTGGTATAATCAGGATATATCATTGAAGGAGGAAGCGCTGATGAAAAATACCGGAATGACAAGGCCCCTGGATCAATTGGGGCGAATTGTACTCCCTAAGGAAATGCGCACCACAATGGATATCAATATCGGTGATTCGCTTGAATTCTTCGTAGATGAAGAAGGATTTGTATTAAGAAAATACACGGGTGTCTCCTGCAAATTTTGCGGCGCGGTGGATCACTTAACTTATTTTCGGGACAGCTTTATCTGCGCTGATTGCATTCAATTATTAAAGACCGATGAAAATGTGCATGCCACAAGCAATGATGCTATCCAGGCTCAAGAACATACCCAGCCGATCCGAAACAACACAACGTGGCAGCCCAAGCATTCCAGAGTGCAGCAAGGTGAAATGGTAAAAAAGCTTCGCAAGCTAATTCAGGATCACCCGAACCTGCCACAAAAAGTGTATGCAGAAATGCTCGATATCTCCCAAGGCCGGGTGTCCCAGTTGAAAAAGCTACTCTAAACCTTCTAAATCTATATCCCAAAATCATACACAATGTACCGACGACCCTATTCATTTTTTTGTCACAACTTCGATTGCCAGGTATAGAGTAAGGCGCATATCTACGGATGTGCCCCTTACTCTATACCTGGCTTTTTCGTGTCGGCCGCTCTTGCTAATGTGACAATAGTCACATACTCCCGATGTATACGTATATACAATATATAGATCGAAACAATTGGTTATCACTAGATATCATCAATATGTTGTTTTTGTGAAAAATATATATATTTTACTATATGGAGGGTTTTACGATGAAGGTGCTGGAGGAACATCAATTATACGACATCGGCGAGCGGGTCATTGGGGCACAAGATCTGGACATGCTGCGGGAGAATGCAAATTTGAATGGAGAATCGTTCAGCGGCAAAATGAGCAAGCTTGGGTCCGAGTATGCCAAATGGTATGCGCGCCTGCGGGTACTTCCGCCTGAACTGACGAACGCGATTGATCACGGATATGTATATGTTCACGATTTGGACCAATACGCACTCGGAACTACGAATTGTATCTTTATCCCTTTTGGCCGGTTACTACAAGACGGATTCAATACAGGCAATGGCTCTGTACGCACACCGCAAACGATTATGTCCGCTATGGCACTAGTTGCCATCATATTCCAGTCTCAGCAAAATAGCCAATTCGGAGGTGTCTCCGCCAATAAAATAGATTGGGACCTTGCCCCATACGTTGCCCGGTCCTTCCGCAAGCATCTGCGCAAGGGACTTCGGCTGTTCGAGGAAGAGATAGAATCCAGTCTGACTGACGATGAACTACATATGGCCAATCCCCATTTGCAAGAAGCCTGCCCTCGTTCATACGCATTCGCTCGCGAAGAGACGGAGACGGAAACCCGACAGGCTGCTGAATCGCTCATTCATAACCTGAACACCATGAGCAGTCGCGCGGGTGGACAGATTCCATTCACTTCACTGAATTACGGAATGTGCACGTCTGCTGAGGGACGGCTTGTTACTCAATCGCTGCTGGAGGCCACGATTCGCGGCTTGGGTAGCGGGGAAACTCCTATTTTTCCACAGCATATTTTCCAATGCAAAGAGGGAATCAATCAGGCAGAAGGCGACGTCAATTATGATTTGTTCTTACGGGCGGTAGAATGCTCTAGCAGACGGATGTATCCCAATTTTGTGAATGTGGATGCCACCTTTAACCTGCCTTTTTACCGTGCTGATGACCCGGATACCATTATAGCGACAATGGGTTGCCGTACCCGCACCATTTCTGACCGTTTCGGTAGAAATCGGCAGAGTGGTAAGGGAAATCTCTCCTTCAATACCATTAATCTGGTGCGGCTTGGCATTGAGTATGGTATTTGCACAGGCAAACGCCTGACACCTGACCGTGATCGCTTTGATGCGAGACTAGAAGAAGTTATGCGCATTGCGGTGGATGGCTTAATCCATCGCTATCAAATCCAGACCAGCCAGCCGGCCAAAGCCTCGGACTTTATGATGCGCGAAGGGGTATGGGAAGGTGGAGAACAACTAGAGCCAGATGATAAGGTGGGAAGCATACTAAAACACGGTACGCTTTCGATCGGATTCATCGGACTGGCTGAGTGCATGAAGGCACTATACGGGAAACACCACGGGGAGGATGATTTCGTATACCGCGAGGCACAGCGAATCATCACTTCTATGCGCGTGTATTGCGATCGAATGAGTGAATATCACAATTTGAATATTACATTGTTCGCTACGCCTGCCGAAGGTCTGTCGGGCAAGTTCACCTTGCTGGATCAACGTGATTTCGGGATTATTCCTGAGGTAAATGATCGAGAATATTACACGAATTCTTTTCATATTCCCGTGTATTACACACTCCCGGCTGCTCGTAAAATCAGCTTGGAAGCTCCGTTCCATAACCTATGCAACGCTGGTGCGATATCATACATTGAGCTGGACGGTAATGCGCGGAATAACCCGGATGCGTTTCTTAAAATTGTTCAATACGCGCTGCATCAGAATATCGGCTACTTCTCCATCAACCATCCGGTGGATCGTTGTACGGAATGCGGTTATGAAGGGATTATCGGGACAAGCTGCCCCCAATGTGGCACAGATGAGGAGCACACACACTTTCAGCGCTTACGTCGGGTAACCGGATATCTGACAGGAGATTATACCGTTCGCTTTAATGCTGCAAAACAGGCAGAAGTTCGAGACCGGGTGAAACATAAGTGAATTTATGTGGCTACATTCCGGAATCTCTGAATGAAGGATACGGCCTGCGTACCGTCGTGTTCATTAGCGGTTGCCGTCATGCCTGTCCCGGATGCTTTAATCCAGCGTCGTGGAGCTTCCGTGCAGGTGAGCCATTCACCCCCCAACGACAACAGGAGGTCATTCGTGACATCATGGAAAATCCGTTGTTGGACGGACTGACTCTCTGCGGGGGAGACCCGTTTTTCTCAGCAGCAGAATGCTCGCAATTTGTGCGTGACTTCCGTGCGGCCTGTCCCGACCGAACCGTGTGGGCTTACACTGGCTTTGTCTATGAAGATCTACTCACAGATCAGGAGCGACAAAAGCTAGCACTTTTGTGCGATGTGATTGTGGATGGTCGCTTTGTAGAACAGCAAAAGGACCTGACCCTTCCCTTCCGGGGCAGCCGCAACCAGCGTCTGGTAGATGTAAAAGCCAGCATTCAGGCAGGTTACACCGTTTCATTGACTTAAGGCGAAGGTTACTCGGCAAATGCTATATCTAATCTAGGACAAGTCTCCATCATGGATGAGGCTTGTCTTTTTTTTGCATATCCCTAACAGATTCCATTGCAGTTTCTATTGCGCATCCTGCAAGTTTCACTTATGATGGTGAACAAGTATACGAGTGCATAATTATTCGTCATACCTTAACCGCATAGCTTGGAGATAGGTGTCTGTTCTATTCAGATCAGGCTTAAAAGGGAAGCCGGTGCAAATCCGGCACGGTCCCGCCACTGTAAACGGGGAACTTTCAGCTGTTCATACAACCACTGGTCCACAGACCGGGAAGGGATGCTGAGAGTCATGATCCGTAAGTCAGGAGACCTGCCTATTTTAACAACATCGCAAGTACCTACGGAAGATAGGGAGGTGTTAAGAGCAGTCGCCGTATTTTTGATTTTTTAATCACGGAGGCATTCTTTCCCCTACTTATTTTTAACTCTGGGGGGAAGAATGCCTTTTTTGGTACGTAAAAATAAAACAGCCACCCGCTAGGAGGAAAAGTACATGTCCGTCATTGAATGGCCTGAATTGTCCGGCTTAATTAGCAGTAATCTGGGATATCCGCGTATCGGCGAAAACCGGGAATGGAAGAAAGCACTGGAACGCTTCTGGAACGGCAGTATTAACGAAAGCGAACTGCAAACGGAGATGAAAAGATTACGGTTGGAGCATCTGAGCAAGCAGCGTGACAAGGGGATTGATCGCATTCCTGTCGGAGACTTCTCCTATTATGATCACATGCTGGATACATCTGTGATGTTTGGTCTGGTACCCGAAAGGTTCAACCATCGTCCCGCAGGTCCGGTTCCTCTGTCCGTGTATTTCGGGATCGCTCGTGGACAGAAGGGAGCAACCGCCAGTGAAATGACCAAATGGATGAATACCAATTATCACTACATCGTTCCTGAATTGGCAAACGCAGTCCCGGTGTTCACTGAAAATAAACCTTTACAGGCTTATCTTGAAGCAAAACAGGAGCTAGGCATTGATGGGAAACCGGTCCTCATCGGCCCCTATTCATTCGTTACCCTTTCCAAAGGCTATGATCGTAAGGAACTTGCTTCTATTATAAGAACCTTCCTGCCTTTATACACCCGTGTCCTGTCTGAACTAGCAGCAGAAGGTGTTCAATGGGTCCAAATCGATGAACCTGTCCTGACCACCTCATTCCCAGTAGAGGATCTGGACATTATTCAGGAAGTCTATGAAGCTTTGACCCAAGCTGCGCCCTCTTTAAATATAATGCTGCAAACCTACTTTGGCAGCCTGGACCATTATGAGCGTCTGTCCGCACTTCCGGTACAGGGACTGGGTCTTGATTTTGTGTATGATGATGGCGAAAATCTTCAGCATATATTGCAGCATGGTTTCCCTAAAGGAAAAACGCTGGGCGCTGGGGTCATTGATGGGCGCAATATATGGCGCAGCGACCTGAACGCTGTGGCTACCCTGCTGGGCCAGTTAGCGGAACAAACCACTGCCGAGCAGCTTATCGTTCAGCCATCATGCAGTCTCCTGCATGTGCCAGTTAGTCTAGAGGCAGAGCACAAGCTAGATCGAGAACTGGTCCAAGCGCTGGCCTTTGCCGATGAAAAGCTTGAGGAAATCGCCGTCCTGACGGCTGCACTTGGCAAACACGATCCATCCGCACTCACCAAGCTTGGACAAAGTGCAGATGCGGTAGCCCGTTTCAACAGCTCAGCGGCACGCGTACAGACAGCTGCCGATCTGGCTGACTTACTAGCCAAGGAGCCTCTGTCACGCAGCGTTCCTTTCGCTGAGCGTCGTGAGATTCAGCAAAATAAGCTGAAGTTGCCTCCGCTGCCTACGACGACTATTGGTAGCTTCCCGCAAACTGCCGAGATCCGCAAGGCCCGCCTGCACTATCGCAAAGGAGAATGGTCTGCCGAGCAATACCGGACGTTCATCCAACAGCAAATCAAGGAATGGATTGATATTCAGGAGGACATTGGCATTGACGTGCTTGTACACGGGGAATTTGAGCGGACCGATATGGTTGAATTTTTTGGCGAAAAGCTGAATGGCTTTGCTTTTACACAAAACGGATGGGTACAGTCCTACGGCTCCCGCTGCGTCAAACCACCGATTATATACGGAGACGTTTCCTTCGATCAGCCCATGACTGTGGAAGAAACGGCATTCGCCCAATCGTTAACCTCCAAGCCTGTTAAGGGAATGCTTACAGGCCCTGTGACCATTTTGAACTGGTCTTTTGAACGTAATGATATTCCGCGCAGTCAAGTCGCTTTACAGTTGGCTCTGGCATTACGGGCAGAGGTAGAGGCACTGGAACAAGCGGGCATCGGCATGATTCAGGTCGATGAACCCGCAATTCGTGAAGGGCTTCCGCTGAAAAAAGAACAACAGCAAGCCTATCTGGATTGGGCGGTTCAAGCCTTCCTTGTGACCACGGCCACCGTTGAGCCTGCGACCCAAATCCATACGCATATGTGCTATTCTGAATTTCAGCATATGATTCAGTCCATCTCTGACATGGATGCCGACGTTATATCTATTGAAACTTCGCGAAGCCACGGAGAACTGATTGTCAGCTTTGAAGATCAGGTATACGACAAAGGCATCGGTCTGGGCGTGTACGATATCCACAGTCCGCGCATCCCCGATGTATCTGAAATGCTAAGCATGATCCAGCGTGCCCTGCGCGTACTGCCATCAGATTTGTTCTGGGTTAATCCGGATTGTGGTCTGAAAACCCGCACCAAAGAGGAATCTGTCGCCGCCTTGCGACAAATGGTACAAGCGGCTCAAGCAGCCCGGGCTGCATTGGCTGTATCCAACTAATTTTTTATCGTTTCGAATCACGCCTTCATTTTCAACATATTCTGTTCCCCTTTCCGGTCCTTTCTGCTAAAAGCCCGGGAAGGGGATTTATTCTAGGTCATATAATGTATAAGCGCCTTGAATATGCTTCATTTTCATCTGCTTCATATGTACGCCTAAGCCATGTTCTCGATCCCAGGAACAACTAAAATTCAAATACAGTTCATCCTTTGCCGATGAGTCGGAAATCAGTATAGACATAAGCTGTATTCGATTCAACAATTGTTCCGGCCGCTCCACATAAGGCGCATATTCATCCGGGTCCTCTCCCCATGTACTGTAAGCATTCCGATACTTTTCCACGATGCCAGCATAATGATGGTGTATGGATTCCAACACTTGAGGATGAATAGCTGATGAATATTCCATATACTGCTCCCATGTCTTTTTTTGCAACTGTGTAGGTTCTTCTATCGTCTGTGCCTGTTCTTCGGAGTCGGCTCCCACGATAAATTCGACTTCTACTTCCGAGGGTTGCCCGCAAAAATTAAGTTGCACTACACCACGCAGAACAATCTCCTCGGATACATCCCAAGACTCATCATCCTGTTCCAGTTCCATATACCAATGTTTCCAGTCCATTCTTTATCCACCTCTTCATAAAAAGTAATTTTTAACCCTGTTGAATACTTTACAATCTATCATTTTAATGAATGAAATTAAAGCGGCATCCTATCTGTGCTTCCAGCCATATTTCGATGAATTCCCAAATAAAAATACTTTTTTCTACAACATTCGCTACTCAATAAAGCCTCCAAGGAAGGAAATCTGTCCATTTTGACACAAATATTTTATTATTAAAAATTTAGTACCTTGCATTAATCAGTACATGATGTTAAATTATACCTGACTACTGTTCTATAATTAGTACCCGTGACAAATTACGCACAAACACACGTTTCTTTCCCTTATTCCGAACGACACCTATGAATTATTGATAACATCCAGGAAGGGAGCACCGCTCGTGAATGTGAACATCCAATTCAAAAAAGGGGTACTGGAACTGTGCGTTCTCGTTCTAATTGGACGCAAAGACCGTTATGGCTACGAGTTGGCGCAAGCCGTCTCCCGTCATATTGAAGTAGCCGAGGGAGCCCTATATCCACTGCTTCGCCGTCTGGTATCAGAAGGATACTGCACAACGTATTTACAGGAATCGACCGAGGGGCCTCCTCGCAAATATTATCGGCTGACCGATACTGGCAGTCATTATACAAGAATACTTACGCGGGAATGGAATGATTTTGTCCATAATGTCGCAAGCCTACTGGAGGAAGGAAATTCCGATGAATAGAAAACAGTTTCTTACAGAGGTGGAACAGCGTCTTTCTCCTCTCCCTGCAGAGGTACGCAATGAGCTGCTTAGTGATTTGAGCCAGCATTTTGACTACGGGTTGGTTAATGGCAAAAGCGAAAGTGAGATTGCCCATGAGCTGGGTAACCCAGAGGATATTGCCCGAGAAGCGTTGGATGATCCCCATGCAGCCTGGAACGCTTCTCCTCCGCTTCGCCAGGGCAGCTTTGCACGCAATATTTTTACTTTCCTAGGGCTGTTGTTTCTCAATTTGCTAATCTCCATCCCGATTATGGCTACCCTATGGGCAGTATGGGCTTCATTGGCTGTGGTATCGATCAGCTTCATTGTAGCCCCCCTTCTCGCTGTTACTGATTATGCGCTAAACAGCACCTTTTACCCGGCCAAATTCTTTTTCTCTATCACGTTGACGGGTATAGGTCTATTGCTGCTGCCTGGTGTACGTTATCTCTTACTCCTTATGGTCAAAGGCACAGTACGATACTGGAAATGGAATCTGACTACCCTGAGGGGAGCTTACTAACAACATGAATAAAAAGTGGTTTATTGCAGCAGGTCTGTGCATTGTCATCGGTGTAGCCGGAATGGTGGCCTACGGTGCCCCATGGAGTCAACAAGTCATGAAGGAAACAACTGCGATTAACAAAAAATGGACGTTTACACGTGGTCAGCTACAGAAGCTGAAAGTGGACAGCTCTGATGATGTCTCTATTTTGTTTACTCCTGGCTCTGGCGACCAAGGTACGATACGCATTAGTGGAGAAGTTCAGACAAAGGTAGCCGACCAAATTCATAATGCCCGAATTGAGAACGGTAAGCTTACGATTCAATCGGAGCCGGCCCCTTCCTTGTCATTCTTCTCGATCACTCCTGATTTGGATCAAACGATTACCGTAGAGATGCCCTCCGGCGAAACACTAACTGACCTACAGGTAGATGCACATTCAGGGAATGTAAAACTTCAGGATGCCTCCGTGCAGAATACTTCCATCACCGCTACTTCAGGCACTGCCGAGATTACAAACCTCCAAAGTACCCACCTGATCGCAAATTTAACATCCGGCAATTTTACAGCCAGTCAGCTTGCAGCAGATATGGAGTTAAAGCTTACTTCAGGTGATGTTACCATTCGTGATTATAGCGGTAATGGCCTTATTTCCCTAACCTCAGGGGAGACAAATATTACGCAACGTGCCGTAGCCAACTTGGAAGTGAATGCTGATTCTGGTGACGTGAAGATTAAGCAAGCTCCCGATTTTAAAGGTGTTTATAATGTCCGCTCTGACTCTGGGAATATCAATACTCCCGAATCTGTTCCCGGTAGTGTGAACGTGATTAAGGTCGAAACCACTTCAGGGGATATTTATATTTCCAAATAGAGACCTCTAAATGAATGCCTCATCAGAGGCGAAGTTTGGTTCAATGAGTTTAACCTTGTATAATGTAACCATGTGCCCAGATGCACAACCACATTATAGATTAATAAGGAGGAGACTGAATGGAACTTAAGAATAAAACAGCTATTATTACAGGAGCCAGTAAAGGAATCGGTAAAGCAATTGCCGAAACTTTAGCTAAGGAAGGCGTTAACCTTGGATTAATTTCACGCACATTGACTGACCTGCAAAAGCTGCAGGATTCACTGGGGAGTACATACGGTGTGAAAGTGGTGAGTGCTGTTGCAGATATATCGGATCGCGCACAGGCCGCTGCCGCTGTAGCTTCACTGGAACATGAGCTGGGCGCTGTCGATATTTTGATCAACAATGCAGGCATTGCTACCTTTGGCACAGTCGCAGAGATGGACCCCGAAGAGTGGGAACGTATTATTCGCGTAAACCTGATGGGAACCTATTATGTCACACATGCTGTGCTTCCAAGCATGCTGGCGCAAAAGAGCGGAAACATTATTAATATTTCCTCGACGGCAGGAGAACGAGGTTTTGCAACAGGTTCGGCATATTGCGCATCCAAATTTGCTTTGATGGGCTTCACGGAAGCACTGATGCAGGAAGTTCGCAAATCTAACATTCGCGTCACCGCGCTGACTCCAAGCACTGTCAATACAGAACTGGCGGCAAACGCAGGATTACCTATTGGTGATGAGGATCGCATGCTTCAACCGCAGGATTTGGCCGATCTGACATTAGCCACATTGAAACTGCCTCCACGAGTTCAATTAAAAGTAGCCGGTATTTGGACAACCAACCCACAGTAGTTCGACATGACATCTTAGATTCATTGGCTGTACAATGCTCCGGCAGACGTAATTGTTCGTCATGCCGGAGCTTTTTTTTCAGCATAGCTATACCAAAACAAACTGTAATATAAGCGCTTTGTACTTCCAGCATATATACATACAATTCCTACAACTATAAGCGCATTTCAGGAAAGGGGAAAAATGATGAAGAACACAGGAATGACACGGCCATTAGACCATTTAGGCCGCATTGTGCTGCCTAAGGAGCTGCGCAATTCTATGAATATTAATATTGGAGATGCCCTCGATTTTTTTATTACCCCAGAGGGACTGATGATTCGCAAGTATACGGGGGTTTCTTGCTATTTTTGTGGTGCCGTAGATCATTTGAGCTATTTCAGGGATCATCTGATATGCAAAAGTTGTATTGAAAATCTGAAGAGCGATAATCCTTCTAGTCATTTGAGTGAAGCACGTCCTGTCCAGCCCAAGAAAAGAAGGAGTTACAGAAATCAGAATGATCTCCTGAATAAACTAAAACAGCTCATGCAGGAGCACCCAAATGTATCTCAAAAAGAATTAGCCGAAATGCTCGAACTATCCCAGGGACGCGTGTCGCAGCTTAAAAAGCTACTCCTTTAGATCATCCGACCCAATCTCGTCTGTTTTAATCAACAAAAAAAGAGCCTGACGGCTCTCGGATCATCTTTGTTACGCAATGTCAGACTGCTCCATAATCGGGACCCGATAGGCCAGCAAGGACTCGTCTATTACGGCAGAAATAAACGTTGCATCTATTTCAGGCACCAACCCAAGCGCATAATTCCATGCGTTTTCTTCAATTTGCAGCGCAAGTCGTTGCCGGGTCCCTATCCCACTCTCTTGCTCCAACGCATCGGAGAGGTCCACTAATTCCGTATCGGCGGCGTGCCCAATCTCATGTGCAAGCACAACTGTAAAATACTCCTCAACTCGATCAATGCTGCCGAACATCTGTAAACACTGTGTTTCGATAACGTCCGTATACATGGTAATGGCGTGAGCATTCATAGCATATTTGCCCCCAATCAGCCTTCCACCAGGAAAACGTTTTTCCAGCTTGACTGTCACACCTATAGCAGCCCGTTCCAAAAGCTCAGCGACAATGCGCTCTGCCTGATATCTTTCCAACTTAGCTTCGCTCCTCAAACCAGAATATATAAAGTGATATTTACTCTAAATTCATGAAATCATGGATGTGTTCATACCATACACAGTACGATATTATACCTTTTTACAAAGGAGAATACCATGTCAGAAGATTATTATGCAGGGTGGGGAACACTTGCCTTGATTAATGCCGGCTTGGCACAATCCAAAAATCGGAGCGGGCTAAATTGGTTTTTTCTCTCCCTATTAATAGGACCACTGGCTACCCTATTTATCGTTGCATGGGATAAGCTCGAGTCCTAATGCAGCAATCAGGTCATTCCCATCGTTATCCGGAATGAAAAGGACAGCCTTGGCGTTTCTGCTGAAGCACTGTATCTGATGCTGTATTAGCCTGTCTCGACATATACGACTTCTCTTGAACTCCGAAATTCGGCTTCACAAGCCGATTATCGTAGGAATTATGAAAAATATGCGTTGTCGCCGGGGATAGCGGGGGAATCAGCCATGTCCAATTGCCTGTCAGTGCGCGCCCAGCCTTGGCTTCCCGTTCCTCAAACAGCTTGAATTGTGCCGCTGCGGTATGGTGGTCGACAATGCTGACTCCCGCCTTTTTGAAAGAATGCAGCACAGCAATATTCAATTCCACCAGCGCCCGATCACGCCAAAGCGTTGTTTCACTCGTCGTATCCAGCCCCATCAGCTTAGCCACCTGTGGCAACATATTATAGCGGAAGGTATCCGCAAAATTGCGGGCGCCGATTTCTGTTCCCATATACCAGCCGTTAAAGGGAGCCGCTGTATAGATGATACCGCCAATCTCCAGCGTCATGTCCGAAATCATAGGCACAGCATACCAACGTAATCCCAAGGAAGCGAAACCCGAGATTTCTGGATGCTCAATGGCCACCTCCATTACCAAATGTTCAGGAATATCATATAGCTCGGGAGGCCGGCCGCCTGCTTCCACAACCAGTGGCAATATATCAAAAGGAGTCATCGCTCCTTGCCAGCCCATGTCTTTACAAGTATTGGTAAAATCTACCGAGATCGGGTCCCCGATGACCCCTTGATCGGTTTCATATCCAGCGTAACGAATGAGTTGATGGTTCCAGATGCGGATATTCGGCTGCCCTGGCTTGGAGGCGCGGAATACAGTAAGCGTTGGCTTAATTTTACCGCCATTCGTTCCTATGCGTATATGCTCCAAGAGCTCGCGAACCACTTCCGTTGCATCTGACGCGCCCCGCGCATCCCTGACCAAAAGCTTGTCCCAAAATAAGCGACCGATGCAACGATTGCTATTGCGCCAAGCCATAAGTGCCCCGTGCTCCAGCTCTTCGTACGTATGATCATACATTCCCGTAGTCTCTATGTCGTGACGAATATTAAGAAGCCGGGCCTCCGCTTCATCGCGGCTTCGGCCCAGCTCCTCATAACATGTATATATAAACTGCTCCGCTTCATGCAAAAGCTGTTGTTTCACTTCCATAACACACACCCCATCCCGGAAGCTCTATGACTCTAGAGCCTGTGGTCTTCCACGCCTTCTCGTTATTATACTCCAGTGGCAGAGTGGAACCAACGGGATGTGTGTCTTGTTCACCTGATCTCCATATACATGGAAGTCTATACCAATGGGTTATCCCAAATACGCACTCAGCATCCAGATATGTTTATCCATTGCTTCTCTTAAGCCGTTAAGAAGATCCTCTGTCGCTTTATCCTGTGCCGCTTCCGCTGCTTCCATCCCACTAGCCAGCTCAACAGTGATGGTTTTAAAATCAGCAACAACGGACTTCACCATATCCTCAGCTGTCTGCTCACCTGCGGACTCCTGAATAGCTGAAAGTTGCAAATGCTCCTTCAAGGTCGCAGCCGGACGGCCACCAATAGCCAACAATCGTTCAGCAATCGTATCTAGATTAGCTGTTGCTTCATTGTAAAGTTCTTCAAATTTAGCATGCAATGTGAAGAATTTAGGTCCTTTCACATACCAGTGGAAATAATGCAGTTTCGTGTACAATACAGACCAGGTAGCTACCTGACGATTCAATGCCTTGTGCAATTCTTGAATAGCCTCTTGTGTAGGTGCGTTCGTATGATTTAATGTACTCATGTTTAAAATCCCCTCTCGTTCAAATATAGTTGGTGTAAAGCTTGGATGCTCGTTAGCAGTAGTGTCTGATTTTCTTCAAAATTCCATGCGTCAATCCAATAAATCTTAATCAATTAATTTAGACTTAATCTAAATCCTGTTTTAATTATAACATTGTGACGATGTTTTTCAAGTCCTTATTCGATTTTAATCATGAAGATTACATGAACTAATTGTAAAGCAAACTCTACGTGCAATCGGGTACCCAGAATCAAGACTTGTTTATCTTTTATACATAGGTTACATCAATAGGAGGATAGAAGATGTTAACTTTGTCTGCTAAAGCATCAAAAAAGAGCCGGCCCATAAGAGGGTCGGCTCTTTTATTATTCTTGCATCTCTGAAGTTTCCACGATTAAAGGTACAACCTTGCCAGCATTTACATCAATCAGGCCGTGATCGGTAATTTTCAAGGCCGGGCTGACCGGCAAAGAATGCGTGCTCAGCGACATGATTGGATTGTAATGGCGGTAGCCCAGCGACAGCAAGGCTGAACGCAGCTCCTTCACATGCGCCGCAACCATTTCCAGCGGTCCTTCTGTTAAGATCCCGCCTACGGTTAAAGGCAAATGGGACAGCACCTTGCCATTTTCAACTACGCAAAAACCGCCTTGGCTGGCAAGAACCGTATTCGCGGCCAGTATCATATCTTGCTTGTTATGCCCTACGACCAGCAAGTTATGGTTATCGTGCGAATAGGTGGTTGCCACTGCCCCACGTTTAATCGTATCTCCCCCGATCAAACCGTAAGCACGGTTGCCATTCTTTCCATACCTCTCAAACGTAGCAATCAGTCCATGTTCACCATGTTCCCATACCAGTTCCCCCTGCTCTACTTGTGCAGGTGCAATCCGTTCACTTGTAAAAGTAGAGCCATCTTTGACCATCATAACACGGCATTGATGTGTGCCATCAGCTACATCCATCTTTACAGTAAAATCCTGCTCCGTGAGGGGATTGAGCTTCACACTTTGATAAAAGTGGGCGGGGAAGCGGCATTTTATTGGTGCTTGATGGTATTCCTCGAACTTATCGAATACCTTGAGTCCGTCCTTATAGACTTGCTCCACATCAAATTGACCAAGATCCGACAGCAGTACAAAGTCAGCTATTTTTCCCGGTGCAATGGTTCCGCGGTCATGCATACGCATCCGTGCAGCAGGAGTAAACGTAGCTGCATAAATGGCATCCTCAGGCTTCATGCCCATTCCGATTGCTTTACTTACAATATGGTTTAGATGCCCTCGCTCTACGAAAGAGTCTGGCATCACATCATCCGTTACAAAGCAAAAATGTTGTGCCACATCTTCCTGAATAAGATAGTCCATCACTTCAGGGGTCATGGATTTTTCCTGGATTTCAATAAACATCCCCGCAGCCATCCGCGCCTTCATACCTTCAATACTTTGGTGAGTATGGTCTGAGCCTATCCCCGCATAGATCAACTGATGCAGGTCCAGATCAAGCAACTGTGGCGTATGACCTTCAATGATCAGCTCCGGGTAGTGCTCACGAACATGGCGTAAGATGCGATTCGTCTTGCTCTCTGGATCACGAATGACATCCACATAGTTCATAATTTCACCCAGGCAGATCATTTCACCCGTTTGCAGCAGCGCATCAATCTCGGGAATACCGATCTCGCCTCCTGAGGTTTCGAGCGGTGTTGCCGGGACGGAGCTTGGGATGCCGTAGAACATATCAGCCACGCAATCCTTGCTGGCTTCCATCATTTCCTGGACGCCTTCCAATCCGAAAACATTCGCCATTTCGTGCGGTTCTGGTACAATCGTCGTTATCCCATTGCGAATCAGTCCATAGGAAAAGGTTGCCGGTGTCACCATTGTGCTTTCGATATGCAAATGGATGTCGATCAGGCCGGGAATCATATATTTCCCGTGCCCTTCGACAATTTCAGCAGCCTCGAAAGACTCCAGACCACGCTGACCGATATACATAAACTTGCCATCAAGTATAGCTACATTACCTTCTTCGAACGTCTTGTAGTAACTGTTATACACCTTAACTTGTAAAATCATTTTGTCTGCACGCATGATGTATCTCCTTCATCGAACCCGCTGATTATTGGACCAGCACCATTTTATCTGCCGGAAAATGCAGGGTAACTCGCTGACCACTCAGGTAGGGCGTATCCATTTCCTGATTAGCCGTAAAGTTGCCTTTCGCCGTTTCTACCACATACTGATAGCTACGCCCCAGGTAAGTACTTACCTTAATAATACCGGGGAGCTCATTTTCTCCTGTCTCGTTGCCTTCTGTTCGAATGACCAAATCATCCGGACGAATAGCGCCCTGACGAGCACCCAGCTGGGCCGTACCCTGATTACGCGCTACGCCGAACGTAAGATCGCCTGTATTCAGTCGAATACGATCTCCTTCTTCAGTACGCTCATCAAAGCTTAGAAAATTATTAAACCCAATAAAACGGGCAACAAATTCGGTCGTCGGATATTTAAAAATGGTCGATGGAGCATCTAATTGTTCGATGTTCCCCTTATTCATAATCGCAACCTGGTCAGAAATCGAAAAACATTCCTCCTGATCATGCGATACGTATACAGTAGTGATGCCCAGTTCCTGTTGAATACGGCGGATTTCCACACGCATATTTACACGCAGGTTAGCATCCAAGTTACTCAGAGGTTCATCAAACAACAGCAGATCGGGTTCAATCACAAGCGCTCGCGCAATCGCAACACGTTGACGCTGTCCGCCTGACAATTCACCAGGGAAACGTTTTTCAAATCCCCTCAGGCTAACCGTATCCAGCATCGTCATAACGCGGCGCTTCACATCATCTTCCTTTACTTTGCGTAACCGCAAACCAAAGGCAACATTATCAAAAACAGACAAATGTGGGAAGAGTGCATAACTTTGAAATACAAAGCCGAAGTTCCGTTTATTCACCGGAACCCGAGTATAATCCTTATCGCCAAATAAAAATGTTCCTTGTTTAGCTTCGAGAAATCCTGCAATGAGACGAAGTGTGGTCGTTTTGCCACAACCACTCGGTCCGAGCAACGAGAGCAATTGCCCCCGTTCGAGCTGCAAATCGAAATCCTGCAAGATCAGTTGGTTGTCATAAGCGACCGATACGCGATCCAGAGTAAGCAGTGCCATAAGGTTGAAGCCTCCATTACCTTTTAGTGAAGTAAGACAATCCCATCAGTCGTTCAATCAAGAACATCAGGATACCGGTCAAAATCATCAGCATAACCGAAATCGCCGCTATCGTCGGGTCAAAATAATTTTCGACGTAAGTCAGCATTTGAATGGGCAGGGTGCTGAAGCCCGGTCCTGTCATGAAGACGGAAATGTCGACATTGTTGAATGATTCCAGAAAGGCAATCAGGATAGCCGCAATAATGCCTGAGCGGATGTTGGGCAGAACCACCTTGAAAAAGGTTTCCAGCCGTCCAGCCCCCAAACTAAGCGCTGCTTCCTCAATCGCAAAATCAAAGTTAGACAAACTGGATGCAATGACTCTAATAATGAACGGCAACATAATCACCGTATGTCCGATCAATAGTCCAGCATATACTGGTAAATGGTACACAATGATCAAATAACGCAGCAGCGTAAAACCAAGCACAATACCCGGTATGAGCAAAGGGGAGAGGAACAAAGCATTCAGCGCATCCTTCCCGCGAAACGAAAAACGACTAAGCGCATAGGCTGCAGGCATACCGATCAGTAGTGCCAAAATGTTGCCTAGCAGAGAGACCACAATGGACGTTTTGAACGTGGACATAAACAAATCCACTTCAAAAATATTTTCATACCAGCGCAGGGAAAAGCCCTGCGGAGGGAATTTTAATACCGTGTCCGGCTCGAAAGAAGTGACCGATATGATCAACAGCGGACCGAGCAGAAAGATGAAGACCAGCAGGCTAAAGAAGCCTAGTCCGTAATGTTTCTCCCGCATATCCACCTACCCCTTCGGATTGAGTTTATGGGCCGCCTTATTTAAGAGACCGACCACGATAAATGTAATAACAATCATAATTGTTGCAATAACAGACGCTAAAAACCAGTCGTTTAGCGTCATCGCGTTCTGATACAAAAATGTAGCGATAACCCGCTGTTTTCCTCCAAGTAGTGCTGGTGTCGTATATGCAGTCAGGCTGCCCACGAAAACGAGAATGCTTCCAATGATCAGGCCAGGCACAGACAGCGGAAATACGATTTTACGAAATGCGCTGAATCTGGAGGCCCCGAGGCTCTGAGCAGCATGAACAAGATCACCGTCGATATTTTCGAGTACACCAATCAGTGAAATAATCATCAGCGGTAAAAACAAATGAACCAGACCAATAATCATCGCTGCCGGAGTATACAAAATATTCAGCGGCTCATCTACAAGTCCTAAACCGATGAGCACGTTATTTAACAGTCCCTTGCGACCCAGAATGACCATCCAGCTGAATGACCGCACCACCGGACTCGTCAACAAGGGGAAGATAGCCAGCGCTAACAAAATCCCTTTACGACGCGGGGCCTTTTGCGAAATATAATAAGCCGTCGGGAAGCCAAGTAATACGCACACGAGTGTCGTTACGACACTGACTTCCAGCGTAGTCAGCAATATTTTCAGAAAGTAAGGGTCCTTGAAGAAATGGAGATAGCCTTCTAGGGTGAATGAGCTGTTCTGTACGAAGGTCGAACCGATCGTCAACACAATCGGAATGACCATGAACACCGCCAGAAAGAGCAGACCTGGCAGCAGCAGCCAATACAAGTATGTTTTCTTCATGGGTAGCTCCTTGCGGTTATCAAAATGTTATTCCTTATTCAGCACCTGGATAAACAGCTCCAGAAAAGCTTCGCTGTCCACCTGTTCGCATACATTCATATTGGGGCTATGATTGAGGCGGTTCTGCACATCGCCCACCGTTTGTCCGTCACATATACGACTGGAGGTTTCCACGTCAACATACAACGACGAGGTATCGACTAACCTCGAATTCAATGCGACACCTACGGCAAGCGGGTCATGAAGCGCACAGGCTTTTACCCCGTTGCGTTCTTCATAACGCTTGGTATAAACGGACGTGCTTTCAGCTACATAATTACGAATTGCTGGGCGGGTCAGACGAGCAATATGATCCGCAGTCAGCAGAGCCTTCCGTGTTACATCCAGTCCCACCTGTATCAACCGACCAAATCCCGCATGAAATACGATTCGTGCGGCTTCAGGGTCAGCATACATGTTGTACTCCGCTACAGGTGTAATATTGCCGCACCCGTGAATAACACCGCCCATAAAAATGACTTCATCGACGTGATCCGTCAGTTCGGGACACTTCAGCAGCGCCAGTGCCAGATTGGTGAGTGGCCCGGTGCAAATGAGCGTCACTTCCCCCGGGTGAGCCATCACGGTGTCAATAATGATATCCGATGCAAAACCTTCGGACGCAGACATGGCTGGGACTACTCCACTCAGTGCGCCTCCAATGCCGTCTTCTCCATGGACACGATGCTCGTGCAGGCCTTTACGTATTAAGGGGGCCTCCGCCCCCCGATAAACCGGAATATCCGGTCTATCCAAAAGGTCGAGGATTTTGCATGTGTTCAATGTTGCTTGTTTAAGTGAAACATTACCGCATACCGTAGTAATCGCTTGGATATCCAGCTGACCACTTTTGGCGGCTAGTAAAATACCCAACGCATCATCAATGCCCGTATCTACATCTAATATAACCTTCTTCATTATTGTGCAACTTCCCGGTTCCAGCGATCTGTCCATGCCTTGATATGATCGTTAACGAACTTCATATCCAGCTTGGTCAGCTTGTTCACTACCTCTGTACCGTACGTAATTCCCTCTGTATCCGCACCGGACAGTACCACCTGCGTATTCACCGGGGAATCAACCTTTGCCTTGGCAGACTTTTCTTGAACTTCCTTACTCAGCTGCCAGTTGATAAATTCCTCAGCCAGTTCCTTCTGGTCGGAGCCTTTCACTACATTAATTGTGTTCATTACTGCGTATGCACCTTCACTAGGAGCTACAAATTTCGCTCCTGGCACAGCCGCCTGCAAATCTTTGAAGTACATTTCCATGATTGGACCGCCGGCAATTTCTTGTTGACTAAACATGTTCACAAACTCAGATGTTTTGCTATAAAACTTAACGATATTCGGACTCAGCTCTTTCAGTTTTCCGAAGGCTTGGTCTTCATTAAACTCCTTACTACCCGCTACCTTGGAGGCTGCATCTACCATCATCGGTCCGGCAGTCGCCGTAATATTCGGCAAAGTCACGTTTCCTTTGAACTCAGTTCCCCACAGGTCAGCCCAAGAGGTCACATTCTTTTTCACCAGCTCCGGATTATAGGCAATACCGAGACGCCCGACCGTATAAGCAGGACCATACTCCTCACCCAGCGGTGCTTTGGCAATATCATAAATTTGGTTCAGGTTCGGCACCTTGCTGCGATCCAGCTTCTCAAACAATCCCTGTTGGATTCCTTGTTGAGCATAATAATCGGACAGATAAATCAGATCGACGTCTGTGCTGCCTTGACTGATTTTGTTCAACCGTTCCGCGTTATTTCCAATTTCGACCACGATATCAACGTTATGTTCTTTTTCAAAAGGCTCGTACACTTCTTTGTTAAAAAAGTCCTCGGAAAAGCCCCATGTGGAAATAACTAGTTTCTTTTTCCCATCAGCTAAACCATCTTTTCCATCTGTCTGACCGCCAGTAGCATTACTGCCGCAACCTGCCAGTACCACGGATGCCAAGGTCACAGCCATAAACCCTTTAAACCATTTCTTCATATGAAACTCCCCCTATTTTTTATTATGCACACCTTATGACACAAAAAAGAAAAGTACTCTTGTAAAACAAGAATACTTTTCTTCGTAAACAAAGAATAAGTTGATCCCGCTGCGCGTTATAACAGGTTCTCCCCTCAGATAGATCCGAAGCGAAAAGCCGAATATCCAATTTTATTAGGATTCCTTCAGAATGATGTTCGTAATAGCCCACTGCGTTGCTGAATCATAATCACGCAGTAAAGCATCTATATCGAGCTCCATATCCTCAATCAGCTTCTCGCGAAGTCTCTTCTTGTACAGCATGGACATTCGGAAATCCACTTCCAGCTTCAAGCCGGGGGCTTCCACTTCCAATGCCGCCGAGCGTGGAGAACGCCGGTGCTTCGCCACAAAGGTAACAATGTTGTTCTCAACGGTGGCCCGCAGCAGCGTGGTCCCGAAGCCGAACAGTTCCTTTGAAACTTCATTGTAAATCTGGCACATCCGCTTCTTGCTTTCGTTACTGTCGAGCAGCGTCATGAACCCACCCTCATCAGCATATTACGTACAATCAATCTTTCAACACGATAGATTATACATAAATATACGATAAATAGCAAACAAAAATCCCTAATCCAATCACATATGATGCGAAAAAGCGAACAATATGTCGAACTTTGTAGCTTTTCAACATTTTTACACCTTTTTTAACTCATCCTCAAGCTTCCGAACGCTGCTATATTCGCCCACAGGGTAATTTAAGGTAGACTCCGGTAAATCTCTGGCCAAAAGTTTTATCGTTGTCATTCCAGAGGAAATTTTTTTCCTTCTACTATATATGTAGTTTTTACTTAAATGCATTTAACCGTACCCCGCGGGAGTCCCCTAGCGATTGTACGGTTTTTTTGTTATGTAGCTGACTGGCCAGATGGGAACCTCTTCAAGAAAAAGCCGATTGAATCCACGAGGACACTACAAGAGTAGCCGGCCACAGCAGCATAAAGTTAGCTATGATATACGCCTTCTTAAAAGCATAACGATGATAAAAATACCAACAGCTCCATGATATGAATATTCCTATCGGGTAGCTCATTATGACATAGGCAAAAATATAATTGCTGAGATAATCTCCAGCTGTTGGTGCATCGAAAGAAAATGCGACCACCATCAGCATGGCCTGATAGGCAAATAGCGTTAAGCCATAAACGATATTCAATATAAGTAAAATGACAAATGCATTTTGATCTTTCATGATGTTCTCCTAACTATTGCAGTCCGCCTGTATCACCATTGTGCAGCCCGTTTGCGTCTCTCCTCACGCCGATCAGCTTCTTCCATTTTGCGAATATAACGTTTCAACTGCTCTTTATGCTCGTCCAATTCTTGTATTCGTACCGTGGTTCCTTGGAGAAACACCTCCATTTTACGTGTTAATTCAGCAGCTGATTCTCCCCGCCATTCATGCAGCCTACCATATATATTTTTCATCTGCTGCTCCTGATGCTGAAGTCTTTGCTTTAGCTGCTCGCATTGCTGAACAGCCCTACGCAGATCCCCCAGGCTCAAAGATATTCTGCTCATCTCTTTCGCCTCCCGTTGTGTTCTTCCAGCTGCTCTTTCTTATTGATCCACCATCGTAAATTCCTGGCCCTTACGATCTATATATTCTGCTATCTCCGTAATCGATTCCTGATACCAGCGATTAATCCGATCTAACGTTGCCGTTGCACTATGCGCAAGCGGGGTCAAAGACTGACTTTCACTTGTCCCGATATGAGCCTGAAATAACTGAATGGACGCACGGGTATCACTGGAAAATCCATGCAAGCTAGAACGCATCTGATTAGCCGCATGCTTTAGCTCCTCAGGTGTTAATTGAATTGTGCCTGCATTCTTGTTGCCCACAAAATATGCCCCACCATGGGTGCGACCATCTTGTTGTCCTGCTCCCATCAAATTCACACCCAGTGCAGTAGCAGCAAACTGCCCGAAGGCCCCCATTTGTCCCCCATAGCGTTCAACCAGATCGCCCATGACTTCCTTGAGCTCTGCTCGCGCGGCCAGCATTTGCTCGTATGCCTGCACCCGTGGATTGCCTTCCACCAATTGACCGTCCATCGTGTACAGTGGATTGCTGATATTGCCATTTTCATCAAACGTAAAGTTTCCCATGCTATGAGTGTTCTCTCCACCTAATACAGAATTATAGAATTTGGTGAATGCATCTTGCTGTATCATAGGCAATGTAATCGGAACATAAACAATAGGAGTCCATTTTGGGCCAAGAATTAGTCTTTCCAATTCGGTTTTTCTTTCCAAGGGAATTGAAACAGGAATAGTAAACTTGGCTACATTGGCAGTCTTATAATCACTCCCAATATGATACGTTTCCCCCACATGTTGGTTAGCCTTAGTGGCTCCCCCACCAACACTATCTCCGGGATGGGCAAAAGCCACATTAGTCTTCTTGAATTCTCCTGCTTTTACCCTCTTTTGAAGATCTTCAGGCAATAAATGTACAATACCCGGAGCAGCAAAACTCACGGATGATAAACCATTTTTCACTGCAATATATTCTGCTTCTGCACCGCCTAAAGAATGGCCTGTCGTAGAAATTTCAGCAGCGGGGTACTTCTTCTTCACTTCGTCATACAGTGTTTGGGCTTTTGTAAATTGATTATCCTGATACTGTGACTCATACTGATGAAATGAACTTTGTACCTGTGGGGGGAGCTTTTTTATCTCTTCTTGATTATTTATATAATAATCGTGAACTTGATTTAAATTTTTCGCTCGTCCGCCCACAACATCGCTAATGTCCGTTCCTATGTCCATCGCTCTACTCCATATTGGTCTTCCCCCTGGTTCAGTTCCCCTATATCCTATAATCACCTGATTGCTATTCTCATTGTGAAAAACGGTCGCATCAAATCCAGAACCGTTCGTGTCATGTAATAGTTTTTCGTCTAAATCAACAACCCTCCAACCAGGAATATCTTCATTTTTATAAGTCTTTGGATCAATATCCAATAGGTAAGCCTCATCTGCTATCTTCCAGTATGTTTTTTCACTAATATACTGCAATTATTACCCCACCTTGTCTAATCACCTAATATATTATAAAGTTAGAAAAAGTTGATACTTTCAAAAAAGGAGCATCTAAAAATTGAAAAGAAAAAAAATTTGGGTTACTGCTCTCATCTTATTCTTCATCCTAGTAGGAGCTCTCTATTACATGCACTACGCATCAAATATAAAAAAAGAAGAAGCCGTTAGAACAGGTATACCTATTGGAAAAGAGTACATCAAAAAATACTATAGGGCTGATTTCATATTTAAGAGTTATGACTATGTAGGTAGCTATGTTAATAATACGGTTCATCTAATCGGCTATATAAAAGGACATGAAGATCAATCGATATCTATCGCTTACGATTTTGAAAAAAAAGAAGTGCTTAGTGTAACCGGACCGGATTGGTTCATTGACAGTCGATACCCTAAAAAGAATGTTCCACCATTTTAAATATCAAGATTTGTATGCAAAAAAAAAAACACATATGATTCATTCCAGTTCAAGAATATATTTTTCCAATCTAAGGAAGTGAAATCATTATAATACTTCCTGTTTACTTGCGGTATAGTTGAAAGTAAAAATAAGTATAAAGTCGTTGGTTACTGCATTTTGGGTCGCAGTTCATACCTAATAACGATTAGGACTTTGTAACTGTATGTTAGAAGAGATTTGCGTATATGAACACAATTTTTAAACGTTGTACCGAGCTAATCCTTTTATTAAATAAATGAGCTATCCTACTATTATTATAAAAAGCAGTAATGTTATGAGTTTATAGTCAGGAGATACTAAGGAGAAGAATTCAACTTGAAGAAGAAAAAGGATTGGGGAAGCATCTTTATAGTAGTTTCAATCCTCGTTGGAATCTTTTGTTACATGCAATATACGGAGGATGTACAAAAAGAAGAGTACGTCCAATCTGGCATACCTATTGGAAAAGAATACATTAGAAAACATTATAATGCCGAGTTTATATACAAAAATTACGACTTTATTGGCGGCTATGTTAACTCTACCGTTTATCTTCGTGGCTATATAAAAGGACATGAAGGTCAGATAATCTCACTAAATTACGACTATAAGAAAAAAAAGGTACTCTACGTAACTGGACCGGATTGGTTCATCGACAGTAGGAATCCTAATAAGATTGTTCCGCCATTCTAAAATCAAGTCTGTATTCAAATGCCCTCTAACAGATGACTTTTTCCTAAATATGAAGAAGTAATATCATTAAAATACTTCCTGTTACTGAGAGATATTTGCAACAAAAATAAGAACCACGTCATTGTTCACTGCATTCTGGTTGTAGTTCACATTAAATTATAAATAGCATGTTAGGGGAATGTTGCGTAAATGAACACAATCCTTAAATGTTGCACAGTTCTCATCATAATATTAACCATTCTGGGCGGTTGTGGTTTTTCTACCGCTCAAGAGGAAGAGGTAGTGGAGTCTGCTACTACTGTCAGTATCAAATATATTAAAACTCACTATAATACGGATTTCGTATTAAAAAATTACAATATTGAAGAAAACAGTGTCTTTGCAAGAGTACATCTTTACGGCTATATAAAAGGAAACGATACAGACTTAATTAGGATATCCTATGACTTGGACTCAAAAGAAATCGTCAATGTTACGGGACCGGATTGGTTTATTAATAGTAAGGTTATAGATAAGAATGCACCTTATTCCTAAGAAAGCTTATAGCATATTTAGCTCAATTTTAAGGAGAATACTTCAACTTGAAAAAGAAACAACTATGGCTTTTTGTCTTTATATCACTTGTCATTCTGCTAGGAGTTTTCTTTTACATGCAGTACGCATCGAATGCCAAAAAGAAGAAATCGTTCGGACAGGCATACCTATTGGAAAAGAGTACATTAAGGAATACTATAGGGCAGATTTCATATTTAAGAGTTATGACTATATAGGTAGCTATGTTAATAACACGATTTATCTAATCGGCTATATAAAAGGACATGAAGGTCACTCGATATCCATTGCTTACGATTTTGAAAAAAAAGAAGTCCTAGATGTATTAGGACCTGCTTGGTTCATCGACAGTAGGAATCCTAAAAAGAAGTAGAATATTGAACCATGATTGCAGAAAAGGCCCCTTAGGGGCCTCTTCCAGTCGTCGTTAGTCATATTTAGCGCTCTTCACCTTTGGTGCTATGCTTAGTTACATGAATAAAAGGATATTCGCCTTTGCTTATTTTACGTTTCCATTCTTGAATCATATCTTCCTGGGTTGGCGGTTTCTCGTTTACGATTGCTCCTGTAGTTACTTTAGCCATTGGTTTACCCTCTCTTGTTGATTTTAGTTATTGCGTCTTTATCTTTTCTCCAGTCATTTTGATGTTACCATCCATTTCTACCAAACTCGTTTTACATTTTAAACCGATAGCATCCTTCGCGGTGACCTGTATTGTATTACCCGCATTGAACACCAGGTTCCCGTCTGCTTTTACACGGATATCCTTTTTGCTTCGTAGTTCAATTCCATGGTCATCCAGCAGTCGAATCACCACTTCATCGTTGTTCCCCGTGATTAAAATTTCATTTTTCTCAAAAATAATAGCTTTGCGGTACTTGGTCATAAAGATCTTCGTCGACGGGTCCTTAATAAAGTCACCGCCTTTGGATCTCTTTCTGATCGAGTGGGTCACAATAGCGTCTTTTTCTTTAGAGGTCGGAAAGTAGATATCTACAAAATCAAACAGCTCCGGCATGCAGTACCATCCCGTATTCCCTTCCGATGTATAAAATGTAGCCGTTGGAAAAGCGAAGGTTTCCTTGACGTTAGGCTTGACCTTATCCATTTCATAAAAGAAAACCTTCACATGATCCTGCTCGATTCCAATGACCTTGGATTTCAATGACATGCCCCGAATGTCCTCATTTACAATCAAATCCTGTTTCATTCCATCCGCTGTAGTCAGCACATATTCATGCCACAAAGCACTATGTCGTATAAACGCAACCGATTGCAGGACGTATAATGCTTTCCCTTTAAATTTAACCTCCGCCCCAATTTGCAGCAGGACATCTCTAGCCCCTGTCGTTTGCACTTTATAATATAAAAGATTGTCATCCTTGCTGGCTCCTGGTTTGGTTTTTCTCGTCATGGAGTAGTTATACTGCCTGAGCTCAGGCTGATTGACGCCATCCGGCAATCCAAAATAAAACTGAGGTTTTTCACCAATCGGATCAGGTATTAGTCCCCAACCAAGCCGAGACGCTATACGTTTTAGAAACGACCAGTCCGTTTCGTCGTATTGCATCGTAAATTCCTGTAAAAGCTGATCTTTTAAGCGGCTCGTACAATTGGCTTTGGGATAGGATTTGAGTACATGTTCAAGTAATGCCTGCACCTTCATCTTCACATTTTGAAAGGATTGTCTATGAAGCACTTCATCCAGCTGGCTTGTATAGGAGAGGGCCTCGACGACCAAATAGGCTACATTGGACACCAACTTGATTCTGAACTGCGTGACTAATCCCCTAAATAATACACTCTGCTTTTGATCATCATTCACATAAGAAACGACTAACTTCGCCCCTGCTTCCATATGATCTGTGTACTCTTCCATTTGGGCACCCGTTAACACACCTGTCAAAAAGACTTTCACATGCTCATTCATTTTCTGTACAACTTTAACTTTTGGATTTTTAAGAGATAAAACCGTTCCATTATACTTGATGATTGGATATCCCATGTTACCGCTCCCTTTTGTCGGTTAGTTTACGTTTATCCGTTGTTTGCTTACGTATTGAATGACACCTTTAATGGTTTGATTATGCCCCTGATCGTTGAGAGCCTGATCTAATGCAGGGAGCGTGGTAAAGGTTTTATTTTTTTTCTGAAAATAAATGTCCGCTATAGGGAATTGGTCAACTCTACCAGGCCCATGAATCCCGTTGTCAACATCGGCAATGATGATAACATCCTTTAATCCATCCTTATTCACATCCTTGAAGGCCACTGCTTCTACTCCTCCGTAACGTGCAACCCACTCACGGTTCCCGTAGAAATCGGGGAATGGATACAGAATATGTCCTTGGTCATCCAATAGGAAGAAAAAGAATTTACGAAAACCTTCCGGATACCCATATGTGGATACAAACCGCACTTTCCCAAAGCCTTCGAAAGTAGTTTGAAAAGACTGCGACTCTTCAATTTCATATTGGTCGGTATTCAACTTTTCACCGCCAACTGTGGAAACAGACTGATCCTCAACGGAACTTAACTCACTCCATAGTTCCTCATTTTGCCTAATATTCTCTGGAATTTGTGCAAAACGAATTTCATACTCCGCATGGTCCCCTACCACATGTGCCATAGGTACACTCATCCCCAATGAATCATTTGTGAAATAACTAAACGATTCCATTTCTACTTCCGCAAGCGAACCTTTGGTTACATCCGCATTTGTTAACAATTGAATCAAATCATCTTTTGTGAAATCACCAATTAATCCTTGTTGCTCCGGCTGAACAGCTGTAATCTTCCCGCTTTTTATAAGCTCAATAAAAGGTTTCTCGACCTTTACCAGATCCCTCAACCTTATTCTTGAAGCCTGCTTCATATCCAGGTTCGTCGTATAAAACATATGAGTAGGATAGGCTGCGTCCTTCACATAATGAATACCCGTATATTGAACACTCAAGAATCGTTCATTTTCTCGTTTGATCTCATAATCAATTTCGACATGGACTCCAGCATTGGAATCCGCATAGTTTTGTAATCCTTCTAAAGCATCGGCCTTAAGAATTTTGTTTAAAGATTTCTGCTTTGCAATATCCTTGAGTTTTATAATTTGAGGGTATTTAATCACGATCCCATTTTTTGAATATTCCTCTTGAATGAGTTCAAAGCTTTGCCGTTCACTATGAGTATTCAAGGCAGTGCTATATTCGGAATCAATACGGACTTCTCCACTTTTGGAGAACTCAATGATAAGGTTTTGTTCAGAATCATCACTGTTTATGAAGAAACCATCGCCGTGGTCTAAAACCTCGATACTCATGCTATCATGTTGTCGATTCTCTAAAATAAGCTCATCTATATCCTCGTTCAATTCCCACGCATCCGGAAGCTTTATCTTATCTGTTACTATTTCTTTCTGTGTCCATTTTTCCCCGGAGAATTCCCACAACGCAACAAATACGGGATCTGGATGATATATTGAAACATATCCCCCTAACAACAGCTGTATTCCCTTGTCTGAATCTCGGACCACAAAGTCTGTAGTCAATTCTGGCCCGCCATCCTCAAGCATCTGGGCGTGTACAAGTTGCTTAGTACTCCACCACTGAATAAATGTGTATTTATCTCCGATCGTACCTGTCACCGTTTTAGGTGCTCTATAATTCATAACCCTAACGTTTAGCTGCCCGCTTTTTAACGGAAACGATTTTGTTAAGATAGTGAGATTATTATCGAACTTTTCTACTAATTCTTCATCCTTCATCTCTACACTTCCAGGCTCATTTAACAACGAATTAAGTTCCTGTGTGAACTCCTCAAGCTTGTTTTGTCTGGTATCAGAATCCTTATTTTCATCGTTGACTATATGAAGTTTTTTCACTAACGTGTCCAGCTTTTTCGAATAGGAAATCGTTTTATCTTCATTTTGGAGAGAAAGCGCATGATTTGTTTTAGTTGCTGGAGAATTTTGTTCCTTCATGCATCCATTCAGCGCTACACAGGAAATGAGTAGTAATAGGACGCAAGAAGCTCGCCCGTACTTCAAGTAATTCATGCTGGATATCACGCTTTCTACGATTTATCGTTCATCTCTATACCCATAATCTTCCATTTATCTGACTGTTTTTCTAACGTAAACGTAATTTCCTTTTTCGCTCTTTCTTCTAATGAATCATCTTTTACCAAAAATATTTTTCGGTTATCATCGCTACTAACCTCATTAATACTCAGTTCTAACACCGGGTAAGATAAATATGCTAAACCGGATAAATCGATGGCATCCTCAAAATCATACGTTTGCCTTGCTGCCGGATCGGTGAGCTGGTCCATTTCAGGAAAAGGTAAATCAAACCACTTCATAAGATAATCAACTTCCAAGTAGTTCAATATCACAGCCTTAGGATCGCTTGGATATACAAACTGTGTACTTTTATTTTTATACAAAACCTCCTTTTTTTCAGGTCCTGTTCCATCATATTTTTGATAGACCACGATGGTATGCTCCTGAGTGTCACTAAACTCGTAATAATCGACACTTTCAAATACACCATCATGGTCGGTATCTTTTAACGTTCGAATTCCTTGTCCAGTAGCATTAGGAAAATCAGAATTTATACTCTTGATATGATTATTTTTCAAGGTGTATATGGAGAATCCCTCTGAATAAGCCCCTCCGTCGCCTATAGAGTATACAACGATAAATTTTTGGTCTGTTTGATCCAGCTTCATGATTTTCACATCTGTATTTAGATGCACAACTATAACCGGGTCCTCTAGTTTTTCAATGATGTGATAACCATCATCCTCCCGGACTACAAATATGTTGTAAATCTCCTCTTTTTCTAATCCAAAAGCAAGTACATATTCCGGCTTTCCATCATGGTCTAAATCTTCTTTTAATATCTTCTGAAGCTGCTCATTTGGGGGCTGGATTTTCTTTATAAACTGATCTAATGTGTTAGAATCTATGGCGTAATTTTCATTTCGTTTATTAATCGGATTCACAATATTGCTATTCCGATCTCGTTTTTGAGCAGCAGACTCTGGTTCAGTCACAGCTTTTTTCTCTATCATTTGAGTGCTAGGTTTGATGGGTTCAACTGCTTGCTGCTTCTCATTCGTAGGTTGTTCAGAACATCCATTCAATAGCAGACTAAATAACAATATTAAAAATAGTATTTTATTTTGTTTTATAAAGTTGATTTCAAAAAACTCCCTTTTCACATTGTTCATTGAACGTTTATACGTTGTTTGCTTACGTATTGAATGACATTTTGAAGTGTTCGGTTATGTCCAGTTTGATTGATACTCTTATCCAACTCAGGCAGGGTAGTGTACGTTTTGTCCTTTTTCTGAAAGTAAATTCCCGCGACAGGTAGAGTCTCTATTCCGTGTGCATTAACTCCGGTGATATAATCAGCAATAATAACAATATCTGTACGTCCATCCTGATTCAAGTCCTTAAAACTTACTGCTTTGATCCTGTCGATCATTCTACCTTTGTTACCATAAAATTCGGGGAATTCGTACAGGATCTTGTTTTCCACATTTTTGTCACTGTTAACTTCCAAAAAAAACTTTGCTTGAATCAGATCATTCGTATCCTCATCTTTTAAAGTGGATATAAACTTTACTTCTCCCCATCCATTAAGAGTGGTGGTAAATGATTGTTCCCTTTGAATAGTATATGGTTCTAGATCAGGGTCGGGCTGAGCATCCTCTTCTACATAATCAGCACTACGTTGCTGTTCTATGGATTTCTCCATATTATATTCTATGAAGATATTATTTACTTTTTCCGTTTCAGTATCCCACTGAATCCTCAAATGTAAGCCATTCTTGGAATAAAGCAGACTCCCATTTGTTACAATACTCGGTTTGCCATAGAGCTGTAGTACTTTGCCAAGGGTATCACCGATCTTCAAGCCTCTTTTTGTATTAAACTTGGGATTCTCCAAACTCACGGCTACTAAATAGCTTTCACCATCCACCAGTTCCTCCCCTTCAAGTTCAATCTTAGATAAAACTACAAATCTTATTTCTGGCTCCTCATAGTTAGGATAGGACAGACTCCATCTTCTATATGTTCCATTCCCACTATTATATCCTCTATTGTTAGCTTCAAATCCTTCACTGTAACCCCACTTATGGATAAGTTCTTTAATATCCGTATTCTTATCAATCTTATGTGATCGATATGAGACCTCAAAGTCGTCGTCCTGAAGGGACTCCGGATCGGCAGAAGCAATATTCTGGGCTTTTTCGACTTTTTCACTTCGATAGTTCCATGTGCTCTCGTCTTTGACGCTAACTGTTTTCTCACTTTTATAATTATTGATACTTGTAGAACCGCACGCAGTTACTCCAAAAATCATTATAAGCATTATAATGCAATAACCGTAACTTGGTTTGTACACTTCTTTTCCTCATTTCGAATTGTGATTTATCTTTCACCGACGATACTCCACTCATTCGTATCATTTTTTCTGCTATCGTTACCATTTTGGGTAGGTTTAAATTTAAAATTAGGAAGCTTAATACCTTCGGATGCAGCAATTTTCTGAGTTACACTTTTATCAAGACTCAACAAATATTGTTCATAGTTAGAAGCTTCATTCCCACTAAAGGTATTGTATATTTTCCGCACACTCTCACCCCAACGGTTATCGCTAGCGTATATGCCACATTCAACTCGCTTAGATTTCATTCTAAGAATCGGCGTGAACCAATTACAGTATTGGAAAACATCTCCTTTGCCTGTAATACCACTCAATTTATTGTTTTTTACTACTGCTTGCCTAAATTCCTGACCATAATATATATATCCTAATATTTTCCCGAATATCAGGCTATTGGCTTTCATCAAATCTTTGGCATAATTAGTTTCAGCACCATGCTCACCATCAGCCGCCCTATTTGTACTACTAGTGTTAAAACTTCCAGTTCCTTCTTGAACAATAATTGCTAACAAAAAACGGGGATCAATCTGAATATCATATGTTTCTTGTATCTTCTTTGTAGCTTCCCATAAACCATGCAACTTTTCCTGATTCCATTTCATTTTGGTGAAATTTAATGAGCGTCTTTTGAATGTTTTTTCAGCTTCAGAACTACCGTTATATTGAAATTCAGCAGGTATCCATTTTCCAGCCGGAGTCTTTACGTTCGTTTTTGTAGGTTCATCTTTCAATTCGGTGGTAACGGGTACTTCTGGTGGTGCTTTAGTACTCGTATCGATCAAACCCAACTTCTCTCGTATAGCTCGTCCCGCCTTCTCAGCAGCCAGCTTTTCCCTGATATCTCCGCTTGCCTCCGCAGTCATCCAACGAACGGTTTCTTTTTGCATCTGCTCTTGAGCCAACTTGGGAAACGTGGCCATTTCGCGTAATTTACTTCGCAGTCCCTCTGCTAGCTTTTGCGCTTTACGCATGCCAACCTCGTCGCCGTTTGCTTGAGCAATGTACCAATCCTCTTTGTATTTCCGCATCCAGGTTTGGGCCCAGTCGGGATAATTCAGTTTTTGCTTCTTCTGTTCTGCCACCAGATCAAAAGCCTGTGCTTTTCTGTGCGCATTAGCGGTTGCTAAAGCTTTCAACATAGGGGTTGCACCAAACGTTGGCTCTTTCCATTTCATATGCCTTCTCCTTTGTTAGAAATGCTAGAAAAGTCGTAGATCAGATATACACGTATCCTGATATTTCGCCCCACGTTCAACCGATAAAATCGTAAGTTTAATAAATGAGGTATGAATAGGCTCTTTAAATTTCTTACGTGTGTTAAAATCATTCATTTCTAGAGAGGAACCATCTGAGAATTCCAGTTTTAGTTTTTGAACTCTGTTATTCTCTCGATAACTTTTCTCAGATTTAGCATATCCGTTAATCAACTCGATCCCCTTTACCTTCTGTAATGACCCCAGATCTAACAGTATAGTTTCTCCTTCCCCGTTGCCCTTCACGCCTTCACACCATGCAGTAGATGTATCTCTATCCAACAGATTTTTGGCATTATAAGTCTGCGTGCCTTTACTTGCTAGACTGGATGAAGCTTTAATTCGATTCACTTTTATTTCACTATCATATTTAGAAAAATCATTAGCAGTATAAAACCACTGCACAGGTGTTGCCATATTCCCATCAACTATAGTGATAGATGCGGCTTTACTTTCTAAACCTGTATTTATATTCAGTTTATAATTAGACGGCGAGTCTAACTTCTCAAACCATAACTCCGACCTATCACGAGACATTAAAGGTCGTCCCATCCCTTTGCCTAAAAGGTGCTCCTCTCCATTTTTTAAATTTAACAAGTACGTTTTATTTACAGACATGGAGTCAATAGAATAGATTAATTGATTCTTCTGAGCCCATTGGTTGACTATCGCCATACCAGAATCGATATGGATTTTCTTAAGGATTCTATAATCTGCTACATCAAATACAACAATGTTCTGCTGGCTGTCAGTAAAACAAAACTGGGCACTGTCTGGTGAAAATTGTCCTTGATGAATATCGTCTACATCTATAGAACTTCCATCTAATTGAATAGCTGTTGATTGATCAGTTAACGTGTCATATATATACGCTTTATCTTTTTTCTCATATAAATACTTAGTTAAATCAGAAGAAATTACTGGGTGGTTATAAGGCAACTCAAATTCATTTGCTTTGTTACCGGAATCTAAATCATAAATTTGTATTATTAATCTTGCTTCTTTAAATAAATCTAATACGAATGCGATTTGATTCCCATCATCTGTGATTCTCCCTACACTTATATAGGAATCTCGATATTTCTCTTTATCCTCCTTCGACTGCAGGAGACTAATCAGTTTCTCGGCACTTAAGAACCGTTCAACTTTTGAACCTTCCAGCTGAACCAAAAATTCTGCTGGATCTTCTTTGCCTTCTTCTACAGTTAAAGCCCATTCTTTCTTGCTATTCTCTTTAGCAAGCTCCGTTTTATCAGATGATTTCACCACTTCTGAGGCCACATCCACCGTTTTCGAAGAAAAGGCAGTAGGGTCTTTGGCAAAAGCATTACACGCTACTAACACGATTAAAAAAATAATTATTAATATGTTTCTGATTATCTTCACTTTGTTCTATCCTTCCGATCAAGAATAGCTAGTCCTTTTATATCATTAGGATGATTTCCCAATGAGTCCTCTATCACACCTACTGAAATAAGAAATCTTACATACTCATCTTTATGAACTGTAATACAACCTGTCGAAGTCGCTCTACCTACAGTATCGTTATTGTTGCCTTTGTGTATATTTATTCCATCTGCAGTACAATCCTTTTTTTGGCTTCCCTTGGTAGCAGGAACTATTCCACCATTTCGAATACGCAAAGCAGGATAAGTATGCCGATGTCTTCCCCCTAGAAATTCATAAACTCCATCTTTAACAGTTTTATCCTTGCTCTCGTAATCTGGAAGCGTACTAGCATTTTTACTTGTGTACTTAATCTCGCCGTCTATCACCACAATAGCCATCGCTCCATACCGACCTTCTGGATGATCGAGTTGTTTGTGACTATAAGAGCCATCTCCTTCAAAGAAAAACACAAGGGGTGCCTTACGGTTTGAAGACAGTTTCTTTTGAATGATACTGTTATTGGTGTAATCGTTTATTCTGTACAGAGCTCGAGCCTGATTACCTTTTATGCCCTTACTACCTATATAGTTTTCAATCGTTTTCACCGCTACCAATCCATCTTTATAATCCTCGGGATCTAATGGCTTCGGTTCCTCCTTCTGCGGCTTTTCAGGAGTAGTCGGCGGCTTCTTGCCCGGTTCTGTTTTCGTTGTTGTCGTTGCTGGAATTGTTGGCGTTGCAGCCTTGCTAACCTTAGGCCATGGAAGGATACCATTGGCTACTTGATGCAGGTACACTGCGAGCACATCACGACCATAGCCCTTATTTTCCAGGCCGTATTTTTTCGCAAAATCATGCAAAGCGGCGTTGAGCTCCTTATCCCAATCGCCTGTAGTTGGTAGCTTGTACGAGAAGCTGTCTGGATACTTCTTGGCAAGCTTGTTCAAATTATCTCTGGCAAGCAGGCTGTTCACGCCATACTTACTACGCAGGGCAGCCGCTTCCTTAGCAATAGCCTTTTGGTCGGCAGCGGTCAGCTTATGGGCCGCATCTGAATATTGACCAGACAGCTCCTCCAGCCGATTCGCATCCAGATAGGATTTGGCTGAATGACCACGAATCAGCTCGTTGATTAGCACGTTGTCACGCAGTTGGTTCGCGAGAAGATGCATCTGCTTTTGCTTGGCTTTGTCGTTGGCTCCATGCGCTTCCCACCACTGGGACGTGTATTCATGCATTTGCGCTCTGGCCCAGGCAGGCATACGATCTATTTCTGCCACCTGCTGACGCAATTGCTTGGCCTTGGCCGCTGCTTCCTTGGCCCCCTTTTTGTCCCCGGCTGCCACGGCTTTGTAGTAGTCCGTTTTAAATTGAAGCAGCAAATTCTGCACCCATTGCGGATACCCTTTTCCCTTCAATTCTTGAATCAGGGATTTATAAGCTTTCAGTTCGGCATCAGGTACCTGATTTTTCATGAACTTACTAGCCTTGATATGAAGTGCTCCATCGGTTCGGATATAGCTAGTTTTGCACGTCAGAGATATTTCGCGAGTAGCGGTCATCTGTACCTTTTTGCCATGCAGCACTAGGTCTGTATCGGCGTGAAAGGTGAGATCGTGATGGCTGTACACATGAATACCAGATGCAGGGTTTAAGCGTACCAGTATCTTGTCTTTCTGGGTGGAGAGGGCTAATTCCTTATCATCGAATCTCGCCACTTTTTGTGTTTTGGTATGAAATAGCTTTCTTGACGGTTGACTGATTTCATCTCCTTTGTAGTCTCTCTTACGCAGGGATTGAACTACACGAGCCTCCTTTTCTTTGTTAGATGGAAAATACAAATGGACATGATCCCCCAGCTCAGGCATGCAATGCCAACCGATCCCATCTCCGGTATACATAGTGGGGTAAGAAAACCAGCACCCTTCAACTTTGGACTGCATGGAATCCACGGACAGATGAAGTTTAACGGATTCGTTTTCACTATTTAAATCAATAACTTTCCCTTCAATAGAGGTACCTTTAATAAACTGATTATGTATGACCTCCCTCGGAATACCCTCTTCAGGAACGAGAACATAGTCATATGTCATAATACCTTGCTTCATCTCTGCATGAATTTGATCAATAACCCAATGCTTTCGTCGAAACACGACGACATCTCCAAGTTCAAAACGCTTCGTATCCTCCACTTCAGCATATGTATACCGGGGGCCTGACTTTGTTTTTTGGAGGGAAAAGTTAATGCTGCGCAGTTCACCTTTCACCTGTTCTTTTGAGGCACCTAACCATAGTCTCGGGAACACGGACGTAATCTCGGCAATCAGTCCAGTTTGTAGATGAGAAGCCATTCTTTTCAGAAACTCCCAGTCACTCTCCCCATACTGAATAGTAAAGCCATCTAACTTTTGATTGCTGTCCGTCAGGTCAATAAAATCCCCATGTGGATAGGCATCTATGAGTTCGCGGAATAGTTGATAATATGTCAATTTGCCGTTTTGAAACGAACGGTTTTTCCTTTGTTGATCCATCAGATATGTAAAAGAGGCAGCCTCGATGTACATGTGATATACGCCATTTTTGAATGCAATTCTAATATTGGTGACGATTCCTTTAAAGATGCTAACTGTCCCTCGGTCTTCATCCATCTCATATACCTCTAGCACATCCTCATCATGTGCTAAACCGTCATACTTCGCATGGTCCTCATCCGGTATGAGAGCAGTAATGTACACCTTGCCGTGCTCATTTATCTTCTGTGTCAATTCAAAATCAAGCAGCCTGATAATCTCATACGGTGCATTTACTTTAATATTTCCATAAGTCAGCACAGTTCCTGCCAGTCCCATCTTACTCCCCCCGGTTGCTTTTCATGTGATGCAAATCCTACAATCTGTTAACTATTCCTGCCCGTCTGTGGTGAACGAGATTTTTCCACACCACATGCATAAGTTCGTGGAGCAGCTCATCAGAGCCGGAGATTGATCTACGTATACATCCTTTTTTCCATTCAACCAAGGCATAGAAACGCTCGGTTTGCAGGACTGCGGAATGATTTTCCCGGAATTCCCTTTGTTAGCAGAAGAGACTGCAGGATTATGCATACTACGACACATTCCGAAAGAAGGGATATGCGTCTGCGGGTGAAAATCCTGAATATTCCCTTGTAGTTTGTCACCAATACTAATTCCCCTGTTAGCTGAAACACTAAATCTTCCTGTATGACTTCCATAGCTGCAATGTATCTGTGCCCCATCCACTACATAGCTCTCACTCATTCTTAGACTCTCCTTTGTATAGATGGCCCCTCTGTATCGACCTTTTGTAATTTCAAGCCTGCCAGATTGAACTTCAAAATACATTCAGCCACATCGAGGTCTACAATGATATGATGATTGGCACCCTGAACCCTGAATATTTTATGATTCTCGACTGCATATTCATCTAAAATGATTTTCTTCAGTGTACCGTCCCTATGATATTCACTGCGTGGTGATAAACACATCAGGCTAGGCGGATTTGCCAGCCAATACCTTGTTTGCTGCATTCGCTGCATATCGGCAAAAACAACTAACTTCCAGCTTAATCCGGCTTGATATATATCAAAGATTTCCTTTAGTTGTTCCGAAACGATGGGTAACGGATGCTCTATAAAATCAATATAGTCCGCATCACCTGATACATAAAATTGTAAAATAGATTCTTCATCGGCACATGATGAGCTTTCTGCCCATTCCAATAACTGCCGGCGATTCGTCCCTACTGGATACATATACTCCGTAATACGATTATCCTGTTGAATCATGTAGTACTCCATAAGCTCTTGAATACACCACCTCACTGATTCCTTTATACTCCCCTATTCTTACTTCCAAATCGTCCTCACATTTCAAGGCCTTGAATTCAGGTAAATGTACAACCTGCTGAATAGCATCTTTCGCTAATTTCAGAATATATTGATGAAATTCCCCTGCAGCCTGGAGTACAAATCGCTCCACATCAGGCTGAAAAATCTTGTTCATATAAGGTTTTCGAAGCTGATTCAATTCATCCTCCAATTCTGCTAAAAAGCTGAATGCCCAGCCTGCATCATAGATTCCATAACAAGGTTGAGGATCAAAGAACCAATTTTTATCATAGGCTTCGACGACATAGTTATAGTTGCGATCCACCAGATACGTGCGCCTCATAGAATAAGTAATGTATCCGATCCTTGTCTTGGCCACTTCTGTGAAATTGGCTTGTAGGCAGATCGATTGAAAGGATTGAATAAAAGAAAAAATGAGTTCCTCTTTTCTATGCTCATATAAAGACGCTGCCTGATGTAATTTCTCATTCAGTACATCTTCCGCATAGGTCTTATGGAAGTGTTCTAGGGCTTCCTGTCTATTCATAATTCCACCTCTGAACCTATTATATAGAATATTTACATGATATTACTGGTTCTATCCTCCTATTTTATTACACAATTTTCATATCATGAGATTACATATGAATTCATGAAAATAGAATGAAAATAATCATATATTTTCGTGAATGTGTAATAATACAAACAAAAACCTTCCCAGAAAGGCTAGCATTAGACCTAAAAAATGAAGGTTTGCGCAAGCGAATAGGTAAATGGAAGTAGAAAGATCGGTTTATAATGAAATAATCATGTATAATTAACAATACGCTCCAAAAGCACATTCAGAGGATCGAGAATGGGATACACAAACTGCTAAAGTTTTTGGATAACCACCACTTTGCATCAGGATTGGAGATACATGACTACTTCACCTACAGGTTTTTATAATAGTATTCAAGAGGCTACCGCGCACGTCATTGATGTGCTAAGTGATATTCTACATGTAAACACCATTTTTATTGCCGCTAATGATGGGATTACGAATGTAATCGTTGATTCATTTAACCGGGAAGAGATACTCGTTAAGAAAGGGGATGTGCTCCCTTTTGAGCTTAGCTATTGCAGTCTGGTGTTGGATCATCCTGCGGATCACCTCACGATTTCAGAAACGACTATTCACCCGCACACATGCGATTTAGATGTGACTAAAACCATGGGAAACCACTCATTTACAGGAATCCCTATTCGCATGAAAAATGGTCAGGCTTACGGAACCATTTGTATCTTGGACGCACCATCTGTACATTTGACAGAATCCGAATTGAAGGCCCTACAGGCTATGGCTGTATTTCTGGGTTATGTGGTGGAACTGGAGAAAGAAAAGATAGATGCTGAGATCTCTGCCCTGAGCAAGCTGGATTTGATCTCTTCCCTGAGTAATAAAATTCGGTTTTCGCTAACCGAAATATGGGGAGCCACCGACCTCATGCTGACGACAGAGTTAACAGAGGAACAACAGCAATATATGAGCATCATGGAGTCGAGCAGTCGCTCGCTTATGACGTTGTTGAGTAATATTTTGGATTACAGCAATATAGAGTCCAGGCAGATCGATGATATTGAAGATCCGTTTGATCTGAGAACGATGATGGAAAATGTATTGAGTCTGTATACAGAGGTAGCCGCACAGCGGAATCTAGAGTTGAAGCTTGACTGGAATCTCACCAGCTCACCTATTTTTATCGGGGATGAGGCTAAAATTCGCCGTGTGCTGATTAATTTGGTAGATAATGCAGTGAAGTTTACAAGCACAGGAGCCGTCACTTTATCTGCAACCACCCGATCTGTGACCGATGCACCTGAGGTTGAACTGGAATTAAAGGTGAAGGATACTGGAATCGGTATATCTCCGAATAAATTGAAATTGTGGCTTGAACATGACCGTGGATACTCCCCCTCATATGGTAATCCAGGCTTGGGTTGGCAGATTACCAAACATCTATTAAAACGAATGAAGGGTAAGATGACAGGGAGGAGTGAACCTGGTAGCGGGACGGAGATAACGCTCCAATTCACCCTGAAAATATACCAGGAGTCTGCCTGAAACAGAGATTAGCTTGTGATATATAGAGATATCATGCAATAGAAGCCCGTGACGCATAACGTTCACGGGCTTTATGTTATGGGTACGTCTCACTAGGCAGTATTATCGCCCTATGCCGCACGTCTGTACATTGCCAGACTTAGTAACGTTTGGGAGCAGCCAGTTTGGCCAAATCCGCCATATACGTAAAGAAGGCTTCCGGGTCTGTATCATACACCAGATTCACAGGACGTCCATCCGCCTGTTCCACCGTTCTGCCCTGACTTGGCCCTTCTGCGATCACGCTGCAATGCACCGTCTTTTTCTTGACAATGTCCGGGCGTCCTACGGATGCAGTGGTCAGTACATCCCACAAGTAGTAGGTTGAGTTCGTTTCGCTATAGACGAGCGGCGGACATCCCGCGTAGCAGTTGCCTAGGAAATCCACACCCTCATATCGGCGCTCGGCAGCCCAACGATTGCGTACTGCTGGAGTTAATGGTACTTTGCTTGTGCTTTCCAGCGCTACCAGATCAATCGTGATGCCGCTTTGCCACACCCGATATGCCGCTTCTGGGTCCCAGAATACATTCCACTCTGCTGTGCCGTCATGCTCCGGCTCTTCCACATTCCCTTTTTCAAAGGTGCCGCCCATCCATACCAGCTTTTCAATCTTTGCTTCAATATCCGGTGCTTCATCCAGCGCCCGCGCCAGATCGGTTAGCGGTCCAGTGAATAGCAACAGCGTTTTGCCTTCAGCTCCGCGTACCTTTTCGATCAGATGCTGATGAGCTGGCAGGGATGAAAGCGGTGCTTCCATACGCCCCGATTCATTCAGTACGGGTAATGCATCCACATAGAAGGAATGTAAACGCCAAGCGGCAGGAAACGGATTTTTACCGCGTGAATTAGACTTTGCGACTTCCACAGGCCCTTTATTTTGTCCAAAACGATCAATAATTTTACGGCTGGCATCCGTCGCAGGCTCCAGATAACCATCTGCTGGAATCACCGATACTCCGGTCAAATGAACCTGCTCCATCTGAAGCAGCATAAAAAGGGATACTAGATCATCCACTCCACCATCATGATTAAAATAAACGTTTGTCTGACTCATCTGTCTCTTCCTTCCTTTATCCCCGTAAGCAGGCTTGTTCTTATCGGCAACCACCCTTCATTATGCCTGATCGCTTCACAGGAGTAAATGTGCGATAGTGCGTGAATCAGGGATTTTTTGCTTGCGCCATGCTTAAGATAGGTAGAAATGTGTGTAATAACAGGGTAGAATCATGGGTCCTAATCGGAAGCGTATGAAGGAGAGATGCATATGACAGCCCAAACAATAGAAGAGTTGGAGCAGATCCGTAAAGAGTGTAAATCCATGGTGACAAAAAGAGCTGCGGCTTCGGGTGGAGCGGTATTAGTTCCAGTTCCAGGGGCTGACGTTCTTGCTGATGTTGGCATTTTGATGCAGCTACTGCCAGCCATTAATGGAAAGTTCGGATTATCTGAGAAGCAGCTGGAAGGTCTGGACGCAGAAACCAAATCCATGGTGTATGGTTTTATCACTTCGATTGGCAGCAAGCTGATTGGGCGACTCATCACCCGTGAAGTTATCGTGCAGATTTTGCAAAAGATGGGCATTCGGATCGCTACCAAGCAGGTTAGCAAGTTTGTTCCCCTTCTGGGGCAAGGGCTAGCCGCGGCAATTGGCTTTACTGCTATGCGAACCATTGGCAATCGGCATGTCGATCAATGTTATGAAGTAGCCAAACGCTTGCTGGAACAGCGAACTGCCGTAGATATCGCGCGCAACTGGACGGTTCCACAGCAGCCTCTAGAGCCTGTGGGAATTGATCATTTGCCAAACCAGAACCCGGAAGCAGCAATTCCACTACTGCCGGCATCCACTAAAGATTAAGTCCTTCAATTTCGAATCAACCGTCCATTTCACCCGCACGGGGTACTCCAGATCAAAACCAGCATCGGTATCCCGTGCTTTTTAGCCTTCTACCTTGGCTCCATAGGAGCGAGCCACCGCTACTGCCTGCTCGATATCCAACTTGGCTCCGGTGATGTCCAGATCTTTAAAATTCACACCATCCATCTTCGCACCGCGCAGGTCTGTTCCTTGAAGATGGGCTTTGTGCAGTCTTACCCGGCTAAGATCAGCCTCTCGCAAATCTGCTTTTTCCAAATTGCATTCGGATAGGTCGGCTTCCTTGAATCGTATTTTTCGCAAATCTTGTTTTCTTAAATCTGCATGACGCAAATTTGTATAAGACCAGTCTCCGCCCGTAATTGTGATACCATCCATATTCGCCCCCGCAAAATCTGAACCTACCAGCTTGCAGTTATCAAACCGGACTACAAACAGATTGGCGCTGGTGAACAAACAATTGGTAAAGGCCGACTCCTTGTAGTGAGATGCATTCAGAATGGCTCCGGTAAAATCACAGTCCACAAAAGTACAGCCTTCCACGAGAGACTCATTCATCTCTACACCCCGAAAGCGACATCGGGTAAACTCACAATTTCTCCACTCGCCTTCTCTGGCATCCATTGATCCAAAATCACGGCCTTCATAGACCTCATCTGTATAAAAGAACATGTTCTCTCTCCTATTCTTTATCCCCTATATTAGGAACTCAGCATTTCGGCAAGGACCGCTCAAAACCGCCTTTCATTTTTCCCAGTAACCCCTTCATCATCTTATGATCTTGCGGCGTAAACTCGGACATACACGACCGAATCAGCTTCGTGTAATAAGGGACTATCTTGCTTAATAGCTCTCGTCCTGCCTCTTTTAATCCGACAGTCACCATCCGTCCGTCACTCTCATGAGCCACACGTTCAATCATGCCATCTCGCTCTAATCCGTCGATCAACCCCGTCATGGTTCCACGCGTCACATCAGCCTTTTCCGCCAACTCTGACGGTGTCATGCGATGCGGAGAGTGGCAATGCAACAGGCTAAGCACAATAATCCGACCCTGAGAAGCCCCCAACTTGGTCAAATCTGTATCCATTTCTCTGAAAATACCGTTAGCCAAGCGCGCAAATGTCACAAAAGTCTCTATATTATCTAAGTCGGCATCTTCATGTCCAAAGCTACGCAGCACCCCGCGTATGGAGTCATTATGAAAATTAAAATTCATAGTCTATCCATTCCTTCCTTAATCCCACTTGCTCCGTCAAACGGTAGCTTTTCCATTCATCTGGCAGCAAAGAAGCATACGGCTCCTTGGCAAAACGATCATCTACCAGGACCAGCAATCCTTCGTCGTGCTCTGTGCGGATAAGCCTGCCACCTGCCTGAAGAACCTTGTTCATCCCTGGATATACATACGCATAGTTGAAACCATTCCGTCCCTGTTCCGAAAAGTAATCCCGCAGCACATCTCGCTCTGCTCCAATTTGCGGCAAGCCAACGCCGACGACGACTACCCCATTTAAGCGATCCCCGGGTAAATCAACACCTTCAGCAAACACACCACCCAATACGGCAAAGCCAAGCAAGGTGTGCTCTTGCCCAGGCTGGAAGGCCTCTAGGAATCGATCCCGCTCTGGTTCGGTCATCCCCGGACTTTGTACCAACGTATTTGCGGACACGTCCCGAAGCATGAACTCCTCATATACCTCACGCAGGTATGGATAGGACGGGAAAAACACAAGCATATTTCCTTTGCGTTCCACAACCAATGCAGCCAGCATATCCGCAATCGCCCCTTTGGAACGCTCACGATCCCGATAACGGATGGAGAGCGGCAGCAGACGTACATCCCATTGCTCCTGATGGAAAGGGGAAGGAACCTGTAACGTATAATCTTCCTCACTTGCTCCGAGCATGTCCCGGTAATAAGCAAGCGGTGTCAACGTCGCGGAAAAATAAATGGCTGAGCGGTAGCCCTTAATAGCTTGTCCCAGCAAGTGAGAAGGATCGAGGCAGAACAGCTTGACCCTCACTTCACTGCGTCCCGCTTCCACATAAGTAACGTACCGTTCATCATATAAAGCAGCAATTCGCAGCATATTCTGAGCGGTAAAATACGTATCCAGAAGCAATGCGTAGGCCGTACTTTCACTGCTTGCGCGACTTGTACTACTCCCCGTTACCAGTTCACGTTCAGCAGCTTCCACAAAAGGCACCAGCAGCTCCAGCACCTCTTGCGGCGCTACTGTCTCCACTGCTTTTCCTGTGTCTGCATATTGCTTGCGCAGCGTAATCATATGTGCGTTCACTGCACTCGCAGCCGCAGCAATCTCCGAGCTTAGCAACTTAAATTCTCGTTTCAGTTCCAAAAAAGAAGATTTCAAAATTTCCGCCGAAAACATGTCCCGGCCGCGTTCTACCAGATTATGCGCCTCATCCACCAGTACGACACCTTTTCGCTTGTGCTCCTCCAGCAATCTTTTCAGAGAAATCCGTGGATCAAAAACATAATTATAATCACTGATTATACCATCCGAGGCATACGCCACATCCAGCGAAAATTCAAAGGGACACACCTTATGCTTGCGCGCATAATGCTCAATCACCGATCGAGTCATTAACGTCTCATTCGCCAAAATATCGGATACCGCACCGTTGATCCGGTCGTAATAGCCCTCGCACATGCTGCATGATCCAGCATCACAATCATTTTCATCCTTAAAGCAAATTTTATCCTTCGCAGTCAAACTCACCACATGCATGTGCAGCCCTTGGGCCTGCATTCTGGCATAAGCTTCTTCGGCTGCTGCCCGAGTGGTGGTACGAGCCGTTACATAATATACTCGCCTAACCTGCCCCTCACCGATCGCCTTGATCGCGGGAAACAAAGTGGATACCGTTTTACCGATACCCGTAGGCGCTTTGGCAAACAGGTTAACCCCTTCGGCAATCGTCTTGTACACCGAACCCGCGAGCGTTCGCTGACCCGAACGATACGTGTCAAAGGGAAAGTCCAACATAGCAATGCTGGCATCCCGCTTTTCCGCATGTGCTCTCAGCAGGAATGCATACGGTGCATAACCAGCAATCATCTCCTGCGCGAAAGCTTCCAGCTCAGTAAAGGATAGCTCGCGCCTAAATCGGCGAATGTCTTCACTGTGTGCCTGCACATAAGTAAGCTGGACCTGCATGGAATGATGTTGTTCCTCACGAGCAATCATATAGGCATACAGAAATGCTTGCGCCCAGTGTACGGGTTGACCGTCACCCTGAATATCTTCGAGAGGCAAAGAGATCGATTTAATTTCATCGACCGTCCATACGCCATCCAGCTCAATCAGTCCGTCACAGCGGCCTTCAATGATAAACAATTCGTCCTTATACTGAATTTCTGTACGTAAATGTACCTCTTTGCGGTCATGCTCCTTGTAACCTTTCTGGATAACCTGATGCACGCGAGTTCCTTCGAGCATACTGCTATTCGATCGAAAGCCGCTATGAATGCTGCCGCTCCGATGCACATATTCCACAAGTGGACGCACCGATATGTGAATTGGTTCCTTCATACGATCACCCGTTCCGGTCATAGTCCTTTCACTGTACCACGTAGATAAACGAAACGTAAGGGACAGAAGAATCGTTTAATGGTCGATTGGTATTCACTCATGCCTACTTTTTACCGAAATATAGAAACGAGGCCTTTTGCTTTATTCCCCACGATACTACAACTCTCATTACAGCATAAAGGATAGGGATATGTTAAAAGAATTAATTAACAATTTTGCGTTATTAACGAGCTTCTTATTCTTTGGAAATTTGCTTTTACGAAAATACGAACGTTACCTGGAAAAACATAGATATATACATCGGGTAATAAACGGCTTAATGTTGGGCTTGTTTGGTATTCTTTTAATGATGGCCGGTTTATGGATCCCCGGGAATTTTGTGGTCGATCTGCGCCAATTGGCGATTATCGTATCTGTTTATATGGGAGGATCGGTATCCGGTCTGCTAACCACCCTGATCATTATCCTGTACCGTATTTACATCACTGGCAGTTGGACAGAGGTTTCCCTGATTGCTACGGTCAATGGCATCATGACACTGGCCGTTTCCCTTACCTTTATTCGAGAAAAAATCCTAAAACTCAGCAAATGGATGTCAGCCGTGCTTGGATCTACAGTTGTGTCGCTGTTAGCCACTTTTTATGTGGCTAGTCATCCCCATTATGGATCTATTATTATATTCACAACCATTAAGACACTTGGCGGCTTGTTCGCCTATTTTATGATGCATCATATCAAAAAAACTGAGCGGGCCATTCATCTACTGGAAGAAGCTGCAAATCGAGATCATTTAACCGGGTTATACAGTCCGCGTGCTTTTGATGCACTGTTCGAAGAGGTAATTCATACTTCCAAGGCTACAAAAAAGCCTTTTGGACTTGTGATGCTAGATATTGACCACTTTAAAAAAATTAATGATACGTATGGCCATTTGAACGGAGACGCAGTCTTAAGCCAACTGGGAATTTTGTTAAATCGGGAATCTACAACAAGAGCATATCCCTCCCGTAAGGGCGGAGAGGAATTCGCAATTCTACTCGGAGACTGTGATACTGAAAAGGCGGCAAACTTTGCCGAGAAGATTCGGAAAGCTGTGGAAAATGAATGTTTTCTCTTGAATGACGGAACCATACTCTCCTTAACCGTATCCATCGGGGCAGGCAGCTCTCCTGTTATTGCATCGAGGCGTTTATTGGAAAAAGCAGACGAGGCATTGTATGAAGCTAAACGATCAGGACGCAATCGGGTAGAACTGGCAAAACCATAGATATTAGTCGCTAAATATCAGGAAAGCTGGATTATTGTTAATAAAAAGTGGTAAAATGGAAATAACATCGTTATCAAAAAAACTTCTGCCGCTAGTGGAGACATGCCTTACAATCGACATGGGGGGTGGGCTTTGTGAACCTCGAACAATTGGAAAAACTCATGGAAAAAGAACGCCGTGAACTGAATCGCATGGCTGACTTACACGGATTAAAAGATGAACGTGTATTGGACAAATCCTCCAGACTTGACCGTATTATGGACAAGTACCTTCACACCAAGCGTGCAATAAACCAAACACACTCATAGAAGCAAGCTACATCGCTGCCCCTCAGGGCAGCTTTTTTATTCTGCATCGTACTCACCTTCTCGCGGACTGACTACTTCCCGCCCTATTCCGTCCGCAACAATTGCTGTGTGAACGATATCCATTCTCTGGCGGCAAAGGACAGGTAGCGATCGTTCCGCCAAATCATCCCCAAATGCCAAGGAATGACGGGGTCTACCAATGGAAGAACACGCAAGCGCTCAGAATCCAGATCTCGGCAAATGGCCTCCGGCAACAGAGCTACTCCCAGGTTTGCAGCAACCATTTCGCTAATCAGATCCCATTGTGAGCTTTCGTACACTACACGCGGCTGAAAGCCGGCACGAACACATTCCGCAATGATACGGTCATGCAGCGTAAAATCCTCACGAAACAGTACAAATGCCTCCTCCGCCAACGCAGATAACGGTACCTCCTTGCACTCTGCCAATGCATGCGTAGGATGAACGAGCAAATTCAGCTTTTCCTCCACAAACAGAAATGTCTCAAACATATCTCCAACTGCGGGCAGCACGATCACCCCGATATCCAATGCCCCGGCTTCTACGTCCCGTTCCACTTTCTTCGCCCCGTCCTCAAATAATTGAATGGTCACATCAGGATATGCCTTATGGAATTCTCCAATGACACGCGGAAAAAAGCTCGATCCGACCATAGGGGGCAGGCCAATACGGATATGTCCCTTTTTCAGGTTCATCAAATCACTCAGCTCCGAGGACAGGCTCTGAAAGGACTTTACAATTGCTTGTGCCTGAAGCTCAATGACCTTTCCCGCGTCCGTCAATTCGATTCTTTTGCCAATTCGGTCGAACAAAGCGACCCCCAGTTCATCTTCTAGACTTTTAATCGTCTTACTGATCGTCGGCTGGGTAATAAACATGCTCTGGGCTGCCTTTGTAAAGCTACGCAACCGCGCGACTTCCAAAAAATATTGTAAATGTCGGATATCCAAAGCTACACCTTCTCCCATAGATAAACGGAATAGATTATATTCTTTATATGCATTTTACTCATGAAAGCTTGTGATGTAAAATTTCATTACAGTTTGAAAATAACCGATCACAAAGATAGGAGTCATTATATATGAAAAGCTTCATACGCGGTGCCCTCCAGATCGCCGTCCTGATGGCCTTTTCGCTCATCCTGAACGCGGTAGTCTCCTGGCTCCACCTGCCTATACCCGGTAGTATCATTGGTATGCTAATCCTTTTTATTCTGCTGCAAACCGGCTTGGTCCGGCTAAGCTGGATTGAAGTTGGCGCAAACTGGTTGCTGGCCGAGCTGCTATTATTCTTTATTCCCTCCGCTGTCGGCGTCATGAATTATTGGCCGATGCTGGAACACGATGGTATGAGCATTATGCTGGTCGTGTTGCTCGGCACCTTTCTGGTGATGGCCTGCACAGGTATGGTCGCCAGTCTGCTTGGTAAACGAAAGGAGCATAAATCATCATGATCGGTCTTCTATGTATTGTATTGACACTCGCTATTTACTGGATGGCCAAACGCATGTACCGCACACTGCCCAAGGTGTATTTGTCTCCATTGCTCATTACACCTGTTGTTATCATTTTGATTTTGACGCTGACGGGTGTGAATTACCGTTCTTATAATTCGGGCGCCCACTTGCTGTCCATGCTGCTACAGCCAGCTACGATTGCATTTGCTGTCCCTTTGTACCGATATTTCCCAGTGTTAAAAAAACACGCTACCCAAATCGTGCTTAGCGTGCTGTCTGGATCTGTTGTAGCCGTGTTGTCCTCCATGGCGCTTGCCAAGTGGATGCACCTGAATTCTTCGCTGCTGAGCAGCCTGATTCCTCGCTCCATTACGACACCCATTGCGATGAATGTATCGCAAACGATTGGCGGCAATCCGACGGTCACAGCTGTATTCGTTATTCTGACCGGATTGAGCGGTCTTATTATCGGTCCAGTGATTGTAAAACTGTTCCGTATCGAAAATGAAGTCTCCCGTGGGGTACTGCTCGGTACCGGTGCTCATGGTACGGGCACTTCCAAAGCATTCGAGTTCAGTTTGCTGACGGGGACGATATCCAGCATCTCGATGGTGCTCGCCGCTCTCTTTACCTTGGCAGCCGCCCCGTTCCTGTTCCACTTGATGCTGTAAACAATCTGCATACAACAAAAGCAGCGATTCTCTTAAAAATAGAGAATCGCTGCTTTTGTTTTGTAGGCCCCTTTTCCGCATAAAGCAGCGGTGAGAACGAAACGATGGTAGAGAAGCGGAGCGGTAAAGGATACGCATCCTCGTTCCTATTAGATGGCTTTAACGTCACCTTGTTTCACCTCTACCTCTAAAGGCGTTACAGCTTCATACAGGTAAGCATCCAGCTCAGCCGTATATTGTCGTTCTTGCGCGGCGCTCCAGCCTACATGTTCGGACATCCATGCGATGGCAGGCTGTTTCCAGCGCTTCACCTCGTCAATCTGGAAGAAAAGTGCTCCCGTTCGCCGTATGAAAAAATCAGACGGTGTCACCGTCATTTCCTGTTCCATCGCATACAGGAGCGGGACACGCACTTCCACAGGCAGTGCCGCTTCCTTCTCGGTAGTCTCCTTCATGCTGCGTGCCGCTATCGCAAACAGCCGCTCTGTGTTGGAGCCATAGCGGATTGCCCATGCTCTAGCCGTTTCAGGCGACAGGCCGAGTGCAACACCTGCTGCGGTTTGCTTACCTACGTACGCGTCCCAGCCCGCCGAGCCGCCTACGCTGCCACCCGAAATCGGGATGTGTCTGGTGCGGCATGCCCGGAAGCTCTGCCCATGCAAGCCCCCCAGCTCCCGTACCGCACGATCCACGACGAGTTCGGACATTTTCCGGTAGCCCGTCAGCTTGCCGCCTGCAATCGTGATCAGACCTGAGCGGGATTCCCAAATTTCGTCCTTACGTGAAATTTCTGAAGGGCTTTTACCGTCTTCATAAATGAGCGGCCGTACCCCTGCCCAACTGGATTCTACATCCGTAACAGTCAGCTTCACATCCGGGAACATTCCGTTGATCGCTTGAAGCACATACGCCCGATCTTCGACGGTCATCCGGGGATGCGCCGTATCCCCCTCATACACCGTGTCAGTCGTACCTGCATAAGTTTTTCCATCACGCGGGATGGCAAATACCATGCGTCCATCCGGTGTATCGAAGTACACTGCCTGTTTGAGCGGAAAGCGCTCAGCATCGAACACTAGGTGAATACCTTTCGTCAGGCGTAGCACCTTACCCTCCTTGGAGCGATCCATTTCCCGTAGCGTGTCTACCCATGGTCCAGCTGCATTAATAACCAGCGAAGCTCGAATTTCGTATGGTTTTCCCGTTACCCGGTCCGTTACGCTTGCACCGCTTATTCGTCCTTTGTCATACAGCAGCTTGTCAGCCTTGGCATAGTTCACCGCCAGCGCCCCTCGTGTAACAGCTTCCTTCATGACCTCAATCGTCAGGCGAGCGTCATCTGTACGATACTCCACATAGCTGCCGCTTCCCTTCAGTCCATCACGCTTCAGCAAAGGCTCGCGCTCTAGTGTAGCCTGGATGTCCAGCATACGACGGCGCTCACTACGCTTAACACCAGCAAGGAAATCATATACCAGCAGCCCGATAGAGGTGGTAAATGCGTTAAACGTGCCGCCCTTGTGAAAAGGAAGCAACATACGCTCCGGTATGGTCACATGTGGACCATTTTCGAATACAATTGCCCGCTCCTTCCCCACCTCAGCTACCATCTTAACTTCCAACTGCTTCAAATAACGAAGACCCCCATGCACTAGCTTGGTCGAGCGGCTGGACGTACCTGCTGCAAAATCCTGCATCTCCACCAATGCTGTCTTCAAACCACGATCCGCCGCATCCAGCGCAATACCCGCCCCTGTAATGCCGCCGCCAATGATTAATATATCAAAATGCTCATGTCCCATACGTTCCAAGACAGCGGTTCTCTCCTGCGCAGCAAATCCCTGTTCTCCCATCATGTATCCCTCCAGCTTTGTATATATTCACGATGCAATCTGCCAACCGACTCATCATAAGGTACAAAAAAAGACCACGAACATCGCTGCGGCGGATGCCGAGCGGTTCATGGTCTCTCCAAGTCTCCTGACGAGTATTAACTTATCTATATCGTAGCACACACGATACGCTATGAAAAGGGAAATCTGCCTGCTACTTAAACGCCATTGCGGCATGAACTGCCTTTTTCCAGCCACCATAAAGATCAGCCCGCACGTCTTCACTCATGGACGGAGTAAAGGTATGATCACTTTGCGCATACCCCCGGACCTCATCCAAACTGCTCCAGAACCCAACTGCCAGTCCTGCTAAATACGCCGCACCGAGTGCAGTTGTCTCGTTCACAGCAGGTCGTTCTACTGGCAGATCGAGAATATCGCTCTGGAACTGCATCAGGAACTCGTTCATCACTGCACCTCCATCTACACGCAATGAACGCACAGGTACACCCGAATCGCTCGCCATGGCAGTTAGGACATCTTTAGTCTGGTAGGCCAGCGATTCCAGTACCGCTCGTATAAAGTGCTCCTTGGTCGTTCCCCGCGTCAAACCAAATGTCGCACCGCGCACGTCACTATCCCAATACGGGCTGCCCAGACCCACAAAGGCCGGGACAAAATATACCCCTTCTGTGGAGGTCACACGCGCCGCATACGCTTCACTATCTTTGGCTTCGCGGAACATACGCAACCCATCACGCAGCCACTGAATAGCAGATCCGGCTACAAAAATGCTGCCCTCCAGCGCATACTTCACCTGACCATTCAGCCCCCATGCAATGGTCGTAATCAGTCCATGTCCCGAGTCACAGGGTTCATCTCCGGTATTCATCAGCATAAAGCATCCCGTACCGTATGTATTTTTAATCATACCTTTGTCGAAGCATCCCTGACCGAACAGAGCTGCTTGTTGATCGCCTGCCGCTCCGGCAATAGGGATTTCCTGTCCGAAAAAGTGATAATCCACCGTATGCGCATATATCTCAGAAGATGATTTCACCTCTGGTAGCATAGACGCAGGAACGCCGAGAATATCCAGCAGCTCCTCATCCCATTTTAGCTCATAAATGTTGTACATGAGTGTGCGGGCCGCATTGGAGTAGTCTGTTACATGTGCTTTACCACCAGACAATCTCCAGATTAGCCAGGTATCAATCGTACCAAACAGCAAATCCCCACGCTCCGCTTGAGCTCGTGCCCCTTCGACGTTGTCGAGTATCCATTTGACCTTGGTGCCAGAAAAGTAGGGATCAATGAGTAGTCCCGTTTTGCTATGAAAAATATGATCAAATCCACGGCTTTTCAATTCCTCGCAGATCCCGGCTGTTTGCCGTGACTGCCATACCAGTGCATGATATACAGGCAGACCCGTATGTTTATCCCACACTACTACGGTTTCCCGTTGATTCGTAATACCAATCCCGGCAATTTGGCTGGCTTTCACACCTGATTCTGACAAGCAGGAGGCGATGACGGCCAAAATAGAGCTCCATATTTCATTGGCGTTTTGCTCTACCCACCCGGGCTGGGGAAAATACTGTGGGAACTCCCGTTGTGCCTTGTATACCACTGTTCCCTGCCGATCAAACAAGATGGCCCGCGAACTGGTTGTGCCCTGATCTAAGGCAAGAATGTATTGCTCCATCGTTTCCCAGCCTCCTTGCTTATTATGTATGGTTACCCACTTGATACAAATAAAAGCTATTGCTTATAGTGTTCGAACAGCTGTTTATTGGAGGTCGTAACTGCTGTAGCTCCCGCGGCCAACGCTGCTTCCACATCCTCAGGGGTGCGAATAAGTCCGCCTGCCAAAATAGGAATGCCAGTGCGTTCGCTGACCTCCTTAATCATCGGTGGAACAACACCGGGCAGCACCTCAATATAATCCGGACGCGTTTTTTCTACCAGCGCGTAGCTTTTTTCCAGTGCAATCGTATCGAGCAGGAACACCCGCTGTACAGCAAGAATTCCTTTCTTTTTAGCAGTTGCGATCACCCCGGACCGGGTCGAAATAATCCCAAATGGCTTAATTTCCTGACACAAATATTCAGCCGCATACTCGTCATTCTTCAAGCCTTGCACCAGATCGGCATGCAGGAGCATTTGCTTGCTGCGACTTCTAGCCATCTGGTACAGGCTACGCAGCTGCGCTACATGCGTATCTAGAAAAACCGCATACTCATAAAAACTGTCCAAAATACCCTCCAGCTGCTTCATATGCTTAGCTGCAGGTAAAATGCGTTGTCCCTGAAATGGCATGGATATCCCCCTTAGGCTGAATGTCGGTCAAACTCGTTCAAATTTTATATTATCACTCTGTTCGACGAACGTGAAGCGGTTTCATTGCAGATATGTATAAAGGCTGCCTTCCCTGCAATAGATGTCAGCAGGAAGAAGACAGCCTAATCATTCAAAGAACTGGATCAAATCACACGACGACACCCTTAAAATGCTCTATAGTGTACTAGCCCTCAAACCCTTGGCGCAGCCATGAGGTAGCGAGCATGATCGCACCGCGCTTGGCCGCGGTTTCAGACAATGGGTTCAGCATCACAAAGTCGTGGATGATGCCCTGAAAGCGTGCAGCGGTCACATCCACCCCCGCTTCACGTAGCTTGTCCGCATAGGCCTCGCCTTCATCGCGCAGCACATCGGCCTCACCTGTAATGACCAGCGCACGTGGTAGCCCTTCGAGCTGTTCTGTGGTGGCACGTAATGGGGACGCCGTGATCTGCGCTCGTTCGTTGGGATCCGTCGTATATTGATCCCAAAACCATTGCATCCCTTCGCGGCTCAGGAAATATCCTGTGGCGAACTCATGATATGATTCTGTGTCAAAGGAAGCATCCGTCACTGGATAGAACAGCAACTGCTGGCGAATGGTAGGGCCGCTACGTTCTTTGGCCAGCAGCGTTACGGCCGCCGTCATATTACTGCCCACACTGTCTCCGGCTACCGTCAGCGTATCGGGCTTCAGCCCATGCTCGCGTCCGTGCTGTGCCACCCATTGAACGACCGCGTAAATTTCCTCAATCGCCGTCGGATATTTAGCTTCAGGGGACAAGCTGTATTCTGGAAATACAACTGCTGCCTGTGAGCCGACTGCCAATTCACGAATCAGGCGATCATGCGTATGAGCATTACCGAATACCCAGCCTGCTCCGTGAATATATACAATGACCGGGAGATCGCTTGTCACCTGTTGTGGGCGAACAATTCTGACCTTCACCTCACCGCCAGGCCCGCCTGGAATAGTTAGATCTTCTACATCTGCGGCAGGTTTGTCTGCTGGGCCGGATTGAACCTCATTGACCGTTTCACGTCCTTTTTCAGGACCCAAATCATATAGAAACGGAGGCTTGGCATTATCGTCTGCAAATTTCTGTGCTGCGGGTTCAAGCTGTACTTTTTTACTCATATCGATTCACTCTTCCTTTCTTTTCTGTGGTCTACATATATCCATTTTGGCTTAAGTTTGCTCATTCAGTTTTACCTTATATATTTAAACGAGTTCCTCTCTTTCCAATCGGAGGACTTTAGTTTGCCCAACAGAAGAGCTTGACTTTTATTTTATATTGTAACTATAATAGTTACATATTAAAGTTCGTAAATGCACTGAGTACACTTACGATCAAACGAATGAATCATCCACATCATATTTATAGGAGGCTATCTATTATGAAAATTGCAGTTATTGGTGCAACCGGTAAAGCAGGAAATAATATCGTAAAAGAAGCATTAGACAGAGGGCATGAAGTAACCGCCATCGTCCGTGACTCGTCCAAAGTAACAGAAAGTCGTGCTACTGTGGTACAAAAAGACGTTTTTGATCTGAAAACAGATGATCTGAAAGGTTTTGACGTAGTTGTTAATGCATTTGCCGCTCCACTCGGACAAGAGCATCTGCATGTCGATGCAGGTAACGTACTGATCGAAGCCCTGCGTAATGTATCCGGTACTCGCCTGATTGTCGTAGGTGGTGCAGGCAGCTTGTTCACTGATGAATCCCAAACACTTTTGGTAAAAGACGCTCCTGGCTTCCCTGATTTCGTATATCCAACAGCCAACAACCAAGGAAAAAACCTGGAAATTTTGCGTGGTACCAGCGACCTGAACTGGACCTTTATTAGCCCTTCTGCGGAATTTGCACTGGGTAAACGTACAGGCTCTTACCAAGTAGGAAAAGACACACTGTTGGTTAATTCCAAAGGTGCAAGCTATGTCAGTTACGAAGATTATGCAGTTGCCGTAGTGGACGAAATCGAAAAACCACAACATCTGAACCAACGCTTCACAGTGGTGTCCGAGTCCTAATTTCTCTATTCTTGCAGCACATTTAGCATAAAAAAGACCCTTCGCCCATGTTCTCATGCTGCATGGAAAGTCCGCTCTACTCTAAAATCGGACTTTCCATGCACACTATGAGAAACTGAACCCGAAGGGTCTTTTTGTTATGACCTGTTGATACTCTCATTACAACTTATCAATGCTGGCCTTCTTTTCTGTATCGTGAGCGGAAGTCTCCCTCTTATCGCTAAAACACAGCTTGAGAATTGGAGGTGCAGCCAACGTTGTCAAAATGACGGCAATGATCACGGATGTAAAATATTGCTGTGCCAACAGACCCGACTGTAGACCGGTAGCTGCAATAATAAGTGCGACCTCGCCACGTGATATCATACCGGAGCCAATCGCAAGAGAAGAACGGTTATTGAAGCCCGTCAGCCGCGCGCCGAGGCCTCCTCCCACTAACTTCGTCACCAGCGCAATCAGTGTCAAAACAACAACAAATCCGAGCTGCTGCCCTACTCCCTCAAAGGAAACATTTAATCCGTAGCTACGACGAAGAAAACTAGCCTTTTGCCAACAAGAAGTCCCAGCGAAGTTTCTCCACCCATACCGAATATATTCATTACTACCGCTAGCAGCACCACGACAAGCACATCATCCAGCACTGCGCACCCAAATTCCTAGAAACCAGCCTTCATGCACCGAGAATCCAAAGGCTTCCCTACACCAAAACCACAAATTAGCGGTAAAATAATGCCTCCAACCGCCACAGCTACCGCAGGCTTCCAATTACGTCGAAGTTGATCCAGATCCGTCTCCAGTCCAGCAATGAACATCAGCAGCAGGTTCCCCTAAAAAAGACATAAAGGAGCCTTGGTGACAGGCTCCTTCAGTAAATTCATATATTCATTTGATGTTGTCTGTCATATTTGCGCAAACAAGCAATTTTATCTCTTCTGCAAACCCGTGTAAACGTGTTGAATCAATTGTCTGCTTTTTTCACATAGCGGTTGCGGTATTCGTGGTCCAGCATACTCATCAGGATCGAATCATGGTATTCATAATTGTAGAATAAAGCATCCCGCTGCACACCTTCGCGCTGAAAGCCTACTTTTTCATAGCAACGAATGGCACGTTCATTAAAATCAAATACATTCAGCTCAATCCGATGCAGATTACAGATACCGAATCCGTAACCCAGCATGAGTACAAGCGCTTCAGTGCCGTAACCTTTCCCCTGATTTCCCTGCTCATTGATCGCAATACGGATGTTAGCACTGCGGTTCAGGCTGTCCATATCCTGCAGGGCTATATCCCCAATGACACGATCATCTTCGCGAAGCGCAATCAACAGCAACAAGCTTGAGGCATCCTGTCCTTTAGCTTCAATATAACGGGCAATTTGATCCTTGGTAAAGCTTCGTTGTGTGCCTGTCAGCCTCCGCACATCCTGATGGAACAATGTATTATAGTATAGCTCGGTGTCCTCTACGTTAACGGGACGCAAGTACACCCGTGATCCTTCAAGTAACCGTGCCACAGGCTCTGAGGCTGAAGTTTGTTGAGTCATCATGATCTCTCCCCTGCTAAAAATATGAATGACGAAAATCAAAGCAAATTATTGCGCAAGTTCGACTACGCAGGGTCTGCATTTTGCTCCGTAGTCAGGCTAGAATCAGCGAGGGACTCGCGCCAAATTACGGATTGAAGCAGCAGGCCTGCCAAGCCCAAGATTCCAACAGTCATCCCGATCCAGACAAAAGCCGTTCCCGCCCCTGCTATTCGGATCAATACTCCCCCGGCAAGCGGCGAAACGACCATGATTGCTCCAATCACGGTACTTTGGATACCGAAGACGCGTCCTACCATATCGGCAGGGGTTTTGGCTTGTAATATATAGTTCTGGGTGATAATGTACAGGCCATTGCCCACGCCCAGCACAGCCCCGATCATAAGTAGGACTGGCCATCCTGTTCCGGGCTGCGCCCAGCCTAAAGCAGCAATTGCTCCGCCAACCAGCACATATCCACCACCGAGCCCCCAGCCTGCGCTTATGCGATTCAAGCGATTAAGCGCAAGCATGCAACCGACGGCGCCAGCACCAATGGCTGAAACCAGCCAGCCAAGCAGCGATTCATTACCCGGAGCGAGCACTCGCAGCAATGTAGGGAACTGGTAGTCGATCATGAGAATGGCGATTAAGCCGAAAAGTCCGAATATGAGCGTATGCAAAAGCATTCGACTGCGCCATAAGAACGCCCAGCCCTCACGCCATTGGTTGAAAAAACGAGATGCGCGAACATGCTCCTCCCGCATTTGGACTTCATCAGCCTCAGGCGCTGTATGCGTAGCCGACTTTCCTTGCTGCTCGGCTGCAACAGCTTGTTGGTCTGCGCTGACCAGCGCCGGACCGATTCCGCGCAGCGGCCACAGCAGCAGTCCGGAACAGAGGCGCAGCAATGCATTGAGAATAATGCATGCCTGGGGAGACAACACAGTCAAGGTCATAGCGCCCAGTAATGGCCCTGCCACTTTGGAGGCCTGATTGACCAACCCATTCAGCGAGGTCGCCCGAAACAGGTCGTCGCTGGCGACTACCGTGCGGGTCAAGCCTTGCTGTGAAGGCATTTGAAATACGCCAGCCGCCGCGCGTAGACCGAGCAAAGGCAGCAGCCACACCGGACCTGGGACGGCGAGAATGGCCAGCGTCAATAAGGCAATAGCTGCATCGCAGACGATCATCAGCCGGGCCTTGTGTACCCGGTCAGCTAACGTGCCCGCGATAGAACCGAGCAGCAGACCCGGTAGCGCCATCACTACCGGAATCAGCGCAATCAGCATAGGGTCAGCTTCCCAGCGGTAGGCAACAAGCACCTGAATGGCGATAGCATCAAACCAATCGCCAAAGGAAGCAGCCGTGTGTGCCGCAAACATCCGCCGAAAACGGCCATTGCGCCAAATGCTAGGCGCGGATTGCAGTTCTTTCTTTTCCTTCATTATCTACTCACCCTGCTCTCATTTTCAGCTTTTTTTAGCAATAAGAACATTCTAGCGGGTCTATATCAGAGGAAAGTCAGACAGCTAAAAAATCAGGCCATTGAGATTGTCTGCTCCAGCCAGCGCCTTAGCGCCGAACGATGCAGTGTTAAACTGTTGTCCCGGTCAAGCTGATCATATTGAGCGGCATACTTCTCTTCCAGCGCTGGATAGGAACCGCAAAGCTTCAGGAACGAGCGAATTTGACATACCGCTTTGATTTTTAGTAATTCCTGTTTAGCCATATCAAGGGTATCCAATCCCTCATCCATGAGCCGCTCGGCGTTATCCACATCTCCAGTACGCAACAGCATAAGCCCGCGCATCATGCGATAACGGCCCAGCTCGCGCAAAAACGGGGCCTCCGACAGCATGCATTCCAGACGATCAGACAGTTCGGCAGCCTTTTCCATATGATTGGCAACCAGATGCATATACATCTCCATCAGCGCAACAGGCATCACAAAATTATCGAGATTATCCCGTTCCATGACCATCATGGTCAGTGGCAGACCTTCCTGGGCGTGTTCAGGTTGTCCGTTCTCTACATAAGCCTCCAGAATGTTGAGAATACGCAATTCCCGCTCCTGCGCTTCAGATAGCAATCCACTGGAAAGCGCACGCTCACATAGGACAAGCCCCTCATCCGTCACCCCTGCTGTGCACATATATAGCAGTAGCATCCAATACAATCGATCTGCGGGAGCAAAGTCCTCCCGTTCCAAGAACCAAGGCACATCCGCCTGTACAAAACGGGTATACATTTGATAAAAGACAGACAATTCAAAACCCATCTGCTCCTGCTGGGCAGCCAGCGCTACGATGGAATTTCCCTGCCCCAACAGCTGGTATTTGCGGAATAGTCCATGTACGGCGTCTTGCACCTCCTGATCGTGCAAGGACGGATGATTCTGTGGCTGCACGTCAGTCAAGGTCAAGCTGTAGCCATACCCTCTGACCGTATGAATACGGAGACCATCCCATGACTTAAGTTTTTTGCGCAATCTGTAGATATGATCATCTACCGTACGCTCCACCGGATACTCCAGCGGCCACACCCGATCCAGCAGTTGTTCACGGGTGAACACCTGGTTCCGGTTATCGTACAGAAAGCGCAACAGCGCAAATTCTTTAGCCAACAACATAACACGATCTGCATTACAAACCACACTGTAGCCATCTGCATCAAATTGTAGCCTGATCATCCACCTCGCCTCCGACATATCGTTTCTTGGCTGCACCCAGCCCTATAAACATAAGCAGAACACTCAGGCACAAGAGCAGCAGCAGCGGAATGGTCCAGCCTTGTGTCGCATCATGCAAATAACCGAACAGTGTCGGCCCGGTCGCTGCCAGCAAATAGCCAAAGGATTGCGCCATACCCGACAACTCTGCTGCCTGCTGCGGTGTCCGCGTCCGCAAATTGAAGAACATCATCACTAACGGGAAAGCAAAACCACCCGCTATACCGATACATATGACCCAAATCACGCTCCACTGTGTAGCCCCAAGCAGAAATCCACCCAGACCGATAAAATACAGCGCAGCCATAATCAGAACCAATACCCGCTGATCCTTCACTCGCGCCGCCCAAATAGGCACAATAAAAGTAAATGGCATTTGCGCAAACTGCATCACAGACAGCATCCAGCCCGCAGTTTCTGAATCCATTCCCTGTCCGCTCATCATTTCAGGAAACCAGGCGGCAGGAACATAGAACAAGGCAGATTGCAGCCCCATAAACAGCGTCACCTTCCAGGCCAAAGACGATTTATACACATTCACGGTTTGGGCAGATACTGCTGCTTTATTAGCTGTTTTGCGAGCCTTAAGGAGCTGGGGCACCCAGAGTAAAATACCTACGACACCCACAATCGCCCATATTCCCAAGGCACCTCGCCAGCCCATACCTCCATTTATAGCCAGCGGTATACTCAGCCCGGATGCGGTTGCTGCGACCACATTCATGGATACTGAGTATACGCCGGTCATCAGTCCGCTGTTGCGAGGAAACTCCTCTTTGATCAAGCTGGGCAGCAACACATTACACACGGCAATAGCCAGTCCCAGCATGGCGGTCCCGACAAATAATGCAGTAACCCCTAACGTTGAGCGCACCACAATACCTGCGGTCAACAGCAGCAAGGCTGCAAAAATAATAAGAGGCGATCCGAAGCGGCGCGACAGTTTGGCTACAAAAGGCGACAACAGGGCAAAAGCCAGCAACGGCAATGTCGTTAATAGGCCACTCAGTGTATTTGAAATATACAAAGAATCCTTAATCAAACCGATAAGGGGTCCTACCGAGGTAATCGAGGCGCGCAGATTGGCACCTACCAGAATAATCCCTACGGCAAGTACCCAAGGACCGGCATGCCACAAAGATTTGTATACCAAAGCTCGTTGGTGTTGCTGTGAACTCATCTCTCCATTCTCCAATCTATCTGTGTTATGCTCAAAGGCTCCAACCAAGTGTACGGCTGGAGCCTAGCAATTTTTATCTCATTAAATTATAAAGGCATTCGTACCATATGCATAGGACAGATCGACACAGCACTCCAAATCAGGTTCAGCATATAGCTTCATTGAAAAAATAAAAGCTGCCTGAAAGGATAGTTTCCTTTTGAGGCAGCTTTCAGTTCATAAACTTCGATGCGACCAGCGCTGCTTAACGTACCAGCCAGCCGCCGTCCACCGCCAAGATATGACCGTTCATATAGTCGGAACCCTGACTGGCGAGGAAAACCACAACTCCCATCAAATCAGACGGATCGCCCCAACGACCCGCAGGAATACGCGACAGGATTTCTTGATTGCGACTTTCATCCGCACGGATTGGAGCTGTATTTGCCGTAGCAATATAACCCGGCGCAATCGCATTAATCTGAACGTTATGAACTGCCAGCTCGTTCGCAAATGCCTTGGTCAAACCAGCTACCGCATGCTTACTCGCTGTATACGGCGGAACAAATTTGCCACCCTGAAAAGCAAGCATAGAAGCGACATTGATAATCTTCCCGCTTTTTTGCTCTACCATCACCTTTGCCACTTCCTGGCTCAGATGATATACGGCATTCAGGTTAATCTCCATGACAGCGTCCCAATCCTCGTCTTTATACTCCAGCAGAGGGGCGCGACGAATCGTACCTGCATTGTTTACAAGGATATCAATTTTACCGAATTCATTGACGCATTCTTCTACAATTTTTTTAATGGATTCTTTCTCTGTCAGATCTGCCTGATAAAAGGCAACCTTCACACCCGTTGGCTCCAGCAAACGTCTTGTTTCTTCATATTCATCATTGTTAGCTACAATGAACAGGTCTGCACCCGCTTTGGCCAAAGCTACGGAATACCCTTGACCCAAACCAGTGTTGCCTCCTGTTACAATCGCCGTTTTACCTTTTAGACTGAAAAAATCCAATGAAAAATGGTCCAGACCCATGTCTACGCCTCCATCACAAATTAGTATAAAAACCTATATTTCCTGAAGCCTACAGCGCTGCGCGTACTTCTTTATATTTAGCTACATAACGTGCTGCATTTTCTGTGATCAAGTCGTAGCGACCTTCCTTGGCTGGAGCCGTCAAATTACCCCCAATTCCCACGGCTACACATCCGTTACGCAACCAGGTTTCCATATTGTCCAGATCAACGCCACCCGTTGGCATAATCTGTACATGAGGCATCGGACCTCTAACGGCCTTAACAAAGTCCGCTCCCATCGCACTTCCCGGGAACAACTTCACGACATCGCTGCCCAATTTCATGGCTTCCTTGATCTCATTCAGCGTCATACAGCCAGGCATATAAGGAATCGCGTACAAATTGCATAGCTTCGCTGTTTCTTCTTCAAAAGAAGGACTCACGACAAACTCTGCTCCGGCCAGAATAGCAATTCTCGCCGTCAGTGACTCCAGTACCGTTCCTGCACCAATCACTGCCCGATCCTTAAATTCGTCTTTCAATCTTCGAATGACCTGATCCGCATCCGGCGTCGTAAATGTAAGCTCAATATTATCCAAGCCGCCTTCAATGCAGGCTTTAGACATGAGATACGCTTCCTCCGCTGTGTTTCCCCGAATGACTGCGACGACACCTACCGAAGTGATATGTTCCAAAACTTTCTTTTTCGTCATGTTCCTGATCCTTTCCACGAATGGGATGACCATGTACCTCAGCCGCTTGCAGGTTTACGCTCCAATACACTAATCGGATTAACGCAACTCGCTCATGGCAACCTGATCCATGTCTTTGTATGTTTTATTTTCACCGGCCATGCCCCAAATGAAGGTATAGCTGCCCGTAGCCGCACCACAGTGGATAGACCAAGGTGGAGAAATAACGGCTTCATCATTTTTCATTACCAGATGGCGCGTTTCGTTCGGTTCACCCATCAGGTGGAACATTCTTGCGTTCTCATCCAGTTCAAAGTAGAAATATACTTCCATCCGACGGTCATGAACATGTGTCGGCATAGAGTTCCATACACTGCCGTTTTCCAACGTCGTCATCCCCATAACCAATTGGCAACTTTGAATGCCTTCATCATGGATAAAGCGACGCAACGTACGGTTGTTAGCTGTTTCCTGCGAACCCAGACTTTCAGACGGTACATCGGCAAAAGACTGTTTCGTCGTCGGATACGTGGTATGAGCCAGGGCCGAAACGATATAAAATTTCGCAGGCTTTCCACTGGAATCGCTTTCAAAGATCAACTCCTTGCCACCTTTACCTACGTAGAGACAGTCTTTTGTGGCCAGCTCGTAAGTTTCACCGTCCACCTTGACCGTACCGCTACCCCCAACATTAAAAATGCCCAGTTCGCGGCGCTCCAGGAAAGTTTCCGCTTTGATTTGATCGTTACCTTCCAGTGCAACAGATTTATTCACGGGATAAATGCCCCCGATAATGACACGATCTTCATGCGTATAGACCAGCTTTACCTCCTCAGGTACAAACAGTTCCTGGATTAGATAGTGCTGACGCAACTCTTCAGTCGTAAAATGTTTGGCATGTTCGGGATGAGTTGAATAACGCATTTCCATAAAAACATTCCTCCTGTTTAGATAAACTTTTTTATCAACGGAATTGTTATAAAAGCGGTTTCTAACTCTACTTCTTAGCTAGAATTGTAATAATTATCTAAGGGGGTGTCAACCTAAAACTTCGATTTTCCTAGAAAAACCCTTAATACACACGAAGTTTCACACGTTTTTTACCTTTTGATAAACAAAACCACATTTTTTTATCTATATTACCCAAAAAGTTTTTAGCAAATATATCAACTTCATCATTGTGAAAAACCGATTTATGTGATAATTTCAATTTATTCAGTTGGTGCATGCGCTTACAGATTAAATTTACTAAACACAAGGAGGAATTCAAATGACCGCAACATTGGATGCTGTTACCTTCGGAGAACCGATGGCCATGTTTTACGCCAATGAAGCAGGCTCTCTGGATGAGGTGCGTTCATTCACCAAAGCGTTGGCCGGGGCAGAGACGAATGTTTCGGCAGGTTTGTCGCGTTTGGGGCTACGAGCCGGACTCGTAACCAAACTCGGCGAGGATACGTTCGGCAAGTTCATTGCCGATGCGCTACGTCAGGAAGGAATCGACACCCAGAATGTCATGTTTACCAAAGACCACTCTACCGGGATGCTGATTAAATCCAAAGTTATAAGTGGGGACCCCGAGGTGGAATACTTCCGCAAGCATTCCGCCGCTTCCACACTGAGCATCGCTGATTTTAACGAAGCTTACTTTGCCGGGGCTCGCCATCTGCATTTTACAGGTATTTCCGTTGCCCTCTCCGCTGAATGCCGCGAATTCGCACGACATGCGCGGCAATTCATGAAGAAGGCAGGCAAAACTGTATCCTTCGACCCTAACCTAAGACCCAAATTATGGCCTGACACACAAACGATGGTGGAGGCGATTAACGAAGCATCTGAGGGATGCGACTGGCTTCTACCGGGGATTCATGAAGGTAAAATATTGACGGGCTATACTTCGCCCGAGGATATTGCTTCGTTCTACCTTGACCGTGGTACCTCACTGGTCATCATCAAGCTGGGAACCGAAGGCGCATATTACAAATCCGCAGATGCTGAGGGATATGTCAAACGCTTCCGCGTAGATCATGTCGTGGATACCGTCGGTGCGGGTGACGGATTTGCCGCAGGTGTTATCAGCGCGCTACTGGAAGGCTTGCCCCTGGCAGAGGCAGTCAAACGCGGTAATGCACTTGGTGCGCTGGCTGTCATGTCAGCCGGAGACATGGATGGCTATCCGACGCGAGCCGAACTGGAATCTTTTTTGCTCAGCGCCAGCACAAATTAGTCCGGGATCATCCCCCGCGTAACCTTCACTACTATGAGCGCAAGCTCAACAAAGGCCGCATCCAAAGTCGGCTTAACTTCCAATAGCCCGTATTCGCATTTGTGTGACCTGAGCAGCATATGCATACTCAGGTCGTACAAAGGAATACGGGCTATTTTATAATATAAGACATGATGCTCGTCTACAGCGTTTTGACGGATTCTCCCCGATTGATATCCGGCACAAATCGGTAAATAATCGGAACCGATTCGCCGCCTTCCTCAATACTGGACAGCAGCGTTTTTGCCGCCTGCTTCCCCATATCCGCAATCGGTTGCGTAATGGTCGTAATCGGCGGATTGTAAATATGGGCAAACTCCGCATCGTCAATTCCGATAATGGACAGCTCTGCCGGAATGCGTATACGTCGGGCATTCACATACTTCAACACCTCAGCCAACACGATATCATTCCCGGCCAACAGCGCAGTCGGCGGCTCAGGCAGTTGGAACAGCTCCTTCAGCGTCTGCTGGATTTCTTCTCTCGGCACGCTGTGCATATATTCTTCTCGAAATGGCATACCATGCTCTTCCAACGCCTTCTTGTATCCGCTGAGCCGCTCCACTCGTGGAGTAATCCGATTCAAGCCAAGGGGCAAGGTAATCAGCGCAATTCGCTCATGCTTGTGAGCCACAAGTTCCTGAATCGCCAGCTTAATCGCCATTTCGTTATCCAGCAGCAGGCTACGTGTATTGACACCGTCCACCAAGCGGTCCAAAAACACCAATGGATACTTTTCACGAATGAGCTGGTTGTAAATGTCTGCATGCTTGCCTGTCGGGAAGATAATTAAGCCGTCCACTTGACGGGCCTTGAGCATCTCAATATACTGGCCTTCCTTGTCGGGGTTTTCATCGGCGTTGCAAATGATCACCTGAATGCCGAAAAGTTGCAATTCCTCCTCAATCGCACGGATAGACTGGATCGACAGCGTATAATCAATGTTGGCTACAATGACTCCCACCATAAACGTCCGGTTCTGCTTCAAGCTGCGGGCCAGCCCGTTAGGCTGATAATTCAGCTCTTGAATAACCTCGGCAATCCGGTCCCTTGTCTGGTCGCTCATATATTTATATCGTTTGTTCAGAAATTGCGAGACAGTGCTTTTAGACACTCCTGCCTTCTGGGCAACATCTTCAATCGTCGGCTTCTTCATCGGTACACTCCTTGTCTTTCATGTACTGCGTTAGTGCAACAAAAGTATATCTTTTTTTTAGTAAATTTACCAGACTTCTATTTATGAAAGCCATTATGATATAAGTTGAACTTCAAAATTGCCTATCGTGCCACTGTATAAAAGGATGGTTCTCCCGGCAGCAAAAGAGGCAGTTCAAGATGTTCTCTTGAACTGCCTCCACGTATACAACTCTATCGAAAAGCTAGGTTCCAGTTGGCCCTAAATACTACTCGGATCAGTGTGCTGGAACAGGCGTTGCAGACTGATCTGGTGTATCGTGCTCGATCAGCGCATGCTTTTCCCATAACCGGCTTTTCCAGCGGGCATACATGATGACAGCACGAGTCCATTCATCAGCAGCAATCGCCAGCCACACACCGGCGAGCCCCATATCCAGCTTGAACACCAGCAGATAACCCAGCGGCAAGCTCATGCAGACCATAGAGATTAGTCCCATAAAAACCGGGAACTTGGCATCTCCAGCAGCACGCAACGAGTTAATAATGACGATATTCGTCGTCCGGCCAGTTTCTAGCAGAATGCTAAGTAAAATGACTTGCGCTCCCAAACGAATGATTTCAGGGTTCTCTGTAAATAAACCGAGCAAAGGTACACGGAAAAAGATAACCACCGCATCAATAATCACAGTCACGAGTAGCGCCCATTTCACACTGTTCAATACACGTTTATAAGCCGTATCCTTCTCTCTGGCTCCCACGAGCCTTCCCACTACGATAGCCGTTCCCATACCAACGGCCATACTGAACAAATAAATATAGCTCGAAATATTATTGGCATATTGACGTGTCGCCATCGCTTCTGCGCCCAGATAGGTCACATACAGTGTGAATATGAGCTGACACGACTGATACATGATAGACTCCAGCGCGGATGGTACACCAATACGCAATATTTTAGAGATAAACTTTTTGGACAAGTGAACGTAATATTTCCACTCGACACGAACCTCAGTGACCCGGTACATCAGCCAGAAGAAGATCAAGAGACAAATAAAGCGGCTACCTACTGTAGAAATAGCAGCACCTTCTACACCGAGTGCTGGCATTCCCCAATGCCCCAAAATCAAAACATAGTTGCCGACCACGTGGATCACGTTCATAAAAACCGATACATACATCGTTTCTTTGGTAAAACCGTGCGTACGAATGGTCGCCGCCAGCGCGTTAATCAATGCCTGAAGGAAAACAGCCCCCCCGACGATGCTCATATAGGATTCCGCATACGTAAGAATGTCCCCCTGGACATTCAACCATTGCAACATATGCGTACCAAACACAAGAAAAATTACGCTTAGCAAAAGACCTACCATCAAATTCAACGTAATGGCCGTACCTGTAACCTGGGCCGCTTCGACTAGTTTCTTAGAACCGATATATTGAGCTACGACGATAGCAGCGCCGTTGCCGATAACCTCCAGTACAAGGATAGCGATTGAAATAATTTGATTGGACGCGCCCACACCCGACACTGCATTATCAGATACAGAGCTGAGCATGAATGTATCGACGCTTCCCATTAACATAAACAGGAATAATTCAAGGAAAATAGGCCATGTCAAACGGAACAAATTCAGTTCCTTGGCTTCGGACAATACCGAACCATTTTTTAGTGCTCTGGTTGTCATTCATTCACCTTTCTTCATAGATTTATTTAACGATCAAAAGGTATGTTAGCATAGTCATTCTGAAAATACATCCCGTTTACGTAAAATGGTTTGCAAAATGTGTAAGAATTCATTTATCACCTTCTTTATAATTGATTATCGAACTTTATTGAAACAGGATATTACAAGAATATACCGGCAAATCTGGGCTTTTCGACGCGATTATGAGCTAAAGAGTATAATAGAATACGAGCCTGTGAGCATTGCCGCTGACAGGTTGTGAAAATTGTTGTACGCTTCCTAAGCATAATTCACGAATTAAAGAGGGAATATATAGGACATTCATAGGGTTAAAAGGTAATAAAGGAGGCTTTTACAGATGACTCAATCATTTCAAGCCCTTGTCGTCGATCAGACGCAGGACGGTGAAGTTCAAGCAGAGGTGCGTTCTCTGGAAGCTAGCAGTTTACCTGCTGGAGAAGTATTGATTCGTGTCGCTTATTCCAGCATCAACTATAAAGATGGGCTTGCTGCCCGCAAGGATGGCAATATCGTCAAATCCTATCCGTTCGTACCAGGCATAGATTGCTCAGGAACCGTCGTCTCTTCGGAGGATAGCCGCTTTAGCGAAGGACAAGCGGTGCTCGTTACCGGATACGGGCTGGGTGTGTCTCAATTCGGAGGATTCAGCCAATATGCACGCGTGCCTGCGGACTGGGTGGTTCCACTTCCAGACGGACTCACGCCGAGAGAGGCGATGATTTTCGGGACAGCCGGATTCACCGCGGCCCTGTCGTTATATCGGCTGGAGCAAAACGGCGTTACTCCGGAGCAGGGGAAGGTACTTGTCACCGGAGCGACGGGCGGCGTAGGCGGGGCAGCTATTGCCTTGCTGAACAAGAGAGGCTATCATGTCGTAGCCAGCAGTGGCAAGGCCGATGCGCATGATTACCTCAAGGCGCTCGGAGCAGCCGAGGTTATTTCTCGCGAGGAGGTCTACGACGGCGCGGAGAGCATCCGCCCGCTGAGCAAGCAGCTTTGGCAAGCGGCTGTTGATCCTGTAGGCGGAAAGCCGCTCGCTTCGCTGCTCAGCCAGATCGCCTACAACGGCTCCGTTGCCGTGAGCGGCCTGACGGCAGGAACCAAGCTGCCTACGACGGTGCTGCCGTTTATTTTGCGCGGCGTAAGTCTGCTGGGCATAGACTCTGTCTTCTGCCCATACGACACCCGTGTAGCGATCTGGAAGCGACTTGGCAGCGAATGGAAGCCGGAACAGCTAGAGCAGCTCGTTGAGCGCGAAGTCGGATTGGCCGACCTGCCCAGCGCGCTCGAAGACATCCTTGCAGCCCGCTCGCAAGGAAGAACGCTTGTACGACTGGCTGACTAAGCAGAAAGATATCGGCAATCTATCTGTTAACCTGGTTTTGCGTGAGGAAATATTCATTCCGTAGAGTCTAGCTTTGCAAAACATAAGAAGCTTGTAAATCTGAACTTTTGAGATTTACAGGCTTCTTTTTTCGTGTGATACATTTGAAGAAAAACAAAATATATCGAATCAGACGGTTTACTTTTCGCAACCAAATGAACCTTATGAGGGCCTCAGTTGTTATATAGATAAACTGCACAAGAAAGGAGAGCACATCATTGGAGAGTAATCGAGAGTTGTTTGATTTGTATCAACGAGATGTATACCGAACCTGCTACTACATGGTACATAACGCATCGGATGCAGAGGATTTAACGCAGGAAGTGTTTATCACCCTGTTTCGCAGCAATCGTGAACAGATCGAACAACTAAAAGCCTGGATTATGAAAATTACGGTCAATCATTGTCTGAATTACCTTAAACGCCGGAAAAGCCTGCATTTGAAAGTATCGGCTAATCCCTATTTATTTAGCGGGGCGGAAGGTAAGCCTGTAGACAAGCTGGTGGAAGAACGCGAATCGACAGAAGAATGGATCGTTTATATGAATCGCCTTCCAGCCAAAATCCGCGCTGTGCTGACCCTCCGCTATATGCATGATTTCACACTGGCAGAAATATCAAAACTGCTGGAAATTCCGCTGGGAACCGTCAAATCGAGGACTCATAAAGGGCTAAAGTTATTGGAGCAAATACTGCGGGATGCAGGTGTAGAAATTCCCGAGATGGAAGGAGAGAACTATGAACAACGTAGAAAAGGCATTGAAGCGCAAGTTAAATAATGAATCGGAAATGGCCTATCCTGACTTCGATGAGATGTGGAACCGGATGGAACAGACAGGGCATACTGCCCCTACGCTAACCGACACTTTCGATTCATTCACTCCGCACCGACATAGAAATTGGCGCAAAATAGCTATCGCCGCCTCTCTGAGTGCGCTTCTCGTTGCCGTTCCCGTCTATGCCGCCATCCATTATAATTGGGGCAATCTGCTGCACGGAAGAAGCGGCATTCAGACGGCACTAAATCAAGACCTTGGACAGCCCTTGGAGCAATCCGTAACCAGAGACGGAGTGAAGCTGACGCTGCATACCGCTATTGTCGATGAGAACCGGACCGTGATTCTGTACAGCTTGGAGGTCGGAAAACGGGCAGAGAACGAGTTTTGGAATGTCAAAGGCGTATCGCTAAAAGGTGCTGCGGGGGAAAGCAGTGCAGGGGAATATAACTTTCAGCAATGGGACCCGAAAAATCAACGGTACAACGGGTACTTTGAAAGTGACTGGACACCGCAGCAAGAAACAGAGAACGTGCAGCTAACCATAGATCATATAGAGCTCACCAGCGTTCAGGAACTGGATTTGCCGCTCGATATTCGGTCGCCTCAAATACAGACGTTCAAGCTGGAACGTAGCGGCTTACAAGATATGAAGGTACAGGTATTCGAACAAGGGAAGGATAAACTAATGCTGTCCTCAGCGATTACCTTCGATTCGTCCATACCAAAGAAATGGGACAATCCACAAATTATTGCCTACAAAGGCGACAAGCCTGTGATGTCGCAGCCTGGAGGGGCTTTTGGCAAACCCGGTGATAACGGGGAGTATACAGCACAGCAATATTTTTCCAAATCGGATATGCCGGAAGGACAGACTACCTTCAAACTTCAATATGCGCAAACCGAAAAAAGTATAAATGAACCTATAAAATTTGACCTGCAGCTAAGCAAGAAGAAGATGGAAAGCGGGACGATTAAAAGTGTGCTGAATATCCCACTGGAACAAGGCAATCGGAATGTTTTGCTAGAACAAATGATTGTCACACCTACGCAAATCCGTGTCACGCTCAGAAGCAAGGAGAAATTCGCCATGATACCTTATCAAAAGTACTTTCTTTCTGTGAACAGCACAACGTTAGAGGGTAACCGTTGGTCTTCACCTAATCAGGAACGCGATCTGTACACAATCCGTTTTGAAAGGCCGTCCAATCTTGTGATTACCAAGGACACTCCCATTACTTTTACAGGCAAATACAAGGTTACGACCCATTCGGATGACAAAACGCCTCAGCGTTTAACTGATATTTCTGAGCAAAAGCAGACGCTAACGACGCAAATCGGTGGCTATCCTGTGAAGTGGACTTACTACAAACAGGAATCAGACTTATTCGTAGAAACCGAAAGCGAGGACGCTCACTTTGGAGGGATTAACCAGACGCATATTAGCCTGGGTAAAGAACGGATCATTGGCAAGCCGATCACAGCCAATTTCGCCGGAGACGGCAATAACAAGGCAGTGGATGTCTACAAGAACTTCAAAGGGAAGGAAGCTTCTATCTATATGTTCTACTATACAACGGACGACCCGGAAGCAGAGACAACCGTATCCTTGCAGCCTCTGACAAGCAACAGCGAAGCATCTAAATAGTAATGCTATAAAAAGAGGGTCCTCTATACCTGTGTGAACCGTGGTATAGGGAGCCCCTTTTTATTTTCCTGGTAAGGCACGGTCTGCCTAAAACGATTGGCTCCCGCCCTACTTCACAGAACCTTGCGTAACGCCATTGATAATCCATTTTTGTGCAATCAAATAGACAATAATCATCGGCAGCAAGGCCATTAGATACGAGGCAAAGGCCAAATTAAAGTCGGTATTGAACTGCCCCTGGAACACATACTGAACGAGCGGCAGTGTATACTGCTCCGCATCGCTGATAATAATGAGCGGCAGCAGGAAGTCGTTATAGGTGGACAGACAAGTGAGAATTCCCACCGTAGCACTAATCGGTGCCATCAGCGGGAATATAATGCGCCAAAATGTCCCCCATGTCGTCGCACCATCTACCGTGGCTGCCTCTTCCAATGCCACCGGAATGGAGCGAATATAACCCACATATACGAAGACATTAAACGCCAAACCATACACCGTATGCAGCATAATGAGACCCAACAAATTAGTCATATGAAGGCCCGAGGCCAGTTTTACAATCGGCAGCATGATGATCGGGAACGGTATAAACATGGCGCTCACAAAATAAAAATATAATCCCTTAAAAAATCGTCGCTGCATATTACGGGCAATCGCATAAGCGACCATCGAATTGGTTAGCAAAGTGAGTATGACCGTCGATGTCGTGACCATCACACTGTTTTGAAAAGCGCTGAAGAAGTTGGTCATTTCTACTGCACGACTAAAATTCTCCCAATGCAGCTCGGTCGGAAAGGCAAAGGCGGAATGCGCCATCTGCTCGGGATTTTTAAGTGCGATCGTCACCGTCATATAGAGGGGAAACAGGATAAATATTGTCCCCAACGCTACCAGAAGCAGCACAGGCCAGTTGGTAAGTCTGCTTGTTTTCATCAGTTATCCATCTCCCTTCTCTGGAGGAATCGCAGCTGTAAGATGGAAATGATCGCGATCACAATAAAGTAAATAACAGAGTTAGCCGACTGATAAGCAAATTCTCCGCCTCTAAATCCCCCGGTGTATATCAGGTGGGAAATCGACTGGGTGGCCCGTCCCGGCCCACCATTCGTCAAAGCCACGATCTGATCGAACACCATCAGAGAATTTTTCATCGCCAATACCATATTGATCGTAAAAAACGGTGCAATTAGCGGAAAGGTAATGCTCCAAAATTCGCGCCATTTACCCGCACCGTCCAGGTTGGACGCCTCATACAGACTTGTCGGAATGGTTTGCAGCCCGGCCAGATAGAGAATCGTATTAAAGGCAATTCCCTGCCATACAGCTACGATGACAACTCCTACCCAAGCCAGTTGTTCACTGCCCAAAATGTTCGTCGACAATGAGGTAATACCTAAATTCTGCCCCCAAATCGTAAACACGTTCGAGAACAAGTAATTGAATATGTAACCTACGATCAACACGCTCAAAATATTAGGCAAAAAATAAATACCCCGGAAAAAGTTACGAAACCGTATTTTAGCATTCAGCCCTAGCGCAATCAGCAAACTAAGGATATTAGTCGCAATGGTAACCACAATCGCAAATTTGAAAGTAAACCAGTATGCGTTCCCCACATTGTCGTCCTGAAACAAATTAATATAGTTCTTAAACCCGACAAAGTGATACTGATGACCAAAGCCGTTCCAGTTCGTAAGCGAATAATAAAAGCCCTGCAAGGCAGGCAAGGTCAAAAATATAAAAAACAATAGCACCGCTGGCACCGTCATCCAGTAAAAAGTCGTTAGTCGCTTATTCATGTCTCCTCCTCCTCTCCTATCGGCGGTTAGCTACCTTATCCCATTCACGGTCGAGCTTGGCCAGATAAGCGTCGATGTCTCTGTTTTGCAGGAAGGCCTGCACAATAGAATTCAATTGGACCGCTTTGGGAATATAGTGATCGGCAAAATCAACGACTCGGCCCGATTTAAAATACGGCAACAGCTCCGCCACACTCGGATCATCCTGCGTAACTCCCTTCACCGCCGAAAACAGCGTTTGCTCTGTAATGTACTGCTTGCTATTCTCCGGCTTCAATAAGAAGGCAATGAACTCCTCGGCTTCCTTTTTATGCGGAGTGCTCTCCGATACGGCTAATAGTGTATCTATACCGGACACCAGCTTGACCGCCTTTTCGTCATTCCCTGTCGGTAATGGGAAAAACCCAAGCTCCACTTTCGGGTTGGCTTTGCGAATTTCAGATATGGCCCACGAGCCCTGAATGTACATCAATCCCTGCCCGTTAGCGAAAGCACGATTACCGTCGGCATAGTTTTTGCCAAAATTATCACCATGTCCGTATTTCAGTAGCTCCAGCTGCTTTTCCGCAACCTCGCGGTACTTGTCCTGAAAAGTGACCTGATTTTCACGCCGTTGCAGGAAAAAATCAATGCCCACCAGATTCGGGCCCAGCGCATTAAAGGGGAGGTTTGTTTGCCAATCATCTTTATATGTAAAATAGAAAGGAATTTTGCCAGCAGCCTTGATCTTTTGCGCCGTTGCAATCAGCTCATCCCACGTTTTGGGCACCTGTAATCCCATTTCCTTAAAAAGCGTTTTGTTATACATCACACCATTCGCATTCGCAGCATAAGGAATTCCATACACGGGATCGACCCCGGTTACATCCTTAAGCATTTTGAGGTAAATCGGATCAATCGTACGTGGCAATTCTGTATTCGCCAGATCCGTAAAAATACCGCTTTGTGCCAAAATGGAGTAGGTGTCGGTGGCCCCAAGCCCTACAATGTCAGGTACATCGTTTTTGACAACCCGGGTCAATAACACGGTCTCTGCCTCTGGCGGGTTGACCTGCGTCACTTCAATACCGGGATGTTCCTGATTGAATTGAGAGATTAGCTTATCAAAAGAACCCTTGGCCTCCGGCTTGTTTTGAAAGAATTCAATTTTCACCTTACCTGAATCATCGCCCTTGTTGCATGCGCTTACAATGATCGCTAGTAGCAGAATCGCCGCTAGTGTAGACAGCTTTTTGACCCCATTCCACATGCTCATACCTCCTTTTCCCCTATGTCAATCTATGCGGGACTAGACAATTAATACCCGTCCCTTATGGAAAAGAAACGATACACCGTGTTTGGCGGTTATATAGTAAAAGGGTACTCATCTTCGCTGTTGTTTTTCTGTTTTGTTCAGGTATTGGGTTATTGAATGGGAGTACAACAATACTGCCTTGGGATTCCATGTAAGTGGAACCAACTTGAAGGATGCTAATGAAAATACCTTGAGTCTCAGGAGGAATTAGTATGTTAAAAAAGATCCAACCGGCCTTCAAACGGTCGATTGGATCTTTTCTTACTTTTATTATGTTCAGGTTAGGGAATAACATGACATATCTTAGCGAATTAGAAGAGCAGCGTCCCAATCCGGATTTTCATTTCCTATCAATGAAGCCAACACCAAGGCAACTCCAGCACTTCCATTCAGAAAGCCAGCCTCATCTACTTCTGCTAGCCTCCCATCCAATAGGCTATGATCATAAAAGCCAAACGCCGAATTAGTATCGAACATATCCAGCACTTCTTCTAGTAGCCTGTCTCGCATCATACCTAACTGCTCATGGCCCGTATCTGAATACATACGCTGGATCAGATGCAACAATCCCCCAATACCATGACACAATGTCGCAGAAGATAGTCCTCCTTTACGATAGAGCCTTTTTTCTATATCCAAGTATGCACGTAGTCCCGTTTCGATCCAATCTTTATTTTGAAGAGCTTGTCCCGCCAGCCAGATCGAACGTGCAATGCCTGGTACGCCATAACACCAGGAATCACGATAATACTGCGTGCTTTCAGGCTGCAGACGGTTATCCACCCATTCCTCAAGGGAAACACGCCCAGGCCAAATCACGCCCTCAGTATCCTGAACACGCCAATGATGTATAAATTGTGACAGTCTGTTGATATCGCCCACTAAAGGGAGGGAGTCGGCTCCATTAAGAGCAGACAGGCTCAGAAAAGCTAATGGACCCGCGATACCATGCGAAAGTCCTAAATTAAAATTTCCCTGCGGATATTGTTTCTTTTCATTCTCTTGAAATTGATTCTCCGTGGTAATATACCATCCAGGTACAGGATGTCCATTCCAAGTACGGTCGCTGCACATTATCTGAAACAATTCAATCGTCTGGTTCCATATGGTATGCATAGTCGGGCGGTCAGAAAATAACATGGCGATGCGTCCGATCCCTGTAAAGCCTGATATGGCGTCATACTGGCTCATTTGTAATTGTCCTCTTCCCCATTCCTCCCGACATAGGGCCAAGCTATGTAAAGCAGCCTCTTCGAACCAGGAGGCAAGGGAATCAAGCATTCCTTGATAACGTGTGCCCTTCCTGGATAAAGAGTAAATAGCCAGCAAAATACCTGATAATCCACTATACAGGGATAAGTCATGGACACCCTTTTGCTCCACGATCATACGAATTCGCTCTAAATATTGGTGTCCTACAATATCCCAACCATCCTCAGGGTATAGTCGATCCAACTGACCCATTAACAAACAGATGCCCGTGAACCCACTTCCCAAACTTCCATCTGACCAACGGTCCATCTTCATCCCATCAGCCTCTATCGGGGGCGTTTTTTTCATATACATACGCACTTGATCGGGGTCTTTGTAACGATTGGAAATCTCTTGTAAGATTACAGTTACTTTATCCTTCATATCCAAATTAATGGGTATCCATTTATCACAAATATATGAAGTCGTCGTCATCCTAGCACCCTCCCTCCGCTTTCAATTAAGGAAGCTTCTTCATCGAATGAGCTGGCCTGAATGTTGTACATCTCTGCGTATAGCCCATTGAGTAACATCAGCTCCTTATGTGTTCCCTGCTCCACAATTAAACCATTGTCCATTACCACAATTTTATGTGCCAGACGTGCTGATGAAATCCGATGAGTAATAAAAATACCAATGCTATCCTTCATCAACTCCAAAAATAATACCAACAAATCCTGTTCTGCCACAGGATCCAAGAAGGAACTTGGCTCATCCAAAATATACACATCTGCTTTACGCAGGAAAGCCCGTGCGATTGCTATTCGCTGCCATTGGCCTCCTGAGAGTTGGTAGCCATCCTCAAACCATTTACCAAGCTGTGTGTCCAAACCTTGTGGAAGTTTGGCTATAATCTGGTCTATAGCTGCGCACTGGGCTGCATGGATGAGCTCCTCATCCTGCTTCATAAGCCCTAATGATCCAAACCCAATGTTATGACGTGCTGACATTTCATAATGCATGAAATCTTGAAACACGACTCCAATTTTGTCTTGAACCTGCTGCAGATCATAATCCTGAACGGGACGGTCGTTAATTTTAATGACGCCACTATAATCAGAATAAAGCTGCATCAGGATCTTCATAAGCGTCGATTTTCCTGATCCATTTTTCCCTACAATGGCTATCGTTTGTCCTTTAGTCATTGTTAAATGCATGTCCTGAATAGAAGCCTTCGATTGACCCGGGTACGTAAAGGAAACCCCTTCAATTGAAATTTGTTCAATGCAAAATCCGGTGCTGCTCTTTGGGTGATCCAGAAGTGCCTGTTCCTTTTGACGCCGAATGGGGTCCGATGTAGGCAACTGTAGAAATACAAATAACTGCTCCATATACAAATTATTTTGTGAAAATTGAACAATACCTTGGATTAGTGCCTGCATTTGACTTTGGGTTAGCATAATCGCTTGAATATAACCATATAAGTTCCCTATTAATATTTTTTTCACAAAGGTTTCCTGGATTGCCATCCATACTATCCATAACAGAACAGAAAGTTCAAGCAAACTGTACAGGAAAGTAATTCTAACTCTTTTGCCCAATATACGCCTGTCTTCTACAAAAAATCTTTGCAGTAAATTCTCATATCTTTTTAGTAAATAAGGACCCAAATTAAAAATCTTCACTTCTTTGACCGCACGATCATTTGTAAGCAAATAGGTCATATACCATGACTGTCGATATAACGGGGTACGATTCATATAGATTTCAAACTGTTCTTTGTTTAACTTAAAAATCGAGTAAACCGACACCAGTGAAATCACAAATAGAATAACCACAACCCACCATTTCCATAAGAAAAGTAAAACTGCCGAAGACAGCATGGTAACTAGACTAGATAAAATACCGGCCATTTGTGTATATAATTGGTAAGGTCGATAGGAAGCTTCTTGGGAAGCCCGCTTTAGCTGGTCGTTGATTTGAGAATTTTCATAATCCGCCAGTCCCAAGTAGCCTGATTTTTCTCCAATCATGATATTTAATGACTTGGACAGCACAGATTCAAGGACGCCCTCTACATAACTCTGACTCATCGTAACTAGACTTTTTAAAACGTGAATAAATATAAAGAGACCAAATTGTAGCATAATTATAGAGATATCATGAGGACTAGAAGAAACAATACTATTAAGTAAATTTTGCATGATAACCAAAGTAAGTACGGGCATCACACCTTGAATGATATGCAAAAAAATGCTAGAAAGCATATAGACCTTATTCATGTTAAATACTAAGGCAAAAAGCTTAAGCCCTTGACGTACAGACTTCCATATGGAAGAAGTCCTCCGATCTGTACTTTTTTGTACGCTACTCATTAGCGATTCCCCCGATATTGAACCAGGCTGTTCATAGCATGTCTGGCCATGATCATTATTTTGCGCTCCCGATCCCTGTCAATTCCAATTAATCGGTTCAAATGCATATGGATCACACTGTATATAATATCCTCTCTTGTATTGGTAGCCCCCCCCTCCCGTTCCTGTTCATGGAGTATATAATTATATTGCTCTACTGCTTCTTTTCTTGCATAAAAAATATTTTCTATGGATTCGCGACTGGATGCAGTCGAAGCTGTCATTTCCTGATCCGATCCCATCCATTGTAAAAAGAACTTCCGTTCCCTGCGAAAGTCTTTCAAATAGTCTTTGAGGTCAAATTGACGATTTAAGAATTGAAACGCACTTTCCTCATAGTAACCAAACTGGTAGAGAAGATTGATCACACTTAAAATAGCTATAACGTCCTTCTGTAAAGAAGCCTGGTTGAATCTAATGAGACGTACCAATTTGGCTGTCACTTCACTGTCACAAGAAAACATTCGTTCTGCCCACATCATGAGCTTCTTTCCACCGTAACGCTCTACTTCTGGCTCATAGGTATCGATTACAACTCTGGATATCATGCCTTCATTTAAAAGCATCTCTGTCCATTGATGAAACACGGGAAGAAACAAGTTTCCCTCCTGAAACTCCGGTAGCTTAAACCGGACACGAATATGTTTATCTGGATCAGCGTATCGGATAAAGTACCCCTGAAGGATGTTACCGTCCTCTTGATGCTTCCGCACAAATTCATCCCAATAACCACCAATAAACTCATCTTGGCGACTGTTCATACCATATAATTTGGCATAGAACCAAGGACCACCAGGAAGATAAGTACAGGTTGCCTCTGAGGAAAGGCGACTTGTATCCTCATGCCTTCTATCTAGTGTGGCAGCAACTTCCTCCTCAAAATGGTTCGTTGCTACAGCCTGTTTACGTATAAATGGAAATACAAATTCAGCCGCCAAGCGTCCACTGTTACGAGAGACTGGCGTTTCACCGACTTCACCTATGTGTTCGATTAAAGTAACTTTTCCTTTGGATTGAAGATCTCTACAAACCTGTTCAACATGCAATGGATGATTCATATCCAACAGGATTCGATTATCTAATTCAATCATATATACATAACGTGGCAGATTCCATTCTTTTTGGAATTTATACACTGAATTTTCCAAATCAATCATATTCTTGGATGGGCTAGTTGCCGCATCCCATGTCATTCTCCATGTAGCCGGATTGAGAATGACATGCTTATATCTTAGACGTGGGGTAAAAGGAGCATGGGTGGCGAATCCCCACTCCATAGATGACCAATGGCGATAACCATCCTCACTGACCTCCAAAAGAAAACGATGTATGTTAGGAGTCAATTCAGCATTGAGCATATGTCCAGCCCTAGCAATGACCTCACGATTGCGACTTATCGACTTCAAATAAAAATGATCATTACGTACCCCAACAGCAAGGTCTGAAACATGTATCTGTTGTTCCTTTGGCAGGGTATGATTGGTTCCTATTGCGATTTCATAGGGGCGAGTCTGCTTCGTTAATACTACGTTTGCCGATCTTCCCGAACTGGGTAAATACGATATTTCGGCTAACAGCTTTTCAGGCTGTAACCGTTGCTCTTCCGATTGAATGCTGGAGAACATATCAGTAAAAGGCTCGTCAAACAAATCCAGAAATCTCCCGAACGTCTTTCCCGCCCCGTCTGACCCCTGATTAGGTGCCAGAAGTAAAGTATACTCGCCACGATCTACAGCCTGCTGATCAGGGGCGACCAACTGAAAAAACAATTCCATAGAAGGTGCTGCCAACCATTTGCCTGATTTCTGCCCTTTTAACATTTCGTCTATCATGGCATCTGTAAGTACCACTTCATGTTTTCCTTCATGGATGCAAGATACGAACCATTGAAATAAAAGCTTCTCCTGATGTGATCTCGACTGGGACGGTGACATGTTTTGAAGCCGTGTTCGGTTACTCAATGGATGTTTGTAGCCTGCCGGAGCACCCATCCCTGTATCCTCATCAAGAAGCTCCAGCAAAGGAACCTCCCGATATGGACCATACTTTTCCAAAAATTCCATACAAAATTCATCCAAAGGTCTATTCTCTCGCGACGAAAGCTTAGTTAGTAATTCGGCAACACATTCAACATCCTTACGGATACATTGGGGAAGAACAACTCCTCGATCCTCCAGGGAAAGGTCGATTTGCAAGCTTGATTTTGCACTGAACATTTTGCCCATCTTTCGTCTTAAATGCTCCAACGAATCTTCCCCTTGGCCTATAGGGAGACGATTATATTTATTAATATTATCCGCGATGTTATTAAAATTCTCTTTTAACTCATCAATACCCGTTACTAATTTCAAGACGGATCGTATATGATCCAGAGGTTCGGTAGTAGTGGTAGGAGGAATAAGCTCAGATATCAAAAACTCTTGCTCAAATAGCTGCCATACATAACGGTCAATTGTCTCGATATCAGCTCTTTCAAATGTCTTATGTAGATGGTTGACCAGTTCCTGATAAGGTATGAGGGTCGAACTTGCTTCCATCACACAATCAAATACCTGAGTCGCACGAACGGACACACTCTGATCTTCTCCACCGACTATACTGCCGCATCTTGTCGTGTAGGGAACTTTAGCCCGGTTACCCTGACGATAAATTAATGTATTACGCTGAACCCGCAGCTGGCGGACAACCTCCTTACTGCTTGTGACCATTTCAACGGCTTTCATTAGCCATTCCATGTCCGGTCTTGCACGCTTTCGATACATATCTGGCTCTTGTAAAATGAGCTGAGACTGCTCTCCAAATTGTCCGTAAGTGACTCCAGATAACAATCCGAACGGCGTAGGCCGTGTAGCCATTCTAGTGATATAACGCATAAAGGATTTGATAACTTGTTCCTGTTTGCGCGGATTGTCCTGATCGCTGATATGTACTAAAGATTCAAGCAGAGTAGGGCTGGAGGCAGCTAACGCTTCACGAATAAATGGATTACGAGATAATTCCGTAAGACGATTTATTGCAACTTGTCTGATTCCTTCAGTCTCTCCGACATTGGTTAGAAAGCATTTTCCGAACTCTTCCATAGGTAGCACAGGAGTACGAAGCATAAAAAAATCCAAGGTTTTATAAAGATGCTCTTCCATTCCCATTAAACCTCCGTTCTAAGCCAAACGTTTAAATTGTTTTCTTTTGCCAACGAACAAAGCTAATAGTCGAACAAATCAATATAATCACGATTAGACACATCCAAAATCTGGTAGATCCATCTACTCTTAAAGCAAGCATAATTTGCTGGAAAGGATCTATTAACATCACAAGTGGCTTGTAAAATGGGTAGATAAACATAGATATAAATAAAATAGAAATAAACGAGAATAAAGGTCTGGATATGAACAAACACACTGCACTACTTAGCATGAGCTTTGCCAGGCAAACCAACGTTAATACCAAATAAAACACAAGTGTATATGACATAGCATCTAATGAGGTGGAAGCCTCTGCTGAGCCGTATTTAAAAAAGGTTAAGCTGCGGGGAAAAATAGTCCAACCAGCCAGTATGCCTATGAGCAAGGCTGTACCCGTAAAAACGATCGTCGTGACCGATAATGCGAACAGTTTTCCAAGCCAAAATTGAAAGCGACGGTATGGACGCAGTACATATAAACGATACGCCCCGGAGTGAATATCCCCGCTTAACTGATCCACATACAAAATAGGCAACAATGCCAGGATCAGAAATAGGGAAATTTCACTCATCATAAGCCACGGCAAGTTCAGATTATTAACAGTGGCAATCCCTTCGCCAAAGCGGAATTTCATTGTTCCACTAATTTTAAGACTGACAATATTCGCAATAACCATCAATAGAAAAATTGTATATAATAAAAGAGTAGATCTTCGATTCCATATTCGTTCCATTTCACTTCGCCAAATTCCTAGCATAAGAAAAATCCTCCTAATACAAATAATCATCCTTGGTAAAACGACGATATGCTCCCCATGTAAAAAGGATTAGATATAAAATAACAACGGTGGCAATCGCCCCATTTGCAGACAGGTTTCCGGATAAGGATGTCTTCAATCCTCTATACTGCATATAAGGAATAAATAAAAAGACTATAAGATCATGTATGTAGGGAATATGAGAAAATAGAGATGCTAATTTAAGATATAAGCCATCGAACAGCAAGGAGAACAGATTATAGGTCGTACAAATACCAATTGCATGGGTTACACTCTTGCTACACATGGCAATATAGGAATACAGACAGCCAATAGCCATAAGTGAGACAAAAGCCTTTGCATAATATTGAAATACATACATTATAAGCTCTCCATATTGCCTTGTTTCGCCTTCAGAATAGGGAAATCGCCATACTCCGACACCCCAAAGAGACAGACCCAATATAAGTAAGAGTAATAGAACAGAAACCTGTAAAACCAATAGCTTGCTCCAGAAAATCTGTCCCCGAGTAAAACGCCGCATGAAGATTAGACGCAACTGTCCACCCCGAAATTGCTCCGTATATAGAGTCGCTACTAATGCAGCTACAGCAATATTGCATATTAAAAACAAATTTTCTTGCAGGCCTATAATGACAAAGACTTTGGACAACACTTCTACCGAAGTCTTGAGATACAAAAAATAGCTGGCTGTGGAATAAGCGAGTACAGGGGTACATAAAATCAGAAGCCAGAACCATTTTCTGCTATACAATCTCTCGAACTCACTGTAAATGAGTGTCTTCATAATCCCATTAGCTCCATAAAAGCATCCTCTAGCCGTTGACCTTCCTCAACCAATTGATCTGCGGGTCCCTTCCAAACTAGCGTTCCTTCTTTAATCACAATTAATTCGTCACACATTTGCTGCAACTCATCCAGCAGATGGCTGGAGATAAAAAATGCATAATTTTCTGAATTTCGCAAACGAAGGATAATATCTCTCAACTCCCTCATTCCCATAGGATCGAGACCATTGGAAGGCTCATCGAGCAGCAGTAGCTCCGGGTTACCCAGCATAGATTGGGCAATGCCCAAGCGTTGCTTCATGCCCAAAGAATAAGTTTTCACCCTGTCGTCTCCACGCAAATCCAGGCCTACTCTTTCTAACAATTCCTCTATATGCTTTTCCCGATCGGAAGATTTAATATTCGGATGCAACCGAGACAAATTACGCAGCACCTGTTTACCCGTCATATAATCAAAAAAGACCGGGGACTCAATGATAGCGCCTACTTTGGAGAGCGCCTTTTCCCGATCCGCCTGTACGTCATATGAAGCTATTCTTACAGAGCCACTGGTTGAATGCATTAACCCCGTCATGATCCGCATCATTGTTGTTTTCCCGGCTCCATTCGGTCCAATGAAACCATATATTTTCCCCTTTTCAAGCTCGAAGGAAATGTCACTTAATAAAGCCCGTTTCCCCATTTTTTTGGATACTTTTTCAACTTTCAATAAGACATCCGACATTACACTTTCCCTCCATTACTAAATCCAAATATAAGGATGCCTCTGATATTCACAACCAGGAAACCAAAGGTTTTCTCAAAGAAGAAGAAGGGACTTCAAGGTCCCTCCTCCTTTGCTAAATTAAATAGTTATCCAATATAAAGGTTTTGCAAGTTGCAAAACAACTAAAATTTATTAACAAAGTGTTCCTAAATTACTGAAGCAAGGTGAACATGTCTCAACACAAGTTTGGGATGTATTACCGCCACCACAGCCGATAGAGCAATTCCAAATACTCCAAATTTTAGGCTCTACAGAACCTTGAGATTTGTTTACTTGAACGTCCAGATCAAATAAGTTTTCAGCCATTGCATTCCCCCCTTTCATTTAGATATACCATCAGCCTTCAGCGAGGTTCATGTTTACCCCGCCAAAGCCTTCCTTCTCGCAATAGAAGAGAAGGATTTTATATGAACAACACCCCGACCAGATCGTCACCTACTCGAAATATTGCCATATATCACGTAGACAACCGTATGTATGATCTTTGTTGATAACAAACACTTCATCTAACAATGATTTATATCTTCCTTACAAATAAAAGAATATCACATGTTGCAAAATGTAAATCTATTACTTTATATGTAAACATACATAACAAAAAATCATTAATACCAATTTATTTTAATATATGGTTATTCTATTTCCACTCTCTCATTCTCTTTACCATACAAAAAAGGGGACTGATCCCATAACGTGAGACACATCAAGACACCTTCAAGAGAATCAAGCCATGTCGTAAGATATGGAGATAACCTTGGAGGTGTTTTTACGTTGGCAACGAGAGTGAGTTATCCCTTAGAAATAAAGATGAAAGCGATTGAAATGAGATTGGCAAGAGTTCCGGTAAGAGGGGTTATGAAGCAACTGGGAATACGGAATAAGACACAGCTAGAAACATGGATGAGGTGGTATCGAAAAGGCGAAGTGCATCGTCTGGAGCAGCCTGTAGGTAAACAATACAGCTACAGAAAAGGTCCGGAACACTCTTCGGAGCTTGAAAAAGTAAAGGAGAATCGGTTCCTGAAGCAGCAATTGGACCTGCTAAAAAAGTACAAGGAACTGGAAAGGAGGTGGAACCAGAAGTCGCCGTGGCCTGGATCGAATCCATTCGAGACGAAGTGACGGTGTCTGAGGCTTGTACATGGCTCGGGATCGCAAGAGCGACCTACTACCGCTGGAAAGCAACTATGGAGACAAAGCGCACAGATGCTACGGTGGAGAAAATCCGGGAGCTTTGCATCCATCATAAGTTTCGGTATGGTTACCGGAAAATCACCGCACTCCTTCGGGCAGAGCAAAGAATGAATCACAAACGAGTTCAGCGGATGATGCAGCGTGAGGGGCTACAGTGCCGCGTGAGAATGAAGAAACGAAAGGTCACTGGGCAGCCTGCAGCCTGCTTATCCAGCAGAAAATCTGCTGAAGCGGCAATTCCTTGCAGAGGCGCCCCTGCAAAAGCTCGTTACGGACATCACCTATTTACCGTTTGGCGGAAAGATGTTCTACTTCTCTAGCATTCATGCCCGCTTGTAGGATGCATCAACCCTATCATCATGCGCATCAACGTCGTTTTCCCTACTCCATTTGGACCAATAAAACCATATATCTTTCCTTTGTCAAGCTGAAAGGAAGAATCGTGAGTTACTTGACGCTTCCCAATCACTTTAGTGATTTGCTGAACCTCCATAACAACATTAGGCATTCTTTTTCTCCTTCCAAATCTATCATAATTGAGGGGAAGGATGGGACTAAAAAGACCCCTTCCTTCCATTTTTCACTCTAATTCGATTAGGATTCGAGTTCAAATTCCATGGTTACACTGTTCAACACAATGCTCCAATATTAGAAAAACATTTTACACCTGCTGTTTCAGCACAAGTGTTGGCTGTTCCGCCGCACATTCCGGTGCATTGCCACGCCAAACTTGTTACTTGAGGTTCTACTGAACCTTTAGACTTGTTAATTTGTACATCCAAATCAAAAATATTGTTTTCCATTTTTCCCAAACTCCTCTCGATATTCATCTTTAATAATAAATACAATAATTTTGTGTAATCTAGGAAGCTAATTTATATGAAAGATATCTCAACAGATCGTCACCTATTGAAGCATCCCATATGACATTTTCTTTATATGGTTAGACACTTTATTCAGGCATTATGCCGAAAAAAATCCTGCAAATGACTAATCAAAACTCCTTGTATCGAGTAAAAAGAAATATATATACTAATACATAATTATATATAGTTAAATTATGTATTATTTAAAACCTATTTGGTAACTAATTTTTTATGAATTCAAGATTGGAAGATATACTTCAATATTCAAGATGCATAAAAGGCCTTGATCCAACTTTGATGCGTGTCCTAAAAGTACACGAAAACGACTTTGGGAGTAAGATATAGCGAAGTCCGCTTTACAACCTGGCAACAAGCAAGTCTAGTAAGGGATTATAAATACCTATTGTAGATGGATCCTTTCTTGATGGACGAAATCATTTCATACCGAGTACTCGCTCGGTCGCGGTCTTGAAGCTCAAATGAGCCTTAAATTTCATTCACTTGAACGTCCAGATCAAATAAGTTTTAGAACCACACCCTGACCAGATCGTTATTCAAGTAATTTCCATATATGACAATACGGAAAATCTTATGTATGATCTTAGTTGACATTATAAAAATTTATCTAACAGTGATTATTTCCTTCTTACAAATAAAACAATATCACATGTTTCAAAATGTAAATCTATTACTTTATATGTAAACATACATAACAAAAAATAATTAACACCAATTTATTTTAATGTATGGTTATTCCGTTCCCACGCTCTCATTAGTCTTTACCATATAAAAATAGCCCCTCAGCAGCGCTACCTCAGGGCTATCCCTTTATAAAATATACGTTGCCTATCTTCAGCAACCAGCCTGTCACCTACTCCAGCTCAACCCACTCGCCGAGCAACATGTCCAGCTCGGCTTGCAGCTGCTCACGCGCGTCCCACAGCTCCGCCATGTGGATCGTGTCGCCGCTTGTGCCGAGCATCTCCAGCTCGGCATCTGTCGCCGCCAATTCTGCTTCTTTGGCGGCAATCGCTCGCTCCAAGCGCTCGCTGGACACAGCGGGCGGGCGTGATGGCTTCGCGGCCTTCGCTTCGCGTGCCCCAGACCCGGCAGCGGACGCCCCCAAGCGACCTGCCGACTCGGTGCGAGCACGACCCTTATCGGCTCCCGAGGTCGCTCCCGTACGCGCAGCCGCCCCTGGGCCCCTGCTCGCTGCACCAGAATGCGCAGCCGTGCCCGAGCCGCCACCGGATGCGACTCTACTTGCAGATGCCAAGCGTACCCCGGCATCCCCCTCACTTAGCAAGCGGGCGTTTTCCAGCTCCCGCTTCTTCGCTCGGTACTCATCAAAGCTGCCTAGATAAAAGGTCAGCTTTCCATCCTCCAGCTCCCACACGCGCCCAGCCAGCTTATTCACAAAATAGCGGTCATGTGAAATCGCCAGCACCGTTCCCGTGTAGGTGTCCAACGCTTCCTCCAGCGCCTCGCGTGAGTCAATATCCAGGTGGTTCGTCGGCTCATCCAGCACCAACAAATTTGGCTTTTTCATGACCAGCAACGCCAGCCGCAAGCGGGACCATTCGCCACCGGACAGCATGCTCACGGGCTTAAACACATCGGCACCGTAAAATAAATACTTCGCTAGCAATCCGCGTGCCTCGCCTTCTTCCACCCCTGCTTCTTCCTTGAAGTAAGCAAGCACAGTCGCCCGGCTATTCCGTTCTCTCTCTTGCTGCGCCAAATATCCGTACTCTACGCGCGTGCCCCATTGGACCGTGCCTGCATCTACGCTTTCCTGACCAAGCAACAGCTTGAGCAGCGTCGTTTTACCTGCGCCGTTATCGCCCAACAAGGCTACCTTTTCACCGAATTCCAGGCTGCCCGTTGCCCCGCTTAATATCTGACGCTCTCCATAAGCTTTAACAATATCTTCAAACTGTAGCACTCGGCGACCGGAACGATCCTCCAGTTTTAAGTGAAATTCTGCCCCCTGCGGGTCCAGTACAGGCCGCTTCACCAGCTCCATACGCTCCAGTGCTTTACGAATGGATGCTGCTTTTTTGAAAAACTTTTCGTTATCACCGTTGCGACCCCACTCTTCAAAACGCCGAATGGCCTCTTTCATCTTTTTGATTCGCTTTTGCTGTTCCTTATAATCTTCAAATTGCAGTAGCAATCGTTCTTCCTTTTCCTTAACGTAGCCGCTGTAGTTCGTATAATACGTAAACGCCTCGCCATCCTCAAGCTCAATCATTTTAACGGCAACCCGATCCAGAAAATAACGATCATGAGATACAACCACACACGCGCCTGTGTAGCCCTGCAAAAATTGCTCCAGCCATTCCAGCCCTTTCAAATCCAGATGGTTGGTCGGCTCATCCAGCAGCAGCAAATCCGGTCGTCCGATGAGCTGTGATGCCAGCGCTATTTTTGTTTTCTCTCCGCCAGACAGCGAGCCGAAGCTGCGCGTATACATTCCTTTGGGAATACGCAGACCATCCGCTACCTGATCAATATTTGCATCCATTTCATAGCCGCCGTTGCGCTCAAACCGTTCCTGTAGGGAAGCATACGATTGCAGCAGCTTCTCCAGAAGACCCGTATCCGCTACCGCAATCGGATCTGACATTTCCCGTTCCAGTGTGCTCATCTGATTGCGGCAATCCTTCAGCTCACGATAGGCGTAAGCCAGCGTTTCGTACACGGTGAAGCTCTCAAACTCCGCCGGAATTTGCGGTAAATAGCCGATTTTCGTATCCTTGGCGATGACGAGCTGCCCTTCATCCGGGCGGGACAAGCGTGCGATTAGGCGTAATAGGGTGGTTTTACCGCTTCCGTTGCGGCCGATGAGTCCCACCTTTTCTCCCGTATGGATATCAAACGATGCACCATCCAAAATCAGATTGGCAGCGTGGTATTTTTTCAATTGTTGACCGTTAACTATATACATGTTCAGGCTCTCCTTTATTTAGGAAGACCCTTACCCGGGTAACACAAAAAGAGCCGCAGGAGCAACCCCGCGACTCTTCGGAAGATACAGCAATCCGTTCGAGTTAAGGTAGGCGTCTTCTCGCGATGTTTACAACCATATGATTAAAATTGGACAGACTTCTCCCGTTGTATGGAAAAGCATGAACAATGCCAGCCATAGCAATCGGCAGCTGGCTAATACGGTTGTTCAGCATCTCGTGATTCACCTACCTCACCTCCTTCTTCATAATTGTGTGTAGTATAACATGTTTGCTCGTATTATAAAAGAGGGCGATGGTTCAGCGAACTATGAAACAGAGTGGTGCCCTCTGACAGCCTGCGATGTCCCGGCTCTGGTAATGGAAAATACGCCGCAGACAAAAGCAACAATCACAAATGCCCCACCCACCCAAGCGTTCGTGGCAACAGATTCACTATTCTCAATTACTACGCCTCCCAAGGCAGAACCCAGAGCGATCCCGACCTGGAGTGCGGAGAAATTAAAGCTTTGCTGAATACTACCCGAATCGTGCGCATTTTCAATAAGATAGCTTTGCATCGGGGGCGACAAGGCCCAACTCAGTATGCCCCAGATGATCAATAGTGGCGCAAATACATAAACCGAGTGGATTGAGAGTGGCAGCAGGAACATCACGGCGATAAACACGCCTACGACGACTAGAATACTTTTCGCTGTGCCGAACCGATCTGCCAAAGAACCGCCAATAAAACCACCGCTCACTGCCGCCAGCCCAAAGACAAAATAGGCCACACTAACCCACGAAGCATTTAAACCCATCATATTTTCTAAAAACGGAGTGAAATACGCATATAGCGTGTAGTGGCCCGCCAGTGTCAGCGTGGTCACCAGATGAGCACTGATGACTTTAACATTTTTTAAGGATTTCAATTGATCACGCATAGGCACAACATGTTCCGTCGGAATCCGTTCCATAAACAAGTTGATAACGATCATAGCAACGACCGTCAACAAGGCAATAATCAGGAAAAGCACCCGCCAGCCAAACGCATTTCCAATCAGCACCCCGGCTGGAATACCAAGCACGATGGAGGAGCTAACCCCCATGGAGATGACACCGAGGACACGGGCCTGATAAGCCTTGGACACCACTTTGACTGCAATGGTCAGTGACAATGTCACGATCAGCGACCCGCTTGCAGCGGTAATGATACGGGATACAAACAGGACTGCATAATTCGGACTCCAGAAGGCCAGCAGACTTCCCAGAATAAAGATAAACATCGACCACAGGTACAGTCGTTTTCGTTCGATTTTGGCGGTCAACGCCAACAAAGTTGGCCCAGCAATAGCGTACACGAGCGCATAGATCATGATAAGCTGTCCTGCCGTACTTACGGAGACATTCAAATCCTGTGCAATTTGGGGCAGCACGCCACCGATAATCAGCTCCACCAACCCCACCGTAAAGGTCGCAATCGTTAAAATAACTACTTTGAAGTTCATTACATTAGCTCCTTTGCTGTCATGTAAATTCCCTCGTATTACGCAAAAAAATCCTGACCACAAGAAATGTACAAGACGTACACTTTTTGTAATCAGGATTTATCGGTTCCTGGTAGAGACCCTCAAACCATATTATTGAGGTTATACAAATGGGGCATTCATTTATTACGCATTCACGAAGGTTATAGTTATTACTATAAAGGAGCCTGTGGCTAAGTTCAACCCCCTACAGCCGCAAAAATTCACTCATGGCACGATCCGACAGATAAGGTAGATACTCATGACCGTATTCGTGATACAGGAGTATTTCCTTGTCTGATACGATTTTATTGTACACCGCAAACTGCGTGGAGGGTGGACAAATGATATCCGACAGCCCCGTCACAAACAACACACGACCACGAATACGATCTGCCAAATGTTGAATGTCGATGTAGCCTAATCGGTAAAACAGCTCCTCCTCGCGCAGATGGTTCGGATCAAACCAACGAAAATAATAAACCAGTTCTTCATATGCAGATGTAGTAGCATCCAGCGCCCAGGCTCTTTTATAGTCCGACAGGAACGGATATACCGGGACCGCCACACGGACACGCGGCTCCAATGCAGCGCAGGCAACCGTTAGTGCCCCGCCTTGGGAGCAGCCAAATGCACCGATCCGTTCAGGGTCGACCTGCTCCATAGACATTAGAATGCGCACCGCCTGTACCGTATCCAAAAATACATTGCGGTAATACAACCGATCCGGGTCCGGGTCGTCAATCCCTCGAATGATATGGCCGCGCACCGTCGTTCCTTGAACCTGCAAATTGTCCTCGGACAGCCCTCCTTGCCCCCGGCAATCCATAGCCAGCACGGTGAATCCGTGTGCCGCGTAGCTTACCTTGTCGAACCAATCACCACTGTCGCAGGAATATCCATGAAACATGGCCAAAGCTGGACCTTGTTCCGTAAGATGCTTGGGACGAGCCAGCTTCCCATGAATCTTTGCTCCGCCCACTCCGGTAAAATATAGATGGTAACACTCCACCAGCGGAGAGACAAAATCAGCAGGCTCCAGTGTATATTTCAGTGGCTGCTGCTCCAGCTCCAGTAGCGCCCGTTCCCAGTATGCATCAAAATCAGGAGGCTTTGGGCTGCTCCCCATGTACGACTGCAATTGCTGTAAAAACATATCCTCCGGCATTCACGTTCCCTCCTACATGCTACATCCGGCCCGACTCACGGTCGTCTCCGACCACTTCATCCGTTGCGATGACATACCTCATAATGTCGGACACTGTCGTGTATGCGATACCTACATACGTATCAGCGGCTCCATAATAAATTGCGATTCTTCCAGTGTCCGCATCATGCAGCGTAGCACACGGGAACACCACATTCGGCACAAAGCCCCGCTCCTCGTACCATTCCTCCGGGGTCAGCACGAAGTTGGAGGAACGATATTTAACCTTAGATGGATCATCCAGATCAAGAACGGCAACCCCCATGCTGTATACCAGCCCATTGCACGTGCCTGTCACCCCGTGGTAGAACATCAGCCAGCCCTCGGTCGTCTCAATCGGTGCCGGTCCGCCGCCAATTTTTACCGATTGCCACCAGCCCTGTCCGCCCTTACTCATGACATGACGGTGCTTGCCCCAGTAGACCAAGTCAGGACTTTCACTCAGAAAAATGTCGCCAAACGGTGTATGTCCACTGTCACTCGGACGGGATAGCAACATAAAGTTTCCGTTTAGCTTACGGGGCAACAGCACACCATTACGATTAAACGGCAAGAATGGATTTTCCAATCGTACAAAACTTTTAAAATCCTTCGTTTGGGCTATCCCCAACGCTGCACCGTAAAAATCTGTACACCAGATGATATAATACGTATCCTCCACGCGGACCAGACGCGGATCGTAAGCATAATTAGGCTGGTAATCATGCCCCTCCTCATCAACCAAATGCAACCGTTCTGTCTCAATGTCCCAAGCCAACCCGTCGTCACTCCAGCCTAGATGCAAATGCGGACGTCCGTTAATTGTTTCAGCCCGGAATACCCCTACAAACCGTCCTTCATACGGAGCTACTGCACTGTTGAAAATACGGGCAATGCCCGGCACCGGATTCCGCCCAATGACCGGATTCTCAGTATGTCTCCATACCGGAGCCTCACTGCCCTCAGGCTTATCCTGCCACGGCATTTTCGGCAGACTGTCTCCCACGATTCGCACGCTATTTACTCCCAAATCCACATTCAATTTATTCATACGTTTATTCCCCTCTCTACGAGATACTTGATTTCACCATTTTTTTGTTCAGCGTTATTCTATTTCACCGAACCCTGAGCGAATCCATTATAGATATATTTTTGTAAGGATAAAAATGCAATCAGCGTCGGAATTATGGCAATGATAATGCCCGCGCTAATGACTTCCCATTGTGATCCATAGGGTCCTTTAAACTTGAACAGCGCCGTCGATATGACCTGAAGGCTTGTTTTGGGCATATACAGGAACGGGGTGTAAAAGTCGTTGTAAATATTAACGCCCTTGATAATGATCACCGTCACAATGGCAGGCTTCAGCAGGGGCAAGATAATCCGCCAGTAGATCGTCAGATAGGAGGCCCCATCCAGCATGGCCGATTCATCCAGCGCCACCGCAATGGAATCCAGAAATTGTAGAAAAATATACACCGCAATAATATCCGTTCCCAAATACAGCAAGATCGCCGCCCAAGGCGTGTTAAACAGCTCCAACTTGTTGATAATTTGAAATGTCGATACCTGTGTCGTTACCCCCGGAATGAGGGTTGCGAGCAGGAACGCACCCAGCATAAGACTTTTGCCCTTAAATTTAAAGCGGTTCAAAATGTACGCGATCATGGAACCCGTCAACGTGGCTCCGATGATCGAAATCAACAGGATAAAAGCTGTGTTCACAAATCCGGTCAGCATATTTCCGTTAATAAAGGCTTTGGTATAGTTAGCCCAATTCAGCCAGTTCACGGGGGGAGTCAGAGGACTGGTTGCCGCATATTCAGTCTTCGTCTTCAAAGATGCAAACAAAATTACGACAATCGGCAGCAGTGCAATGAACGCACCTAGTAGTAGCGCCGCATACTTGATGCTGCTAGCCAGTATTCTTTTCAGCTTATACATGATTAGTCCTCCTCTCCCCGAATTAGCAACCGTTGAAGCAGCGTAACAGCGATTACGATCAGCAGCAGAACAACCGCCATCGCCGAGGCCAAACCGACCTTGCTGTATTTGAATGCCACATCAAGCGTCTGAATGACGAATGTTTCGCTACCATTGGAGCCACCGGTCATAATATACGGAATATCGAATGCACTGACCGCACCGCTAATGGCCAAGATGAGGTTCAACTGCAAAATCCGCTTGATGCTCGGCAAAATAATTGAGCGGAACTGATGCCAGCGGTTGGCCCCATCGATATCGGCTGCTTCATACAGATCACTGGATATGGAAGAAATCGCACCTAGAAATACAATAAAGTTAAAGCCCATGTATCTCCAGATCGACGTGCCCGCTAGCGAAATATTGATAATCTCCGGGTTGCCCAGCCACAGCTTGACATACGAACCCAGCCCCACTGCCTGAAGCAGTGTATCGAGCGTGCCGTCTGGCTTAAAAAAGAATAGAAAAATAAAACCAATGGCCACCCCGTTCATCAGGGAAGGAAAAAACAAAACGCCTTTAAAGAAATTTTTAAACCAGGTCTGAAAGCTGAGAATGCTTGCAAAATAAAGGGCCAGACCCATCTGTACAAACGTGGCTACAAAGTAATACAGACTGACCTTAAACACCGAGAAATACTCGGGATCGGTAAAGATTTTGATATAGTTTTCAAAACCCACATATTCCAGACGCTTACTATAGCCGTTCCAGTCCGAAAAGCTGTACTTAAACATATTGATCACTGGCAAGTACGCAAAAGTGATCAGCAGCGCTAGCGGAATAAATGAAAAGGCAACAATAATCGCCAATCTTTGTTTGGAGTAGCTGAGATTCGAAAATTTTAACATGCTGCACCTCCTGGCTATCCGTCCATCGACTGCTACGTCGATCCTTTCTTTTCGTCAGTTCAGATGGCTATTTTGCTTCCTTAGCAGCCACTTCAGCACGCGCCTTCACCCATGCATCGTTCAGATCTTTCATAATGGCGTCATACGATTCCGGGCGGTTACCCACCGCTGCCTCAATAATGCGTTTCTTGAAATCAGGCTGCCACAAACCAATTTCGCCCATTTTGTCGATTTTATCAACAATTCCTTCCTGTCCTTTTGGAGATGGAGTAAGTGTTTCAAAAACGACCCCCTGATCTTCGTATTGCTTCAAAATGCTAGGCATTGGAGCACCCTTCAGCGGACTAATGCTGCCTGCCTGCTCTACAGCATAGTTGGACTTTTCGGTAAACCAATCCACCCAGGCACGGGCCGCTGGTTTATTTTCACTGTTTACGTTAATACCGAGGTTAAAATCACCAGCTAGCGGTACAAGTACCTTGGAGGCATTCGTCGGGAATGGCATAAAACCGATATCATCCTTGTTAGGAGCTGTGCTTTTGATCTGGTCAATTGCCCAAGAGCCAAGCACCATCGTACCGATTTTGCCTTGAGCAAGATCTGCCTTGGAGGTCTCCCAATCCGTAGTCGTTGGATCTTTTTCAATCAGGCCTTTTTTAGCTGCATCGTATAGGACCTTATACAGTTCATAGTGAGGCTGGCCCTTTGTGAAATTGTCATCTGTATTCGGTTGTGTGACATTCACGTATTCCTTTGTACCCGCCAATGTTGCCAGACTAGACTCCCACTGGGTCAGTGCCCAACCAGAGGCATAGTTCGTAAACAGCGGCACTGCCTTGGTTTTGTCCTTAATCTGCTGTAACGCTGTCAGGAATTGGTCCGGTGTTTTGGGAAGCTGCGTGATTCCTGCGTCCTTGAACACCTTTTTGTTATAAATCACACCAGAGTAAACCATCGCAATCGGAATACCGTAGCTGTTATGATCCACCGTACGTTCTTCAATGCCGGTATACTTGTTTTTCATCTCCTCATAAGTACCCAGTGGTTCGAAAAAATTGGGCAGCTCTTCAACTGGAATACTGCCAGGGATCAGCAAAACATCCCCGTAATCCCTGGTCCCCATCCGAATTTTAATTTGACCATCATAATCGGCCAATGCCTGGAAATTGACCTTCACGTTCGGATAAAGCTTGTTAAATTCCTTAGCGTAGTCCTGAAATACCGTATCCACAATATCTGTCCGCTGTGTGATAACCGTAATTTCACCTTCCACGGCCTTTGGATCAGAGCTGGCAGCTGGCTCATCCTTCTTTGAGGTACAGCCAGTAAACAGCCCCGCTAACAAAACCACAGATAGTAATGACATCAAAACCTTGGACAACTTCATGAGACGATTCCTCCTGTTGTTTTCGAATAAGGTTATCGTTAAAGTAACAAAATCATTTTATTATGTTAGCGCTTACTATGTCAATTGCAATATTCTTTTTTTGTGAAGTGGAATCGGTCACACCTTATGAAAAAACACCAATTTAGCATGGTTGACAGTTTACAAACAGCTAGATATGATAATTCTGTAAAGTTAACGATAACCTAATATTTTTCCCGAAGGAGGCTTTGTCTCTTGGCAACACTACTGGACGAAATTAGACAGGAATGGAAGGAACACATACTCCCATTCTGGCTTGGACTGAAGGATGAGACACACGGTGGGTTTTACGGCGAGGTGGATGTGGATCTGCACACTCATAACCAAGCCGACAAAGGCGGGATTGCCACTGCACGGTTACTCTGGTCCTTCTCGGCGGCTGCTCGTGTAACAGGGGAAGATACCTATGCAGAAGCCGCACGAGATGCATTCACATTCCTGCGAGATCACCTGCTTGATCCATTACATGGAGGAATGTATTGGATGGTGGACTACACCGGGCAACCCGTGGACACGTGCAAGCATGTATACGCGCAGGCATTCGCGATCTATGCGCTAGCAGAGTATGCACGTGCCACAGACGACCCGAATGCATTGCCACTAGCTATGGAGCTGTTCCACCTGCTGGAGCAAAAAGGATATGATCCCGCCCGGCAGGCATACGGCGAGCAATATGACCGCTTGTGGAACACGCAGCCTAATGAGCTGCTCAGCGAAAATGGAGTTACCGCGCATATCACCATGAATACGCATATTCATGTTTTGGAAGCGTATACCCAATTGCTGCGCGTCTGGCCAAATGAAGAGGTTCGAGATGCACTGACGAACGTACTGGATATTTTATATCGTCGCGTTTACGATGCTTCTGCCCGACGATTGGGGGTATTCTTCGATCGTGAATGGCGCTCTCTGCTTGACCTGACCTCATATGGTCACGACATCGAAGCCAGCTGGTTGATTGAGGACGCTATGAATGTGCTGGGTTATTACCCGTCAGAATACCTGGACATGGTGATGGATATTGCCAATGCGGTAGCAGAGCGTGCTGTTCAGCCAGACGGATCGCTCATCAACGAGCGAGAAGGAGAGCGGGTAGACACCTCACGTATTTGGTGGGTGCAGGCCGAGGGGATGGTTGGTTTTTACAATGCGTTTCAACGTACAAATGACGAACGATTTTTGCAAATTGTGCGTAATCTGTGGGCCTATACTCGGCAATATATCATAGATCCGCGGCCCGGAGGCGAATGGTTCTGGTCAGTTCAAGCGGATGGTAAGCCTGATGCGAGAGAGATTGCTGGACCCTGGAAGTGCCCTTATCACAACAGCCGATTTTGCATAGAAATGCTAGAAAGGATGGAAAACCAATGATTCATAGCAAATACGATGAGCTGCTATTGCAGCAAGAGGAACTGATTACACGCCCTAATGAGGTTAAAACTACCTTTTACAATGGTATCTACGAGCGCTACCTCTATCCAGTGCTCACACGCCATCATGTTCCACTTCACTGGCGGTTCGATCTGGATGCGCAAACTAATCCCTTTTTCATGGAGCGGCTGGGTGTAAATGCGGCATTGAATCCAGGGGCGATCTATCATGAAGGAAAATACATTCTTGTTTCGCGTACCGAAGGACTGGATCGAAAATCATTTTTCGCTTTGGCAGAGAGCGATAACGGCATTGATCAATTTCGATTCATTGACGCCCCCCTAGTATGGGAGGATATCGACCCAGAAGAAACAAATATGTACGATATGCGGCTGGTGAAGCATGAGGACGGCTGGATTTACGGTATTTATTGCTCTGAAAAAAAGGATCCTGACGCGCCACCTCACGATACCTCCAGTGCTGTCGCTCAGGCCGGACTGGTCCGTACTCGTGATCTTCGTACATGGACCCGGCTTCCCAACATTACTACCCAGTCCCCACAGCAGCGCAACGTTGTTCTGCACCCTGAATTTGTGGACGGTCAATACGCCTTCTATACTCGTCCTCAGGACGGGTTTATTTCCACCGGCTCGGGCGGTGGCATTGCCTTCGGCCTGTGCAAAGATATTACACAGCCCGTGATTGAACACGAAACCGTCATTGATGAGCGCCGTTATCATACGGTGTACGAAGCCAAGAACGGGCAGGGTCCCGCCCCGATTAAGACCAGCCGCGGCTGGATTCATATCGCTCACGGGGTACGCAATACGGCCGCCGGGCTGCGGTATGTGCTGTATACCTTTGCCACCAGTCTGGAAGACCCTACGCGCGTCATTGCTAAGCCCGGCGGGCACTTTCTAGCTCCTTATGATGAGGAACGCGTGGGCGACGTTTCGAATGTTATTTTTTGCAACGGTGCAGTCGTTAACGAACAAGATGAAGTTTTTATCTACTACGCTTCCAGTGACACCCGTATCCACGTAGCGACGACCACCATCGCTCGACTGGAGGACTACACCTTCAATACACCATCCGACCCGCTGCGCTCTCTCAGCAGCGCCGCTGTTCGCCGTGATCTGATTCATTACAATGAAGCGCTATTGAAAGCGCACTCTCGTCCTTCTCAGCAGACATAAGCCGCAGGCTTTATCCTGCTTGCGGAACCATGTATACTATCCATAGAACAACTGTTACCCGCAGGCTAATTGTTGTTCTATGGGCAGCTACGCTGCCAGTCTTTGTATCTTTACAGGCAGCTAAGCTACTAATATATTCCCCCAGCATTTTGCATCCATTCTTTGGATTTAGGCAAGATGCTTATCTTTTTAAAATTGGAAGGCGGAACAGGAATGAAGAGCAACGTAACGATGCGGGATATTGCAGATAAGCTGGGAGTAAGCAGCGTGACCGTGTCGAAGGCGCTCAATGACAAGGATGGGGTTAGCGAGGAGCTAAAAGAGCGTATTAAGACGCTCGCGGGCGAAATGGGTTATCGTTTCAATACCGTTGCCAAGTCCATGAAGGAGGGCCTCACCTATAACATTGGTGTTGTCATTCCCGAACGTTTTACCGGCCCTGGCCAATCGTTTTATCTGCACATCTACCAGCAAATTTCACGGGCACTGGAGCCATACGGCTACTACGGCATCCTTCACATCCTCCATCGCGAAGACGAGGAACAGCTTAATCTGCCACGTATCTATTACGACCGTAAGGTGGACGGCTTCATTCTCCTGGGCCAAGTGAGCAAGCCATATATTGAGCTTGTACAAACCATGGAACTGCCCAAAATGTTTCTCGATTTTTATGATGAGCATGCCGATATCGACTCCGTGGTGACGGATAATTTTTACGGGGCCTACGAGCTGACCAACTATTTGATCGCCCAGGGACACCGGGATATTGCATATGTGGGCAACCTCTATTCCACCAGTAGTATTCAGGATCGTTTCCTCGGCTACTATAAATCCTTGCTGGAGCACAGGTTGCCTCTCCGTAACGAGTGGGTGCTCAGTGACCGGGACGACGAAGGCTCTTATGTTGAAATGGAGCTTCCTCAGCCGCTGCCGACTGCCTTTGTATGTAATTGCGATCAGGTCGCTCACAATCTGGTGCACAAGCTCATTGCTCTGGGATACCGCGTACCTGAAGACTGCTCTGTGGTCGGCTTTGACAATGATGTATACGCCACTCTTATTGTTCCGCAACTGACCACAGTCGGAGTAGACATCGAGCAGATGGCACGTACCGCAATTGATTCGATGATGAAAAAAATAAGCCATCCCGGCAGTCGCTTTGGTCGGGTCCTGGTGCAGGGTCATATTGTATATCGTGACTCCGTGCAGCCCATCGAGAGGCCATGATCATCAAATATTCCACAACCAAAAGCCGCTCAGCATGTCGCTGGAGCGGCTTTTGACGTTCATAAGTATTGCAGTGTGATCATCGTACTCACTTTCCATTGTGGATCTTGCAGAATCCTGGATTAGGAGCGCTGGGCGACAAAGGAATTGCCCGCCCGATTGAGAATCGGCAACATCCGCATTTCCTGCCCCATCGAGGCTTGGCAAAATGGACAAGCTGGCTCGTTCAAAAAGGTGAAATCCGTTCGCATCCAGCCATTGCAACCCTCATTTGTACACGACCAAATAGCCGTATTTTCCTCTGGAATGATTTCCGGGGCCTGGCGTCTGTACATCTATATCCCCCCTCGGTTTTTTATAGGGTAATATCCCCTGTCGGCTTACTGTTAATTCCAACCTGTGCGGGTATTAATATGCTCCAAGCTCCAAAAAATATGCGCAATTTACCAAAATGTTTATTTACGGATAGCCTTGGTCCAGAAGCCGCCATGAAATTGCTTCGGCTCTACCGTAATGACAAAAGCCTTAGGATCCAGCTCCAGAATGGACTGATACAGCCTATTCTGGTTTTTCCGTTTAGCCAAAATTTCCATCACCAGGCGCTCTCCATCACGCCCACTGCCCAGCCAGGCTGTAACGCCGTATCCTTTGTCCCGCAGCGCATTGGCAATTCCTCCATTAATCTCATTGCTGATCACCTTAACAGTGACATAACCAAGCGCTATTTTTTCCTCAATCCATGCTCCAATCAGAATACCCAATGCATAGCCAATGGCGTATACCGCAAGACTTGCCACTTGATCCAGATACTTAAGCACAACATTCAAGCCCAATACATAGACCGTAACTTCTACGGTGCTAATGAGCGCAGCAATGTACTTCTGTCCTTTCAGCGTCAGAATCATGCGCAGTGTATACGCCGATACGTAAATAATTTGAATAACGAGAATAAATAATAAAATTTTGAGCATGCGCTCACTCCCCACTTCACGTTCTGATTTAACCCGTATCCAACATTATACCCCCGTCTGTGATATACAGCCTCTGGTTTCGTATTACCCTTGCTCGGGTAATGACTAACTACAGCATGCTGAATGAAAGTTCGATCACATAAGGAGGGCTTCAACATGAAGGATAACGGAATTAGCGATAAAATCAAAGGTAATGTGAACAAAGCCAAAGGTGAAATCAAGGACCAAATCGGAAACGCTACCGATAATAAATCCCTTCAAGCCGAAGGTAAACTGGATAAGGCCAAAGGCCATCTTCAGGAAACAGCAGGCAAACTGAAGGACGGCAAATAATCCTGAATGGATAACTTCGGCGCACTGTTTTACCTACAAGTCTCGCTGTCTTGTGCAGCGGGCTTGTTTTGTGTTGTTCGGATACTTTTGGAAAAACTTTTGCGCAAACAGGGCAACTTTTATGGTTGCTGTTGCGTCTAACCAATATAAGCACAACCTATAATGACTCTCCAAGCTGTTGGATTTTGTAGGCATTAATGTTACTCTAGTCTATGAACCAGGCTATAATTCTTAAATAAAGGGGTAGACCAACGAATGAAATCACTGAAATCTATCAAAAAACCTGTCATCATCACTGCCGTATCCGCCTTGGCCATATCCGGGGCTCTTTTCAGCCAATCCACATATGCCGCACAAGTGACTAAGCCGATCCAAGCAGTATATAACAATATCAAAATTATCTACAACGGAACCGAGGTTCCTACTGATGCCAAAACAGAACCGTTCCTGCTGGATGGCGTAACGTATATCCCACTGAAGCTGGCAGGTACAGCTTTGGATAAAAAAGTAACATGGGATGGAACAAACAAACGCGTAGTCATTGCTGACAACGGCGTTCCTATTGATCAGTCTACAGTTACGGCGCTGAACAACCAGATTACGACGCTGACTCAAGAGCTCAACACAGCGAAAGCAGCAAACACGACGAAAGACGCTACCATTGCTCAATTGCAAAAAGACAACCAGACGCTAAAAGATGAAGCAAGCAAAAATAGCTCTAGCTCCTTGAAGGATCTTCAAAAGAAGCTGAACGATGATCACAGGGACGACTATAAAACCAACTCGGATATCACGCTGGATGGTAACAAAAAGGATATTACGGTGACCATCGAAATGACAAAATCCAGATGGACTGACCTATCCGACAGCAGAAAAGAGGACTACCTGGAGGACATCGTGGATGATATTTTGAAAGAGTATAAAGATGCCGAGGTAGAGGGTACGGTTAAGAACTCCAGTAATAGAGATAAATTGGCAACCTTTACAACCAATAGCAGAGGCAATGTTACTCTGAGGGATGTAGCTTCATCCTTCGACGCAAACACGATCCAACGTGATTTGTTCAACAGATATAGCAGCTACGCCGGAGTTGGCTTTGATTTCAGTGTAAGAGGCGACAGCAGTAAAGCTGACGTGGATGTGTTTGTAGGTTTGGATGACTGGAATAAACTCTCAGGTTTGCAAAGAAGTAACCTGACAGATGGCATCATTAGTTTCCTTAAAGACAGAGAGTCCATTGACAGAATCAATGGAACTATACGCAACAAGGACAACCGCAACCTAATTACTAACTTTTAATTATAAAAAAAGCGACAAAGGCCCTTAAGCCTTTGTCGCTTTTTTGTGATGTACAAGCAACATACATTCCACTACTCAATCAATCTGCCTACAGAAGTAATATATTTTATATAGTCTTTATCCGCATCGATTGTATCGATATTTCTCGTATAAACCAAATGACCAGGACTGGTTATTTGGACTTTGTAAAACATACTGGGTTTAGAATAAGGATATACGCTATGGCCCCCTTTGCTGTACACAATCATGGGATTAAAGTCGATTTGCTTGAAGTCGGGTGATAAGCTGCTCTCGTACGTAGCATAAATATCCAATACGCCTTTTTTTCGATCCCAATCAAAGGAAGTAAGATTAAACGCGTTCGCATCAATGACTTGAGCCAAGTCTTGTCCCTTAAACCTCATAAGAACGGGACTCTCTGTAAAGCTATCATGTTTTAGCTTCAATAAGCCACGTTGGGGATCCCACTCCATCTTCGCATCTGTATCCTTCAACAAAATGGATACCGGCAAAAACATCGCGTTGCTTTTCATGATGGGGACTGTATCCATTGTCATAGGTTCGCCGTTAACCGATATTTCGGGTGATCCGATCGTAGCCGTTACATTACGCCCCAACAGATCAACAGCAGCCGTCTTGTTCGCTGCATTATAACTTACTTTGCCGCCCAGTATATCCTCAGCCGCTTGGAGCGGTATAAGCAGTCTCCCCTTCTTATCCACAAAAGGTGATGCAGGATAGGTATATAAAACGTAATGATCATTGACCTTCAGGTGTATGGGCGTTTGTCCTTGAGCTTGAGCAGATACCAAATTCATGTTGGTAGCACCAAAACTTAATACAATCATAAAGCAGATTAATAACCTGATTTTCATAATGCCCTCCTCGTATTGTTCGTTACTAGTGTACTGCCACAGAAATATCAGATCAACCATAATTTTCAACATATATCCAAAAATACACATGACATTTTACATATACTGGTTTATAATGGATTAAACTGCAAAACAAAAAGAGAGTACAGAATTGCACTCTCTTTGGATAAAGCATATAAAAGTAAGAAATATTAATAGGCCAATGCAAAAAGTCCTTTGATATGGGACAAGTAACGGATGTTACTGCCTTCCTTCATCAAAGTGGCTACAGCGCCTTTCAGTTGGGTGCCATTCGCGCCTACAGTACCGATCGCGTCTGTTCTACCCAAGCTGCCCAGTGTACCGGAGAATACTGGTGTAAAGCTTTCCATTTTCGCTCCGTTGAAATAAGCGAAGATGTTGTAACCAACTAATTCGCCCATTTGCCAAGCCAACTGTGCAGTTGGAGGGTATGGACGCTCGCCTTCAGCCGGGAACACCACTGCGCTGTCGCCAGCGAGGAAGATGTCTTCGTGAGAAGTCGATTGCAGTGCACTATTCACAGTTGCGCGACCACGGTTTACTTCGATACCAGATGCGCCAACCAGTGCATTACCTTGTACGCCGCCTGTCCAGATCAGTGTGTTCGTTTTGATCGAACGTCCGTCTTTCAGGAGAACTTCGTCAGCTTTCATTTCTGTAATCGGAACACCCGCTACGATTTGAACGCCACGTTTTTCAAGGCTTGTTACTGCACGATCAACCAGTGGTTGAGGGAAGCCTGCCAAAATAGATGGTCCAGCTTCTACGCAATACAAGTTGATATCTTCGTAGTTAATACCTTTTTCGCGACAAATTGCAGGCAATTTGTCAGCATATTCGCCCACCAGCTCAACGCCTGTCAGACCGCCACCACCGATAACGATTGTAGCATCTGCTTGGTTACCGGATTGCTTGTAAGCATCCAGACGAGCTTCCACATGTGCGCGAATGCGATTGGCTTCTGCCACGGATTTCAGCGTGAAGCTATGCTCTTGCAGTCCTGGAATACCGAAGTAAGCCGTTTCACTGCCGAGGGAAATAACGAGAGCGTCATAGCTCAATGTAGCACCACTTGCCAGGGTTACTTTTTTATCGTCCGGTTTGATTTCCGAAACCGTATCCACTTTTAGGATAATATCTTTGTTACGCAGCAGTTTTTCCAAAGGAAGCGCCACAGCTTTTTCGGCAATTGTACCTGCCGCTAAACGGTGCAGTTCCGTAATAATTTGGTGTGACGCAAAGCGGTTAACCACTGTAATGGTTGCTTGACTAGCGTCCATATGCTGGCGTGCTGTAAGAGCGGCCAGCAATCCGCCGTATCCGCCGCCCAAGATCAAAATTTGCTTCGACATGTCCATCCTCCGTTCTCGATCAGGTAATTATTTGCTTTCGCGTTGGCGCTCATTCAGAATATCCAGGAAAACCTGGCTGAAACGCAGCGTTTTTTGTACATTCGGATCTTTAAGCATTTTGAGCAGGCCGAACAGACCTACACTGCCGTCCGTAGTTTGTACGCGGTCATTTGCTTCAATCGCAGCAGAAGCCAATCCTTTAGCCGATTCTGTTACAGGCTTCACAAACTCTCCCATGGAGTTTTTCATATCTCCGATAAAGACAGGGTCAGTTGCCAGACTGCGAGCTACATCATAAGCGTCGGTCATCAAAGTAACCATCTCAGTCAACTTTGGCAGATTCTCTACCAGTACGGTCAGCGATTGCTGAACCTCCGGTTTCATCAATTGGTCCAGTACATCCCGAGACTCTTTGGTAGCTTCTTGTGTTACTGCCACCTCTTGTTGGTTTTCAGACATGCGTGAACGTCCTCCTTTACTGTGAAAATAGAAGTCCATCCTCTCTCGTAACCTGTATCCATAAACTCTAGCAATAAAACGTTCATTGAATTCACGCCCTTAAACATGCAAGAAGCACAGCTTAAACCGGCCTATACCCTAAAGGGCAAGACTGATTTATCGCAGATGCCAATTGTATATTGCTCAGACGTTATTCTGTTGTTACTGCTGCGGAATATCCCACGAAGCGTTCCTTCGTGACTACAACAGGCCGAAACGGAACCCTATACCTCTATATTACACCTTTCACAACACAATCGTCGAAGAAATTTTAAATTTGCACAAATTTCTGCAAATTTTTTATTGTTATTTTAGATAAAAATTAGAATAAGCTCGATTTTTGTCCAAGTTTCCCTTGAAAAAGGGTCGTTTTAGGCTAGAGGAGGGTAATAGAGAGCGTACGTTTCAGTTCGATAATATGAAAATAACTCAAAATATATTCATACGGATGCCCGATCATCACCACTAGTGGGGCGGGCGGACAAGCTGCATTGGCAGAATCGCCCTACCTACGTAGGGTGTCTTCAGAAGCATCAGGAATATCAGGTGCTTTGAAATCATCAGAAGACGGCTGTGGCACACCAGACTCAATGAACTCCTCTACATCGCGGGCAGCCTTAACTTGATTGCATTCATTGCAAGCACATACACAATTGACTGGCGTCGTGTGGCCCCCTTTTGCCCGAGGCAGTAAATGATCAATCGTGTCACCGTAGCCTCCGCAAAAGAAACAAGTATAGCGGTCACGCTTAAGCACATATTGGCGAAATTCCTTGTTGCTATACAGTCTGCGCACGGTGTAAGGATTAACAATCACCGCCATACGCTCTCTGACCAGGGTCATGGCCAGATCAAGCTCAATCTCTTGATGCCAGCGTCTCCCCTGATCGGTTTTACCTCTTAGCCGAATCATGCCATTACGATTGAGCCGCAACGCCCGAGTATCCGCAGGCTTCAGCCTGCTAAGCAGATGCCGAACCCGTTGCCGATGGCGCTCACGCGCTTTATCCGTGACCGGCTTCCTGCGGGGGCGCTGTGCCTCCATAGGTAGTGACGCCTCCAGGCTGTGCACAGCCGTATTTGCTTCAAGGCTATGCTGCGTCACGGGAGCAGCCGAGAGGTTCGCTTCCTCGCCGGAAGGAGCGGGCGTGGCCGCACGTTCCTGCGGGGCTAACCCCCGGCAGGAACGGCAAGGACCACGCCGGGAATAAGGACCCGCCCGGCGACCCGTTCTGCGCTGAAAGTCCGTTAGAGGCTTCATCTTCTGACAATATGTACATTTTTTTATCAACGGTTTGCTCGCTTCATCCTTGTTCTGCTGCGGTTCTGTCACGTCCACCCCTCCTTTCTTCTATTGCCTGCGCTCCACGGTTTGCCCAAAACCCGAACTATTGTTAAGTTAGATTCATTTTACCGTTTTCACGTTCCCTTTTCTAGCTATTGAGCCATTATGAACACTCAGGTATAACAAATTTTAATGATTTAGCATACGTTATACAGCGATCCTTGTTCTTCATTCAGCATCATATTGACCGTCTGACGTTTAGCCCCCCTCACTTGGTGGGTAACTTGTTATATATAAAGGAGGGACGCACATGAAAAGGAACCATACGATGATGCAATTTTTCGAGTGGAATGTCGAAGCTGACGGTTCTCACTGGAAGAAGCTTGCCCGCCTGGCACCGGAACTGAAGGCCAAAGGAATTGACGCGATATGGATTCCACCTGTCACCAAAGGCCAGTCGCCCGAGGATACGGGATACGGCGTCTATGACCTTTACGATCTGGGCGAATTTGACCAAAAAGGCGCGGTGCGCACCAAATACGGAACCAGGGAAGACCTGCTGGAAGCTGTTGCTGCCTGCGTTCGTCACGGTGTGGCCGTCTATGTCGATCTGGTCATGAACCATAAAGCTGGCGCGGATGAAACCGAAGTATTCAAGGTCGTCGAGGTCAACCCGGATAACCGCAATGAGGTCATTTCCGAGCCCTTTGATATCGAAGGCTGGACTAAATTTACATTCCCCGGCCGACAAGGGAAGTATTCCACATTTCAATGGAACTTTGAACATTTTAACGGAACCGATTACGATGCGAGCCAGGACCGGACAGGAATCTATCGTATTTTAGGTAAAAATAAAAGCTGGAGCGAAAATGTAGATGATGAATTCGGCAATTATGATTATTTAATGTTCGCCAATATTGACTATAATCATCAGGATGTGCGCAAAGAGATGATCCGCTGGGGCAAATGGCTGGTGGACACTCTGCAATGCAACGGATTCCGTCTGGATGCAATCAAGCATATTAATCATGAATTTGTACGAGAGTTTGCTACAGAAATGATTAAAAAACGCGGGCAGGATTTTTATATGGTAGGCGAGTTTTGGAAACCGGATCTGGAATCATGTCAAAAGTTCCTGGATACCATTGATTATAAAATCGACCTGTTTGACGTATCCCTCCACTACAAACTACATAGCGCTTCCTTGGGTGGCAAGGATTTCGATCTAAGCACCATTTTCGAGGATACGCTGGTTCATACCCATCCCCTGAACTCGGTTACTTTTGTCGATAATCATGATTCCCAGCCGCACGAAGCGCTCGAATCCTGGGTGGAGGACTGGTTTAAGCCCAGCGCCTATGCACTTATCTTGCTGCGCAAGGACGGTTATCCCTGCGTGTTCTACGGCGATTACTACGGTATTCAGGGGCAAACGCCCGTGAAAGGCAAGCAAGCTGAGCTAGACCCGCTACTATATGCCCGGTACCATAAAGCTTATGGTGAGCAAAAAGATTATTTCGATGATCCCCATACGATTGGATGGGTTCGTCAAGGCGTGCCTGAGCTGGAAGGCTCCGGATGTGCTGTGGTGATCACCAACGCAAATGACGGGGAAAAGCGCATGTTCGTAGGTAAACAACGTGCAGGGGAAGAATGGATAGATTTGACCGGGCATCACGATCATATCGTAAAGATCGGGCAGGATGGCTACGGCATATTTCCCGTTCGTGCCGGCAGTGTGTCGGTGTGGGCACTTCCCGCAGAGGAAGACAGCCAGGAATCAGAAGAAGAAGCAAACGCTTAATCTATACCCAACACAAAGAGGACAGGATGCGAGGAAGCGCCCTGTCCTCTTTGTGTATGAAAACTCACTCCGTTACCTTGCTTTGGTTGGCCACAGCCTGCTTCTTAGCCTCTACATGACTCGGATCACCGAGATAAAAGCGCCGGATGGGATCTATATGCTCATCCAGCTCATACACCAGCGGAATACCTGTCGGAATATTCAAATCCAGCAATGCGGTTTCGTCCAGATTCTCCATATACTTGATTAAAGCCCGCAAAGTGTTACCATGTGCAGAAATGATAACTCGATCCTTTTTGAGAATCAAAGGTACAATCCGCTGCTTCCAAAACTCGCCGACCCGATGCACTGTGTCCTCCAGACTTTCCCCAAGCGGCAGCTCTTCTGGCTTAATATTGCGATAACGCTCTTCCCGATGCGGACTCCGCTCGTCTTTCTCATCCAGCATGGGGGGCCGCACTGTCAGGCTACGCCGCCAGATATGAACCTGCTCCTCGCCGTATTCAACGGCAGAATCCAGCTTGCTAAGCCCCTGAAGAGCACCGTAATGGCGTTCATTCAGCTTCCATGACTTCTGCACAGGTATCCACAGATGATCCAGTTCATCCAAGATGTGATACAACGTGCGGATAGATCGTTTTAGCACAGAGGCAAATGCCAAATCAAACGTATAACCAGCCTCCTTGAGAATACGTCCCGCCTCAATGGCCTCATGAGTCCCTTGTTCAGTCAGGTCCACGTCCGTCCAGCCCGTAAACAGGTTTTGTCGGTTATACACGCTTTCTCCATGCCTAACCAGCACTACTTGATACATGTACTCACTCCTCTCCTGTCTGTCTTAATGTTTTACCCAACTTCTATGTATTTAACGTAAAATGCAATTTTTAAACCGTCTATTTAAAATACAAAAAAGGACGGCATTCAGCCATCCCTTTCTTCTCACCCTGCACTTAGTCCCTCTTACTGAACTTGGCCAACAGGTCCAAAATCCGTACATACAGCCATACTAGAGTCACCAGCAATGCAAAAGCACCATACCACTCCATGTATTTGGGTGCGCCTTGATCTGCTTGCTCTTCAATGAAATTAAAATCCACCAGCAGATTTAAAGCCGCAATGATCACGATAAATAAACTGATGCCGATGCCCAGCCAACCTGTTTCATGGATATACGGAACATTCATACCGAAAAAGTTCAACATAAAATCAACCAGCGTCACCAGAAAAATTGCCATTGTACATAGGACAACGAATGAGATAAAGCCGCGTGTCACCTTGATGATTCGCTGTGTGTACATAAAGAGCATCAAGAACAAGATACCCACAGTCAGCAAAATGGCATTGGCCACAATCCCAGGGTACTCATACTCCATAAAAGCTGAAACGCCACCCAAAGCAAAACCACTCAGAATCGCATATACAGGGGAGAGTATCGGAGCCGATTTTGGAAAAAAGGATATCGCAAGTGCTACGCCTGCCATACCAATAAATCCTGCCGTAAGCAAAGATAGCACCTCTACAGTTCCTTCATAGGTCATGTACCAGGTAATACTGCCAGAGACGATGAGTAGAACCAGCAGAAGCAACGTTTTGTTCACCGTTCCTCCAATGGTCATGCGTTGTTCACTAGCTTCTCTTTCATCTTCGCGCAAAAAGATGTCATCACGTAAAACCGGATTGCTAAAGCTCATACAGGGTACTCCTTTTCGATGTTGTTGTTTGCTATGCTATATGTATATATCGGCACAATATGAAAAAAGTTTCAGAAAATTTCAAACAAAAAAAGCTCTAACCTTGCCTTTCGGCAAAGCTAGAGTTAGAGAGTCAGGTCGTTACAAGTTAGAAATCAGATGTAGCAATTTGGATTGTACCTGTTACTGCTCCAACTGGAGTCGCCTGAAGAGCAGCTACCAGCAGCAAAGCAACTTCTAACGTTAGACTGTTGCCCGCCGGGATAACATAAGTGATCACAGGAGCATTGACACGGGTAACCACAAGATCAACCGGATTGGCACCCGTATTATTCACGGTAATTGTAGCATTATTACCGCCTCTCAGGTTTTCAAAAAAGGACTTACCCACACCAGCAGCAAGATTGTAGAATTGCGAAGGTAAAAGAATCGCCATAGTTTTCACCTCCCTTGCTTTTGATAGTGTATTCTATGCTTCCAATCTATGAACGTAACGTTAAGTGACTCAGTAATAAGACACAATTTAAAAGACTCATAGATTAACGTACCCTATATATGTAAAAAAGAGTTGCCCTCTCAGATCCTTTACAGAATCTGCGGACAACTCCTTTTTTAAATAATGGAAGGCTCAAACGTTATAAAAAGTGGCTAGTAGGATTGTATGTTGCCTTTGCTTCATTATTGCACGTGAAGGCTCAATTCCTGCGGACCGAAACGGGAAGGCGCAGAAACCTTCACACGAATTTGTCCAGCCTCCCCCTTCGACCGAATCCAGAATGCAATACGTCCTCCAATCAGAGATAAGCTCGAAGGACCGATCAATTCACCCACTCCCTCGACCTCCACCGAAACGGGATCTGCATAGAACGGCAATACATTGCCGTATTCGTCCAGAGCATCGACTACCACTCGAGTGACATCCCAATCGCCGGCTTCCAGCACTGTATCATCTGCAGCTACGCGCAGCTCTGTCGGCACCGGATTACGTGAATAGTATCTACGTATTACTTCTTGCCCATTTACGTACCCAATGAATACAGCGTCTTCCCACTTCATGCCCCAGTGGCCTGTCAACTCGTCGATCACGACAGGGGGGTGAGGAAGCGCTGGGTACTTCTCTCGGTTCGGACGATAAACACCTTTGCGCTCATGACCGTAGATGAACTCCACCTCATCGCAATTGGTGAACACGACCAGCGGCACGATGCCTCCGATATTCCGCTCGCCACGCGACCAGTAAGTGACCGGCTCCATAACGACTTCCTGTTCGACGTTCTTCTGGCTCCGGTACACGCTCGCTGCAAATTTAGGCAGGCGGAACATATCCATGACACCGTGGTAGCAGATTTTATCACCGGAACCAAAATCAGCATGCGTGTTATAGTCAAAAGCACACCAGCCAATCGCTCCGGCAATGCCCTCATCGGCATAGGAAGCATTTTGGACCCGCGTATGGCGTAGTGCATGCTCCATTACCCGTTCCTCCTGGTCAAAACGCTTGGTCGGGTACATATGCCCGTTATATTCCGTTACCAGATAAGGGACCGGATGATCCAGCTTTGTAACGAGAGAAGGCTGGCGCAAGCCTGTCGTTTCGCCATCTACGCCTTCTGTATCGTCATACGTATCAAAATTGCGGATTTCCTTCGCCAAATATTTTTTGTGCCCACCATCATGAACAAAATCATTTATCGTATATACGTCTTCCAGCAGCTCACTGCCTACAATATAACGCACACCACCCGTAGCACGGGTCGGATCTAGCTTTCGTGCCAGCTCATTGGTACGCGTGTACAGATCATGGTCATCCTGCGACTCATTAATTCGTACGCCCCAGATGACGATGGAGGGATGATTACGATCACGGATAATCATGTCCTCTACGTCCCTCACCGCCTGGTCCTTCCACGCTTCACCGCCAATATGCTGCCAACCCGGAATCTCTTCGAAAACGAGCAATCCGATCTCATCACAGCGGTCTAGAAAATGACGGGACTGAGGGTAATGGGATGTCCGTACCATATTCAGCCCCAGCTCCTCCTTGAGCACATCTGCATCACGACGCTGCGCTCTTTTGGGCATGGCATAGCCAACGTACGGATAGGACTGGTGACGGTTCAGGCCGAGCAGCTTGATCTTCCGCCCGTTCAAGTAAAAACCGTCCGGCTGAAATTCAGCCTCGCGGAAGCCAAAGCGCACGGTCACCTGATCCAACGCTTCTCCGCCTCGTAGCAGCGTCAGCTTCGCTTCATATAGCTTGGGATCATCTATATCCCAAAGCTGCAGGTCGCCCAGCTCTTTCAGCTCCAGCGTTACTTCTGCCGCCGTCACCGCTGTCAGCTCGGTCTCCGCCTTCACGCTCGCTCCGTCCAGCAGTTGCAGCGCGACCGTCAAGTCGTCCTGCTGATCGCCGATGCCCTCCAGCTCCACGACTAAGCGCACCGCCTTATTTGCCGCAAGCGGCTCCGGTGTCTGAACGAATACCGTTCCGAGGTGTACAGGCTCCACTATTCGCAGCTGCACTTCGCGGTAAATACCGCCGTAGGTCAGATAGTCGATGACTGCCCCAAAGGGAGGGATGTCGTCCCGTTCCGTGGAATCGACAATGACCGTGAGCACATTGGAGCCACCATACTCGGCAAGTTCGGTCAATTCAACGCTGAACGGTGTATATCCACCTTTATGCTCCCCCGCTTTTACCCCGTTTAGATATACCTGGGCATAGGTCATGACTCCTTCAAAATCAACATACACTCGCTTACCTTTGGCATCTGCCGGAATGTCCAGCTCTCTTTTATACGTAGAAATAAACTGAAATGCCTTGTCGTCAAAATAATTGTACGGCAGCTCTACATTCGTGTGCGGCAGCTGAACTGGCTCATACCGACTCGCATCAATGCCTGCGCTTACTTCGCTCTCGACATATTCAGGAAGGTAAAACCATTGGTCATTCAACGGCAAAATGGTACGCATGGGCAGTCACCTCAACCTTTTATTTTTCACTCTTATACCATAGTAAAATATTTGAGTAAAAATAATGAGTAAAACTTAGTAAAATAAATATATGTTAAATGTAAGCATTTACAAGACAATTGTCAATCCATTTTTGTATCTTTTTACAATCAAAAAAACAGCCCCGGAAGGCAGGGCTGTCCAAATCCATAACGTTGATTTTATTGGGCATCGGTATGTAGCGGCGCACTGCTGTTGCGAATCATTAGCTCGGTCGGAATGATGACCTTGCGCCCTACCTCGTTGGGACCGTTGCGTACCGTATGCAGCAAGAACTGAACACCCGTTTCTCCCATCAGTTCGGTATGTGTTTTGACCGTTGACAGAGATGGGGTCAAATATTCCGCTGTCGGAATATCATTGAAGCCAACAATGGAGATCCGTTCCGGCACCGCAAGGTGATGCCGCTCCAGTGCCTTTAACACCCCAATAGCCACCGAATCGCTCGCAACAAAGAAAGCTGTAGGCAGATTTTCGAGTCCTGCCAGAATAGCCGCTTCCATCGCACGGAAGCCGTCTGCCGCCGTTCCGCCGCACACATGAATATCATTTGACGTGCACAGCCTGTGCTGTTCCTGATACCGCAAAAATGTCTCATAGCGGGCATCTAGCTCGACTCGTTCGGAATCATGGGACTGCTCATCCTTGCCCATGCCAACATATCCGATGTGACGATGGCCTGCGCCCATCAAATAATCCAGTGCATCAGCTGTAGCGCGAGCAAGGTCAATGACCACATAGTCTGCCCCTGTGCGCTCTACCGAATGATCCAGAAAAACGCAAGGAATGGGCAGTTCCAGCATACGTTCTACCTCTTCGCTGCTAAAATGCCCCAGCACGATCAGCCCATGCAGCCCTTCGGATGACGCCTTCAGCGCAGTCAGGTCCTCTCTTCTGAAAATACGCTCCAGCTGTGCCCCGCTTTGGCGGCACTCTTTTTCCACGCCAAACCGGATAGACAGATAATAAGGGTCTTCCAGTTCCTCGTACACGCTAAACCAGTGCACCATACCCAACCGGATGGGTCCCTCCGCCTTCTTGCGGGGCTGACGACCAATACCGCCATTTTTACGTTTAACAGTCGTATATTTCATACGCTCGGCAACCTCAAAAATTTTGCGCCGCGTTTCCTCTGATACAGACAGTGTCTCATCATAATTTAGCACTCGGGAGACCGTGGATATCGAAACCTCTGCCTCCTGGGCGATATCTTTTAACGTAGGCATTGCAGACTCCTTTAAGATTTTACTCTATTTTTACTTTTATTTTACTATTATCCCCAAAAGGTTCAACCATTTTTTTCATATTATAAGCCTAATCATGATAAAATACCTACCATAATAGAAATGACACCAAGGAGGATATCCACATGAAACAGGAACTGATTGACCGCCTGACTACATATGTTCAGGTAGATACCCAATCTGATGAAAGCAGCCACACTTGCCCCACTACACCTGGACAGCTTACATTGGGCAACCTTTTGGTGGACGAATTGAAAGCCATTGGTATGACAGACGTAACCATTGATGATCATGGTTATGTGATGGCAACCCTTCCTTCCAATACGGATAAAGTGGTTCCCGTCATCGGTTTTCTCGCTCACCTCGATACGGCTACCGAACTGACTGGTGCAGGGGTAAAGCCGCAATTGACGGAAAACTATGATGGGGGCGATATCACGCTGAATGCTTCGCTTGGTGTGGTTCTTTCTCCACGTGAGTTTCCCGAACTGACTCAATATAAAGGCCACACCCTGATCACAACAGATGGTACCACCCTGCTCGGTGCAGACAACAAAGCCGGGATCGCAGAAATCATGACAGCTATCCACTACCTGATTGACCATCCAGAAATTCAACATGGCAAAATTCGCGTTGCTTTTACACCGGACGAAGAGATTGGGAGAGGACCGGAACGCTTTGATGTAGCCGCTTTTGGCGCTGAATATGCCTATACGGTAGACGGCGGACCGCTCGGAGAACTGGAGTATGAGAGCTTTAACGCCGCAGCCGCCCATATTACCATTCACGGTGTGAATGTGCATCCTGGTACGGCTAAAAACAAAATGATTCACGCTGCCAAAATCGCTATGGAGCTGCACAGTCGGTTACCTGCAAACGAAGCCCCGGAATATACAGACGGATATGATGGCTTCTATCATCTCTTGGATTCTACAGGCACCGCAGAACAAGCTAAACTGTACTATATTATCCGTGATTTTGACCGCGAGAGCTTTGAAAACCGGAAAGCTTATTTAACAAATGTAGTCAAAGAGCTGCAGGCCGCATATGGAGAAAACCGTATTGCGCTGGAGCTGAGAGATCAATATTACAACATGAAAGAGAAAATAGAGCCAGTCAAGCATATCGTCGATGTCGCTTATGAAGCAATGACAAAGCTGAATATCGAACCCATTATCAAGCCGATCCGTGGCGGTACAGACGGTTCACAGCTATCCTACATGGGACTGCCTACACCGAATATTTTTACAGGTGGGGAGAACTACCACGGTAAGTTTGAATATGTGTCGGTGGACAACATGGTGCTCGCTACCAAGGTTATTGTGGAAATCGCACAACTGTTCGAGCAACGCGGCAAGTGAACTACCTATACGCAGCACTGACACGTTCAGATTAAATAGAAGGCATATCGTTTCGTAATGGAAATGGTATGCCTTTTTTTCTGATGCTTTCACTTCCTTAAAGATTCAATATCTTTATAACTTTTATCCATCTTTAGACCGACAACTATATACGAGACTATAAAAAATATACCTAGTAAAGAAAGGTAGGTTATCTATTTGAATACAATAGATGCATTAATTGCAGCCATTCCCTACATACAACAGATCATGCGTGAGAAAGTGACCCTTGCTCTCTTCGACCGAACTCATGTCCTTATGTATACCCAATCGGAGGGTATGGACCTCGGCTTTGAAACAGGCTCGGAGCTACTCGAGGACTATAAGAATTTTGCCATGCTTAAAAATGGACGTGAGACCAGCCTGACCCACATTCCTGCTGAAATTCTAGGTTTTCCTCTGGATATGGTCAGTATTCCTGTATTGGACGAGAAAGGTGAAGTCATTGCAGCATTTGCGGCCTCTTATAATTTGACTAACAAAAATCAACTGGATCAATTCGTATCCGAGAACCGCTCCATCACCGAGCAGCTCATTGATATGGTACAGCATGTAGCAGCTCATTCCGAGGAACTTCAGGCAACCAGTGAACAAATTTTGAAAAACACCCAAATCGCTGTGCAAAACTCGGGTAAAATCAATCAGGTAGCTGTGTTCATCAAGGAAATTTCCGATCAAACCAACCTGCTTGGATTGAATGCAGCGATTGAGGCCGCGCGTGTCGGAGAAGCAGGAGCAGGCTTTGGTGTCGTCGCTCAAGAGGTGCGCAAGCTATCCGTAGAATCCAAAAAGGCGACGGTCGATATTGAAGGGGCCCTTAAGGATGTACAGAACTCCATTCATCAAATGGAGCAGGAAATTGAGCAAATTGTTTCTTCTTCTCAAGAGCAGGCGACTCTGGTAGGCTCTTTCACTGAAGTGATGGACCGTATGCAAAAGGCGAGTGAAACGATGCAACATCTGGCCAATAGCCTGACTTCGTATGTCGTAAAATAAATTTTGGCATAAAAAAGGGAGCACACGGATCGCAAAATGCGTAAAAGTGTGCTCCCTTTATGTACAAAAGGCCTATCGGGCTTAAGGATCTAAATCTGAAACTCAAGCAGGATAAGAAAAAGAAAAAACACCATGATTTGAAGGAATCACAGGGTCTAACCCTTCCCAAATATTTCCCACCGGAAGAGCAATACTAAGAGACGCCAAGGCCATAGTTACCGAGATTAATGCCTTTTTCAGCATGAAGCCCCCTTAATAAAATGGTTTGGTATTGCTCTTGCTGTGATGGTGTTGCCCAATCTCGATAAGTCTCAAACAGAGCAACCAATGTCCTGAAATTGGCATCCACTTCTACATTGGCAGAGAATTGCAGAGAATCAAGAACATAATTTAAGGCAACGGAGTACTGCTTCTTCTTGAAATGGTAAATGGCCAATTGGTTGACCAGTTTTAGATAATATACGCGGTTTGCTCTATCTTCATAACCTTCAAATATTTTAATATCATCAGCAAAATCGTTCAGCAGGTCGTCTATATTCCAATTATTCAAGTTAGCCGCTTCCGCAATACCAACCAATCCTGGAAGTAACTCCTCTTCATTGTCATGAAGAAATTGAACGTACTCAGGCAAAAGTTCCCTTCTCCCCGAAAGTAACTCAATCGTAAATAAATTGGCCTTGGCGAGGAACCGGAATCTCTCTACTTCTTCGTGACCGCTCTGATCCAGCCCCATAAACCAGCCCATTTCGCTATACTTCATAATATAGTTTCTAGCTTCCTCATACTTGCCCATATTCTGATAGTAAATAGACTTCGCCAGATAACTGTAAGCATAATAAAACACTAGCGGGTGTTTGGTGTCCAATGTCTCATACTTGCCGTCTGCAGCATTTCTCAGTTGGGTGTGATACAGGTTTTCAGCCAACGTATGCAGAAAGTCTGCTACTCTGTTCGCTTCATCCCAATCATTATGTGTGTAGCTGAGTCTAAACAACTCACAAGCTTTATCGAGTTCGTGACTGTCCGACAACAAATAAATGGCTTCCCTTTGGTTCAAGACCTCTTCCATTAGACCCCGCCTCCCTAGCCTGAAAATTGCGGTTACCCCTAGCCCAATGGCTATTTTTCAGGGCAGTTATGCTGCTAGCCTCCATTTTTGCATACCGTATATTGCAAATATAGTCAAAACCTAACTTGAAGTCAATTCAATCATCGCTATCTTCTTTTTTTTTGCAACCTTACATTGCTGTGTACGGTTATGGATTTTGCAAAATTCGATTCCAGTCGCTTATGGGATTTTTGCAAAATCCTCGGTTACGAATAGTTGACTCTCCTTATAGAAATAATACTAAAAAAGACAAAGTATAGGCTCTCTAGTGGATAGTTTTTATGGTGCTATAGTATCGTGGGGGTAACTACGTTACGAATTAGTGCGTACTTTTCAACCGGATACCGGGGCCTTACAATCAAACCTGTGCATGAAACCAAAGTATAGAGTGATACTCAACAGAGCATGTACCTGTTCATCAAATACAAATTCACTTAAGGAGTGAAGTTAATAACATGGAACTTCAATTGGCTTTAGACTTAGTAGATATCCCACAAGGGATTGCATTGGTAAAAGAAGTAGAGTCGTATATTGATATCGTAGAAATCGGTACGCCGATTGTCATCAATGAAGGACTTCATGCAGTAAAAGCAATGAAAGAAGCATTCCCGAATCTGAAAGTGCTGGCTGACCTGAAGGTTATGGATGCAGGGGGCTATGAAGTGCTAAAAGCTTCCGAGGCTGGTGCAGATATCGTTACGATTTTGGCTGTAGCTGAAGATGCAACAATCAAAGGTGCAGTAGAAGAAGCCAAAAAACAAGGCGGCAAAAAAATCCTGGTGGACATGATCGGTGTTAAAAACCTTGAGCAACGTGCGAAAGAAATCGACGCCCTTGGCGTTGACTACATCTGTGTGCATACAGGCTACGATCTGCAAGCTGAAGGACAGAGCCCATTCGAAGCACTGCAAACCGTCAAACAAGTCGTGAAAAACTCCAAAACTGCCGTGGCTGGCGGTATTAAGCTGAGCACATTGGCTGAAGTCGTGAAGGCTCAACCGGATCTGGTTATCGTCGGCGGTGGTATCACTGGCGAGGACGACAAAAAGGCTGTAGCTTCCCAAATGCAACAGCTCATCAAACAAGGTTAACCCCAATGGAAACCTCTCAATATTTATCTGAGGTACTCAACGAGCTACAATGGGTTCCACAGTTGATCAGCGATGCGGAATCGGAACAGCTGATCCACTCCATCAACGCTGCGAATAAGGTATTCGTGGCAGGTGCGGGCCGCTCAGGGTTCATGATTCGCTCGCTGGCGATGCGACTGATGCACATGGAAATTCAAGCTTACGTGGTGGGTGAAACCGTAACTCCCGGCTTGGGCGAGGGCGACCTGCTCATTATTGGTTCAGGCTCTGGCGAAACCAAAAGCCTGATCTCCATGGCAGAAAAAGCAAAGAAACTCGGGGCCTCTCTGGCGCTTCTAACCACGTCCCCCGAGTCTACCATCGGCAAACTGGCCAATATCATCGTCAAGCTGCCCGGTGCACCCAAGGATCCTTCCAACAAGGATTACCAGACGATTCAGCCTATGGGCTCATTGTTTGAGCAAACCCTGCTGTTGTACGGTGATGCACTGGTACTCAGAACGATGGAGCTGCGCAAGCTGACCTCCGAATCTATGTTTGGCCAACACGCTAACTTGGAATAAACCGCGATTCCTTTACGATAACAAAGCAGGCTGTCCTTCACATGTGAAATGTAAAGGACAGCCTGCTTTTATGCTTGTATAAGCGGACGTTCGATACAGCATACATGCCAATCCATACTTCCGTAAAACCGCCATTGCGTTCAGGTGAGATAACAAAGGCCGGCATGTATTCAAACCATTTATTCGTTATTCCCTGCTGGCAACGGCGGGACTTTGGACGAATCAGCAAGTGCCCAATAGGCATATTTGGCCTTTAACTGTTCGTCGAATAATAGCGGCTTATCCAGCCGGGCTATTGGAAACGTGCTGAGCCACGTATTTCCATCATCCGTACCCCAAATCGTCACATTGCTGATATGATCCTGCTGCCTTGAAAACATATCGAACAGCGCCCGATAGCGGTGAGCCTGCCGGATCAGCATAGATTCTGGAATCGTTTCATAGCGATCTGTGTCATTGGAATAAAGACCCATATCCAGCTCGGTAATCTGATTATCCAGACCAAGCGAAGCAAACTTTTCGATGGACTGCTCAATCTCGCTAATAGCGGGAAACTCTAGGCGGATATGCGATTGGTGGCCTACCCCGTCAATCGGTACACCTTTAGCGAGCAGATCACGTACCAAATTGTACAGAAAATCCCGTTTCTTCGGCTCATGCGTGTTGTAATCGTTAATGAATAGTCGTGCGTTCGGGCCCGCCGCTTCCCTCGTGACACGGAATGCTTTTTCAATATAATCCGTACCGGTAATCTGATACCACTTGCTGCGGCGCATGCCACCCGGCTGATCAGGATCAATGACCTCATTCACCACATCCCAATCGGTGATGACATTTTTATACCGCGCTGCAACAGCGCGAATATGCGTCTCCAGCCGATCCAGCAAAAGCTTTTTATTTTCAGCAGTCGGTGTCATCGGCTGTCCATTCTTATCCTTGAACATCCAATCCCCAGTTTGGTTATGCCACACCAAGGTATGGAAGCGAATCTCTAGTCCGTGCTGTCTAGCAAACTGCACAATTTGGTCTGCTTCCTCCCAATGGAACTGTCCCTCGGACGGTTGTAAGGAGATTGGCTTCATCGCATTCCCTGCAACGACGCTGTTAAAATGCTTCTGTACCAACTCTCCGTAAGCCCCTTCGGTCTGAAAAGCTTCAATCGCCGTGCCGATGCTGAACTGTCCCCCATATAATCCATGCAAAGAAGGAATGTCCTTTTCAATAGCCAGTGGTGGTACAAGTGACAGTTCGAAATCATCCATATAAAAGGAAGACGTTCCTTCTGCCGTTTCCAAATACATAGAAACAGTGTCTGCATCATGCGCGAGCGTATACGTACCAGATAAATGCATCCATCCCCCTGTCGTAGTAGCCGTGTCGCCTACAACAGTTTCATACGAACTATTCCCTTGGTGATCACGCTGCACGCTGAGCCTCACCTTGGCAGGCTGCTCACCCGGCGCCAGCTTCACCCAGGCACTGACCGTATATCGGCTGCCCTTTTGCATCGTAGCAGTCACATCCAGCTTCGGTCCGGCATATGTCTTTTGTCTGCCTGTTGTCAGCAGACTGTATGAGCCGCTTCGTGCATCGGCATCCGAAACCTGCACGGTCTCGGCTCCCATACGGGACACCCATCCTTGAGCCGTACCCTCTTCAAACCCGGATACGATACCATGGGCCGGCTCCGTTGGCGTCTTCGATACCTGTGTTATTTCTACCTCATCCACATAGTAGGCCTGCGCGGGATTCGAGCTTTCCACATACAGCTTCAATGCATCCATCCCCCCGGTAAAAGTATATTTCCCCTGAAGTTTAATCCACGATGTATCCGCCGTCTCCGTCTGCGCTACCGTCTTCCATGTCGTAGTCCCGTCTGTCGGCTGCTGCTCCACTGTAAGTTTAACCATGCTCGGAACCGCAGAATGACCATCTAGCTTCACATAGCCACTAATTTCATACTCTACATCCGGCTGCAATAGCGACTTCACATCCAGCTCCGCCCCGTTCCAAGCCGCTGTGCGGGCGGTTGCCTTCAGACTGTGCGTGCCGCCATATGCTGCTTCCGTGACAGATGCAATTTGGGTATAAGTTCCCCGGGGTTTCCAGCCGTCGCTGTTTCCTTGCTCAAATCCATACGTTCCAATGGTCTTATGGATATTACCCGCTGACAGCACCGTATCCGAAACGGGCGGGGAATGTTCTATAGACGGAGCTGCCTTTAGTACAGACGCCCCCCACCAACCGACAGGCGATAACAACAGCGCTCCAGCCAGTACCAGACAAAAAGGCTTAACCCAACATGACCGCAAAGCAATCCCTCCCGTACTCCGATTTTTTGGAATTGGTATTTGGCACCATTGGTTTTCATTTACTATCCTTTGACACCGCCCAAGGTCATACCCTTCACAAAGTATTTTTGCAAAAAGGGATAAACTAAAATAATAGGCACTGAAGCGACAATCGTCATCGTGGCCCGAATTGAGGTAGGCGTGACCGACTTCGCTAGATTTTCCGAACCAGCGAATTGGCTCGCATAGTCCTGAGTGTTAACAGACGTGTTGGAATTTTGCAGTATTTTCATCAACTCATATTGAAGAGTGCTCCATTGTTCATATGACGAATTGTACAAAAACACATCGAACCAGGAATTCCATTGCGCGACTGCTGTAAACAGCGACACCGTCGCTAGCACGGGAACACACAGCGGTAAAACGATGCGCATAAAAGTGGAAAACTCCCCAGCCCCGTCAATACGCGCCGACTCCAAAATCCCTTCCGGCAATCCCTCAATAAAGGAGCGAATAACAATCACATTAAACACCCCAATCAATCCCGGCACAACATACACCCAGAAAGTCCCCAGCATCCCAAGCTCACGAATCAGGAGAAAGTTCGGAATCAGTCCACCGCTAAAATACATCGTTAAAATAAAAGCAATCGAAACAAATTTACGCAGCACATATTCCGGCCGGCTGATCGTGTACGCCACCATCGCGCAGCAAAACACCGAAGTCACCGTGCCCGCAACCGTACGTAATACAGAAATCAGCGTAGCATGGAAAATCGTTGCTTCCTTGAACACAAATTCATAATTACTCCACGTGAATTCACGTGGCCACAAATAAATCCCGCCCCGTATCGAATCATTCGCTTCATTCAACGAAACCGCCAGCGTATTCAAGAACGGATACAGCGTGAACACCATCAGGCAGAGCATAAACAGAATATTGCACGCATCAAAAATCCGATCCGAGGGGGCCCGAAATCGCCCGTGTACGGCCTTTCCTTTACCCATGACTTCCGCTCCTTTCTAAAAAATAGCTTAAGCACCCAGGCATGTAATCCATACGATGGGTAGGATCATTGATATTGGAGCCGTTGTTGGTGCTGTGATATGAGTTGTAGTTTGTGTCAATTATTTTGTTAATGTCAGTTGTTATTAGAAAAGTTATTTTTCAAGCAGTTAATGAGGTCAGCGAAGCGGCCTGTTAAAAATCCACTGACCTGCACCCGTAGTATGGATGAGCTCGCACCTTCTGTTATCACCACCACTAGCAGTCCTAAAAACAAGCGAAAGCGAAGCTGAGCCAACCATCATGGCGCATTTACCCATGGAAGCGCGAGTCACGCGCCTTCCCTAAGCTCCCCCCTTGCCACTACCCTCAGTTCTCAAAAAAAGTGACTTTACGGCGGGTAGCAGCGGAGCGGGCGGAATTGTTCTGAAGAAGCGGAGCGTTCGCCTTTATCCCCGGATTTTAACCTATGATCTTTATTCCAATAAGAAAATACGGGGATAACAGCGATCGGAAGAACAATCCGCATGCGAAGCGGCCGTCCCTCACCATAACTCACTCCTTTTTCAGAACAACCTCTCCTCCCCTAACCGCTTCGCAATATGATTGGCGCTAAACAGTAAGATGAAGCTGACCACCGTTTTGAACATCCCGGCAGCAATGGAAAGCGAGAAATTACCCATCTGGATACCATATTTCAGCACAAAAATATCCAGATTCTCCGAGTAATCCACGTTCATACCGTTGCCCAGTAAGTATTGCGGCTCAAAGCCGGATTCCAGCAGATTGCCGATGTTCATAATGAGCAGGATGATAAATACAGGCTTCAATCCGGGTAATGTCACATGCCAAATCCGCTGAAAACGCCCTGCTCCATCCATCTCAGCCGCTTCATACTGCGAGGGATCAATCATCGTCATCGCGGCCAAATAAATGATGGTATTCCAGCCGACATTTTTCCATACCTCCGATGCACCGAGAATGCCCCAGAAATAGCTTCCTTCGCCCAGCCACAGAATAGGCTCTTTAATCAATCCCAGCCACATCAGCACCTCATTGATGATGCCGCCATCCGCAGATAGCGCCGTACTAATGATGCTGGCCGCGACCACCCACGAAATAAAATGCGGTAGATAGCTGATCGTCTGTACCACCCGCTTAAATACGAGCTGACGAAGCTCATTCAGCAAAATTGCTAGTGTTATAGCGGTGACAAAGCCCAACACCAAATTAATAAAGCTCATCGCCAGCGTATTGCGCATGACCCGCAGAAAGTGTTCATCCTGAAACAGAAAATGGAAATGCTTTAATCCAACCCATTGCTGATCGAGCAACTTGCGGGCAGGCTTAAAATCCTGAAAGGCAATCGTCCAGCCCCAGATGGGCAAATACTTGAAGATGAACAGCCAGATTAAAAAAGGGACGGACATCCATACTAGTGCCCGTTGCTGATTCAGCTTGTGCATAAATCCCCTAAAGCCGGTTCGCCGCGAGGGCGGAAAATGATCCGGGGAGATCGTGACAGGTGGTGGTGACGAGTGGCCCATAGCTGCTTCCTCCTTTATTTTTTACCGGGATTTTCGATTTTTTTGGCAACCTCCTTCGTGATCAACTCCTCATACGCCTTTACATCCAGCTTGTTGAATTCAGTAGTGTATTCATTCCAAATCGCATCAAACTGTTCCGGTGCAGACAGCACCAAACGCGGGAAATATTTGCGCTGTAGGTCCCCCTTCTTTTGCTGAAAGAGCTGCGCAGTTGAGCCTTGAGCAATCGGAATACTCCAGGCCGGATACCATGGGCGCTCGTCAGGTGCGGAAAACATTTGCGAGAAGGACTCTACACCATAGACTTTTAGTAGCTTTTTATCTCCCTCGGTGTAGGACATACGCGCAACCTCAGGCTGCCGTCCGGGGCCAACCGAGTTACCGTCAGGCAGGGTAGAACCGCTACCGTATCGCGGCCAACTATATTCAAAATATTTGAACCCGAATGATTCGCGGAACGCGTCCTGACCAGTCTGCTTAATTTGCTCCTCAGTCCGGTAAAAGCGTCCTTTTTTATCTACATCATAGGTTTCCCCCTTGATTCCCCAGTTGGATAATATCTGGTTTTCGTCCGTCAGCAGGTTGTCAAAAAATTTGATGATACGTACCGGGTCCTTGGCACTGACCGTAATTCCTATGCCTCGGTTATTAACGAATGACGACGGATCAATGTACTGATCCTTTATATTCTGGTCGTATACAATAGGCAGCCCTATATACTCCATATCATCATTGCCCGATTGCTTGGCAGCCTCTTGCAGATTATTCAGGGCCTGCCCCGCCTGCCAGCGGTAGTCAAAAAAGCCCAGCACCTTACCCGAAGTCAGCTTCGCCAAATATTGATCGTAATTGTCCACAAAGGACGATTTATCAAATAGGCCCTCTACATTGAGCTGATTTAGCTCTTTCAGATACCGCTTTGTGATTTCCATATCTCCATAATCCGTGGCCCGGTGTGTCTTCATATCAATAATCGTGCCGCCATCATTCGGATAGCCTGCCAGATGCATCGGCGCGTTCGTAAGAGCATAAAACCTATCCTGCGTGGTTAACGCCAGGTACCCAGTCAAGCCCTCATCTGCATGTTTTTTCGCATAGTTACGAATCAGGGCTAAATACTCGTCAAGTGTTTTGATTTTTGGAAATCCCGCTTCTTTTAATACCCTGCGTTGCACCCAAAAGGCTCCTTGCTCCAAGTTAGGCGCAGGTAAATAATCGCCTACCACCGCACTGAGCGGAAGAAAATAAATGTTCCCATCCTCCGCCTTCATCAAGTTGTAGTACGGTCCATATACACGCTTAATATTCGGTCCGTATTTGTCGATCAAATCATTCAGGGGAATAAAAGCCCCGGCATCCAGCAGCTTATCGATCGTGCCATCCGGTACTATCACATCCGGGAAATCGTTACTGGCAATAAATGTACCGATCTTCGTATTGGAATCACCCACCAAATGCTCCAGCTTCCAGTTTACCCCCGTCTGATCCTCCAGGATCTTGCCGATCCGCGTTTCATTGGTATTAATGTCCCTGCCCGCAGTGGCATTAAAATACGTGAATGTGACTTTCTCCTTGCTATCTCCTGACGCTGGCTCCTTGCCCGAGCTCCCTGAGCAAGCAGTGATCATAGATGCCATCATAACCATTACCAGACCGATGATTCCGAACCTTTTGCTTGTCATGCCAGACCTTCCCCTTTCGCCCTCTTTTGTCGATTGTGTGTGAATATCGTGCGGACGTACCGCAAGCACTGGGAATCCCGCACGCCCTAAATTGTAAGCACTTTCATTTTATAAAATGCCGTCCATTTCGTTCACCTGCCAATCTAAAGGTGTTACTTAGGAAACTATAGGTAAAGGTCCTTCAAAGCAAAATAGGTACCGCTCTCCACCTCACTCCCGATCCGCAGGAATCCTAATTCGTATCTCCGTACCCACGCCGGGGGCACTGCGTATGGCAAGCTCAAAGCGGCTCCCGTAGTAAAGTTTAAGACGATAGATGACATTTTGCAGACCTATACGCTCACCCATTTCTTCCTGCCTTTGCATGTAACCATATAAACGTTGTACCTGTTCCTCAGACATGCCCACCCCATCATCTCGAACCGTTAGAATCAGTTGTCCTTCCTCATGCTCAAAATGAATCTCAATGCGTCCCCCATGCTTTAGCGGCTCAATGCCGTGGATACTTGCATTTTCAACCAGTGTCAGCGCGACCATTTTGGGAAGCAGATTGTCCAAGTCTTCAGAGCGCGCCTGCACTTCGTACTGTATTCGCTCACCAAAGCGATATTGCTGGATTTCCAGAAAACAACGGATCAGCTCCAGCTCCTCCCGCAAAGTAACCCGATCCTTGTTCCACACCAGCGAATTGCGGAATATCCGTGCCATGTTATGAATAATGTGCGCTGTCTCATCCTCATGCTTCATCAAGCTCCTCATGCGAATCGTCTCCAGCGCATTGAACAGGAAATGGGGGTTGATCTGGCTGTGAAGTGCATTCAACTGGGCATGTCTGCGCTGAATTTCCAGATTTTTTCGTTGAATATCAGCCATATACACATCGTTAATCAGTCGCTTTATTTTCAGCGTCATCCGGTTAAACTCACCTGTTAATTGCCCGATTTCATCTCGCGACTCTGTACCGGGAATCAGCTCAAAATGCTGGTTTTTCACCTTTTTCATGTGCTTTAAAATACGATGAATCCTCACGTTCAGCGAACGTGTAATCCAGATAATAATTAATGTAGGTAACAGCATATTTACACAGGTTAACAAGAGCACAAAGTTGCGGGATTCCTGCATTTCATACAGCATTTCATCTCTGGATACCGCTGCCACAATGCTCCAGCCGTTCAGATTGCTCGTAAGCACATAATTCGTCTTGAACTCCATCGTGTCCTCGGGCAGCTTGAGGGTGCTATAGGCCACACTTTTGTGGTTTATAGCAACTTTGGGATCCGTTGTATATTCGATTTCCCCTCGTTCGTTCAGCAGAAAGAGACTTCCCTGCAAATTCAGGTTGTTGAAAATCTCACGAATGGACGACATTCGCAGTTCTATTTTCAGTATTTTTTCACGACCATTTTGGGAATAAAAGTAGTTCATCCGCCGAATCAGGCTGAAAGGGTGCAGCTGTTCGCCTGTACTGTCATCGGTACGTACAAATATAGGCTTGGACTGGCGTCCAGGCGGGATTTTGGTATACCAGGGCAAGCTTCTGACCCTCTCATCTATAAAACTGACTCCCCCGGAATCCAGCAGCGTTGAATTATCGGTGTAGATCGTAATTCCACCTACGGAATGGTATACAGGACTGTAATTATTGTTCAAGATACGACGTAAATAAGAGTCATAGGCAGCAATATAATCAGCAGGGTGGGGATATGTTTGTTCCAACACCTCATTGAGCTGATGATCGGTATAAAAGATAGACGAGATTTCCATCGCATCTTCAAATTCACGGTAAAATTCAATTTTAATCTGTTCCAGTGCACGCGAAATATCCTGAATACGCTGTTCTTTCACATTTTGTGAGGTAACATGGTAAAAAACCAGATTGGTCAACACTACAGGCGCGAAAACACACAGAAAATAAAGCAGCAGCATTTTATCCCGCAATCGCACATGATCAAGAGTCGTCCTCAGCATCTTCATTCGCCGGCCCTCTCTGGCTCGTCGCCAATACTCAGGCTGTTGCGGTATTCACTAGGCGTGGCGTGCGCCGTCTTTTCAAACTGGGTAACAAAATAGTCTGAACTGCCAAAGCCCACGCGCTCCGCAATTTCATAAATCCGCAGATCCGTCTGCCGCAACAAACGTTTTGCCTCCTGAACGCGCAATTTCAGCAAGAATTCGTTAAAGTACACACCATACGTTTTTCTGAACAATTGACCGAGGTACACCGGGTTCATGTAAAAGCGAGCCGCAATACTTTTCAGGCTTATATTCTCGGCGGCATGCTGCTCAATGTAAGCACGGATGTGCTGGATGCCTCCCTGCTGACAATCCTTGCGCAGAACCCCAATATACCTTCCACTTTCCTCTGCAAAAGCTGTAAACAATCGCTGTAGTTCACCCAGGGACAGGTTCATGTCCTGCCAGTTCATCATCGGTTCTAGTGACCGAAGTGAGCGCTCATCTCCCTGCATGTTTTGAATGACCCGAACGATACTAAGTACGCATTGATGCAAACTCATTTTCACAGCCTCAGGTGCATAACACTCCTCCCGAAAGCTGCTAAATAAATTATCCACGGCCACACGCAGCTCCTCCAACCGCAGTTCCTCGACTTGTTCCGTCATGCGATCCAGTACGTCCTGATGTATGGTCTTATAGTGGAGTGGTGGCATTCCCTCCTGTAGATATACAACAATACCGCTATGATCATAAATGTATTTATGGAGCACTGCTTCCTTCGCACAGGCATAGGACTGCTGGATATCCTGCAACCGATTCACAGGCTTTCCTGCATAAATGAAAACCCGACTTCCCAGCTGGTCTTTTAGTGACTTCATCCCCTCTATCTCCTGTTGTAGCGCTTTCATAAAGACTTCGACCTTGCCTTGAAAATAGTTCAAAAAGAAGTCCGGTACGATAAGACCAATTCGGTTGCGATGCTCATGGACATAGAGAGGGTACTTGCCATCCATTAAACGATGAAGTGCTTGCTCTATAAGCTCCCTGAATTGGAAAAGCGATAGCATAATATTATTGTCACCAGAGCGCCAGGGATGTTGGTCATTCAGCTCGACGAGTACATAGTACATAGAAGTGGCCTCCTCAAGCCGTAGTTGCTGCTCCCACTGTGTCACCACTACATCATCCACTGGGTTCATCATCACAGTCTCTAACAACCCACCTGCATGGTGATTCTGATATCGTTGCGCATTCTGTTGTTCACGATGCAGTCTCTCACTCAGCTTGCGCAATGTAGCCGAAAAGTCACCCTCATCAATCGGCTTAAGCATAAAATCATGAACCCCATAGCGGATTGCCTGCTGCGCATAAGCGAAATCACTATAGCCGCTTAAGATAATAAACGCGGGATGTTCTGTACTCTGTTCGAGCACAGATCGAATCAGCTCTAATCCGTCGAGCACAGGCATACGAATATCGGTAATGACCAGGTCCGGGTGAATACGGCTGATTAGCTCCAGCGCATCCTCACCGTTATCAGCTTCTCCTACGATTTCAAAACCACAGGCTTGCCAATCCATGAGTTGAAGCAGCCCTTTACGAGTAAAGGTTTCATCATCTACCACAATGGCTCGATGCAGCTTCATAACACGCTTCCTCCTTTTGATGTACGCCTATTTTATTATTTTAGTTAACTATTCCAACGATCTTAGTCACTATGATAATGTAAAAACATCAGGGATTGGAAATTTTCACCACACCTATGATATGACAAATAGAGGGGTGCAAAGCATGCGCACACCAGCAGCCAAGCCAAGCAGCAAATATACAAAAAGGAGACGAATCCCTGAATGGGGGGTCGTCTCCTTTTTTTGCTATTGCGTAAAAAGCTTTATTATTCTCTTATTCGTGAATTCAGGCTATCGCTCAGCGATGATACTGACCGCTTGCAGATGGTCGGCGTACTTTACAAACTGCTTGCGCATACCCATAACCCTTGTCCGGGCAGCATGGTTACGCATAAGGTTAAAGGTGATTTTTCCAAGTCTCAACCAGCCCTCGTCCTGAATGATACGTGGCAGATGCAATAAGTGCATGGGAACCGTATAGATTTTAACGACCTTAAAGCCTTCCTCTTTCAGCAACTGTTCCCACTCTGACACCGTCAACGGTGTCGCGTTAACTCGCATGGCTACAGCCAAGTCCTTGTAAATTTGCTTTCTGAGCGCAGGCTCAATATGGCTAGGAGCAAGGCACATCTCATGGATAGCAAACTTCCCGCCTACTTTCAAAAGCCGCCTGGCTTCCGAAATAATCTGCGCTTTCTTGGCCCTTGTGTGCATCGTCAGCATGGCTTCCCCATATACCACCGTCGCAGAGGCATCCGGCAACGGAACTTGTTCAGCATCGGCAATAATGACTTCCCGGTTTGCTCCGCTTGCATACGTTTTTACGATAGAGGCCGCCTTCTCATTCTGTTCAATCGCAATATAACGGCGGGGATTAAGCTGTAGTGTGATTTGGGCAGTTATACCCAATCCGGGGGCAAACTCAATGACCTCATCCTGCCCGGTTACGTCAAGTCCCTCTATCATCCAACGTGTCGTTTTTAACCCTCCGGGCCTAAGCACGCGCTTACCGAGACTTGCTAATACCCAGTGCCCTGGCACCTGATTGTAATCTACTGTCTGCATTGGCCATTAACACCTCTTTTTAAAATACGATAATGATATTCATTATCAATACGAGTGTAAAAAAAATAACCATTTTCTTTTTTTTATATGAGCATGTTGCTGCTATGTCTTCTTTTATATGTTCTGCGCATAGCTTTCACTTGGCGTTTGGGTCAACACTACATGCAGACTGGAATTCGTCTCTGCACCGCCACGATAGGAAAAGTGCTCATCGCCCGTAACATGAATGATATCCCCTTGGACAACTTCCGTTGCTTCGCCGTTCACAGTTACAGTACCGCTGCCTTCAAGAACAAGCAAATATACATTCGCTCCCGGGTGATTATGTGTTGGCAGCTCGGCATTAGGAGTAAAGTTGAGAATAAAAATTACATTGTCGGCTTCCTTATGCACAATTCGTTTTGTAAAGGCTGCTTCCTTATATTCCTGAAATTGAATGAGGTTTGATTTTTTCATATTGGTTCACGCTCCTGTTTGGAATTAAATTGCTTAAGATGGATTTATACCTTTATTGTATTGGATTATTTCGCTCGCCTTGTGATTGCAATCACAATACTAAATTTAAGGAGAATTTTGCAAAAATCCAATAAGCGACTTTCAATGAACAAAATATATAGATCGAAATGGTCTAGTTCGTCTATATATTGTACTTTGGGGCGACTGGAATCGAATTTTGCAAAATCCTAAAGTCAAAAATACTTTTGAAATATTTAAAAATTTGATTTCAATCATCTTTTTCATCGACACATCCAACTAGAATCGAATTGTGTTAGACAAACAAAAACAAGCAGGAGGTTGTTCCTATGAAACCAGGATTCCAACTGGCAAAGGATATTTATTGGGTAGGAAAAATTGATAATCGTGAGGTTCCCTTTCATCGTCTTCTACTATCTAAGGGCACAACCTATAATGCATATCTATTGAAAACCGGAAAACCAACCATTGTAGATACCGTAGATATGGCGTTCGGTAGAGAATTTGCAGAGGCTGTAGCCGAATTAATCGATCCATTGGATATTCAATATATTATCGTCAATCACACGGAACCAGATCACTCGGGCGGATTGGCGGCACTTGCCTCCAAGGCAACGAACGCTACGATCGTCTGCACGGAGATTGCCGTTCCGGAAATTCAACAAATGTACAAGCTTCAGCATCGCAACTTCCTCGTCATCAAGGATGGGGATCAACTGGACATTGGAGGCAAAACGCTGCTGTTCAAAGAAACACCTTACCTGCATACGGAAGAAACCATGATTACGTACTGTATAGAAGATAAAATCTTGTTCCCTTGCGATATTTTCAGTACACACGTGGCTGTAGAGCATCTATTTGCCGATGAGGCTGGTTTTGATATCACCGAGGACTTTGTCGGATACTATCAGGCTATTATTCATCCACATCGCAGATATGTGCGCACATTAATCGAAGCTGTTGCCGATCTGGATATTGAGATGATTGCACCTTCCCACGGCTTCGCAATCCGGCATGATATTGCCAAGTTTATCGATTTGTACGCCTCTATGAGTACAGAAACCAAGGAGGATAAAAAAGTAGCGATTGTCTATGCCACCCTAAAAAATAATACTAAAAAAATGGCAAACATTCTGAAAGACTGCTTTTTAGAGAACCAAATCAAGGTGGAGCTATGGGACGTGGATAAAGCCGATGAAACGGAAATATTGAATAGTATTGCCTCAGCGGATGCTGTTTTCGTCGGTAGCTCTACCAAATATGCTGATATGACGGGCAAATTGGAAGACCTATTGCAACAAATGCAAAAGATGAATCTGGAAGGTAAGCTGGCTGCTGCTTTTGGTTCCTACGGCTGGAGCGGGGAAGCCATTGAAGTCGTACAAGATTACTTGAACGGTACCAATATGAAGGTCCAAAGCACTTCAGATGTAATCAAATCAACAGGTATGACCCATGTGGAATTCCCGGTACGTATTCGTTTCTCTCCTACAGATGTTGAAAAAGTGAAAAAAATTAAAAATGCCGCTGAATTTGTCTCAGATCTACTGCTTAGTGTTATTTAAAACACAGTAGCATATAGCGAATAGGAGAGATACTGAATGGGTAACCAACATTACGTTATTATCGGAGGCAGTGTCGCCGCCGTCAACGCAGCAAAAGCGATTAGAGATCATGATGAGCTGGCTGAAATTTCTATTTACGGAGAGGAAGCATCCTTTCCGTACAACAGAGTCAAACTTTCCAAGGGACTGTTCACTGATTTGCACAGTGACAAAATCCTGATCAAAAAGGAAAAATGGTTTGCCAATCAACGAATTCATGTATATTCCGGCATCAAGGTAACCGAGATACATCCTGAGGATCGTACTATCCAAACCATAAATGGACAAACCGTTGCTTATGACAAGCTGCTGCTGTGTACAGGAGCTCACAACCGTAAGCTTGTGCTAGAGGGGGCTTCTCTAAGGAACGTTCACAATATCCGTTTTCGACAAGATGCAGATAGCCTTAAAGCGGAATTGCGACAGGGAGACCGGATATGCATCATCGGAGGCGGTATTCAAGGCGTGGAAACCGCCTGGTCCTTCCAGCAAGCAGGATATTCTGTAACCATACTGGAAGCTTCGCATCGGCTTATGCCCCGCCAGCTAGATGAAAAGGCCTCCGCTATTTTGACCGATCGAATAACCGAACGGGGTACTCAGGTACACCTTGGGCAAGGCGTAAAGCGTATTAAAGGCACAGATCACGTAGAAGGTGTGGAACTACAGGACGGCTCTGTTATCCCCTGCGAGCATGTCGTGTACTCTATCGGAATTGTACCTAATACGGAGCTTGCTCGCCAAATCGGCCTTGATATTGGACAAGGCATTCTGGTGAATGCGCAGATGGAGACCAGCTCCGCCAATATCTATGCAGCAGGTGATGCAGCCGAATTTCAGGGTAGAGTAGATGGGTTGTGGGAAAGCGCAATGGAGCAGGGAAAAATAGCAGGCGCCAATATGGCTGGCGCATCCGTCAGCTATCAGCGTCCCCTCCCTGTAACCCTGTCGAACTGCTACGAATCCCCTCTCTTTTCCATCGGTCTAGTAGATGAACAAGTCTGCGACACCAGCCTGATTACTAAAAATCAAGCTTCTTATACACGTATGTTCATACAAGACGGCTCTATCTGCGGCGTGATTGGCTTTGGGGATGCTCTTGCTTCACTACCCTACAAAACAGCTATCATGCAGGGACTCAAACCGGACGCACCAGAGCTTACAAAAATTTTGAATGACAAGGAGAACTAAAGATGAAAAAATATGTATGTCAACCCTGTGGATATATTTATGATCCTGCAATCGGCGACCCCGATGAAGACGTAATGCCAGGTACAGCGTTTGAGGATCTCCCAGAGGACTGGGTTTGTCCGGTCTGCGGTGAGGATCAAAGCCATTTTTCTCCAATAGATGATACAGAATAACAACCATGCGCTATAACCTGTAGTTTCCGGTTTATGAATGGAGTGAATGAATGTGAATGAGATGTCCTGCCCCTGCCAGTGCGAAAAGGAGCCCTGTGCCCGCAAAGTACCTATCTTTTCCTCTTTGTCCTGCGAAGATTTGTGTAAGGTCAGCTCCATGATCCGACACCGAAAATATCAGAAGGGTGAGGCCCTAATTATCGAGGAACAAGCATCCGATACGCTGTACATTATTAAAAGCGGGCATGTCAAGCTGCTGAAGATGACGCCTCAGGGTAAGGAGCAAATCCTGCACATTCTAACAACTGGCGATTTTTTTGGCGAGTTGAACATATTTAACAGCGATGAGCTGAGTAACTTTAGTGCGTATGCCTTAAAAGATACTGATATTTGTATGCTCACCAAGGATGATATGGAGCAGTTGATCCGCAACAATCCCGATATCTCTTTGAAGCTGCTCAAAACCATTACTAAACGCTTGGCACATACCGAGAATCTGGCTCAAAGCCTAGCTACCAAAGACCCGGAAATCCGTATCGCCTATATGATTCTTGAGCTTGGACATAAATACGGCAAGCCGGATGGCTCCAATATTAAAATAAATCTCCCCCTTTCACGCGAAGAAATGGCTAATTATGTGGGTGTCACCCGCGAAACCATCAGCCGTAAATTTGGAAAATTTGAACAGCTGGGGATTATTCATAGCAAGGGTACACGAGAGATTACCATCTGCGATGTACAAAAACTGAACGAATATATGGATTGAGACACATAGATACAATGTTACTCTAACATGAGGACAACAAAAAAACCGCTTCTTTAACTTATGGATTGCAGTTGATCTATCAACCACTTCCATTTCGTTAAAAGGCGGTTTTTTACCGTATTTTATACTCCACTAACGATCAATTGTCGTGTTCACGCCTTGGGAAGACGCTCCCCATGCAGGCCGCGCTGAGGGAACTTCTGGCGAAACTCTGTCTGTGGAAGGAGCAGTCTCAATCGTGGTCGATTTGGAGCAATCCCACACTACTTTGACCAAATACCCAAACAACAACACATTCAACAATGATGTCACACACAAAATAATACCGTATTGATCCCGAGAATTGGAGCTATAGAAGATATCAAAGGTATTCAGGAAAATCGTAAGACTGAATCCACCTGCAAGCCATAAAAATCTGCGGTCTCGCAAATACAGATACGCCAGTACAGCTAACGCCGCCGCAGGGAACAAGTACCGTTCATGCATGCTGGAAGCGAAGGTAAATACACCTGCAATGAGTACCAATGCAGCTGCCGCTGCAAATTGTGGTTTGCGACTGCGGATATACATCCACCACGTAAATAGAGTCACCAACACAATGCAGATCATACCCCACGTATGGTAACTGAACAGGAACAACGTTGTAGTGTCCTGCGTATAATTGCCACCAATCAGTGCAAAGAAATTATACGCGTTCACCGAAGCATACGGATACTCGCCGACCGTTCCCTTGTATAGGTCAAGCAGCCATAACGGCTCTTGCCCCCACGAGAATGGCAATATGACCAGAATGGTCGTCACAACAGCACCGCCCATGGACAACAGCCAAGGCTGTATTTTACGTTGTCTCAGCAGCTCGAAGAACAGAACTGGCCCATAAATAATTCCCTGCGGCTTCATCAATACCGCTACCGTAAACAATACGGTCGACCAGCCGACCCGGTTTTCCACAAGCAGCACAATCATGCCCACAATCAGCATAGTAAAGAAAGAATCTACCTGCCCCCAGAAGGTCGAATTGATAAATACAGCTGGGTTAAACACGTAGAATATAATCAATCCAAGGCTTATTCCATAGCCGACCCGTTTGCTCGCCAACCGGTACAGCATGTACGCTGTCACGATATCGGCTAATATATTGGGAAGCCGCAGCAGCACGGACATATAGGGACTGAAAGCATCCGTAGAGCCGATTTGACCGATCACATATAAAATATAAATATAGAACGGAGGATAATCACTTGATCCGTTCGTGTAAAAGCCCGATAAGCTATCCGCTGCTGTCGTAGCCCAGTTCTGGAATAGCATTAAATCCATGTGACCCGAGATCCATGGGGCGATCGCCATTCTTAAAAAGAAACCCACACCCAGCACAGTCCACAGCATCAGTCCTCGATTACGTTCCCCGAGCTTCCATACACGAGCCCGAAACCGGTACGCGATAAACACGAACGCACCGAAGAACAAAGCGGCGAAAATCGCCAGCGGAGTCGCATAAGCAGATGAGGAACTCCCACTTCTTCCACCGCCCATACCACCGCCAGGACCGCCCATGCCCGTTCCAGATCCGTTACCAGACATGCCTCCGAGGCCTCTGTGCTGTCCGTCTCTGGCGGCACCACTGCTGTTCGATGCAGACGTATCCGTTCCAGCCGTTGTACCTTGGTCACCCGATGTCGATGTCCCCTCAGTGGATGAGTCGGAGTCGGTAGCTTGGCCTGTCGTTCCCTGGTTCTTGCTGTCAGATCTGTTCGCTGAATCCGGCTCCCTCATACCTCCGCCAGGTCCGCCTCCTCCCCCGAACCCGCCGGATGGGCCCTGCCTAACGGCCGCAGACTGGGACGCGGAGCTACCTGAATAACCCCATAACGAAACGACACTAGCGACAGCACACAATATGAGACTAAATAGAAGTATATATTTCAGACCGTTCGCTTTCCAAACGTTCAAATCCGATGCACCTCTCTCTGTTTCTATTTTCCCATATTGTATCTGCCTTAGCTTAGGACTTTGTGAGTTCTGGCTGAATGTTGGCTGAATACGGAATCATCACACTGAAGATTGTCGTTCCATCTCCATAATCGCCCTTTCCAGCTGAGATTGTGGATGCTTCAGCATGTTGCCGTGACCGACAGCTAATAAAGATGGATCGAAACTCGCCAGCTTTTTGGCGCTTTTCAGCGAAATTTCCTTGTTCCAGGTAGCCAGTGCCGGAAAAGGAAACAGCGGTTTAAGCCTTCCCGATACCGCTATACCTCCTCGGGTCTGAATGGCGTCGCCTGCAATTAACGCTCGGGTACGAGTATCCAAAAATGCCATCGAACCCGGCGTATGTCCTGGTGCGCTGATCGCCAACAGCGAACCTACATGATCCCCATCCTCCAGTAAAACGTCAGGCTGGGTAAGGATATGCTTCGGTACATCGCCCCGAATTAGAGTATCCGGTTCCCCTGCCTCCAACGATACATCGCCCTGTAGCAGCGGTGCGTCACGCCTTGAAATGAATACTTGCGCGTCAGGATACCTTGCCTTCAGCTTATCCAACGCACCCACATGATCCCCATGGGCATGGGTAAGTACAATTCGAATAATCGGCTGCCCGATCCGCGCCGCAGCCTGCTCTATACCACGGGTACTGTATGGCAATCCGGCATCTACTAAGGTGAGCCCCTCTTTCTCCTCCACCAAATAACAGTTCACCGGGAACAGCCGGGGCATAAACGTCAATTGATACAGATGCTGTACCTGAACAATACGCATTTCAGCTCATCTCCTTGTCTTCATCACAAACTAATTATATTAGTATTATAATTAATATAATTAGTTTTAAGCAACTGTTTTTGCTGCTATTCAGCCGGAGTTGGAGCTTGGGACTACTACGGGGACGATCACACTGAGAAAAACAGCAAAAAAGCATCCCCGGAACTCTGCCTCCGTGGATGCCTCTCAAAGCAAAAATTAGTCTTAGATACGAATCTTCCTGCACGCTCCCTTTGCCCAGTCTTGGGAATGGTGATATCGAGATGTCAGGAGATCCAGATATCATTGCAGAAACTTGGTACAACTTATACGAGAAAAAAGACAGCTTTGAAGAAACATTCCCAAAAGAAATGGATCCAACAACTTCATCCGTAATTACAGCCGGATTGCCTCAGCAATAGGCGTACTGCCAGACACCAGATTAATTGAACGATGATACGTCTGCTGTTCCTCCAGCACTGCTATGACCACTGCCGCCACATCTTCACGGGAAATGGTGTGGCTGGTGAAATCCTCACCGGTAGCAACTTTGCCGGTGCCCACATCATCCGTCAGGCCACCCGGACGAAGAATCGTGTAGTCTAGGTTGCTCGCTTCCAACAGGCGGTCTGCATAATGCTTCGCCACATAATACGGTTTAATGGATTCGGGCCACTGCTCCCGTTTCTCCGCATGTAGGGCGCTGACCATAACGAAGCGTTGGATACCTGCTTGTTCGGCGGCTTCCATCGCCTTGACGGCTCCATCCAGGTCGATGAGCAGCGTTTTATCCGCTCCTGTTTTTCCACCGGAGCCTGCCGTGAATACGATAGCATCGCTACCTTTTATAGCTTCGGCAATTTCACCAACCGTCCCTTCGAGGTCAGCTACCACCGTTTCTGCTCCCAAACGTTCAAGCGCTTCAGCCTGATCCGAATGGCGGATCAACGCCTTTACACGATGCGATTTATTTTGCCCCAGTAGACGAACAAGATGTCTGCCTACTTTTCCATTTGCGCCAATCACCAGTACGTTCACTCATATCCCCCCTGTATTCAGAGTCTCTCATCTACATTATACAGATGTATTTTACCCTTCGGGTCTGCGACGCAATCATGTTAGCTGCATCAGGTTGAAATCAGACTTCTTTGGTCAGCTCACCATCTCGTTCTTGCTGCACACGTAGACCTGCCAAAAAGGTAGCCATCATCACCTCTATGCTCCGATCCACCTCCACAGGCAAACCAAACCCGCCCTTTTGTTCAAGCGAGGCAAATCCATGAAGCAGGCTACGGAATCCCCTCGCTGCATGAATGCAATCTTCTTCCTTAAAGCCATAACCACTGGACAGGACGGTAATGACCAGCTCGGCCACGCGATCCGCAGCCTGCCTCATTTCGGTATCATTTCGATCAGTTGCATACTGCATCGCTTCATACAAACCGGGTCGCTCGCGAGCATACCGCATATACGCCTTCCCCATAGCGGTTAGCGCATCTGCGCCCGCTCTACCAACTGCTGCGCTCATCAAAGCTTCCTCCAACTGTTCGAGACTGTGCAATGCCAGTACTTGGCGCAGTCCGTTCAATCCGTCCACGTGGTTATACAAGGACGGAGGGCGAATGTGCAACTTTTGCGCCAGCGTGGTGAGCGTGACATCCCCCATCCCTTGTTCATTGGCAATGTCCTCGGCAGCCCGCAGAATATCTTGCAGCTTTACTCCGTTTCTAGGCGACATCATCCAGCCTCCTTTCATCGAATTTCTATGTAATTCGGTTCCTTATACATATACAGAATCGATCCAGATTCTATTTTAACTAATCCTGTTAGTTTATACAAAGAAAATGCCGTTTACCGCAGCCAACCTGCATCGAATCTTTACAGAAGAGCATAGCAGTCATTACTGATATAATAAAAAATAAGATCATAGAACGGATCTGATACCTTTCTCGATCCCCTACAAAGGAGCTAGCTATATCTATGGAACCCAAACCACTTCCAGCTATTGAATTTAACCACATCATCAAATATTTCACCGGGTCTGGACAACAACGTGCGGTTCTGAACGGGATTACCGCAAAAGTTTCCCCCGGCAAAATCACCACGTTGGTCGGTCCATCGGGGTCTGGTAAAAGCACGTTGCTTTCACTGTGTAACCTCCTAATGACACCGGATGAAGGGGAAATCCGTGTCCTCGGCAAACCTATATCGGAGTGGGAGATCCCTGAACTGAGACGGAAAGTCGCATTGGTTTTTCAGGATGCCCCCATGCTTCAGGGAACTGTCCTGTACAATCTCCAAACCGTAGAACGGCTGCACGGTACAGTGCTGGATGATCCTGCCAGCCTGTTGGAACGCGTAGGGCTCACCCGCGACCTGTTGGAACAGAAGGCGCAGGAACTGTCTGGCGGACAAAGACAACGCTTGGCCTTGGCGCGGACGCTTGCGAACCGCCCGGATATTTTACTGCTGGATGAGATTACTTCTGCACTGGACCCTGCCTCGGTCAAAGAGGTTGAGGAACTGCTGCTACAAATGAACAAAGAAGAGGGAACAACGATGATCTGGATTACGCATCATATGGAACAAGCCCGCCGGATAGGCCACGAAACATGGCTGATGATCGACGGAAGACTGATAGAACAAGCGGATACGGAAACGTTTTTTAATGCTCCGCAGCATAGTGAGACCCGCAAGTTTGTAGCAGGAGAATGGGTATGACGATTGTTGCCTTGATTCTCTCTCTCGGTTTTGTATTTATCGCCATTGTCATGTCCAAATCCTTCAAACTCGGTCTGGACCGAGACATGATCATCGCCACGATCAGAGCGTCCGTTCAACTGCTGGCGATTGGATATGTATTGCATTTGATTTTTGGGATGCAAAGCTACGGATTTATCGTATTATTCATTCTGCTCATGATTACCGTAGCCTCACAAAATGTTGCGCGCAAAGGACGATTTATCCCCGGTCTCATGTGGAAGTCATTCCTGACGTTGCTGTGTGTGGAAATCGTTACACAGACATTCCTCATTGGCCTGCATATTATTCCGGCGACAGCCCGATATATGATTCCGATTAGCGGTATGATCATTGGCAGCTCCATGATTTTGTCCAGTCTGCTGGTATCCCGGCTCAAGTCGGAAGTCCTGCTGCGCAAGCCTGAAATCATGCTCATTCTGGCACTAGGCGGCACGCCTAGACAAGCCATCTTCCCTATACTCAAGGATTGCATACGTTCCAGTATGATTCCAACCATTGAGGGGCAGAAAACACTGGGGCTTGTCCAGCTTCCCGGCATGATGACCGGACAAATCATCGCAGGTGCCAATCCGATTGCCGCTGTGCGTTTGCAATTGCTCATCGTATTTACCACCATGACCTCTGCTATTTTGACCAGCGTGCTGCTCAGCCTGTTCATTTATCCGGCATTATTTAACCGCCAGCAACAACTGCACACCGAAGCATGGGAACACTAATCAGGTGAATATCCCCAGTTATCTGCTATTTGGAAAAATAAAAGGGACATGTTTAATTCCTGACACAAAGGTTAATAGATACACGTACCCGCTTTACTAAAATTCGATGAGGAGTGATTGAACATGGCTAACAACAACCAAAATGGCAAAATGAGTCGCGAAGAAGCAGGACGTCTAGGTGGAGAAGCTACTGCTAAAAATCACGACAAAGAATTTTACCAAGAGATTGGCGAAAAAGGTGGCGAGGCCACTTCCAAAAATCATGGCAAGGACTTCTACCAGGAAATTGGTGAAAAAGGCGGCGAAGCCACTTCCAAAAACCATGACAAGGAATTCTATCAGGAAATCGGACGCAAGGGCGGCGAAGCCCGTGGCAATTCAGACCAAAGTGATAGCGACGGGAAAATGAGTAGGGAAGAAGCAGGCCGCAAAGGCGGCGAGGCTCGCGCACGCCAACGTAAAAATAATTGACAATAAAGCTATGCCGTCGGTGCAATCCTATGAAGAGGCACAGACTGCGTATAAACACAAAGTAAGTTGACGTTTATGTTATAAAAGCCTATCTGCCGGAAGAATGGCAGATAGGCTTTTTGTGTAAAAGTTACTTTCAACATCGGATCATACACCTTACAATATACATAAACAGGATAAATAACCAATCATACATATTTTATTACAAATGAAAGAATGGATTATGGGAGGTTGGTGCGAATGTTGATTACAAAAAATAAAACGGCTGCAACTATTTTAAAAATTATATTTTTTTCACTAATTTTCAGCTGGATTTATTATTATTCAGGTCATCACTCGACAGAAATCGCTAAGCTAGTTAAAACTACAGATGATTACTTGGTCATACAGAGAGATACTTTTAACGGAGGTGGATATAAAGAATTATATATTTCCTCAAAGTCCGCGATCCCTCCTCTGGTTATAGGCAAACAATATTATTTCGTGTCTGATCAAAGGTACTTTCAACACCCATATATCCGCTATGTAGAGGAGTAAAGCAGAACAAGAGAAAAAAACACATGCAACTCAAGTCAAATATTCCTGCATTCCGGCTGTTAAGATGGAGTCGAAAGGAGGGAACGCTCGTGTATGAATGGAACGAAATGGTTCAGCTTATGATCGATTGGATTGATAATAATCTTACTTCAGCACCTTCGTTGTTGAGAATGTCCAATCAGTTAGGCTACTCCCCTTACTACTGTACAAAACAGTTTCATTCCCTTACAGGAATAACGTTAAGGGATTATGTGTGGATGCGCCGGATTAGCCGTGCCGCGCTAGAACTCCGAGATGGCAATGTCCGCATCCTCGATGTTGCAATAAAGTATGGGTTTTCTTCACAGGAGGCTTTTACACGGGCATTTGTAAAAGCATTCGAGGTAACTCCGGCTGTATACCAGAAGGAGCCCCGACCTATTCCGTTAGCCATTCGCGTTGAGGTGTTCTCTCCTTATCATTACCATTTGAAGGAGCGGGATAAGATGGTTAAGGATCATTTGCAAGAAGCTGAAGTCAAAATCGAGCATATACCAGCACACAAATTTATTGGAATCTGGGATACCTCTTCTCGAAACTACGGTGATTTCTGGAGAAACGGTCACAATTGTGATGAAATTTGCGGAACATTGGAAAGCATGTCTCATCTCAAGCTTCCCGAACAATTGGGCCAAACTGCGGGCTGGTTCTATCAGGATGGTCAGAAGGGATATCTCTATGGAATACCGGTTGCCGCTGACTACGCCGGAGAGATTCCCGCAGGAATGAGGTGCCGGGACATCCCCGAATCAGATTACCTGGTGTTTTTCCACCCACCCTTCAATTATTTAAAAAACAATGGAGACGTTATGAGAATGGTGGAGGAGAAAGCTTGGAACTTTGACCCTAGCAGCCTGGGGTATGAATGGGATGAGGAAACAAAGCAAGATTATCAGCGGCATTTCCCAGAAGGATACGGATACGCAGTGTTACGTCCAGTAAAAAAAGTGTAGAGAAAAAGAATCCGAAGAAGCCGCTACGATCAGGATGCTGTTCATCGTCTTGCTAAAGTCTGTTGAAAAATAATAACAGTTTATTACTGACGGGTTCCGTTTTGAGGTGCAATACACATCGAATTGACATTGTGGACACAATCCGATGTAAATACAGAATAAACCGATTCACTGAATCATACAGTTGTCGGTTTATTCTTGATCAGCATTTTTATTTTGCAAGTAACTATCAACGACGTTAACCCATTGTTCCCTTACCACTTCCGTTGTTTCCTGCGAATACAAACATAGTAGCAAACGGCTCACTCATGATAAAATATCCTGTTCTTTAATTCGTTCGACTTGATCATTACTCTACTCTTTAATTAACTTGCCTAGGTTGCGGGTACGATTCATCCAACCATCAACATCCCATCCAAATCATATATCGGGAGTATATCGTAAATCGAAAAGTCTGAAAGAATCCAGCGTCACTCAAATTGTGGAGGTATAGAATATGAGCTCTGTCTCAAAAGTAGCTTGCATATCTATTTTAGGTCTTACTTTAGGTGCGGGAGCAGCACAAGCTTCTTCGACACATATTATCGTTAATAATTCAATTGTATCCTCTGATGAAACTTACCAATCTCATGGGATTACCATGGTCCCATTAAATGCTGTTCAAAGTTTACCTGGTGTATCCATCACATGGAATAATAGCACCAAGACAGTCACAATAGATCGTAACGGTGAAAAAACACTATTAAAAGTTGGGCAGAAAAGTGCAACGCTTGGTTCAAAAAATATAACCTTGCCTGTTGTCACTACATTGAAAAACGGACGGATTATGGTCCCTCTCCGATTCATTGCTGATTCATCCAATGCGTATGTCTCCTGGAATCCAAAATCTCAGACGGCCTATGTAGCGAAAGCAAACAATGAAATAAAAAACAAATATACTTCGGATAAGCTTAATGTATCCAGAGGAGCAGCAATCAAACTTCCCAAAGTTAGCAATTTAAAAGAATATACACCCAAAGGGTATGAAAATCTGAACACAGACTATTATTTTCCTGAAGGCAAATCAAATTCGTTTTTTATTCAGGAGATGGATGTTATTTCATACTATAAAATCAGCAACGATTGTAGTGTATTAATATGGACAGCACGTTTTGACTCAACCAAAAGGGAGAGCAGTAGTCTATCCTTTTTGCCTTATAAATTAGTGGAACAAGACGGCCAGAAACCTACAATTCAAGGGCGAATAACCCATTTTAATTTCATGGCCGCTGTTGGAGAAATCAGTTACAATCTCATTGACAATACTGGGAAAGAGATAAACCCAGGGCAAAAAACAGTTGATCCAACAAATTTCTTTTTTGATATCCCTGATGAACAAAAATGATCGAATTGACTTTGCATGCGTTCTTTTCCTCTTACATTAATAAAGACCAGAATCTAAGCTGGTACGTGGTAATAAATTGATACAATATTGGTTTGGAGGTATAGGCAATGAAATCTTTTCGTTTTTGGCTAGTCCTAATCTCGTGTCTAGTTATTACTGTAAATATTACGGGGAACGACGACTATAATATGCTATTGGCTATCGTTAGCCCGTTGGTTTGGATGTATGAATCATTTCGATTTGTGCGAGAAGCAGACATCCCCATAACCATTGTTTACTTCACTACACTAGTTTTCTGGTATCTCATTGGATACGCTTTGGACCGTTTGATTAGAAAATCAAAAAATTAAAATCACTTGAAATTATCTTCTAAATTGTCGTCTACTTTGTCAGGCTCAAACTCGACCGTTCTGTTTTAAAGCGATAATAATCAGACAGTGAAAGCATCTTATCGTAATCGCGACTCATTGAAGCGTTCATATATTCTGAAAATGTCGATACAGCAGTCTCTTTGGGCTTATCGGGAAGTTTATAAGGTTCCTTATCCCCTCCAAAAGCCGTAACAATTACGGTCAAACCCCCTCCTAGGGCAACCAAGCAAGCCAACTTATTACGCGATACAAGCCTCAATAAACAAAACCCTCTTTGTTGTAAATTTTACCACCTATTTTCAACGTATCTCAACTTAAAAAGATGCTATAAAACGCAGCATAACTTCTTGTAAAACCCCATTCATTTAAATCTAAGGCCATCTCTTCAATATAATTTTATTTTAACGTAAATTCTCACTGAATACCTTTGTTACCTTATGTAATGTCGTCTTCCCATCCTGTAAACTAAGTTCCATCAAGCGGTAACCGCTGGATCATAGAGAGGATGAGATATTTATGAGTTTGGAAAATAGAGTTTTTGCGATACAAGCTGGTCTGGACGGACGTGTAAATGCAGTTATAGATCAAACCCTTGCCGAAAAGCGTCTGATCGGCACAGTCGTCATGATATATATGGATGGTTCACCCGTGTATGTCCGAGCGGCAGGGCTGGCTGATCGAGAAGAACAACGTCCTATGCAAGAGGATGCTTTATTTCGGCTTTCTTCTGTATCCAAACCGATTGTATCTACTGCGGCTTTGGTTTTGGCAGCCCAAGGATTGATTAAGCTCGATGAATCTATTGAACGCTGGTTGCCCGATTTTCGCCCCCGATTAATCAGCGGTGAGCAGCCCCCCATTACAGTACGCCAATTGCTGACACATACTGCCGGGTTGACCTATGGCTTTTTAGAGGAAGAAGGCGGGGGTCCCTATCATCGTGCAGGCGTATCAGATGGCATGGATTTTTCAAATCTTACGCTGGAGGAGAACTTGCAACGTTTGGCTTCTGTGCCTCTGTTATATACACCGGGTAAAGCATGGGGATATTCAATTGCCACTGATGTGCTCGGCGCTATCATTAGCCGTGTATGTGGCACAACCCTTGATGCAGCTGTTAAAAAGCTCGTTACCGAACCTCTCGGTATGCACGACACCAGTTTCGCGGTCGCGGATGCCGGACGGCTTGCGGCTCCTTATGTCAACGATATATCAGAACCCCGGCGAATGCGTGAGCTTGAGGTTGCGCAGGTTTTTGAAGGCACCGCAGGACTTCGTTTTCAGCCTGCACGAGCCTTTGATCCCACGGCTTTCCACTCTGGTGGCTCGGGTATGATTGGCAGCGCAAAAGATTTCATGCGACTGCTGGAAACACTGCGAAACGGCGGCAATCCGTTACTTTCAGAGGAATGGGTCCGCGAAATGGGCACCATCCAGACCGGGAGCCTTCCCTTGGCAGGCTGGCCGGGGCGGGGTTTTGGATTAGGATTCACCGTACTCCAAGATCCCGATGAAAGCGGAACAGCAGAATCACCCGGAACGTGGCGTCTCGGAGGAGCTTATGGTCATTCGTGGTTCGTTGATCCCGCACTAAGACTCAGTGTGGTCGCCTTTACCAATACAGCATTTGAAGGGATGTCAGGTCCGTTTACAACCGAGCTTTGCCAAGCCATTTACGGTAGCTCAAATAGGGTCTAATAAAGTAGGGGTTACATGTTTATGGTCTACAGGCGAGGACAGGACAATTAACGTGGTAGAGTGCCCATGCTTTCCACACTCATCCCCGAACTGCTCCAGCTTGAGCATAGACTCAACCATGACTTTCAGTAAGTAATTTTGCTCGCCGCTGATTCTATGGCACTCAATGACTTCAGGTGCAGATTGGCAAAACTCAACAAATGAATTGCATTGATTCGTGTGCACGAGCACGTGAGCCATGATCGGTTTTCCAACTTTCTCATGTGAAACTGTGGCACGATATCCGGTGATAATACCTTTATCCTCCATGCGCCGTACTCTTTCCGTTACGGCAGGCTGGGAAAGTCCAACCTCCTTACCCAGCTCGGTCATGGAGATACGCGCCTGGTTTTGTAGACACAACAAAATTTTATGATCCACTTGGTCCATCAAATCCATCTCCTTAAGTTCAAGGCAATATTGTAAAAATACAATTATTATTGTGTGTTATTTCGAGTATTGACTTATTATTTTATGATTTAATGAAATATTAGCATGCAAAATCAAGGACGTAAAGTAGGAGGACATGGAGAGGGAATGAAACTAATGAAATATAGTAAGCCTCTGCTTTTCATCGCACTTGGCCTATTTGGTGTATACACGATTGAGTTCGGTGTGGTTGGCATTTTGCCGGTCATCATTGAACGTTTTCATATTACGGCAGCTCAGGCCGGGTTTCTTGTCAGTTCATTTGCATTGATCATCGCGCTGTTCGGTCCCTTCATGGTGCTATTGATGTCCAGGTTTAACCGCAAGCGAATCATGACAATATCGTTGTTTGTTTTTGCCATAACAAGCTTGCTGTCAGCCTATACATCCAACTTTTATCTACTAGTGATTTTACGTATCATTCCGGCTCTGTTTCACCCGGTGTACTTCTCGCTTGCCTTTGTCGCCGCTACTGCGTTGTACCCCCCGGAAAAGGCAACGCAAGCTTCCGCCAAAGCCTTTCTCGGCACGAGCATGGGAATGGTACTAGGTATTCCAATTACGGCCTATATCGCCAATCAAATTTCATACGAGGCCTCCTTCTGGTTTACTGCGGTAGCGAATGGGATTGCAGGGATTGGTATTTTATTCATGCTGCCGGATACACCACAAGCCGAAATGTTCTCCTATCGGAAGCAGCTTGGCATTTTGCGTAAAATACCACTGTGGCTCAATATCGGGGCAGCTACTTTTATTTTTGCAGCCATGTTCTCGGTGTATAGCTATTCTGCCGAATATTTGGGACAAAACACAGGGATGAGCAGCAATCTTATCAGTTTTCTGCTTATTATTTTCGGCATCGGCGGAATGCTCGGCAATCTATTGGCTGGCAAGCTCATGGGCTTGCATAAGGTACGCACCGCTCTTTTTCATCCAGTAGTCTTGGGGGGCACCTATTTGCTGCTGTACGGGATCAGTTCTTCATTTATCCCTACGCTCTTCATCATTATTGTGTGGGGGGCCGTTCATACCAGCGGACTGATTGTCGCCCAGATTTGGGTGATTGATGAGGCCAAAGAAGCTCCCGCGTTTGCCAACAGTCTTTACATCTCGTTTATTAACCTAGGGGTTTCGCTGGGCTCGCTGGCAGGGGGATGGTTTATTGCCAGAGCCGGTATCCAGGGGACGCTGTGGAGCGGTTTGCTGTTCGCCATGCTGGCGATGGTATGTATCGGGACTAAAGTAATTTACCCACGTATTTTTCGAAAATATAAAAGGTTAGATGTGCAAAACTAAAGAGTTGCAAGAGGGCCAAGCCTGTTATCATAAAAAAAAACCGGTCAACACTTTGTATGGTGTTGAACCGGTTTTTGTTTAATGATTTATTCCTGCCTGTCGGATTGGATTAGAATGAAACATGCACTTCGTTGCGAATTAAATCAACGTATAACCACCATCCGGGAACAGCACGCTTCCGGTGGTAAGCTTGTTCGCCATCAGATACAACACAGTATGTGCAATTTCCTCATTATACCCCACCCCGGTGTAAACAGATGGCCGAATGCTCCGACTTTTTCAAAAAACGCCTAAACCTCTTCCTCTATTTGATTATTAAGCACGTTGATTATGTAAATTCGTATTATTCTCAGCTACCCTATAGGGATTATATAATAACTATTTTAAAGGAATACTTATTTTTATTCAGATGGGCTTCCCTGCACTGAGCTTTTGCGATAGGATGTCGGCGACTGGCCCGACCAGCGCTTGAACTGTCTGCTAAAATGCGCAATATCCCCATAGCCGAGCATATCGGCAATTTGTTGCACCGACCATTGCGGATCAGCCAACAGCAACTTGGCCTCATGCAGCACAAGCCCGGATAGATATACACGGGGGGAAACGCCGAAAACACTACGGAATACACGATTACAATGGGATACGCTAATACCTAACTCGGAGGAAATCCCCTCGATCCCATCCTGTTTTTCCACCGAGCCAGCCTGCCCATAGGGCTGATTCACTCTGCCCTGAAGACGACTGGCAATCTGATGGGCAAGCTCTGCCTGCACATATCCACGCCCTGGCAGATGAGCGGCTTCGCTGGATACAGCCTCCCACAACGTTGCGAACAGTTCAAACACAGCAGATTGAATCCGCATTCGCTTTGCCACCGAATCACTACCAATTCCTATGTCTTCCGGCGTTGAAAGATCGAGCAACTTGCCCAGCGCTGGTCCCATCTGCCCTGCCACTGTGCCTTCAGCTGGAAACAGCACCTGCTCCAGACGACTCAGCAGCGAGAGAAACAGCTTATCATCAATGTCGAAATGCATACAAAAATACGTAAATCCCTCTCCGTTACTATGACTGGAGTGAACAATCCCCGGACGCAGCAGCACCAGATCACCCTGTCGCTGGGTATAGCTACGACCATCCACAACCATGATCTGTTCTCCCGCAAGCACGATGTTAATTTCATATTGAGGATGCTCGTGTGGCGGATAGCTCCAGTCTCTTCCCACACTTCGTGTATGAATGGCAAACAGATTGACTGTGGTCCGCACATCGGGAAAAAAGAATTCCTCTCCGGCAGCTGTAAGGTCCGGATGATGGGGACGCTTCGGTAAACGTGGTGACGACATGTTTTCCCTCCTGGCTTACTTACATGGATATACCCCAGTATATCGCTTTCAGCGCGATTTGGATAAATAGTTGAGCGATTTGACAATGGTTCCCCGCCACATGACATGCTAGGCTCTAAGTGAAGTTAATCAAAGTTGAACTTTATCATGAAAGGGGTTTCATTATATGTCGAAAAATATATTTTATAACACACAGCATGCACCTATCGGTTCTTTTTCCAGCTTTACACTTGGGTTTAAGGGTAATCGCGGCGGACTTGGTTTGGAGCTGGGCAAGCCTGCCGACGAAAATGTATATATCGGGCTGCAATCCAGAGATGGCGAATCATACGAGGCGCTTCCCTTCTTTGCATCCACACAGGATGAAAGTGCCCGCTACGACGTGGAGAAAAAGGGTAAACGAACGGAACCGCAGCTTATGGCCTTTGCTGATTCCGACATTACCCGTGAGCTAAAAGTAGGAACGGATACATGGCAGGCCGGCGATTTGACGTTCCGGCTGTACTCTCCTGTTCGCCCGGTACCCGAGCCGGGAATTGCAGGTATGGATGAACTGCGAGCAGCGTTGGTTCCGGCGGTATTCGCCGAGCTAACCGTCGATAACACGCAGGGGACTGCAGCGCGAAGAGCTTTTTTCGGCTATCAGGGCAGTGATCCGTATAGCGGCATACGCATTATAGGAGAAGATCCGCGCAGGGACACTACGGATTCTACCCCATTGGAGGAAAGACTCACAGGCATCGGCCAAGGGCGCAGTACAGCCATTGTGACCAACAGCAGCGAAGCAGTACCTGCCAGCGGATTTGCAATGGAGAAGCTGCTTGGGGAGACCATGGCCGAGAATTTATCCTTTGGCCTGGGCACGACGGGTGCGCTCCTGATGGACGTTCCCGCAGGTGAGAAGCGCACATATGCCTTCGCCATATGCTTCTATCGCGGCGGCATTGTGACAACAGGCATCGAAGCGTCGTATTACTATACCCAGCTGTTCAAGGATATTGAGGACGTGGGAAACTATGCGTTGAAGCATTTTACAGACCTGACTGCAGCCTGTGTTCAGGCTAATCGCTGGATGGAGTCGGCAGACCTGAGCCCGGACCAGAAATTTATGCTCGCTCAGGCGATCCACAGCTACTACGGCAGTACTCAACTGCTGAGTCACCAAGCGGACGGAGAACCGATCTGGATTGTGAACGAAGGCGAGTATCGGATGATGAATACCCTCGATCTGACGGCGGATCAGCTTTATTATGAATTGATTTTGAATCCATGGACGGTACGCAACGAGCTGGAGTGGTTTGTCCAAAGGTACAGCTATCGGGATGAGGTACGCTTTCCGGGAGAGGAACAGACCTATCCCGGTGGTATCACGTTTACCCATGATATGGGCGTAGCCAACGTGTTCTCCCGGCAGGGATACTCCTGTTATGAGCTGGCAGGGATTGACGACTGCTTCTCTTACATGAGCCACGAGGAACTGATGAACTGGCTTTGCTGCGCCACGGTATATATCGAGCAGACACAGGATCAGTCATTTACGACACGTATGCTACCTGTTTTGTGTGACTGCTTCGAAAGCATGCTACGACGGGATCACCCCGACCCGGCACAACGAAACGGCTTGATGGGCTTGGACAGCTCTAGAACCCGGGGAGGCGCGGAAATTACGACCTACGACAGTCTGGACGTATCTCTGGGTCAGTCCCGCAACAACATCTATCTGGGCAGCAAATGCTGGGCTGTATATGTTGCTCTGGAAAAGATATTTGCCTCAAAAGGGCTTAACTCCCTTTCACAGGAGGCTGGCTTACAGGCAGACAAATGCGCAGCAGCGATCACAGCACATATGACAGACAAGGGCTATATTCCAGCAGTTATTCAGGAAGGTAATGACTCGCAGATTATTCCTGCCATTGAGGGACTGATCTTCCCTTACTTTACAGGATGTGAGGCTGCGCTTAAGCCTGATGGACGGTTCGGTGGATATATCCAAGCACTGCGGCGCCATTTGGAAACTGTACTGGTACCGGGAGTTTGTCTGTTTGAAGACGGAGGCTGGAAGCTGTCCTCGACCAGTAACAACTCCTGGCTGAGCAAAATCTATCTGTCACAGTTTATTGCCCGCGAGCTGCTGGAACTGCCTTGGGAAGAAGCTGGTCAGGCCGCAGACGCTGCCCACGTCTCATGGCTTCTTCACCCTGAAGAATCCTATTGGTGCTGGAGCGATCAGATACTCTCGGGCATTGCCCATGGCAGTAAATATTATCCGCGCGGAGTTACCGCTATTTTGTGGCTGTATGAAGGCAACGGCAACCGTCTGACTCTCCCAGAGCATATGAGTCAGGATCAGAAACAGCATGTCTGAGGATCATCTTCACCTGCCCAAAAGGAGGCTCCAATATGAGCAAGCTTATGGATATGCCAAAAGAAAGCGGCTATGCGGCTTGGCTGCATTACAGCCGCAATAGTAAGGTACAAAAGCTGCCCGCTTGGTGCAGGGTCATCGTGGTCCATGAGACAGATGAAGTGCTTCAATCGGCTGCGAGTGAGCTTCAGCACGGATTGACCTCCATGTTTGGACAGCAGCCGAAAATCAGCACCGTTCCTGTAAATGCGCCATTCATTGCGCTGGGTACGTTCCCAACGCATCCTTTGGTCGCAGAACGATTCAGTGCGACGGAACAGGCAGAAGTGGGCGCGGAAGGCTACCGAATTCGCGGGCTAGAGATGCCAGATCCGGCATATTCAGCTTTGCACAGTAACGATGAGTTCAAAGGACCGTACGTTATAGTCGCGGGGCAGACCTCCAAAGGCGTATTGTATGGAGTCTTTCATCTGCTGCGCTACCTTCAAGGAGGATTAGACGGCAAACTGAAACCCGCCGCCGAGGAATCATTGCACGCTCCCCTTCTAGACCTATTGTCTAATCCAGCTAATCCCATCCGTATGATCAACCACTGGGATAACATGGATGGTAGTATTGAACGCGGGTATGCGGGTGGGTCCATTTTCTACGACAATAATGCCTTTACTGCAAATATGGAGCGCCTGCGAGACTATGCCCGTCTACTCGCTTCTGTAGGCATTCAAGCGCTATCCATTAACAATGTGAATGTCCATCAGGTAGAAACCGAGCTGATTACAGATAAATTCCTACCGGATGTGGCCAAAGTAGCTGCGGTATTCCGCGCCTATGGCATACAGATCTACTTGAGCATTAACTATGCCAGTCCTATTCAGCTCGGCAGGTTAACTACAGCCGATCCCTTGGAACCAGCTGTAGCTGAATGGTGGCAGACCAAAGCCCAGGAAGTTTACGCCGCCGTTCCTGATCTGGGTGGTTTTGTGGTCAAAGCCGATTCCGAAAATCGGCCCGGACCGTTCAGCTACGGGCGCCATCACGCCGATGGAGCCAATATGCTGGCAGATGCGTTGCAGCCCTATGGCGGACGTGTGATTTGGCGCTGCTTTGTCTACAATTGCAAGCAGGACTGGCGCGACCGCAAGACGGATCGAGCTCGCGCAGCCTTTGACCATTTTAAACCACTGGATGGGCTGTTTCGGGAAAATGTCATTTTACAGATCAAAAATGGTCCCATGGATTTTCAGGTGCGGGAGCCTGTCTCCCCCCTGTTCGGTGGGCTGGAAGCCACTCAGGTGCTACTGGAATTTCAGATTGCGCAAGAGTACACCGGCCAACAGAAGCATCTATGTTACCTTGTTCCGCAATGGAAGGAAGTATTGGATTTTGATACTTACGCCCAAGGAAAAGGCTCCACCATCAAGCGTATTGTGAGTGGCGCCCTGCATTCTCCCAAACCTACCAACTATGGAATAGCCGCTGTATCCAATATTGGTGCAGACACCAATTGGACCGGACATTTGCTCGCCCAGTCCAATCTTTATGGCTATGGTCGACTGGCATGGGACCCGGAGCTGTCTGCGGAGGAAATCGCTGATGAGTGGGTTCGGCTGACGTTTGGCAGACAAGGGAATAGCGAAGGCGACACAGATTTAATTTCTACCATTAAACAGATGCTGCTCGATTCATGGAATATCTACGAATCCTACACCGCCCCTCTGGGGGTCGGCTGGATGGTCAGTCCCGATCACCACTATGGGCCGGATGTAGACGGGTACGAATATTCCAAGTGGGGAACCTACCATTTTGCTGATTGCCGAGGGATTGGAGTAGATCGCACGACCGCAACCGGGACCGGCTATGCAGGACAATATTTTGCTCCCCATGCCGATATCTATGAATCTACGGACACCTGTCCGGATGAGCTGCTCTTATTCTTTCACCATGTTCCTTATACACACTTGCTCCATTCCGGCCAAACTATCATACAGCACATTTATGATACCCATTTTGAAGGTGCAGAACGTGCGGCCCATCTTCGAGACACATGGGTTAGTCTACGAGGGCAACTGAATGATACCATGTATGAACAGGTGCTGGAGCGGCTGGAGCATCAGGCAGAGCATGCCAAAGAATGGCGGGATCGGATCAATACGTATTTCTACCGTAAAAGCGGCATTGCCGACCAGAAGGATCGCTCTATTTATTAAGCAGGCTGTCTCGGCAATACTTTCCATACAGACTGGAACAAGACTTTTATACGCTTAGGTTCATTTTCTCCTATACTGGCTTGGCTATCCGCACATCACTAAAGGGCATGCGTCTCCTCAGACCTATGCCTTATTTTTTTGCCTGTAGACTTTTAGGCACACGGTTGCTTACGTAAAATGTCATATTTGTCCACCTTGAGTGCGCAATAAATTCTTCTTTTTATGCAACCGCTTGCTTTATACTATTTTTGTAGACGTTTACAAAATGTTGTCGAATTAGACTATGCTTTGGGGAGGATGATCGGTTTGACCTTGTATCGAAGTCTATGGAAAAAAGGGTGTATGCTTCTACTAAGCCTTGTGCTGTCTCTGACTGCCTTCATTGGCTCACCCTCTAATACGGCGAGCGCAGCGGTTGCAGATGATTTTCAAGCTTCCGTCATGGGACCGCTGGCGAAAATCAATGACTGGGGTGCCTTTAAAAAGCAGCTACAAACGTTGAAAAACAATGGCGTGTATGCCATCACTACCGACGTCTGGTGGGGCTATGTGGAGAGCGCAGGAGATAACCAGTTCGATTGGAGCTACTACAAGACCTATGCAAATGCCGTGAAAGAAGCGGGACTGAAGTGGGTTCCTATTATCTCTACGCATAAGTGTGGAGGAAATGTGGGAGATGACTGTAACATCCCACTGCCAAGCTGGCTGCCGAGCAAGGGCAGTGCAGATGAAATGCAATTCAAGGACGAAAGCGGCTATGCCAATAGTGAAGCCCTCTCCCCATTGTGGAGCGGAACCGGTAAACAATATGACGAGCTGTATGCCTCATTCGCTGAAAACTTTGCCGGATATAAAAGTATCATTCCCAAAATTTATTTGAGCGGCGGTCCTTCTGGGGAATTGCGCTATCCGTCCTACTATCCAGCAGCAGGGTGGAGCTACCCGGGACGAGGCAAGTTCCAAGCTTATACTGAAACAGCCAAAAATGCATTCCGCACAGCTATGAATGACAAGTACGGATCATTGGACAAGATTAATGCTGCTTGGGGCACCAAGCTGAGCAGTCTTAGCCAAATCAATCCACCGACCGATGGGGACGGATTTTACACGAACGGCGGGTATAATTCCACATATGGAAAGGATTTTCTGTCGTGGTACCAAAGTGTACTTGAGAAGCATCTGGGCGTCATCGGAGCAGCGGCCCACAAAAACTTCGATTCTGTGTTTGGTGTCCGGATCGGGGCCAAAGTTTCCGGTCTGCACTGGCAAATGAACAATCCTGCTATGCCGCACAGCACAGAACAAGCAGGTGGATATTATGATTACAACCGTCTCATTCAGAAATTCAAGGATGCCGATCTAGACTTGACATTTACTTGCCTGGAGATGAGTGACAGTGGCACAGCACCGAATTATTCCTTGCCGTCCACCCTGGTTGATACCGTCTCCTCCATCGCGAATGCCAAGGGTGTTCGCCTGAATGGTGAAAATGCACTCCCGACAGGCGGCAGCGGCTTCCAAAAAATCGAGGAGAAAATCACGAAGTTCGGTTATCACGGGTTTACGTTATTGCGCATCAACAATCTCGTCAACAATGATGGCTCACCAACCGGTGAGTTGAGTGGATTCAAACAATATATCATCAGCAAAGCCAAGCCTGACAATAATGGCGGTACAGGCAACAAAGTAACGATATACTACAAAAAAGGCTTTAACTCACCTTACATTCACTACCGTCCGGCTGGCGGAAGCTGGACTGCAGCGCCAGGTGTGAAAATGCAGGATGCCGAAATTAGCGGCTATGCTAAAATTACCGTCGATATCGGTTCTGCCTCCCAATTGGAAGCCGCTTTTAATGACGGCAATAACAACTGGGACAGCAACAACACCAAAAACTACTCCTTCAGCACGGGCACTTCTACGTACACGCCCGGTAACAGCGGCAATGCGGGAACGATCACATCTGGCGCTCCAGCGGGTACGATTCCCGGGGATGGCGGCGGTACAACTAACAAGGTAACGGTATACTACAAAAAAGGCTTTAACTCGCCTTATATTCACTACCGCCCAGCTAACGGAAACTGGACTGCCGTACCCGGTGTGAAAATGCAGGATGCCGAGATTAGCGGCTATGCCAAAATTACCGTTGATATCGGTTCTGCCTCCCAATTGGAAGCTGCTTTTAATGACGGCAATAACAGTTGGGACAGCAATAACTCGAAGAACTACCTTTTCAGCACTGGAACTTCTACCTACACACCCGGCTTGAACGGGGCTGCAGGATCTATCCGAACGGGGGCACCTTCGGGGGGCGTCCTCAGCGTAGGGGCTTCTACCTACGCAACCGACCTCAACGAAGTGGCAGGACCTATCCCAACAGAAAAACTTTCGGGTGTAACCTTAAACGTAAGCACTTCTACCTACACACCCAATGTTAACGGAGTTGAAGTAACTGCTCAAACGGAGGCGCCTTTAGGCGCCTTCACTCCTATAGATCCGGGTACCCTTTCCAAGCCCACTCCCCTCAACGTAGACTGGAGCGAACAGAGCATTTATTTTATCATGACAGACCGATTTAGCAACGGAGATCCGTCCAACGATAACTACGGTGGCTTCAATTCCAACAACAGCGATCAACGCAAGTGGCATGGTGGCGATTTTCAAGGTATTATTAACAAACTCGACTACATTAAAAATATGGGGTTTACCGCGATCTGGATTACCCCGGTAACGATGCAAAAGAGTGAATACGCTTACCACGGCTATCATACGTATGATTTTTATGCGGTAGACGGGCATCTCGGTACAATGGACAAGTTCAAAGAGCTGGTTGGTAAGGCACATGACAAAAATATCGCTGTGATGCTGGACGTCGTCGTGAATCACACAGGTGATTTCCAACCGGGGAACGGCATCGCCAAGGCTCCTTTTGATAAAACAGATTGGTATCATCACAATGGTGAAATTACAGGTGGGGACTACAACTCTAACAACCAATGGAAAATTGAAAACGGTGATGTGGCTGGACTGGATGACCTAAATCATGAAAACCCCGCTACCGCAAATGAGCTTAAAAACTGGATCAAATGGCTGCTGAATGAGACAGGCATCGACGGACTGCGGTTGGATACCGCCAAGCATGTACCGAAGGGTTTTCTAAAGGATTTTGACCAAGCCGCCAATACCTTCACCATGGGTGAAATTTTCCATGGCGACCCTGCTTATGTGGGGGATTACACCCGGTATCTCGATGCCGCATTGGATTTTCCGATGTATTATACAATCAAGGATGTCTTCGGACACGATCAATCCATGAGAAAAATCAAGGAACGCTACTCCGATGATCGTTACTATCGCGATGCCCAGACCAACGGTGTATTTATTGACAATCATGATGTAAAACGTTTCCTGAATGACGCCTCCGGCAAGCCGGGTGCTAACTATGACAAATGGCCACAGCTCAAAACTGCTTTGGGCTTTACTCTGACATCACGCGGAATTCCAATCATCTACCAAGGTACTGAGCAAGGCTTTAATGGCGGAGATGATCCCGGCAATCGGGAGAATATGGCTTTCAACTCCAACCATGACCTGTATCAGTACATCGCTAAGCTGAACAATGTGCGCAACAACCACCCTGCTCTGCAAAACGGCAGCCAAAAGGAAAAATGGGTGGACGACTCCTTTTACAGTTTTCAGCGCTCTAAAAACGGTGACGAGGCCATCGTATTTATCAACAACTCCTGGAATAGTCAAACCCGCACGATTGGCAACTTCGATAATCTGTCCAACGGAACCCGCCTGACCAACCAGCTAAGCAACGACTCCGTTCAGATTAACAATGGTTCAATCACCGTGACTCTCGCTCCAAAGGAAGTTAAAATTTTCACCAAGTAAACAGCGTTATTCAGTTACACTGGTTATTCAGATGTGCTAAAATAAATGATAGAAGGATATACTAAAAAAGAGCAAGGATGCTGGTAACATCCCTACTCTTGGCAACAGCCGCTTTGAAGAGCGGTCGGCTGAAAAGGGCTAGCTATTAGAAATAGACCGTGTTCCCCTCTCCAGGGCGGTCTATTTCTTTTTGTTTTGGTTCAACGCAATAACAATCGTAACGATTAATCCGATCAACGCTATTAATAGCGTGCCGAACATCATCATTAATGTCAGAGCATCCTTAACCTCCACAGGCATCACCTCCCTTCCGGGAGATTAGCCGACCGCCCACCTAAGCCATTCTGTTGTTACTGGAATTATAGCACGTAAATCCGTCCTTAAGCGACAACATTTTACAGCTTCATCCAGCCAATCTTATATGGACACTCATCGTCCTTTGCTGCTTACACATTCTACTGTGTCTCTATATGGGTATAGCTTCTTAACGCCAATAAAAGCCCAAGCACAAAAATGATGCAAATACTGATAATCCCTCCAGGAACATTCGTAAATGTTCTGCCCAGTGTGCCATGTGGAGAAAACAATAACGGCACGGTCCATGGATAAAAGGTATTTCCAGGTGTATTAACCAAAACAAAATTTAAACACATAACGGTACACATCCCCATAATGGCGGGCACAAATTTTCTCCAGCGAATGGCGAAGAACGTGATGATCGGGATGAGCATAGCGTGCATAATAATCATTTTAGTGAAGATTCCAAGCTGATATATAACGATTTCAAAGGTTAGCGGTCTGGCCGTAATAAACATACCCAATATCGCAGATAGCACAAATGCTAACAGCAGGCTAACAGCGATGTACATATAGATAACGAGCAGCTTGCTGAAGTAAATCCGAGTTCGGCGAACTGGGTTTGTAAACAGTGCAATATGAGTGTTCTCCTGGTATTCTCTCGCATAGATATAGCAGGTCAAAATGTAATAGCTCATATATCCAGTTATTAAATTAATGGAGGATACCAAATCCATAAAGTATTCATTCCATCCATCACGATCCAAGGAAAGTTTAGGATTTATGGCGTAAGTACTAAAAGTCAAAAATACGGTTGCCATTAAAATAAACACACTTAGAAAAAGAATTTTAGTTCCTTTCAGCTTCAAGCACTCTGCTCTAAACAGGTCAAACATAGTAGCCCTCCTTTCAAAAAATCTTCATTTAGGCTCTTCTTTGATATGTCCATATGGATAAAAACAATCCAAGAAGAAAGATCACGGATAAGCTGAGCCATGCTATTGAAACATTGGTAGGTATAGTCGCACTTCCTTCATTGGGCGACAAAAGATAGGGTACAATCCACGGATACCATTCACTTTTATACATAAAATTTAAAAATATAACAGTACAAACTACGAGTACAACCACCATAATGCTCTTCCAGCGTATAGCAAAAAAAGAGGCAATTGGGATTAACATCGCATGCATCACACACATTTTGGCAAACACTTGAATTTGGTATACCCAGATAGCCATCGTTAAAGGTCGATTTGTAATAAGCATGCCTAATACTGCAGACAGAAACAGAACGATAAATAGCGACACAATAATAAATCCATAAATAATGATCAATTTACTAAAATAAAATTTTGCCTTGGTGACAGGCGTAGTAAACATAAAGAGGTGCGTGTTTTCCTGGTACTCTCTCGCAAAAATATGACCCGTTAAAATGTAATAACTGACAAATCCGGCTGCAACATTAACGAAAAGAACTATGCCTTCAAAATAGTAGGTCCAACCCCGTTTATCAATTGAATATCGGTAAAAAACGGCGCTTGTTACGAATTCCAGCAACACAACAGCCAGCAATATTATAAAACTCAACAAGAAGGCTTTAGAGCCTTTAAGCTTAATGAGCTCTGCTCTAATCACGTCGCCCACCCTCTCCTGAAATGAGAGTCAAAAAGTACTCCTCTAGCGTCTGCTTTGTGGTGTGTATCTCATAAACTGAAAACTGATGATCTATTAACTGTTTATTTAACGCAGATGTATTTTCAATCGGACTATGAATTCTTAGTTGTTGTGGAGATAGCACCTGAGATTGTAGCTGCTTCATGTGCTCTTGTAGAAATGTTTGTACTGCTCCTGCATCGTCTACCTTAAGATCTGTATATTGCTCAAAACCTTCCTCTAACCGGCTCAAACGATCTTCCGCTAACAGTTTTCCATTATGTATAATCCCGATGTGTGTAGCTAACTGCTGAATTTCACTCAAGATGTGACTGGAAATAAGAATTGTTTTCCCGTCTTCCTCGCACAACCGCTTCAATAGCTGACGAATTTCCTTAATTCCAGATGGGTCCAGTCCGTTTGTTGGCTCATCCAATATGAGCAACTCAGGGTCATGAACAAGCGCCCTCGCAATCCCCAATCTTTGCTTCATCCCTAGGGAAAAATCTTTGAACTTCTTTTTACCGGTATGCTCTAAACCTACCGTGGTTAAGGTACGTTCTATTCTTCCATCATCCTTCATTCCCATGTACTTACAGCATATTCTCAGATTATCACGCGCACTCAGGTTTTCGTATAAACCTGGTGTTTCAATAATCGTTCCAATTTTGGAAAAGATAGATGGATAATTCGTCTCCAACCGCTCGCCAAATAAAAAAACCTCCCCACTTGTAGGCTCAATCAGCCTCATCAGCATGCGGATGGTCGTTGTTTTGCCAGCCCCATTCTCACCGAGGAAACCGTAGATACTGCCACGCTCCACGTGTAAGGAAATATCGTCTACAGCTACCGACATCCCGAACTGTTTGCGGAGGCCTTTCGTTTCAATAACATACTGCATTTCTTTCATCCTCCTATACACACCAAATATAATTATTATACAGATTGAATCATCCACAAAATGTAAAAACCATCACATTTATTCATTTGCCAATCATTATCCCGATAAAAACAAAACAGGCACCTGACGAAGCGTACACTTCGTTGCAGGTGCCTTGTTTATATATAAACAACGTGGGATTACTTAGGCCTCAGTAGCCACGTTGATATTGTTCAGGTATGGAAGGCTTCTCACCGCGCAATGCCACCGCTGCATGAGTAGCCCAATATGGATCACGCAGCAATCCACGTCCCACAGCGACCAGATCGGCATCTTCATTGCCGATAACAGACTGCGCCAAGGCTGGTTCATCCAGTGCGCCAACGGCGATGACTGGGATGTTCAGCGCCTCGCGGATTTGGCGAGCAAACGGCACTTGATAGCCCGGATAGTTGCCTGGCTTTCTGGCGCCTGCCGGTCCTTCTCCGCCCGAGCTGACATGGATCACGTCTACGCCTGCAGCCTGATATGCTCGGCTCAGCTCAATAGCATGATCCACATCGTATCCACCATCTACATATTCCACCGCGCTGATGCGGAAGATTAACGGCATACCCGCAGGCATTTCCTTGCGCACAGCCTGAATGACTTCAACGCCGAAAAGGGATAGCTCCTGACCATACACGTCATCACGCTTGTTTGTAACCGGCGAATGGAATTGGTGAATCAAGTAACCATGTGCACCGTGAAGCTCAATCGTATCCACGCCCGCTTGAACCGCACGCCGGGCGGCGTCTGCGAATTTTTGTACCATGCCACGGACTTCCTCTGTGGTCAGTGCGCGCGGCTGTTTATAACTCGCATCCGGGTATGCGATGGCCGAGGGAGCGACCGGCTCTGCTGCATCCTCAGCTTTACGGCCCGCGTGAGCAATCTGAATGCCTACCTTGGACCCGTGCGCATGAATACCGTCAACCAGCTTCTTATAAGCCGGAATATGTTCATCTGACCAAAGACCCAGATCATAATCGGTAATCCGTCCATCCGGTTCCACGTCTGTCATTTCTATAATAATCAGCCCCGTGCCTCCAATTGCTCGGCTTAGGTAGTGAACATGATGCCAATCATTCGGAATCCCATCCTTGGCTGTGACCGAGTATTGGCACATCGGTGCCATGACCACACGATTCTTTAACTCCAAATCTTTGATTGTATACGGTGTAAACAACGAAGTCTTCAAAACGCTCATCTCCTTTTTCATCTCTACCACATAACTAAAAATGCGTTTCAAATTACACGGTCTATTATAAGCACAATCGGCACAGTCCAAACGAAATAAAGAGATTCCCCAACCGGGGTATCCCTCGTATTTGCACCGTGCAGTCATTATGTATATCGTAAGGTTGTAGATGTATTGCACACAATCTATTATCCACAACCTAATAACTTTTTGCAAGTAAATATTTAAATATTATTAAATATTTTTTTGTCTGCATTTTTCCCAACTCTTAGCCATAACACAAAAGACGCCCTTACGGGCGCCCCTGCGAAACCAGTTTTATTGCGCTGAGCCTAATTGGACCCATGCCTTTTCAATCTCTGCAACTGCCTGATCCTTGTTCATGTTACCACTGATATAAGCCTGCATCAGCTCGCCAAATTTTTGATGGAATGTATCCAAGGAGTAGTTAACAGACAGATCACCGGACTTCGACGTTTTCAAAATGCTTTCCATTTCCTTAGGCATTTCCAGATCAGGAAGCGGTGCATCCTTAATTGGAGGAATCACCTTCGCTACCTGGGAGAACCAGTTCTTACCGTATTCCGAAGTGTACAGCCAGTTGAAAAATTCAATCGTTTCCTTCGATACTTCGGAATCCTTATTGATACGCAGTGCCTGATCCGCACCGGTAATGATGACCGATTGATCAGCTTTGTCACTCACCGGATACCCCATGATGCCAATCTTGAGATCAGGGTTAATTTTCTTGATCGCTTCCTCATCCCACGCACCTTTACCCGTCATAAATGCAGCTTTTCCAGATGCAAAATCACTTACTCCCGCATTGCTGTCCCGTTCCAGCGGCTTATCTGTGCCATGTTTCACCGTCAAATCAATGAAGCTAAAGAAGTTGTTGTACAGCACTGGGTAGTCCTTGATTTTTGCTTTACCTGCGATAAAATCACTAACGAGCTGCTTCGACTCCACGCCTGCATCCTGTGCAGCAGCATCTACATAGTGCATGAAGATGTGCTTCCATACCCACCACTCTTTATATGCGTTCGCAAATGGAGTAATGCCCTTCGCCTCCAGCTTGGTGACCGCATCCTGCATCTCTGCAATCGTCTTTGGCGGGGAGGTTATCCCAGCTTTGGTAAGCAAATCTTTGTTGTAAATCAACGAAAACAGGTTCCCCTTCACCGGGAGTCCGAGCACTTTGCCGTCACTGGAACTCATATTCGCTCGAACAGCATCCGTCATGGCTGCTGCTAGCGGCTCATTGGTCAGATCGGCGCTATAATCCGCATACGTGTCGATGTCGCCTCCTGCCGTCGTTTGGAATACATCCGGTGTACTACCTGAAGCTATTTTCGACTTCAGAATCGTGTTGTAGTCTGCCTGCATGATCTCCAAATTGATCTTCACGTTAGGTTTGACCTTCTTATACTCCTCGATATACGCGTTAAAAGCATCGGTATACTCTGGTGAGGCTGTGAACATGTTTATTGTAACCGTTTTCAAATCTTCTTTGCCGCCAGCACTTTCTTTCGACGCATCCGTGCCGCCGCTGCTTCCACATCCGCTCAACAAACCGACCGTCAAAAGCAAACTGCCGGATAACGCCATCATCTTCTTTAACATGGATACTCCCCCATTTGTTTGTGATCAACGTCCATGCGATCATTCTAAAAAATATACTCCAATTTAAAAAGGCAGATTAGTGAAGCATTAAGGGTAAAAAAGTGGTTTATTGCAAGCTCACACGATACTCAGACGGTGATACCTGATAATAATTACGAAAAGCCTTACTGAAATAATTTTTATCTTTGTAGCCGAGCATATCCGAGATTTCTTGTATTTTCAGGCTAGAATCGCCCAGTAGCTCTTTCGCCTTGTCCATCCTAACCTTCTGTACATATTCGTGAATACCGTAACCAAACTGCTGCTTAAACAGCTTCATCAAGTATTCCCGACTCAAAAAATAGGTTTCAGCAAAGAACGAAATTTTAATATCCTCAAAATAATAACGGTCGATGTGCCTTTTGATGTCTGTTATATCAAAGGGCTGGTTCCCCGCTTGAGCATGTTGGACCCCAGCAATGTAAAGCTCCAGCATCCGATTCAATCTCTGACCGTAGTGAACAAAGCTCGTAAAATCAGCAGACAAATCGCTTTCCCCCACGTGCTCCGGTTCTTCCAAAGCTCCATCTTGATTCAACGCTGACGTAGACGCACCCAACTCAATCGCTGCCTCTTTCAGTAGAAAATGGAACTCCCGCATCAATCGATCTGCATCCTGTAAACGGAAAACAGGACCTGTTGCCAATTGTTTCAGCAGATCACCCAGCAGCACCTTTGCCCGGTTTGCCTGACCTGTCTGAGCATCCTTTTGGATCGCCAACAGTTGCTCCGTCCATGACATTTCCTCTGACGTAGCCATTTGCCGGGGCACCGTATGGAGAATAGATTCCCCTTCCAGCTTCAATACATCCGTGCTGTGAATAAGCGTTTTGGCATCCCTATAGGCAGAAGCCAGCTCCACTACGTCTGTACAGAGCTTGCCCACTCCGGCCGCTACTACCATACAGAACAGCCCATGCAGGTTCACAACCGCCTTCTGTGCCACTTGTGCCAGTAGGAGGGACATATGTTCTTCATGCCCTGGGGCCAGGGTACAGATCGAAATGACCTCGCGCTCCCGTCGCGGATGGGGGAAGCTAAAACAACTCAACCGTTCATCTGATGTCTGCGCTAATACATTCGTTACAGCAAAATCCATCAGATCGACATCGCCATGAAAACGTGTCCTGCGAATCTCATCCCTGTTCAGCAGCCGCAGCACGATCACCCCAAAGCGATTCCCCGGCTGATCCGCTCCGATCAATGGGAGCAACGCCGTATTGGCCTGCCTTTTAAAGCTACCGTCCAAAATGGACAAATATAGCTTCTCTTTCAGCTTCGGCAGTGACATATTCAGCGTAATGTTCTGGCTAATGGACTTGTTTTTGCTTTGCTCTCGGCTTTCCAGAATGTCCACTGCTTTGCGCAGTGCCTGGTTCAGATCCTGACGATTGATAGGCTTGAGCAGATAATCCACCACCCGGGATTGAATCGCCTGCCGTGTAAATTCAAAGTCGTTGTAGCCGCTAATGACAATCGTCAACAGATGGGGATATGCCTTCTCGATGGCACGGAGAAATTCGATACCGTTCAGCTCAGGCATTTTCATATCGACCATCACCACATCTATAGGGTGCTGACACAGCAGCTCCAGTCCCAATCTTCCATTCGTCGCTTCATAAATATGTTCGATCCCCAGACGGTCCCAGTCCCCGATAATACGAATGGCTTCGCGCAACGGCTCTTCATCGTCAATAATCAATACGTTATACATGACTACTTCCTCCCCGGGGAATTTGCATTCTCATTTCCGTTCCCGTTTCATCCGTAAGGATGAATAATCCTGCCTGATCTCCATACAAAAGCTTCAACCGTGTGTTCAGATTTTTCAAACCAATATGCTCACTCTCCCGTTCTTCCCATTTTTCATGGAATGAATCCAGCACCAGTCTCAGCTTGTCCTCTGAAAATCCAGGCCCGTTGTCCCTGACTGCAATTGTGGCATTTGCATCTGTAGAACTCGAATCGGCTGAAATGACGATCAGAATATCGCTTGATACTTTTTCCAACGCATGCTTGATAGCGTTTTCCACCAACGTCTGCACAGATAACCTTGGAATCGGCAGCTCCATCAGCATTTCCTCCCATACCACTTCGACCCGCAGTCTCGCCCCGAATCTTGCTTTTTGCAGACCTATATATCGTTCAATATGCTTGAGCTCCTCGCGGGCAGCTACGATATCCTTGCCGTTGATGGAATACCGTAACGTTTGGGCCAACGCATCCACCATATCCGCCATATCGAACATCTCCCGCTTTAATGCCTGTGTGGATATGGCTTGCAGGGCATTGTACAGAAAATGAGGATTAATTTCAGCCTCCAACGCCTTGAGTATGGCGTTCTTTTCGACCAGCTTCATGCGATAGCGCTCATTAATAAGTTCTTCGGTTCTTTGAACCATTTCGTTAAAATGCAGTGACAAATATGCAATCTCGTCATGTCCCTTCACAGGAGCTGTTGCTCCAAAATCTCCGGTGCTAAACCGCTTCATCTGGGTGGACAGCTTATGTAAAGGTCGGGTAATGGCGTTCGAGGTCAGTGTTACTAATATAATAGACACACCTAAAAATAAAGCCCCAATGGCATAGCTCCAGTTTCGTGTTGTCGTAGCTGCTTCATAAATCTGGCGGTATGGGATGGGCTTAATGAGCTGCCACCCATCCTTTTCGCCAGCATCATAGACGACCAAATACTCCTGATTGCCACTGCGATCAGACCACGTTACTCGCCCGCTTCCTCCCTTGCCAATCTGTGCCAACACTCCGGAATCACGCATCCGCTCATATAGCGGAAAGCTGTTCACATAAAAGGGAACCCCTTTAGGGCTCATTAGCATCAATTGGTCCCCTTTGCCCAGTGGAATGTTCTGCATGATTTCATCCACGGTGCTCGTATTGTAATAAAAGGACAGCACCGCCTGCGGGTGACGGGATGCAATCGACCTCAGCACTCGATGGTATGCCATAAAGCTGGCTTGTGGCGCTACATAGCCCATATCAGAGCGGGACCCCACAAAGGATTGAAATGATTCATTCGTGGTACTGGCCATCGCCTCTTTATACCAAGGAAGCTTGGGAATATCTGTATTTACTCCTTTGCGCACCGTAATGTTATACGTCTCCCTGGTCACCACATAGTATTGATGTCGGTCCGCCACGTACAGATAGATCGCTTCCAGATCGGTACGCGAATAAAACATGCTGCGCAAGTAATTCTCAATGACCATTCTCGAAGCATAGTCCCAGTTCTCATTGGCAATCGCGTTCATAATATCGTTGTAACGTAGCTGCGGAAGAGCCAACTGCTGCATTCCCTCCAAGTAATCCTCCAAATTCTGATTGACCAGCAGCAGATTATTGGTCGTGCTGGCGATGCTATGGTTAACCGACTCCTTTTCAATCATCTGATAGGAAATAATTGTGAGTGAGCCCACCACCAGAATAATCACCGAGGTAAAAAGTAGAATGAGCTTGTTCACTAATTTTTGCGTGATTCTCCTCCACATAGAGCGAAGAAACGTTCTTACACGCTCTGACATCATGATAATCGCCCCTTTTGAAAGCGTACACATTTTTACCCTCAACTGTTTTCTTAAATCCATTGGTCCGGCCCTAGAGCTATCCTATACTTTCATTATATCTTAAACAGCTTGGAACGTAAGAGCGGAAAATGTTGAGAAAAAGAGGTGCGTTATGCTGAAAAAAAGGGGAACCCGGGGCGACAAGGGCAGTAAACTGGAATTCGGTTTATTCACACTGCCCGTAATCTTGTGCATTACGATTGCATTTTATATTCCGTTTTTGATGACGATACGCTATTCCCTGACCAAGTGGAACGGCATATCCAAACATCCGAAATTTGTAGGTCTGGATAACTTCAAGCAAATCTTGCTTGGAGACGCCAATTTTGCACATGCAGCCTGGTTTACCGTCAAGTATGCCATCCTGTACATTGTATTGGTGAATGTGCTGGCCATTTTGCTGGCGCTCGTTCTCGATATGAAGTTGAAAAGCTCAGCTTGGTTGCGAGCGGCCTTCTTTATCCCTTATATCCTCAGTCTTGTAATTGTTGGATTCATATGGAAATTTATCTTCATGCAAGGCTTTGAGTCATTGGGTCACAGTACAGGCTGGGGCATCTTCCAGCTCAGTTGGCTGGGTGAGGAAGGGCTCGCGTTTGTTTCCATTTTGGCGGTATCGATCTGGCAATCCATTGGCTTTTACATGGTCATTTATATTGCAGGCTTGCAATCTGTGCCAGAGGATCTAAAAGAAGCTGCCATTGTCGATGGCGCGGGGCCGATTCGGAGATTTTTCAGTATTATTCTACCGATGCTTGCACCTTCCATTACGATCTCAGTCTTCATGGCACTGACCAACTCAATCAAAGTGTTTGACGTCATTTTATCTCTGACCGGCGGTGGGCCGGGAGGTACGACATACAGCATTGCGTATGATATTTACCGGGACACGTTCCAGAACAATCTGTATGGCTACGGAACAGCCAAAGCATTGATTTTATTCGTTGCAGTCCTGATCATTACGATTATTCAATTGTCTATTTTCAAACGCAGGGAGGTTGAAGCCTGATGCAACGCAGCCGTACAGGACGTATTTTGCTAGAAGCGGGCATGATTGTATTATCACTGTTATTTTTGTACCCGCTGTTTCTCGCCATTAACAATTCGTTCAAAAGCTTCGCTGAGGTCATGACCGACGTCATTGCCCTGCCTAAGCAGCTTTCGCTGGATAATTACGTATATGTATGGAAATTCATTGACTATCCACGCCTATTTCTGAATAACACCATTATTACCGTCGTCGGACTGGCAGGTATCGTACTGATATCTTCCATCGCGGCCTACAAGCTGGCAAGAACCAAGAGCAAATGGAGCTCCGTGATTTACATGCTGTGCATTATGCCGATGCTGATCCCGTTTCAGTCCATCATGCTCACTGTCTTGCGACTAGCGAAAGACTTAAATCTGGCAGACAGCACTTGGGGACTTGGCTTGCTGTATTGGGGCTTCGGCGCTCCGCTGGCCGTGTTTATCTATCACGGCTTTGTGAAGGGCATTCCGGTCGAGATTGACGAAAGCGCCAAAATCGATGGGGCCTCGGGCTTCCGGCTTTTCTTTTCCGTAATTTTCCCCTTGCTGAAATCAGTCACCGCCACCATTGTCATTATCGACGTGATGTGGATTTGGAACGATTTTCTGCTTCCGTTACTCATGGTTAACGGCTCGCCCAGCACTAAGACACTGACGCTGGCCGCCTATACCTTCGTCGGACAGTACACATCCGACTGGCAATACGCCATGACCGCGATGGTAATGGCTGTGCTGCCTTCGATTATCGTATTTATTTTTCTGCAAAAATACATTGTCAAAGGCGTTGTTGCCGGAGCCGTCAAAGGCTGATTCAACTACACCCTTACAGATGACCCAAAGAGGACTTGCGTAAACTTTACGCAAGTCCTCTTGTCTTCGTGATGTCCATGCCTGTACTCTGGCCTTATTTATGCTTAACCCATTGCGCGCTATCCACCGGCCAAAAAATCACATCCGCACGGCCAACAATATCTTTAATAGAAACAAAGCCAATAGCACGACTATCCCTACTATTATTGCGGTGGTCGCCCATCACAAAAATATACCCCTCAGGTACCTTGGAATCGGTTATGGTTCCATTTGGAAAGTCCACATTGTTATATAGTTCTCCCTTGGCGTGCGCATCCTGAATAGCTCCCTGAATGTATGACTCTTCTACTTTCTTACCATTCACATAAAGATTGTCGCCTTGATACCGAATCGTATCCCCAGCCACCCCAATAACACGCTTAATAAAGTCTCTTTGTTCCTTTCTCACATGGAATACAACAACCTCACTCGGCTTGGGGTCACGAAAATCATAAATCATCTTGTTCACGACCACTCGTTCATCTGTCTTGAAATTCGGTTCCATGGACGCTCCCTCAACAATAAATGGCGCAAATAATAGCCAACGTATAATGAACACGAGCACAATGGCTACAATAATGGCCTTAAGCCAATCGATCATCTCCTTTTTCACTCTTGGCTGCTTTTCCTGCAATTGTTCGACAGTTGAATCTGTCAAATGATTTCCACTCTCCATGCGCTAAAACCACCCTTTCCCACAGTCTTCATTCCTATTATATGTATAATGTTTAAGTATAATCAAATTTTCCCAGTCTGACAAAAGTGCATTTTTAGTTGAAACAAAAGTGTGAACTTTTTTTCACAACATTAAAAAAACAGTAAAAAACTGTTGATGCAAACGTTAACATATATTACACTGTGCATATACTTCATAGAGCGTATTAGACATAGGTTAGATCAATCTGTCACCCCAGGAGGTGTCCTGTTTTTACTGGTAAGACAGCATGAGCCACTTTTATATATGCTATCTTCTTTTAAAATAAGAACTCAAATGAGGAGGAATTTACATGTTTAAACGGAATGATCGTCCAAAAAACGGATTTAACGCTCTAAGACTCAGTGTTTCTTTTGTTTTCGCCTCTTCTTGTATTATTGGAACCGCTTACGCAGATACGTTACCCAACGACACCCCTTCTTCCGCACTCACAGAAGAGGCAGTTAGTACAACTGACTCAACCACCGTCTCCACAACGTTAGCGGCAGGAGATTTGTATGTGGCGCCAAATGGTAACGTGTCCAATCCGGGCACCATATCTAGTCCTACCACACTCGAAGCAGCTCTTACACAAATTGCTCCTGGTAAAACCATTTACCTGCGCGGTGGCAACTACACCTACTCCTCAACGATTACAATTCAGCGTGAAAATAGCGGCAATAACGGCTCACTCAAAGGGTTGGTCGCTTACGGTAGTGAAAAGCCGGTACTTGATTTCTCTGCTCAAGCCTTTGGTTCAGCCAATCGTGGACTTCAGCTTAACGGAGACTTTTGGCTGGTAAAGGGCCTTGAAGTAAAGGGTGCCGGAGATAATGGTATCTATATCGGCGGTAGCAATAACCGAATCGAAAACGTGGAAACCCACCACAACCGGGATACTGGACTTCAGCTCGGGCGTTACTCTCCTAACGCTTCCACTAGTGAGTGGCCTTCGAATAATTTGATTTTGAATTCTTACTCTCATGATAACGCTGATCCCGATAATGGTGAGGATGCCGATGGCTTCGCGGCCAAATTGACTGTAGGATCAGGCAATGTGTTTGATAACTGCTTGGCTGCGTACAACGTAGACGATGGTTGGGATTTGTATAGCAAAACAGAAACAGGCCCTATCGGTGAGGTAACCATCCTGAACAGTGTGGCCCACCACAACGGGCAGACCGCAGATGGAACGTCTACCGCGAACAGCGACGGCAATGGCTTTAAGCTGGGTGGAGACAAAATCAAAGTCAACCATATTGTGAAAAACAGTATTGCTTTCCAGAACAAAAAACACGGCTTCACCTACAATAGCAACCCCGGCAGCATTACGTTGACCAATAATACCTCGTGGGACAATGGACAAAGTAATTTTGCTTTTGACAAGGGTGATCACGTGTTCATTAACAATCTTTCCTTTGAGGGAAGCGCCAGTGACAAAACAAGCGGTACAGATCAAGACAACTCTAGCGTTTGGTGGAAAAACAAAAAATCGACGAATGCCAAAGGTCTGGTAGTCAGTGCAGACGACTTTGTTAGTCTCACGCCTTCTATCACTCGAGGTGCAGACGGTTCCATCCAGCTAGGTGATTTCCTTAAGCTGGCCAAAGGGAGCGATCTGATCGGCTCGGGTACTCCGAGCGGAAAAAATATAGGGGCACGTTAAAAGCCCCGCTTAATCAGGACGCCCTGGCCCATCTACCAACTTAGACAATTCTGCATAATATAGCGACCGGTGATTGTCCTCATAACCAGACAAAATATGAGGTGAACAGATCATGGAACGAAGAATCACACTGAAACATACACTCGCCTATGGAAGCGGTAACATGCTGGGAAGTGGCGCACTTGCGATTAGCGGTGCATGGTTAATGTACTTTTATACAACCTTTTGCGGACTGTCTCCCGTTCAGGCCGCGGCCATTTTCTCTGTTGCTAGCATCATAGATGCAGTCAGCAATCCGGTCATGGGCTTTATCAGCGATAACTTTCACCGGACCCGCTTGGGCCGTAAATTCGGCAGACGACGCTTTTTCATCATGATGGGTATCCCGCTGATGCTCGTGTATCCGATGCTTTGGGTAGATGGGTTGGGTTTCTGGTATTACCTGAGTACTTATGTGCTGTTTGAACTGGTGTATACCTCTGTCATGGTGCCGTATGAAGCACTGGCGTCAGAGATGACCCGCGACTTCGGCGCACGCTCCAGATTAACTGGATGGAAGGCCATGTTTGGCAAAATTGCCAATTTTGCCGCCGCTTTTATCCCTGGTCGCTTTATTGCTGAGTATGGCAAAGACTCTCCATTGCCTTTCTTTTATACCGGTCTCGTTTTTGCAGCTATTTTGCTGATTGCGATGGCATTCTTGTACAAAAACTCCTGGGAACGTCCAAGTGAGGAACTGCAAAAGGAACTGGAAGGTGAAGCTCCGCTTTCCTTTATAGATTCGATGAAAAAGTTGTTTATCGACATTTCCTCTACCTTCCGGGTCAAGACGTTCCGTCATCATCTCGGGATGTACCTGGGCGGCTTTTCAGCTGAGTGGCTGTTTACTTCTGCTTTTACGTACTTTATTGTCTTCTCCTTGTTTCAAAGCTCGGAGATGGTATCCAATCTGAATAGCTTTAACTCTGTCATTCAATTGATTTCTACCTATTTCTTCATCCAATTCTGTGTGCGTAAAGGATTCCGTATGCCTTTCATTGCCGCCCTCGTTGTCGTTTGCTTTAGCGTAGCAGGTTATGGCCTGCTCTATATGACGGGAGCCTCTAATACGATGGTATGGCTATATGTCATCACACTGTTCATGGGACTTGGTACAGGGGGCGTCTACTATATCCCTTGGAATCAATATACGTTCCTTGCCGATGTGGATGAAGCGTTGACTGGCCGTCGCCGGGAAGGAATTTATGCAGGTATGATGACTTTTGCCGGAAAAATGGTGCGGGCCGTTGTCGTCTTCATTCTCGGCTGGGTGTTACAGCATTTTGGCTTTGTATCCGGGGCTGATAGTCAGCCCGTCGCTGCTCAGCACGCCATCTTTTATGTACTCGTAGTTGGTACCATCGTTCTTGCGATCATCGGTATGATTGCTTCTGTCGTGATGAAGCTGGATATTGACAGCCACAAGAAGCTAATCGCCGAAATTGACCGCCTCAAAAACGGTGGCTCCATGAAATCAGCTAAACCGGAAGCCCGGAAGGTATTCGAGGAACTGACAGGTTTCCATTACGATCGGTGCTGGGGTAACAATAACGTGGGCTTCAAGAACAAACCCGTTGACCCTAAGACACACACTCCATCTATGTAACAACAATAACAATTACAGATTAAACATTTACTAAAGAGGTGACTGTATCATGGCAAATCCAACATCACAACCAACCACCAGTCCTACAAAAACAGATTCTTGGGCTGTACGTATGAGCGATTCCGTTCTACAACGGAGCCCGGAATTTTACGAAAAATGGGAATATGACCATGGCGTGATTTACAGAGGTCTGGAATGGGTTGGCGAACTGACAGGCGATCCCAAGTACATGGAATTTATAAAAAAACATATGGATCATTTTGTTGACGATAATGGCGTAATTCAGCGCTATAAAGTAGATGAGTACAATATTGACCACGTGAATAACGGCAAGCTGCTCTTCTCTCTGTATCGTGCCACAGAAGATGAACGATACAAAAAGGCAGCCTACCAATTACGCAGTCAGTTGGAAAAACACCCACGCACAAGCGAGGGCGCATTCTGGCATAAGCAAATTTATCCGTATCAAATTTGGCTCGACGGCTTGTACATGGGTGCCCCGTTCTACGCTGAATTTATCCGCGAATTCGGAGATCCGTCAGAGTTTGACGATGTGACCCTACAATTCAAGCTTTGCTACAAGCATACGCGTGATCCTGAAACGGGTCTGCTCTACCATGCTTGGGATGAGAAGGGTGAGCAGCATTGGTGCAACCCGGAAACAGGCTGTTCCAAAAATTTCTGGGGACGCTCGATGGGTTGGTTCGTTATGGCACTCGTTGACGTGCTGGACTATATTCCAGAGGATCATGCAGACCGTCCTGTCCTGATCGATATGCTGACGGAAACACTGGAAGCCCTGCTGAAAGTGCGTGATAAAGAAAGTGGAGTCTTTTATCAAGTGCTCAACCTGGGCCATGTGAAAGGCAACTATCTGGAGGCTTCAGCTTCCTGCATGATTCTCTATGCTATTGCCAAGGGCGTTCGCAAAGGCTATCTGCCAGAGCAATATCGTCAAGAGGCAGAAATCATCCGTAAGGGTATTATCGATGAATTTATCACGATCACTGAAGAAGGACTCGTGAATCTGAACAAAACGGTGCAAGTAAGCGGTTTGGGTGGTAAAGATCGTCGGGACGGTACCTTCGCTTACTATATCAGCGAGCCGATTATAACCAACGATCCCAAAGGTATCGGAGCTTTCATTCAGGCGATGGGTGAAGCAGAACGCATCTAAAATACGCGAACGATATACCTTAATAGCAAAAAGGACGGTGGCCATCAGCCCCGTCCTTTTCTCATTTATGCCTATCTTACTTACTTCATAACTTTAAATTCATATCCCTGTTTCTTCAGATATTCTATGATTTGCGGCAATGCTTTGGCTGTTTCTTCTTTACCATAGGTGTCATGCATGAGTATAATTGCTTTTTCTCGACCTTTGACTGACCTTATAAACTGGTTGATTAGTGCCGGTGCTTTCTTGGATCTTCCCTCTGCATCCTTCGTTAATACATTCCAGTCCACCTGATGGTAATCCTTTTGAATTAAAACCTTATCCAGAGCAGCCATTCCCTGTGGATCTCTTCTGTTCCATGTCATGTGCCCCCCAGGGAAGCGGATCATTCTGGTGGAGAATTCTGGCCCCAGAATACTTTTTAGAACCTGATTGTTCTTCTCGATCTCCTGCATAACATGATCCGTATTTACTCGTCTGTTCGGATATAAATATTTATAATTATGTGAGTACGTATGGTTTCCTATCGCGTGACCCTCTTTGACAATTCTTTTGATAAGGTTCCTGGTATGCTCATTTTCATTGGCTTCTTTACCTACAATAAAAAAAGTTGCCTTGACCTTCTGCTTTTTCAGAATATCCAATATCTGAGGTGTGACCGTCACGGATGGTCCGTCATCAAAGGATAAGTAGGCCACTTTTTTACCATCAGCTCCATCGGGCATTTGTCCTAGCATTTGCTGATTTAAATATTTTTCAACAAAGGCACCGTCTTCTACATCGGGATCGTTTTTTGGAGAGGCCGCTTTACCCTTTGCCCCTGCGCTGGATTTAACGTTTGATGATCCGGAATCCGTTTTTTTAGCAAGCTCCTGGGTCGGCGCGTGTGGCTTACTATCCGAAACCTTTATCGCAATGAAAGTAATGCAGCCTGCCACAAATAATATAATAGCAATCAGTATCAGCCTTCTTCTGTTCCTCTTCAAGCGGTGCTCACTTGTTCTACTATGTGAATAGCCCTTTTCCATTAGCTTATGTACCTCCACACTAAAATAAGAAAAACCACCGGATCAGGGTGGATGTACACACCTTAGAATGGACATTGGAAAAACCCTTAGGTTTAAGCCGGTGAAAATTTAGGGATGCACTTCAACCAGAGGACAACCTACTCCCGGTGGCTTTCTTGTCTTGCATTTGCATAATTACGAGTATCATTGCAGTTTATTACGATTGTTTCGTTAGGACCTGAGCTAACAAGGACGCATAAGCTTTAGCACCTTTAGGTTTTAAATGTACTCCGTCATGCTCGAAATATGAATTTTTACCAGAGCTTGCTGCATACCAGTCAATCATTGTAATTCGTGGGTCTTGGGATGCAGCTTCGGCAAGATGCTTGTTCACAATACTCTCCCATGGCCGAGGCACACGGGTATTCACGAGTATAATACGCTTCGTATCCTTCAGACTGGCGAGCAAATTCGCCAACTGATCCTTGGTGAAAGCGCCGTTCGTGCCCAGCTCAATGATAACTGTCTTACCTAGCTGTCCGTTCTGTCTTAGCTGCTCCAGTACGGCAGGCGCTTCGGCCATCTGACGACCGATCCGCCCATCTACAACAGCTCCCGGGAAGGATTCCTGAAGGTACGACTGTACATCCAACATGACAGAGTCTCCAATGGCGGTCACACTCGACCCATCACCTGTCATAGGCGTATCTTCTTTGGGTTTGTCCGAAGGTTCCGACGGTTTCGTAACATCATCCGTAGTACCAGCCTGGACCGCCGTGTTTTTAGGCGTCTGGGCTTGAGACGGGGCTGGGGTCTGCGCCTTGCTGCCCTCGGATCCTTGCAGCTTGGTGGCTTGGGGCTCCTTGGAAGCCACGGATACCGTTCCGTGAAGTGGCGGCATCGCCTTTGCCTTTGCGACTGGCTTCTCATCACTTGATGCCGCCTGAATCGTTGCATCAGGAGAAGCCACGTACAGGTGGACGGTACCCATGAGAATACCTGCAAAAAGCACAGCCGCTGTAGTTGTAGGCATCCATCTCCACCGCGCCTGTCTACGAACCGCTGAACGGATTTCTGTAATCCAGTGGCGGAATCCCCCATGGCGAATCGGCTCCTCGATATATTTAAACGAGAGAGACGCCAACAATACGGTAGCTAGCAATTGTAAAATGGTACGCGTCACATGTACGCCATCGGTATCTACTTGAGGCGTCGTTAGCGTAATAACCGGAAAATGCCACAGATACAGACCGTAGGAACGGGCTCCAATCCAGCGTAGCGGCTTGATTCCAAGGAGACGACCAAGGTGGCTTACCGGATGAGCCACCGCTGCGACCACAATAGCAGTGACCAAGGCTATGCCCAGCAGGCCGCCCCGGTACAGAGATGGGTCGTATTCATTCGAGGCCCACGCCCAGTGACAAAGCAGCAGCAAGCTTATCGCACCGATGCTGTCCAGAAGCATACGCGCCTTAGCAGAAGCTTGCTCTTTCAGCTTGCCGCTTGGCCACACCAAGGCCAACGCTGCACCAATTAGTAAAGCAAATCCACGCGTATCCGTGCCGTAATACACCCGGCTCGGGTCGCTTCCCGGTACGTAAATCACGGCCATCAGGAGCGCAGATATTAACGCCAGACAAGTCACCCAGCCTGCGAGCACAATACGCTTGGGCATGAATTTTAGCCCGAGCGCCAGCAGTAAAGGCCACAGGATATAAAACTGCTCCTCCACCGCCAGTGACCACAGATGCCCAAGCGGAGAAGGGGGGCCGAAACTTTCAAAATACGAAACCTGATGGAAAATAAACCACCAATTACTCATATACACCAATGCTGCAGGAACATCTCCGCGCAAGGCCGTTAGCCGTGACGGATCGAAGAGCAACGAGCACAGGACGATGACAGCCACAACCGTCAACATGGCAGGCAGCAACCTTCTGGCACGACGCAGCCAGAAATCTTTCATTTTAAAACTATGATATGTATCCCACTGACTAACCAAAATATCTGTAATCAGATACCCCGACAACGTAAAAAACACGCCTACACCCAACAAACCACCCGGCAACCAATCCGGATTCAGATGATACACAATGACTGCGATGACCGCCAGCGCTCTTAAACCATCCAAACCTGGCATATAACGACGTTGTGACGACAACCGATTAGACTTCATTTCAGCCGCCGTCCTTCTTGCAAATTCAAGCTCCCTGTCTGTTTCAATGCTCTTCTGCCCTTTCCCTCTCCTGCACATCGTCTGTGCGATGCCTTGTAGCCTTTTCATTCATTATATAAAACTTCATAATCGTAATGATTTCATTGAAGTTAAAATTAATGACAATGTTTTTATTATATCATTCCTTTCCACAGTTAGGTAACCACTGATAGATATACAAAAAAAGGCATCTCTTCCCTTAGGAAGAAAATGCCTCTTTATTCGGATTCTATTCTCTTAAAATTTGATGATACCTGAGGTATGAAGGAAGACCAACAACATCAGGATCGGTGCAACATACCGAAGACCGAATAACCAAACATTGAACCAGAAGGGTTTGATGTTCGCATGCTCAGCCGCAGTCTTCCAGTAGTAACCTGTGAATATAACAATCAACAAACCGCCTAACGGTAAGAAGATGTTGGACGCGGTGAAATCTACGAAATCAAAGAATGATTTATCCCCCACTTTTAACTCTGGCACCAGCCCCATGGACAATGCAGAAGGGACACCCAGCATCAAGCACAGGACCGATACGACGATAACCGAGCGAACCCGGCTCCAACGCATACGCTCCATGACATAGGCTACTGGAACTTCCAGCAAGGATACCATAGAACCTAACGCAGCAACCGCCAGCAGTACGAAGAACAAACCGCCGAAGAATGCACCAAAAGGCATTGCCGAGAAAGCAGCCGGTAAAGCAATGAAAACCAACGATGGTCCTTGAGCTGGATTAATTCCGAAGGAGAAGGTTGTAGGGAAAATAATCATACCTGCGATAAACGCATAGATTAAATCTCCACCACCAACGGCCAGCATGGCTCCACCCAGGGATTGACGGCGATCCACATATGCACCGTACGTGATCATAATCCCCATCCCAAGTGAGAGTGAGAAGAAGGCATGTCCCAAAGCAACCAATGCAGACTCTATACTTAGCTTAGAGAAGTCAGGATTCAGAAAGAAGGATACGCCCGCACCAGAGCCTGGCAGCATAAGAGCGTTAATCATCAACACGAGCAGCAGAATGACCTTGGCAGGAATCAAAATTTTATTGAACTTTTCAATCCCGTTCGATACCCCAAGAGTAACCACGACTGCTGTAAATGCAAAAACAACTAACAGCCAAACCAACGGCGCATAGCCGGAGGAAAAAGAAGCGAACTGTCCAGCAAAATCATTATTTGAAAACAGATTTCCGCTAAATGCCTCTACGGCATAATGCAGTGTCCAGCCTCCTACAATGGCATAGAACGACAAGATAACAAACGGTACGATAACAAACATGATGCTCATCTTGCCCCAAATCGGATGACCGCCTACTTTTACCATTGCAGAAGCAGCACTTCCTCGACCTGCACGACCAAGCGCAAGCTCTGCTAAAAGTACAGGCAAACCAACAAGCAACAGGCAGACAATAAACAATAAGAAAAATGCAGCTCCGCCATATTGTCCTGTAATATACGGAAATTTCCAAATATTACCTAGTCCTGCCGCACTTCCGATCGCCGCCAATATAAATCCAGCTGACGAGAAGCGTTCATTTTTATCAGACAGGCTATTCTGCCCCTTGCTCAAATTCATTATATCCCCCTCATTCTCTCTACTTACGCATAAACATGAGCATGCGCACATAAATAATTTTTACTCATTATAGCGTAAGTAGGATGTAAGGTCATGCATAATTTTTCACTATTACCGGATTTATTTTCATAATGTTCGGTATCTACACAATACAACAGAAAACTACATTTTTTCTTCAACTTCCTTCTTTATAATGGTCTCTCCCATGCGATTGGATACTTTTTGGTAAATATACGAAATCGCCAACAGTACAACACCAAAAGAGAAGTAGGCTACAATCGTGCTTCCTGTCGTTAATAGATGCAGATCATACAACAGCAGCTTACCTGTCGACAGCAAGGTCAAGCCCAATCCAAATCTGCGAATGTAGACCACTCGCTTGAGGAAGCCGTATACAATATACAAAATGGCCAGTAGCAAATATACCAGACTGAACACAAGACCAGCATCCCCCAGGCGGAACTGAACTCCGAGGAAGGCGGTTATGATGCCCAGCAAATATACACCCATAATGACCGGATACAACTCATTACTTCTATAATGTCGGGTCATCAGTGCGTTCAGGAAATCCCTGCTGCTGAAGAATACCAGCACATTAAAGGCTGCGAGTACCACCAGCGCCACATAATCAGCAGCCGTATTTTGCGCATAATTTTCATGCAAAGTTGGAATCGCTACGGTGGCCACCAGTGCCAGCGCATAGCCTATGACGTACAACGCCAAGCTGTAGTATTTAATCACCCGATCGTACAGCAGCTTCACTTTAGGCAGGAAATAAGCCAACACCAGCGATACGCAGGTGTACAACAATACTTTGTACAAGGTGTAATGGGCAAACTCGTCGGATACAACGATGTTATACCAATGCCCGGCTTCATACAAAAGGTAGAAATACACGTTCACCAAAGCTACATATTTAAATCCTTGCATGATATGCATTTCGTACAACCGATTGTTTTTGAAAGCATTCGGACGGCTAAATTCAATCGCATAGAAGACGGTAACGACCAACATTCCCAGTGTAATGAGCGTATATTTGAGTCCAAAATAATCCGTCTCAAATCCTGACAACAGATATATAGGGAAATCGACGAAAAAGAATGCGCCCAGACACAGTAATAAAATGCCCCAGCCAGCTCGTTCCAATTCCTTCAACCGGTAACGGTGGCCATATAATGTAAGAAGAACCGCTTCGATCAACCACCCCATGGATAACCATCTAACTCCAAACTGGAACGGAATCATAAGGATGGCAAAGGTCAACGAAGTCGCATAAAATAATATTTTGGTTTGTTTCTCCTCTGGAATATATCGACGGACCCATTGTCCCAGACCCCCGTACACCAAGCAAAAGACGAGAGCCAACAAGCCTTTATAATCATCCAGGCCTGCATCGCCGAACAGAGAATACAGAACGGAACAGCTCACGACTGTATTCAGAGCCAATAGGGAGAAATCCAGCCATGACAGTTTTGTTTTTAAACGGAACGGCACCCACAGTGTCATCCCGAGGTACATCGCAAATGTAATGACTGCATACAGCATGCTCGCTACGGCGCTTTCCGATAACCACGCCAGCACAATCATCAAGGGCGTATTAAGCAAAAAGCTGATATATTGCACGACGACCCACCGTTTGCGGAAGGATACAAGCAGAATCAGCAAGTTTAACAGGAACAAATAGCCCATGGCGATATACACGGCGTTCCCTTCCAGCCCGTTCGCTGCCATATAGGAAAAGAGCGGAAGATATCCCCCTACTAAACCAAAAGAGCATATCGTTCGGGATTCATACCTTAATGACAGTAGCACAGCGGTCACTGTAACGAGTACGGACAAGCCTATGCCTGTATACATTCCTATGATTTCTAACAAAAAGTAGCTGTAAAAAATCGATCCGTACAGTACAGAAATACCGCCGCCCAAAATACCGAGCGCAAAGGTCTGCTTCTGCTTGCGGTACAGCCATTCGCCGCCGCCCAGCATCAGCGCTCCTAGCAGAAAGAAGGCAACGCCCTTCATATTTCCTGTAAACCAGTTCGAGTATGAGTATTTAAATGCGGCTCCCACACCCAATATAATGAGCAAAATCCCCAGCTTGTTGATCCAGTTCAAGCCTAACTTCATTTCAAACTGATTTTGCTTCATGCGCTTCTGCATCGTTTCTTCGCTGATCTCTTCTTCTCCGAACTGCTGGAACTCGCTTGCCGTCTGATGAAGCAATTTGCGCTCGGCCTCCTGAAACCGCCTGCGTTGCTCCATGATTCGGTCTCGAATCTCCTCTGAGAACAGTCGTAATCGGGCGACGATCTCGTCCTGATCTTCTTTAAGCTCATGCGTAGTTTGCTGAATAAGCTGGTCCACTCGGTTTTTAGCCCCATATTCAAAGGATGTCAGCCGATTTTCCCCTTCTGTGGTTCTGGAAGCAAAATAGGTCTCCAGCTTTTCACGCGAAATGCGAATCATATTCGCCTTTTCGCTCAGCATTTGCTCCGTCAGCGCAGTGCGCAATTTTCCATTTTCCTGCTCAATATGTCGTACTCGCTCTTCCAAGTGAATGCAGCGAGCCTGATAATCCTCGAACTTTTTTCGCAGAACCTCATTCTCCAAAATGATATCTGAGGCTTCATAGTCTGCGATTAATGTTTGATACTCCTTGAGCAGCTTGTTCTGTTCTTGGCGGATCGTATGTAAACGATCTTTAAAATCCTCCATGTTCTCCTCCATCGCTGTCCATTTTGGTAATCATTACATTTTACATGAAATTAAAAAGGCATTATAGAGACTATAGCCTATTTTGAGCGTTAAATTGGGGCTTTTACTTAAATTTTCTTCCAGTTTCATCATCACAGAAAAAGCAGGACGGATATACATAAGAAATAAAGCCTACCTTTTCCCTTCGCAAACATGAAACCCAAATTGAAAGGAGATATACATGTATTCAATAAGCGGCACTATAGCTTTGATAGCAAGCATGTCCATGTTTTGGATTTTATACGATTTGAGAGTCAGCCACTCTGTAGGCTATAATGATGCCTTTTACTTATTTCCACTTATTTAATTACGCTGTGTATTTATTTTTATTGGAAAGATCACGATGAAAAAAGGAAGAACCCCGTAGGATTCTTCCTTACACAAAATTAATACTTTTTCATGAAAGTCGTCACAGACTTTAGAGCTTTCTGCATGTCACTTAAAATTAGCTTTCTTATTTTTTGTAATGAGTTTAAATTTTAACGATTGTTATTCTTCCTTAACATAAGTACGTCATATGCAATAATTACTTTGGTTTTATCTGTAGCCTCTGGAACATTGTAAACCACTTCATTTTGACTGAAGTTTCTTTACAAATAATTCATCCTTCGTTTTGATTCTGTCAGGATGACTGAGAGGGGTAAAAGAAGTGATGAATATTGATAATCTCCAAAAGTTGATGTGCGCAACCTTTTGGATTATAATAATCATGTTTATATTTTTTGGATTTATTACATAAAATTATAAAGGGTGATGACAATGAATAGGGCTGCGACAGGAACAATATTTTGTTTTATATCTGCTATGTTGTATTCTTCTTATTATCTTTGTGCAGCAATTACAGGAGCCGGGCAGTTAAATCCTTTTTATGCTCCGTTTGGTTCTTTAAAAGTTTTTGCCGTAATGGCTTTGATTATTGGAGTAGCTTACTTAATTATAAGTGAATATGGATATTTGAAAAAAAAGAAGAAGGCCTAGGCCTTCTTCTTTTACATTATAACTTAATTACTAGAGCCTTCTTTCTACTACTGTGACTACACCTTGTACTTTACCACCCGCAAGTTTAACAGGGGTTTTAATGGTAACATTTTTGAGACGCTCTAATACCGTGCCCACATAATTATAACCAACCAGGTCCCCTCTAACTACTTTATAAATAGGGGTGAATTGTAGTTTCGCTTGATATCCAGGCTGAACAGTTAGAGAACTATTATAAAGATGGGTTTCAGTAGTCGACCAGCCACCTCCTAGAACTTGAGTTACTGCGTCATTCCATTTAACGGAAATGGTCATATTCGCACTCCACGAAAAACTTTTTGACCAACCTACCATTTGCGTTAATGTGGTGGTTTTACTTGAATTTTTAATATAGTCAGTTATATCGGTTTTCTGATCTACTTGTAATTGTTGAGGATAATATGCGGATTGAATTAATTTACGCTTAAAAACAAAGTCAAGACCAGTATCAGCCATTGGACTAATCCTATTTCCGCTATCATAAACTTGAGCTGTGACTGTCTGTGGCTGTTCTTGAGAAAGGAGCTTTTGATACTCATTTAACGAGATTTCTTCCAAACCATTCTCTGTAGTTATGTAGGCTTTAACTACTTCGGGCTGTGAAGTAGCTGACTCACTAACAGCAATATTAGAATTAGTTACCTCAGCATTTGCAACAGATACAACCGGAACAGAAATAAGAGCTAATGATAGAGCAAACAACGCAATACTTTTCTTTTTCAAAGTAATCCCTCCAATAATATTATTTTATAGAAACTTTTTTTGCATAGAAACTTACAAAAAAAGTGACTAACAACGCTAATAAATATGTGAGTATGTAATGTTATATAATCGAGCAAAAAGTAGAGTGAAGAAATTTGCATGAGAAACCATATATACAAAAATATTGAATTATTATTATAAATTTTAATTAAAGTAAATATTTACAATAATGATTGTATCACAAAACTTCTATTTTCCTACCATAAAATTCAATAATCCCCTATAAATGAGTCCCCTCTCCTAGATAGCTAACCTTCCAAAGCTTTTAACAAGATGGAATTTCCATTTCCTTTAGGTCAAAGGATAGATTTTACTGGTCATTGGTTGGTTTTTGAAATTAATATATGCATCAATTCTTACCTATACCTCAAAATTTATTACATTTTATGACATGTTAATGTATTTTTCTCTTAAAAAAGCCATTATATAGAATGATTATATTAGTTAGATGAGAGGAGGAATAGTTTTGCATACAATGTCTCTGAAAGTATGATGTGGTCAGGTTACACCAGTTGGGTCTGCTTCCTGGTCTGGAACATACGGTTGTACTGATTAATCAGTTCATCCAAAAACATAGACTGCTCCAGCACACAGGCATGTCCGAAACCATATAGTTCATAAAGCTCATGCAATCGTTGACGGGCATCTTCCAACTGTTGGTTTAACGTTTCATCTGGATTCATAGCGCATTCCCTCCTAATGAATCTCATTTTAGGTTGGAATGTGGAAATATGGATCGCTATTTTAGCAATCAAAAAGTCAGCATAATATAACAAAAAAAGACCAGCGTCTAGGCTGGTCAATAGTAATGAATTAGTGCTCGGATCAAGCTGTGCCAACGTGGTCTTGCGGTTTGAATGTGCCAAGGGTAGGATCTTTAGCTTGAACTGGTAGTACGAGTACCAGTACAAAGCTAGCTGCTACCAAGAGCAAAGCCATCTTTCTGATCATTTTCTTTCCACACCTCCTGGTAAGTAGTATGAAACTGAGCCAATATTTCAGGAGCGGCGTATGCCCTGAAGCAGTCAAATAAACCTGCACAATTGGCAATAAGTAGTACATGATTAATTGTACCAGCTTTTTCTAAAGCGTCTAATAAACATTTGAAACCATATAAATATCTTCCTTTATTTAGACTGTACTTAGCCATCTTGTACCAAAACCGTGCACGCTGTTGCAATAAAAATGGATCAACAGAAGATGGTTCCTGATACGCCCAAATTTTAGATTCAAAACGCTGGAGGATATGATCCACATCAATATGATAGCGATTGGCTGCTTCAATGACGTTTAAGAGCTCGTTAAAAATATGTTTCTCACCAGCTATATATTCTACGTAATCCGGCAGGACACTCACATCTCCCGACATCAGCTTGTTCACATAAGTATTAATTTTCGCCCATCGCTGAAATTGACCCAACCAATGGAGCGTATCCGGGTCATTTTCCTTGACCCAGCTTAGATCAGCATAGCCCCGAAGATGTGCTAATGCCTGCTCATGATTTCCCTTCGCATCACAGGCATGAGCACACATCAATTCGGCGTAAGCTATGTATACAAACAGCGGCCTGCTTAGCTTCTTTTGTGGTTCTTTTTCCTTGCGCTCAGAGTTATGAACCATGTCATAGTGTATTCCACCTAGCTGTCCCATCTGTTTTGCATACTTATATACCTTGTCCCACTGGCTCAATGCTCTGTATACATTCGCCAAATCTTTCAGCGCATCCAGTTGATCGACTTCATGCAAACGATGGACGAATGATTCAAATTTGGCCGCTGCGTCGAAATTGAGATTCTGGTCTTTTCCTATCGCAATAGTGAACAAGCGATAGTGGCAGAGTGCAAGTCGTTCCGAATGCTGCTGTTTTTCGCCCTCGGCGACGTTTTCATAAAGATAAGCCGCCGCTTCCCGATAACCTTGTTCAAAGCAATTCTCGGCTAACTCAAAAAGGTGAGGAAGATAACCCGGATTATCCAGCAGCACACTTACTACTTTTTTCAAACAGTCTACACGCTGAAACTGCACACACCGATACAAGAATGGACTAATTCTTCGCCAGTTTAGCGGCGCATCTATAGTGCATTCTTCCACATATCTTTCATAGAAATGGTCTGTTGGTAAATTCATTCCTAACGTAATGCGATCCAATTGGTGCACCGAAATGGAGCGATTGCCTGTTACAATGCCGCTTACTGTACCCGGATTCATGCCAGCAATGTGTCCAAACTCGGTCATACTCAAGCCTTCTTGTTTTAGGTATCTTTCTAATTCTGCTCTAATCGTAGGTGTGATTTCCATGAATAAACCACCCTTTCAGCGTGAACTATAATACGATACAAATTTTTTAAAAAAATATATTTTGGAAACTTATAATATAATAAAAGTTTTGACTATCCTGATAATACCACCTTTTGCAATAACAATAAATACTTCTATTTTATTGCTTTTCATCTTGGTAATAGGAGGTCTTTTGGAAATGCCTCATGTAAAAATGACAAAAAACTTAGACCCTACAGGGCGCTTAGTCATTCCCAAGGAAATCCTGTATACGTGCGGTATTTTTCACGGTCATTCTATTGAATTTTTTGCAGATGAAAAGACGGGCACGCTATTACTACAAAGACACTACGGTCAGTCTTGTCATTTTTGTCTCTCTACCGAAAAATTAAGTGATTTTAAAGGCTTTCTGATATGTAAAAATTGCCACTATATGCTCAAGATCGTATTTATGCGTGTACAAGTCTTTCAACCCAAAGAGATCATGTCCCAACTTCTTTTAGATTTGTATGAAAGCCATCCACATGCTACACAACAGCAATATGCTGGCATATTGGGTATCTCAGAAGCTCGCATAAGCCAGCTTATACAACAAGTGTTCGATCAGACAAGTGCCCAACTGGAGGAATGAGCTTTGCCAAGTCAGATGAAGAAGGAGGAAATCATATGAAAAATACAGGTATGACTCGCTCTTTAGATTCGTTAGAACGAATCGTTATTCCTAAAGAAATGCGGATGTCTATGGGGATCGATGTTGGCGATCCTATAGAATTTTATATGGATATCGAAACGGGTTTTTTGAGTATGCGAAAGTATACCGGAGTCGCTTGTAACCTATGTAATGCTGACGAAGGTCTGACCTATTTTAGGGATTCACTTTTATGTAAAACCTGTATACAAGAGTTAAAAGAAAATATAGGCGTTAGCCGCACTCCTGCTCCAATGGTTAAGAAACCTGCGCAGAAAGGAAAGAGAGTACACCAATCATCAAAAAAATTAATCCAACGCCTAAGGGAACTTCTGCATGAACATCCCCATGCCAAGCAGGGTGAATATGCACAATGGCTTGGCGTGTCACAAGGCCGTATATCCCAGCTTAAAAAGTTGTTGTAGCTTGATTACCCTGCCGAAAATCCGTATACTAACAAAAAAGCAAACGATATTATGCCTATGAAGAGCATCCAACTCGGAGGCGTTTACGCCAAGGACCATACGTTAGCGTAGGATATGGCGATATGTACCTAAGTAAACCGGACCCGCCCGTTACAGCGGAGCAAAGTGGATTGGAGAGTCATGACATCTGTCATGCTGTCCGGTCAATTTGGGTGGCACCGCGAGATCAAAGCGCTCCTCGTCCCATATGGATGAGGGCGCTTTTTGTATTTTTATCCGAAAAGGAGTGCGGTGTCATGTTGGATATCAAATGGATCAGAGAGCATCAAGAACAGGTTCAGACGGCAGCAGACGGCAAAGGAATACAAGTATCGGTCGCAGAGCTGTTGACTCTGGATGAGCGGAGAAAACAGCTGCTTCAGGAAGTGGAACAGCTTCGGCAGAAGCGAAATCAGTGTAGTCAGGATATTGGTGCGCTAATCCATGCTGGTAAGAGTGAGCAGGCCGAAGGAGCAAAGCATCAGGTCAAAGAAATTAACGGACAGCTAGATCTTCTGGAAGCCCCGCAACAGGAAGTAGAGGAACAGTTTCAACAGCTTTTGCTTCTGATGCCTAATATCGTATCGCCAGATACACCACGGGGGAGATCAGATGAGGATAATGTAGAGCTGGAGAGGGTTGGAACGGTTCCAAACTTCGGATTTGAGCCAAAGGATCACATGGCGCTTGGTGAGCTTCACAAGCTTATCGACGTCCCTCGGGGTGTCAAAACAGCCGGTACCCGTAACTACTATCTGACGGGAGCAGGGGTTGCATTGCATCGGGCTGTGCAGCAGCTTGCGGTGGATCTGCTGACTGAACGCGGATTCCAGTTGCTGGACGTTCCACTGATGGTACGTGCAGAGGCGATGCGCAGCACTGGTTTCTTCCCGCTCGGACTGGATCAGACGTACCGCATCACAGGAGAGGATCAGTGGCTTGTAGGCACTTCGGAAGTGCCGCTGGTCTCGTATTACAGCGGTGAGATCGTGGATGTTACGGACCCGATTCGGCTGGCAGCCGTGTCCGTATGCTTCCGCAATGAGGTCGGCTCGGCCGGAAGGGATGTGCACGGACTGTATCGTGTGCACCAGTTTGCCAAGGTCGAGCAGGTCATCATCTGTGAAGCCAGTCTGGACGCTTCAGAGCAGATGTTTCAGGAGATTACGCGCAATGCGGAGGACCTGCTTCAACTGCTGGAACTGCCCTACCGTAAGATGGCTGTCTGTACAGGCGACATGGCGCAAAAAACCTACAAGCAGGTGGACATTGAGACATGGATGCCCAGCCGTCAAGCTTACGGCGAGACACATTCGTCGTCGCAACTGCTTGATTTTCAGGCGCGTCGTTCCAACATCCGCTACCGTAATGCGGACGGCAAGCTGCGATATTGTTACACGCTCAACAACACAGCGGTTGCTTCGCCCCGGATTTTGATTCCGTTGCTGGAGCATCACCAGCAAGAGGACGGTTCGATCCGTATTCCGGAGGCTTTACGTCCATATATGCCGCGAGGTATGGAATTTTTGCGTACTCCCTTGTTATGAAAACAGGAGTGCACTTTGAAAAGTAGTACCCCATGAGCAGGATTTCCCATTGTATCATCGCAAAAAAGACGAAGGACAAATATCCTTCGTCTTTTTGATGTTTCATTGTGTCATTGTGCTTCTGCTTCCCAAGCGCTGGCAGGGCCAAAGAATTCATAGTGGATATCCGAAGCAGGGATATTCCACTCCTTCAACAGGCCGTATACCGATTGCATGAATCCCTCAGGGCCGCAAAAGTAATATTGTGCGTTACGTTCCGGTATCACGGATTGCAACCAGGCCAGATCCAAACGACCTTCCTTGTGAAAAGCCTGTGCCAGCCGATCTTGCTCCGTTGGTCTGCTGTAACACCAACGAACTGCAGCCTGTGCATGTGTGGCGACCAGCTTTTCCACCTCATTGCGCAGAGCATGGTTATCTCCGTTGACTGCTGCGTGGACAAAGGTGACAGGCCGATGCGGAGCAGATTTCACCAAGGAAGCCAGCATACTGACCATTGGGGTTAGCCCGACCCCGCCGCTGATCAGCACGACAGGTCTGCGATCTGCCCGATCCAGCGTAAAATCACCCGCCGGTGCAGATACCTGAAGCACATCGCCCTCTTGTACCTGCTCATGCAGATATACGGATACTTTACCTGCCGGACGTGACTCTACGGCATCCTCGCGCTTTACAGATATCCGGTAGTGGGATTGGCCCGGTGCATCCGAAAGGCTGTATTGACGAATATGGGTATTATGTTCGCCCGGAATTTCCATTTTTAAGCTGATATATTGCCCAGGCTCGAATTCAGGCAGCACCTGTCCATCCTGCGGCACCAAATAAAAGGACGTAATTTGGTCGCTTTCCTTAACCTTTTTCTGCACAACAAAGCTCTTAAAGTCTGACCAGCCTCCCTGCTGCTGTCCAGCCTCCTTGTACATTTCAGCTTCCATGTCTATAAATACATTAGCGATCACACCATAGGCCTCAGCCCATGCGGCAATGATCTCGTCTGTAGCCGCATCTCCCAGTACGTCTTTGATCGCAGCGAGCAGATATTTTCCGACAATTGGATAATGCTCGGGCTTAATTCCCAAACTGCGATGCTTATGTGCAATCTGACGTACCACCGGAATAATTTCCTCCAGACGGTCAATGTGCTGTGCAGCTGCGTATACAGCATTGGCCAGCGCCCCTTGTTGACGTCCTTGCTTCTGATTCGCGTGATTGAATATATTGAGAAGCTCGGGATGGGCCTCAAACATCATCTGGTAAAAACGCTTGGTGATTGTAGTGCCATGTACCTCCAAAACAGGTACAGTCGATTTGATCGTTGCAATGGTTTGCTCACTTAGCATCTTTGTATCCCTCTTCTCTCCAAAATTAGATCAACAAAGGATGTATCAACATATGCCCCATTTGTTAATCCTCAATTTAAAGCAAGTATACCCAACTAAAGTAACCGTTTATGTGATTCTAGTCACTTTAAATTTGAATTATCCGAAAATGTCAATGACAAAACGCACATTTAAAAACAATTCCGATATAACGAACGTACTTTCCCCTAACAACAGTTTCACCATTCTAAAGACTTCAATTTATTCCACTTGTAAACGCTTCCAATTGGGATAAAATCGAAGATGAGGTGCCGGACAAGCCGTTCCGGCCCATCCTATCCGTGTTAAAGGAGGCAGATGATATCGTGAAGTGGATCCACAGCAGCAAATGGTTAGCCGCATGGATTTGTATCCTGTTCGCAGTGTCCAGTGCGGGTCTTCAACCCGACGTAGCCCATGCCCATACAACAGGAGTTACGCAAGCAACCTACGGGACCGAAGTGAACCAGGCGCTGAATGGTTTGGACGTCGCCAATGCCGAACTATCCCTGAGCGCAACAGCAAGCACGGCCATTACGAACGGAACGGATTGGAAAGACACCGCAGGTAACCCCATTCAGGCGAACAGCGGTAATATCCTAAAAGTAGGTTCCACTTATTATTGGTACGGCGAGCACGCCGAAAACTGGAAATTTGAAAAAGTGAACGTGTATACCTCAACCGATTTGAAAAATTGGTCCTTCCGCAGCACTATTCTCACCAAGGATTCCGCCCCTGAGCTAAATTCGAGCAAAATCGAGCGTCCCAAAGTCATCTACAACAAAACCACCGGAAAATATGTATTATGGGCGCACTATGAAAATGGCACGGACTACTCCCTAGGTCGTGTAGCCGTCGCTACCAGCGATACACCCGACGGAAATTTTGCCTACCAAGGCAGCTTTCGCCCGCTGAATTACGAATCTCGTGATATGACGGTGTTCACGGATACTGACGGTAGCGGCTACCTTATTACAGCTTCCCGTAAAAATGGCGGCGCCAACGATACGATGGCGATCTTCAAGCTGACAGCTGATTATACGGGCGTGCAGTCGTTTGTTGGCTGGATTTTTGAAAATGGCTATCGCGAAGCTCCTGCTGTTGTGAAAAAGAACAACACCTACTACCTGTTCACCTCGCAGGCATCCGGCTGGTATCCGAATCAGGGCGCTTACGCAACCGCCAGTTCCATGACGGGAAGCTGGTCTGCTCTATCGCCCTTCGGTGATCCGGCGGCTTATGGATCGCAAATCCACTCCATCGCCACGATTACGGGTAGCGCGGGAACCAGCTACATCTATATGGGCGACCGCTGGAACCCGCTCAATCTGAGCGACCACAAATTCATCTGGTTGCCACTAACTCTGAATGACGCCAACAAAACAGCAACCCTGAACTGGTACAGTAGCTGGGATCTGGATGCTGCGACAGGCGCAGTAATTCTACCGTCCCTTGTGAATCATGCACAGGGCAAAACAGCGACTGCTAGCTCAGCCGCATCCGGTTCTCCAGCTTCACTGGCGAACGATGGCAACGCCCAAACCTCGTGGAAGGCTACTTCCGCATCCTGGCCTGCATGGTGGCAGGTCGATTTGGGCAGTTCCAAGACCATCCGCGAAGTGGGTATTTCATGGTTTATGTACAAAGGATCTGAAGCGTATTACAAATACAAAATTGAATACAGCATGGATGGAGTCAACTACTCCACGATTGATCGCACAGGTAATACCACATATGGTTTTACCAGTGACAAAGTCAATTTTCAAGCTCGCTACGTGCGAATCAACCTTGTAAATGCAGTGCTATTCAATAATCCGAACAACTGGTATACCCCGACAGTGCATGAAGTCAGATTGCTTGGCCATTAACTTGCTTCATTAAAAAGAACATGACAGGAGAATCCCATATCAAATAGGCTTCTTCTGCCATGCTTGCTTTACCACCTGTTTCGTACTCATTCGCTCAACGTATCCGATTTACTGTGGTAAACACAAATTTATCATACCGATGCCGTGAGAATGAGTATTCAAACGGTATACCCGTATCCAGATAACCTACCTGCTCAATTTCTAAAACCGGATCATCCACACCACAGTCCAAATACTCCCAATCTAGCTCAGTCGACTTGGACGCGCGGATGGTACGATGTGAACTGACAATATTAAGGCCCAGCTCCTCCTTAATATGTTTGTACACTGAGCCGTGCAACACCTGCTCGGTAATACCGCTGATCAGCTTGGTAGGCATGTATGTGCGCTCTATCACATAGGGCTCGCCCTCTACAATACGCAGACGGACGACATGATACACAGGAGAATTGGCATCAATAAATAGATGCGCCGCTACCTCTTCAGATGGAAATTGAACGTCAAACGCTATGATTTTACTTTTGATTTCTTTCCCGCGCAGTACGTTTGTCAGCCCCAGCATTTCATTCACAACGACATTAACCGGGACATTGTAGACCGATTTGACGATAAAGGTTCCGTGTCCTCTTTTACGATTCAACAGCCCTTCCGACACCAACGTATCCAATGCCCGCTTAATCGTCATCCGACTTACCCGGAACTCACTGGCCAGTGAAATTTCATCGGGAATCGGATCATCACTGCTATAGGTCTTATCTATAATACGCTTCTTGACCTCTTGTGCAATCCGTTCGTATTTATTCATCTGTCTACCACCTGTACTAAAATTTGTTTTATGTCAGCATTTTACCAAAAACATCGGTAGCGCTGGTTCTTTTGGTTCTGCAGGCGGGGACATCGAGGTATTACGGTATAAGTAAGTATACCGAACAATATACTTTCTCACCAGCAGTATACAGAGTAACTTGGCACGGTGATAAAAAAAAGGCGGTCCAGAGGACCACCCACCACCTTAGAATCCGTTATTTTCGATCACTTGTTTGAACCAGTGCCCACTCTGTTTAACGGATCTTTTGCCGCCGTCCTGAAGATCGACAGACACAAAACCATAGCGATTCTTATAAGCATTCGTCCAGGACCAGTTGTCCATAAACGTCCATAAGTGATAGCCTTTCACATTGGAGCCCTCCAAGATGGCCCGTTGAACCCATTTGAGATGCTCACGGATAAAATCAATGCGATAGTCATCATGGATCATGCCGTGCTCATCCCTGAATTTTTCCTCGCCTTGAACACCCATCCCATTTTCTGAAATGAAGCATTCAATGTTGCCGTAATTCAGTCTGACATTGGTCAGAATGTCGTAAATGCCCTTCTCATAAATCTCCCAGCCCCGCATCTCATTCATCTTACGGCCAGGCATAGCGTAATAATCGAAGAATCGTTCCGGCACAAAAGGCGCATCTGGATTCGGCAGACTTTCGCGGGCCTTGACTCTGCGAGGCTGATAATAGTTAATCCCCAGCAGGCCCACCGTGCCTTGACGTATAATCTCCCGGTCCCCGTCTTCCATCAGCGGTACAAAGCCCTCTTGGCGCAACAGTTCCACGAGCAAAGGGTTAAATTCTCCCGTCACAGATGGGTCTAAAAAGGAACGGTTAAAGAACGCATCGCATATTTCAGCAGCCTGCACGTCTGCCGGGTGCTGACTACGCGGATAGGTCGGCGTCAGGTTCAAAATAATTCCGATTTTGCCCTTGTAGCCTCCCTCTTTGTATGCCTTAATGGCACTCGCGCTCGATAACAGGGTATGGTATCCCACCTGTACAGCTTTACCGAAATCCACTTCATTCGGATAATGGAAATCGTACAGATAGCCGCCTTCCACTGGGACAATCGGCTCATTATGCGTAAACCATTTGGCCACACGATCTCCGAATAGCCCAAAGCAAGTGTTAGCGTAATCTACGTAAGCTTCGACCGTCTCCCGGTTCACCCATCCTCCTTTTTCCTGTAAAGCCATCGGCAAATCAAAATGATACAAACTCACAAATGGCTCAATCCCCGCCTGATGCAACTCTGCAATGACGGCATTATAGAAATCAACCGCCTTCTGGTTCATCGCACCCCTTCCCGCTGGAAACAGACGCGACCAGGAAATAGAGAACCGGAAGGAGTTGTGACCAAGCTCTTTCATGAGTGCAATATCTTCTTTGTAACGGGTATAGAAACGGGACGTTTCGCCAGGTCCAACCCCGTCATAAAAACGGTTCGGCTCCTGCTCAAACCAATAATCCCAAATGTTCGGTCCTTTGCCGTCTCCCTCCATGGTTCCTTCTGTCTGGGTAGCCGAGGCCGATGAGCCCCACCAGAAGTCGGATGGAAAACGGTATTGAATGGTTTGCTGCTCGATATCTTTCATTTCGGTATGATTCACAGCTCTACTCCTCTCTCTTTTGCATGAATAAGCTGCTAATCCAGCAGCTTATTCACATTACATTCCAACAGTTTGATCCTTACCTGCAATGGCTGCTTGGTTAAGCTCCTCTTCCTGCTCTTTACGAACGTTCATCCGATCAATAAATTTCAGGAATGGGAACCAAATGACAAAAACGACAGCCATATTAAACAACTGCAGTACGCCTCCCATTAGAGATCCCGTAGCCATCATTCCACTAAAGAACAACGGCATCGTCCAAGGCACCTGTATTCCGTTAGGCGGTGGTACAAGCCCGGTGGACATCGCGAAGTAAGTAATCAGCGTAACGATCATTGGAGCAATGACCCATGGGACAAAAATAAGCGGATTCATCACAATCGGCAAACCGAAAATGACGGGTTCATTGACATTGAACAGACCTGGTCCAATGGCCAACTTACTGACCTGCTTCAATTGCTTGCTCTTCAGGAAGATCAGAATCGTGAGCACGACTGCCAGTGTCATACCTGTACCACCGATACCTACGGTATAAATATCCACAAACTGCTTGGTGATAATATGCGGCAGTTCCGCTCCTTTGGAGTATGCTTCATAGTTTTCAAGTGCCAGCGTATTCCAGATCGGCTCCATAACCGAGTTGATAATGATTTGACCATGAAGACCAAAGAACCATAAAAGCTGAACAAAGAAAATAGCAATCAATGTAGGGATAATGCCACTGCCCAAATGTACCAGCGGTGCCTGTACGGCATGATAAATCAGATCATGCAGGTTATTATGAAGGGTCAGTGTAACTACAACATTAATGATCAAAAATATGCCCAATGTAATACATGCCGGAAGCAAAGCGGCAAATGACTTGGCAACTGCCGGCGGAACGCCTGGAGGCATTTTGATAATAATGTTCCGCTGTGTCACTCTTCGGTAAATTTCACCAGCTATAAAAGCAACGATCATGCCAAGGAACATGCCTTTGGCCCCAATCCGATCCAACGGAATGACACCAGCAATCGTGGCACCGCTTTCTTGTGTCAGCACAAACGGGGTGAGCATCAAGAAGCTGACCAACGCGATCATGCCGCCGAATATGGGCTCGACCTTATAACTTCGGGATAAATAATAGCCGATCCCGACAACCACGAATAAGGTCATGATGTTCAGGGTCGCACTCGGCGCAATGTTCAGCAGACTGTTAAAAGTCGCATAATTACCGTCGCCCATCCAACCTTTTAGAAACGGCAGATTGATAATAACGACAATGATGGAGCCAAAAACTGTTAATGGAAATGACAGCATAAATGCATCACGCAGTACAGTAAGATAGCGGTTGTTGTTCAGTTTACCGGCAATAGGTATCAGTATCCGGCTTAATTTCTCAAACAAAGCCTATTCCTCCCCGCGAAGTGACTTGCATCAATAGGGTTGCAAGCTTTTCATGTCCTCAATTTCACATACTTATATGTTTCGTTATAAATTTCTGGATTTGAACAGCTCCAGCAATTCTAGAACCAGGTCTTTCATGGTAACCGTGGACATCAGATGATCCTCGGCATGCATCAGAAGGAGCGAGAAGGGAGTTTGGGTACCTCCCGCTTCCTTCTTAACCATTTGAAAATGGATATCATGTGCAGCACGTAAATCCTGCTTGGCTTGTTTGAGCAGTTCGTCCGCACCTTCTACATTCTCATTTCGGTATTCGGTCAGCGCCTGAATTACTTTACTGCGAGCGCTTCCACTATGAAGAATAAGTTGGAAACTAATCTGTTCTTCCGTCAGTTCAGCTATATTGACTTTATCCATTTTTGCGTTCCACCAGCTTCACGGCCTGTTCATAGGCTTTCTTACCGTCAACCATTCCGTAGGCCATCATGTCGATCACTTCTACGTGAATACCATATGGAGCTGCTTCCTTTTCCAGTTGTCCTTTCAGAAAACTCATTTGTGGTCCAATCAATACCGCGTCAGCCTTAGCCATGTCTTCTGCCGCCTGATCTTGACCTACTGCCCAAATTTCAGCCTCGTCCCCAATGGACTTAGCATATTCCTGCATCTTAGTAACCAGCAAACTTGTAGACATACCTGAGCTGCACGCCAGTAAAATTTTTTTCATGATTATTCCTTCCCTTCAAGGTATTATTGGATGTTAAGTACTAGAAAACGTTTACAGCGTAATTATAAATCCAGTCTTTTGATTTGTCTATACATTTAGGTTATATGTATAGACTTTTTTTAAAATGACACGACTTCTCCACTTTTTTTCTTAAAAATGAACGTGATCTCTTATCTTTAATCTCTCAGTAATAGCTGAAAATTAGAAAAATTTAGAATATCAAGAAACATTCCTACATTTTTATCGTCTATATTATGGAAGACCTTACGTATGAGGGTAAGATTTTCCGAAGCCCAAAGTTAAAAAATCAACTCACAAAGGAGCTTATGCATGTTAAAAAAGTTAGGATTAGCTGCATTGATTCTGGTTACTAGCCTCTCCGTTATTGGAACAGGCTGGGCCGCATCCAGCACAACAACCATTGAAGTTTCTAAAACTGCTCTGGATTACAACATTGCTCGCCCGCTGAGCGATGGTGCTTTTCATGATGGCTTATTGGCCGCTGAAACATCCGCTGGAAACCTTGTGTATTACAATACCAAAGGAGCAAAAGCTTTCTCACTTCCCGCCGAGCTTAAACCCGTTGGCGATTTTCATGAGCAGCGAGCCGTCGTCAAAAATACAAAAACCAATCTCTATGGGTACATGAACACCAAAGGAACACTAGTCATCCCTTGCCAATATACCGAAGCCAATTTCTTTTCAGAAGGAAAAGCCAAGGTCACCATAGCAGACACCAAAGAAAATGCAATTATAGATCGAACGGGAAAAATCCTTTCTCATTTTAAAGAAAATGTGGATTCAGAATATATATTTACGGACGGTCTGGCTCTTGCCTACGCCCCCAACACTGGCAAGATCGGTTTTGTGAATGCCTCTGGTCAACTAGCGATTCCTTATAAATACAAATACAGTCGTGGTTTCTCGGATGGCTTGGCTATTGTTCAAAATAGCAAAGAGCTCTACGGGTATATCAATACAGCAGGGAAAGAAGTCATTCCTCTTCAATATAAATCTGGCGGAGACTTCTCGGAGGGATTGGCCCCGGTGCAAAATACCAAGGGGAAATGGGGATTCATCAATAAACAGGGGAAAGTCGTGATTCCCTTTAAATTTACGGATGCTCAGAATTTTAGTGAAGGCCTGGCGAGTGTGAAAAATGCAAAAAACGAAATCGGATTTATTGATAAAAACGGAACGCTGGTCATTAAATATCAACTTAAATATGATGTTACCTCTCCGTTCAAAGAAGGCTTTGCTTTAGTCGGTAAACAAACACAATCATCCGTCTCAGACGGCAAATTTGGCTACATCAATCGTCAAGGGCAACTGCTGACTAAACTTGAGTACAGAGCGGAATCCTCCTCCTTCTCCAATGGCTATGCTGTTGCTTTTATCAAGCCAGGCAAAGCTTTCATTGTATCTAAACATTCCGTTTCAAAATAAAAAAGACGACCCCGGAAACAGATCGAGTGGATCTGCTTCCGGGGTCATTAAATTTCCAATATATCGAATATAATTAGTCGTGTGTGTAGAATTTCACTCCAGGCAGATCTGCTGCCACCCACGAATAGTTAATGGTGTTACTGTTATAATTCTTGGTCCCCGCCTGAGCAACCTGTACTTCTTTCAAAATCGTAATCGATGAACCCTTCGGTCTGACAACGACTACATGACCATGTCCATCCTCTTTTTTGATCCCGATCGTAGGATACCCGAGATTAGCTCTTTTTTGAGCATCCTGAAAGGTTACAGAGTACCAGCCCGGCGCTTTTTTATTCAGTAAAGCATCAGCCATTTGATTGGCTAAGCCGCTTGGCAAGGGTGCTGACATCGCAGACATCACGTCTTGAGCGAAAATATTACATTTCGTTCCACCTACTGGCGAATACTTCTTGTTCGTTTCTACCTTAAAACCGTCAATTACAGATGCGTAAGTACTTGCACTTCTAGCCATTGAAATTCCCCCTGAATATAAGTTGTAGAGGAAATGAACGGAGTCGCTTGAACATCTGAATGGCTCCACATTCAATTGATGTTGGCCTCCATTCCCTCTCAACTATTAGGGTGATTTCCGCCTTACTTTAACAACGCAATACCACGGAAAAATTAACTTATTTTTATTTTTCTATTTAAATTCCATCTACAGTGATGGCCCGGCCTTCTGATCCATTAGGTTGAGAAAATAAAACGCCTTTCCCGTTAATCTTCACTTAACTGAAGGCTTTCTTCACTGATTACGGTTGGAACGATAAGCTCAGGAGTAGTCGTAGGCTTAGCTTGTGTTAAATAGTCTGCTGCCCCCACCATCAGAGCGATGCCGATAAATAGCACGATCCAATTACGATTCTTTTTTATCATCTGTACCTCTCATTCTTCACTTCGCCCGTTCAGCCACTTGAACCAATGGAGCAGATGACTGAATCGGTATTCATGCTGCAAAGCATACGTCCATACTTCAGGCTCTTCACCGGGTTCCTTCCAGACGAGCATGGAAAAGTGACCCTCTTCCTCGCTTGCAACCGACAGCAGCGAAAGACGATCATCCCCGAATCGGTATGGAGCCGATTCCACCCAGTAATTCCGCATATCGCTGATCCAGCTGCGAAACTGCTCTGTACCTGCGATCCGCAGCACCTCATCCGGCAGGAGCAGGTGCTCGTCGATGTCCTTCCAATCCCCCGCATATCGGTACCGCGCTGCCAGCATCGGACTGAGCGGTCGGGTTTTACCCGGGGCCAACGTAGGCATATAGGCGACGGGAACGACCGGACCGATACTCTGGATAGCATAAGACCGAGCTTCCTCCTCACTCATTCCGTAGGACATCGCCTCCGCAAGAAAATGGTTTCGTCTTACACCAAATTGATGCTGATACTGTGACATCTCATCCTGTAGCTCCAATACCATACCCTCCACTGTATCTGTTCCGATCATTCCCAAACACCTCTCATTCCAAAATATAGTTGTGCAATTCTCGTTGCGCTCGATACTTTGCCCAATTGAATTCAGACCAAGCCGATTCTTCTCTCGTCATGCTCGTCAAACGGGCTTGTAAAAACTCATCCAGCGCTCCATGTTCCTTACGGCTAAAGTCAATCAGCAGCGGAATCGCGTCCGCCGATAGCTCACTCAAATATTCCTTATCTATCACCGATGTCGTGCGATACCGTTCGAGATTATTTTCAGCAATCCGTATATCAATGCCCACATAGTTCACGACGACATAGGCGACCAGAGCGAGTACAATATAATATTTCGCCAACGGCAGTTGACGGAAATGAATGCGCATTGCTGCAATAAGCAGTAGCAAGCCCAGAAAAATCATAAACGCGTGTACCAAATAGCGGGTGTACGTATAGCCGTATGCTTCTTCGTACATAACCAGCCGGGTATATCCCGAATACAGCATCACACCCGAACAACCCACGAGTATGTACAGCAGGCCGCTGTTCATTTTTTGCACTATACCTGAGCCAAATTCAGTCCACTTCAATACACTGATCATCAGCACAAAGTTGATACCTGTTACCATAACCAGCTCCCCGAATCCTCTTCTCGCATATTCGGCATACGAGGTTCCTTCGGGCAGAGCACCTTCCCATGCACCAAACAAATATCCGAACTGCAACACGACGAACACAACATACACCAAATTCATGACAATCAGCACCGTAGCGGTAATTACAGGATCAAACTTGATCGCCACCGGCTCGTGGTAAGGTACTGTTGATGACTGAGTTTCTCTCTGCGTATTACGCGGAGCAGGCTGTACAAATCCCCACAAGTAACAGAAGAAACAGAAGGTGAAAAAGCAGATCCAGATCAGCCGTGGCAAACCACTCCCAAAGGTCAATGTGCCAATCCATTCGGGTATGCCAGATAACAACTTTTCGAACATCCCGTCTGCCGAAGCCAGCAGAGATATAATAATGAGTAGCAACGGCAAGGCAATAAGTAGACCGATTATCACTTTACCCAATACACGCTTACGCTCATCCTTTACATTCCGAAAGGCTGCCGTCTTAAACATTCGAAACGGAGTCACGATATGGCGAAAATTTTGATAAAACCAATGGCTTAGCGCCTGACCGATAATACCGGGTTCTGACCAGCCATGCCTTTTCTCCCCGAACAGCAGCACCATATGTACGCTAATCAGAGCAGGTATCGCCAGCGCATTTAACACATATAGGATCGGATTATTGAACAGCACGTATGTCAATGCCAGCATGAAAATGATCACAAACAGCAAACGCCCTATCCATGATTTGAGCTGGAAACGATCTCGATTAAAGGCATACATATAGGCGTAAAACCCAATAACAAAAATGGGCATAGACACGCCCAGCCCATGTCCGAAGAACAGATATTGATGAACCAGCGCCAACACAATTGCGCCAGCAAAGGCAGACAGAAACGACGTTTTCGGCAAAGACGTTCCATTCATCTTGTCATGCATGATAAATACCTCCGCAAATATGCTTTATAACCCTTATTGTAGATGATAAAATAAGAAGATAAAGAGAAATTAATTCAAACAAAATTTCCTATTTTATAAAAGTGGCTACGCTTTTAATCAAATATAGGGGAAACGGAGCAACCTTGAATGAAACTCCATGCCCAATTTTTACGACTTCACTCACACGCAGCTGACGACAAGGACGAAAACCATACTATAGAGACGACGCTGGATGAGCTAGCAGCTATTTTTGACTGTACTCACCGCAACGCCTTGATGATCATTCAGAAAATGGAGCAGCATGACTGGATACAATGGACTCCCCGCCGAGGCAGAGGCCGCCGCTCCAGTCTGCGCTTCCTTATTCAGCCGGAAGACATTGCCGTGCAATCCATGATGCAAGCCATAGACCGCCATGATATCAAACGCGCGCTGGATGAGATCCGAGTTCATTCGCGCTCCTCCACCATGCAAGAGCATTTGCAAGGCTGGCTGCTAAATTATTTTGGGCACCACGCGGAGGTGCGCAGTGATCAGCAGCAGATCGACACGCTGCGTCTGCCTATTCGCCAGCAACTTTATACGCTGGACCCGTTGTACTTGAACTGGCTTGCCGAGTCCTTCGTATCCAGCCACGTCTTTGATGGCCTGGCCCGTCGGGCGAACGAAAGCGGCGAGATTTTGCCGGGATTGGCGCACGCTTGGGAGGTGGACACCACTCGTACACAGTGGACTTTTTTCCTGCGTAAAGAAGTGCTGTTTCATAACGGAAAAATACTCACCGCTGAAGACGTCGTCTATACCTTTGAGCGACTGAGTCGGGCCCCGGGAAGGAGACTTTACCATTTTATCGTCCGGCAAATTCAGCACGTCCAGGCGTTAAGTCCGACGATGGTACGTTTCGTACTAAAGGAGCCAAACGAGCTATTTCTATCCTTCCTGTGTACCAGCCGGGCTGCGATTGTGCCGCGTGAGCTTAATCAGGTGGGTGAAGCCGCCTTTGGCATCCACCCTGTCGGTACAGGGGCATTCAAAGTCACGGAAATGAACGAGAGCCTGTGTACACTGGAGGCTTTCGCACCTTATTTTCAAGGCCGAGCTCATCTGGACCGAGTGGAAATTGTCCAACTCCCGTGGGCGACTAAGCTGGAATCGCCGGATACGGAAGACACCGCTTCTTCTTTTCACATTATCCATAATCCCGTATCGGCGGGAGATACGGATACCGCATGGAGCCAGATTCACTCAGCGGCTTCGGTACGCAAATTTATCACATGTAATACACACAAGGATGGACCGCTGCGTAACCCAGAAATACGTGCCCGCATTGTAGCATGTCTGGATCATCGCTCCCTTCCTCCAGCAGTAAATTCATCTAACGATTCTTTTGAACCACTGGCGGCACTGCAAATTGCTACCATTCCCGAGTATAAAGCGGACGCAGACCGGGTTGCGGCTCAGCTCGAATCCTGTGGGTATACCTGTAACATCGTGGCCGCATCTATGAATGAATTCAAAAGCTCATCTATCCGTATGGAGTCAGACTTAATCATCTTTTCTCTCTTTCGTGACCGTGATGAGCAATTACGCCTGTTTGACTTGTATCTGAATGTATCCGGACATGTTGAGCCTCATAGCCGTGTGGATATCGAAAGACTGCTGCGTGAAATTGCACGGGAGGCCGATCACACTGTTAGGGCGCAGCAATTTGAACATATCGAAACTCGGCTCATGGATGAGCACCAGCTGCATATTTTATATGAAAAACCCGTTCAGACGGCCTATCTCCCTTCTGTGCGCGGCGTATCTTTTAACAGTCAGGGCTGGGTGGATCTGCGTCATGTCTGGTTTCCACCTGCTGTACCTCCATCATCCAAGCCTTGAGCCAAGCGGTCCATTCAAGCGCATCGGATGACCAAAAAAAGGTATCCTCTTTTCACAAGAGGATACCTTTTGGGTTACGACAATCCAGACCTTTTCAAGTAGATGGTTCAAGGGATGAAAGCGCCCATCCCCCCAACCCATGACTGTGGACATCGCTAGGATCTTCCATAGGAGGGGTAACGGGTGGAAAATTCAACAGGATAAAAACATTAAATGCGAGCAGAGAAAAAACGATCTTTTTTATCATGGATGTACTCTACCTCTCCAAGTAAGTTTTTATATTCCTCTTTGTCCTGAGAAGTGGCAGTATGCCGATACTTTTCAAATAATCCTACACATTTGATGGTGACAGGATTACCATTCAGCACGACGGAATAAGAAAGGCTCTCAAGCAAGAATTTCATACCTTTGGTATAACGGTGTTTGTTGAGATCATAACAAGCCATCTCTGCCAAAAATCGTGCATAGAGATCTGCTGACATTTGCTCCGTATAAGTGCCTACCTTAACATGCTGATCTGCAAATGCCTCAATTTGTTTTTCAAAACGTTGCAGTACATGGTCTACATTAAAATCATAACGGTTGGCCGCTACCATAATTTTATGTAACCCCACGAGAATTTCGCCTTCGTTTTTTTCCAAATAATCTACATACTGTGGAATCACATCCAGACTGCCGGACATCAACTGGTATAAATACCCGTTGGCCTCAGCCCAGTTGCTACAAAGGGCCTTCAAACGCCGAGCTTCTTCCGTATCCTCTTGCACCCAGCTCAAATCAGAGTATAGGGATACAAATTCCAGTGCCTTCTGATAATCCCCGCGCTCATCCCACACCCCGGCACGCAGCACGTAAGAATATACAATATACATAAACAAAGGACCCTTAGGTTCCTTGCCACGCTCCGGTCTTCTGGTATTTCCGTATTTTTGCTCGTATTGTACCTTGGCTTTTTGAGCCATTTTTTCAGCATACCATTCTACTTTATCCCAACGCCGCAAGGAGGCATAGGTATTAGCCAAGTCTCTTAAGGCATCCAGTTGGTCTGCTTCACCCAGTCGGTCCACAAAGCTTTCGAAATGTGTGGCTGCCCATAAATTTTCGTCCTGGTCATCACCAACGGCAATCGTAAATAAACGGTATTGGCAGAGCGCCAGACGCTCTGAATGTTGGTACTTCTCACTTTCCGAAACATTTTTATAAATAATTGCAGCAGCCTCGAGCTTACCTTCGCTGAATAATTCTTCTGCTGTCTCAAACAAAGCTGGGGCGTATATGAGATAGTCCATCATAAACTCCACGACTTGCTTAATACAATCCAGTTTGTTCAGCTCTGCACAGCGATGCAAAAAGGGACGAACCCGTCGCCAATTCGGTGCCGTATTCCGTATAAATTCATCAATGTATAACTCATAGAGGCTCCCTTCTTCAAGCCCCATGCCTGCACCAATCCTATCCAACAGCAGCATCGCAATCGGACGATTACCGTTAATAATGGCACTGATCGTTCCTGCATTAATACCTGTGTTCTCCCCAAACTTACTAATCGTAATTCCTTCTCGTCTGATGTACTGTTCCAGCTCTGCGCGAATTGTGGTTGTTTCCTTCAAACCAGGCACCCCCAGGGATTACTTGCATGATTACAATACAAAAAAAGAAAATTCCCGTGAATATTCCCTTAATTATACAAAAGAAAGCTCGCTTAGCCAACCGCTCCAGTAAATTTATATCAAAAAATTCAATAATTCTCCGAATTGCCGTATACTACGGGGAGGTGAGCCGAGCAGCTACACCCAATCGGTACGCAGGAAAGGATACGACAAATGGACAACACCCCTACAGCAGAACAAGAAATTGCACAATGGATGGTCGCGCAGATCCGTGAAGTGGGCACCCTGAAACAAGAAGATGCAATTGCATATGTACGCTCTGAGTATGGAGAGCAGTATGTGTTTATAAGCGAGCATGGTCATGTATCTCTGGAAAAAGAAATCAAAAAAGCATTTCGCAAGCTTCATGGTGGCAGAATCGCCTGGGATCGTGACGGATTTCTCTGGGCCTGGACTTAACAAGCAAAAGCATCTGCCCTAGGCAGGTGTTTTTTTAATGATTTATCCATATATCCTCTGGAGTCGGTTAATTTCTTCCTTCACAAACTGTCGGAGTATTACAGGCTCCACAACTTCAACCCTGCCAATCCAATCCATAGCATCGCGGCAGGCCGCTTCATAACTATACATGTTGACCGTTAGAATGAAATGAGTGCCTTCCTGTACAGACTGGATGATTTCCATCCTTTTCGCTATGATTTCCGCTTGCTTCTTATTCGTTCGGATCAGAACGGGATAGTATTCTTTCTCTGCACAAAGCTGCTTAAACGCGGTTTCTTGTCTCATCCAATGATGCTCCAGCGAAAAATCCTCCGGAACCTCAAAGACTTCCGCAGACGGCTGAACCTCCTTGATTCGCTCACACTTAAAGGTCCGAACCTCCCGCCCAACTTCACAGAAGGCAATGAGGTACCAATCTCCTTTTTTCACCACAAGTCCGTAGGGATGCACATGACGGGAAGAACAGATTCCGTCAGCTTTTTCATATTGAATGTTTATTTTATGGGACCCCCACACCGCAGCTCTTACGGACTCAAGACAAGGAATGGCTATACGTTCCGTCCACCACGGCGTATCATCAAAATAAAACCGCGCTTTGGCTTTCTTAATATCGGACTGATACGAGTCTGGCATCGTCTGTTCCAGTTTGAGCAGAGCATTCTTTAACTTCAAACCCGATTCCGTGGGCCCGCCTGTATAAATGCCCATCCCTGTTAAATACAACTGAATGACATCCCCGCCATTCAACTGTTTCAGGTTCGCCGTATAACCCTCCATTAAATAAATTCCGCCCTTCGGGCCGGAAGCGGTAACAATCGGAACGCCGGCTTCAGCCAGGAGGTCGATATCCCTGTAGATGGAGCGTACAGAGGTTTCCAGTGCCAACGCCAATTCCTTGGCTTTCATTCTCCCTCTAGATTCGATACATAATAAAATCGCGATTAAACGATGCAGTCTCACAATCATTCCTCCACAATAGATGGTTAACCCGAATTGAAAAGATAATGCAAAGATTGTTGACACCCTGTTGGCAGTAATAGGTGTGTATCATAGAAGTAAAGAGGTGTGATGGATGATGAATATTGGAATATTGGGGACGGGATTCGGCGCGTATCATGCCTCACTGTTAAACAACCATCCCAAGGTAAACAGAATCATGGTATTTGGAAGGAACGAAGCCAAGCTGCAAAAGCTGAAAGAGGAGCTAAACGTAGAAGTCACACAAAATATAGAGGATATTCTGCTGGATCCAGACGTGGATATCGTCGATCTATGCCTGCCTTCCCACCTACATAGGTCATATGCGGTGGATTCGCTGAAGCACGGTAAGCATGTATTTTGTGAAACGCCGGTTTGCTTTAATCTCGAAGACGCTCTTCTTATGCAACAAGCTGAGAAGCAATATGACAAAAAGATTCTGGTCAACCAGTTCATTAAGTTTGACCCCGCCTATACCTATCTGTATGAAGCATACCGCCAACAGAAATACGGGAAGCTCATTTCCTTATCTTTGAAGAGAGAAACGTCTCCTCTGTGGGGGGATCTTGGACTAAGCTCCATCCCTACTCAGTTCATGATTCATGAATTGGATTTATTGACCTGGCTATTAGGCCCCTGTGATCCTTGTACAGTCTGGGGTACAGAAGTTACTCATCCTGAACAAGCACAGGTTCGGGCTTACTTTCAGCATCGGGATACATTCACAGAAGTCATCGCCTCATCCCACTTGCCGGGGAGCTACCCATTCACAGTGGCCTATGAGGCTTATTTCGAAAAGGCTAAGCTGGTATTTCATGAAAGCGACGAAACCGATCTTATACCTACCGCATTATATGAGTATACCGCATCAGAACAGCAAAAAATCAACCTCGAATCTGCCAATCCATACGAAAAAAGTTTGGACCATGCACTTGAATGCTTTGGTGGACATCCGGAAAGCCTGATTCCACTGGAGTCAGCTGTACAAGCGCTGAAAGTGGCTATTGAGATTAAAAGCAGACTGGGGAAAGCCCAGCGTTAACCCGGTATTTTTGCAAAATCCTCATCTACGGAATCAGCTTCCTATAAGGAAGCTGTATCCGCAGGCAGGGAAACTTCGTCCGCGTAGTTCGTTGCCATAATCTTGGCTACCCCTGCCGGGTCGTCCGTCTGCCCCAACGCCCACATCATTTTCGTCACTAGCGCTTCCGTTGTCATGTCATACCCCGGAATAACACCCTTCTCCAGTACCTTTTGCCCCACTTCGTAAATCGTCAAATCCCCGCCCTCATAAGGACATTGAGTAGTCACGACAATACTCATACCGTCCTTCATCAGCTCCTCTATTTTGCTGATCAGGCTTCTTTCTTTAAAAGGAACGCCGCCCATACCAAAGCCCTCAATGACGATACCTTTATAGCCCAAGCCCTGAATGGCATCGAAGATCGCCGGATTCGTACCCGGAATCAGCCTGAGCAGAAATACCTCCGAAGCATACCCGTCGTTGTATGGGTGACGAGCGGTACCGCGATTTGCAAATACGCCCTCCGTATAGATCACCTTACCGTTCTCCACGAGTCCGATATACGGATAGTTAATACTCTCAAAAGCATTATAGCTGCGTGTTCTGATTTTTGAACTGCGGCTACCGTTGATAATTTTGCCGTTAAACACGACAAAAACCCCGGCCACCTCGCCACATGCGGTCAGGAATGAGTCGATTACATTCTTTTTGGAATCGCTGTGCTCCGCCAAAATAGAAACCTGCGAACCTGTCACGACGACGGGTTTGTCTACAGTTCCCAACATGAAGCTCAAGGCTGATGCTGTATAAGCCATCGTGTCCGTGCCGTGTGCAATGACAATACCGTCGTATTGATCGAGCGAACGATGTACCATCCGGGCGATGGAAGCCCAATCCTCAGGTTGTGTATTTGTGCTATCAATGCTCATCAGATTATGGGCATCAATCTCGCAAATCTCCTTCAGCTCCGGAATTTCCGCCAAAATATTTTCAGCCGATTGGGTCGGTGTCAGGCCGTTTTCCTGATAGGAGGAAGAAATGGTCCCTCCGGTATTAATGAACAAAACCTTTTTCATATCCAATGTTCCTTCCCGATTACATCTTCACTGTATTGTTCTTAGAATTTATCATGAATAAGTGTGATAAGCTACTTTGCAATGGAAAAGAGTTGGAGATATGAGGGGCCAAAAAAGCACGACAAACAAGCGCGGGCTTTCCCTCCTCCTGCGACTTGTCTAACGTGCTTTTTACATAGGTACAATAAGTCTACAGCGCTGCACATACCTATAAGCCATCCATGTACTTCTTATGGGAATACAGGCTGCTCCTGTGGCGCTCTCTGTACCAACGCTTTGCCCAGAAACTGCCGTGTCCGTTCTTCCTTCGGATTGGTGAAAAACTGCTCCACGGGTCCCTGCTCCACAATCACGCCATGCTCCATCAGCACAACCCGATCCGCTACATCTCTCGCAAAACCAAGCTCATGCGTGACAATAATCATCGTATTGCCTTCACTCGCCACCTTTTGAATGACGGACAGTACTTCATCCACCAGTTCAGGATCAAGTGAGGAAGTCGGTTCATCGAATAACAACACCTGTGGATTCAATGCTAATGCACGGGCAATCGCAACTCGCTGCTGCTGTCCACCCGAAAGCTGGGCAGGATAATAGGTCATACGATCCTTTAACCCGACCTTTTCCAAAATGCCTTCACTGATCTCTCTCGCCTGCTTACGATCCAGCTTTTTCACACTGGTCAGACCAATCATCACATTGTGGAGTGCATTCAAATTTTTAAACAACTGATATTGCTGAAATACCATGGCCGTTGCCATCCGTAGTCCGAGAATGTCCTTTTTTCCCGCCTTGGCCGCGTCTACCTTTACACCCTCAATTTCAATGACACCACTGGTCGGCTGCTCCAAAAAATTAATGCTGCGCAGCAGCGTGGACTTCCCCGATCCGCTTGGGCCTAGGATCACTACGACTTCTCCTTTGCCCACCGTCAGGTCTATGCCCTTCAATACGTGATGCTGCCCAAAATGCTTATGAATTTGATGAAGTTGAATCATACCCTTACTCACTTCTTTCGTAAATTCGAATACGCTTCTCCAGCACGACAAGCCCGCGCTCAATAATAATACACACCAACCAGTAAATCAGAGACACCGCAACATATACCTCAAAAAAAGCCAACGCCCGCGCGCCCATAATTTTAGCCTGTCCCATCATATCGACGACACCAATCATAAAAATAAAAGACGTATCCTTCACCGTACTGATCAGCGTGTTTCCCAAATTGGGCAAAGCCACCGTCAACGCCTGCGGCAGTACAATTTTGAGCATAATTTGTGTTTGGCTCATGCCGATGGAATTAGCAGCCTCAAATTGTCCCCGATCGACCGAATGAATCGCCGCCCGAAATGTCTCCGACAGGTATCCCCCGAGGTTCAATGAAAATGAGAGCAACGCAAACAGCTCGGGCGGAATGACATAGACATTGAACTGCTGTAAGAATCCATATTCGCTCTGGAAATAATACAAAAACTTGGGTATTCCGTAATATACGAGAAACAGCTGCACAATGAGCGGTGTTCCCCGAATGTACGAGACATACAACGTAGATAACGGTGCCAAGACAGGCACCTTGTATATCCGGATTAAGGCCGTAGCTAACCCGATGATCCCACCCAGCAGCATGGACACAAACGCAATCCATAAGGTCACGGGGAGATACTCGACGATCTGGGGAAGGCTTTTCAGCATATAATCAAGATCAAACAGCTTTTCCATAGGAACCCCACTTTACCCTTTACATTGTTATTACTGAGGAATAAATTCCCCGCCTGTCCATTGTTCAGACAATTTTTTCAGTGTTCCGTCCGTTTTCAGCTCTTTAATGATCGGGTCGATTTTAGCTTTCAGCTCTTCGCCCTGCTTATCCTTTTTGAACACCAGGTTGATGTTATCGCTTTGCACCGGCTCGCCCACAGCTTCCACCTGCAAACCTTCCTTCTTGATCGTTGCCGCCGCCATAACCGGATCATTCACATAAGCGTCCACTCGGCCATTTTGCACGTCTTGAAGGTTATCGGACGAAGTACCTGTATCATTATATTTCAAAATAATTTTATTCCCGTTCTTCGCATTATACTGTTCCAGCAACTGTGTGTAGGAATCACCTACCGAGGCTGCTACCTTCTTGCCTTCCAAATCCTTGAGGGAATGAATATCCGTTCTACCCTTTTTCACAATAATAACCGACTGAGCCGAGAAATAGGACTCATCCGAGAACAAATACTTTTTCTCACGTTCAGGATTTTTGGCAACTTCATCTGCGATCATCTGAACTTTATTCGAATCCAGTGCAAGGAATATCGCATCCCAGCCCGAGGGTACAAATTCAATCTTATAGCCGTCCAGCTTCTTGTCGATCTCCTTGACTACTTCCACATCGTATCCGGTCAGCTCGTTTTTATCATTCGTAAAAGCAAACGGCGGGTAGTCATTTTGTGTGCCGACATAGATGACTTTATCCCCCGATGCCGCATCCTTCGAGGAACATCCACTCAAAGCACCCGTTAATAACACAAGAGATAGGCCAATCGCTGCTACCAAAGCAGATTTCTTCATATATGACATCCCCTTTTTTAATATCCAAGTAATTTACTATGATTTTTTATTATAACGGGTTATTCAAATAATACAACAAGTAAATTTCATTTCAATTATTTATCTGAGGATTTTGCAAAAATCCCATAACGACTTTCAATGAACAAGATATATGTTGCACAAAAAAAGGACCCTTGCGGGTCCACTGTTATCCATGAAGCGGAAAACGCTCTGCTGGATGTTCCGGCAAAATGGACGAGATCAACCGTCGTACAGCCGGATGAGCAGATTCAAAAATCTGATCCTTCTCATCACAGCGCTCGATCAATCTCCCCTGCTCCATCACAGCAATGCCATCGCAGACAGCATAAGCTGCCCGAATATCATGCGTGATGAACAGATATGACAATCCAAACGAAGATTTCAGTTCTCCCAGCAGGGATAAAATGTGCATCTGGTGAACCATATCCAGACTGCTGACGGACTCATCCAGCACGATCAGCTTTGGTTTGAGCGCAATCGCCCGTGCGATGTTGATCCGCTGCAATTGTCCGCCGCTGAATTGATGCGGATATTTAATCCGATCCTCTGGCTTGAGGCCGACCCGTTCCAGTAGGCTTTCGACCGTTCTTTTTTGTTCCTGCACCGATAACCGTTCGTAATTGTCCAATGGCTCCCCAATAATCTGCCCGGCGGTCATTCGGGGGTTTACAGCAGAGTAGCAGTCCTGAAATACGACCTGCATATCCCGTCGCATTCCCCTGCGGACTTGGGGGCTCGCATTATAAATGTCCTGTCCCTGGAACAGCACCTGACCCTCCTGCGGCTTCTCCAGCCCCAGAATAACCTTGCCCAGCGTGCTTTTACCAGCTCCACTGGTTCCAAGTAAGCCTAGGCAAAACCCACTCTCTATAGTAAGTGAAACGTTAGCCAACACAGGGGGGCGTGGTTCAGAACGGCCCAGCCATTTGCGCCTTCCATAGCTATGAGTTACTTTCTTCACTTGTAGCATACGCATTCGCTCCCCTTTTGAAAGTGTGACCGTCGAACAGGCGACTAACCACCTACCTGATTCATGCCCCGAATGGACAACTTGGGTCTGACATGCAGCAGCATTTTCGTATATTCATCCTGCGGGTGATCGAACAACTGATGGACCTCAGCCTGCTCAACAATACGACCCTGCTGCATGACAGCCACTTCATCCGCCAATTGGGAAATGACGCCCAGATCATGCGAGATCAGCAAAATGGACGTATTGTATTCCGTACGCAAGCGATCCAGCTCTCTTAGCACCTGTAGCTGATTGACCACATCAAGCGCCGTCGTTGGTTCATCCGCAATAACCACTGCTGGCCGCAGGCACATCGAAATGGCAATCATGACCCGTTGCAGCATCCCGCCGCTCAACTGAAACGAGTAACGCTTCATCAGCTTGGCTGGATCGGGCAAATTCATATTTTCCAGAGCCGTTATGGCAAGATCACGGGCCTGTCGTTTGGTTAATCCAGTGTGCGTACGGACCGTTTCCATAAACTGAGCTCCGATCGTATACACTGGCGTAAAGGCACTCATCGGATTTTGCATAATAAACGCGATTTCCTTGCCTCGAATACGGCGCATCTCCTCGGCCGCCATTCCGTTCAGCTCACGCCCGTTCAGACGGACACTTCCTTCTATGTCCATCGTCTGGCGATCCAGCAATTGGAGCAACGCTTTACAAGTCACGGTTTTGCCGCTTCCACTCTCGCCAACAAGACCCAGAACTTGTCCCCTTTTCAGCTCAAAATGAGTTGGCTCCAGCAGAGACACCGTCCCTGCATCGGTTCTGAGCTTCACCTGTAAGCCGCTGACCTCCAGCACCTTCGCCCTGTCGTCCATCGTTGTAACACACTCCTGTTTTACTGACGTTTGGCAATTCCGTATCGGTCGGACAGCGCCTCCCCCAATATATTGAAGGCCATCACCACCACCAGAATCATAACCCCCGGATAGATCATTAATTCCGGATGGCTGCGGATGTATCCCGTTCCCTCATGAATCATCGCTCCCCATTCGGGGGTCGGCGGTTGGATGCCCAAACCGAGGAAAGACAACGCAGAAATATCCATGATCGCCCAGCCCATTTCCAGCGTACCAATGACCACAATCGGCCGCAGCACATTCGGAATAATATGCCGCCGGATAATGGCTCCTGAGGAGGACCCGCTGATCCTTGCGGCAGCTATAAAATTCCGTTCTTTCAGACTGACGACCATATTGCGGCACATTCTGGCATAATACACCCACTGCACCATCATTAATGCAAGCAGCACCTGCATGAGGCCCGGTCCAAAAATACCGACAATGCCCAGCACAAGCACCAAATTCGGAAACGCCATAATACCTTCACAAAACCGCATCAGCACACTATCGACCCAGCCGCCCACATAACCCGCAAGCGACCCGACCACAACGCCGATGCTAAGCGAGGACAGGAAAATTAAGGTTGCAAAGCCTAGCGAAATCCGTGCGCCATACAGCAACCGGGATAAATTGCACCGACCCAAATGATCGGTTCCCAACCAGTACTCTTTGGAAGGTCCCTCCAGCTTGTGCAGTAAACTGACTTTAACCGGATCATGGGGAGCCAGCCAAGGAGCTAGCGCCATAATAATAAAAAGAGCAGCCAGTACGACAGAGCAGACCACGATTACCTTTTGACCTTTGAACATTGTACGCAATCTTATCATCACTGCTCTGCTCGTCCCTTCGATGAAATACGGGGGTCCATATACAAATGCACCAGATCAACGAGCAAATTGCATACGATGAACAGGCATGCCGCCAAAAACACATAGCATTGTATGACGGGAATATCCCGGTTAAAAATCGCCTCCACAAAATAACGGCCAAACCCGGGCCATGAAAACACCTGCTCCACAATAATCGTTCCGGTCAAAAGTTTGCCCAGGTTCATACCCATACTTGTAATCAGTGGAGCAATGGCAATTTTCAGTACATGCTTGAGCATGATCACCCACTCACGGATTCCTCTAGTTCTCGCATACTGCACATACGTTTCCTGAAGCTGCTCCAACACACTGGAACGCAGCAGGCGCGTATATAAAGCAATCAGAACCAGCGACAGGGTTAACGTGGGCAGCACCAGATGCTGCCACGTTCCTCGCCCCTCTACAGGGAGCCAATCCAATCGAACAGAGAAAAAGAAGATTAACAAATATCCCAGCCAGAACTGGGGAATAGACGCCCCAAAATATGAAATCCCTCGACTAAGCATGTCGATCCAGCCATTTTTACGCATCGCTGCTAGCACGCCCAACGGGATACTCACTAGAATAGATAGCACCATACTGCTCACAGCCAATTCAAAAGTGGCGGGCAGCCGAACTTTGACCTCATCCCATACCGGCTTGTTGGTCAGATACGAAGTACCAAAGTCCAATTGACTGATTCTTTGAAGTGTATGCATATACTGCGTCAGCAAAGGCTGATCCAGCCCGAACTCATGTCTTTTCTGCTCCAGAATCTCTGGAGTAGGATAAATATGAGCAGCACTCAAATAGGCCTCGGCCGGATCAACTGGTGAAATATGAATCAGTGCAAAGGTAACGAGGGTGGCAAAGAGAACAATAGGAATGACCGCTACCATTCGCTTCCCGATATAGCTGATCATAAGTTGTCCTCCTATCCTGTAAACGAACGTTACCCTTCAGTTTTAACTACTTCCCGATTTCAAGCCCACCAAACGGATTTTCATCCCGATTGGCCGGGAATACAAAGTTCGTAATCTTTTTCTGATACACTGCCGTTTTCTTAATATACGAAATAGGCACAATGGCAGATTGCTCCTGAAGCGTCTTCAGAATCGAAGCATACAGCTCTTGGCGCTTGGTTTCATCTGTCGATGAGAGCGCCTCGTGTACTTGCTGATCCAGATCTTTCTTCATGGGAAGGGCGCTCAGCGTCTCGGAAATTCCGAAGCTCTTCTTGGCAATGACGTTAATAAAGGAATGCGGATCATAAGGCGCACCATAGTTATACCAGAAGTACAGATCAAACTGGTTGGATCTAAGGCGCTTAATTTGAACCGTCAGCTCCAGTCCGGTCAGGTTCACTTTGACACCCAGTTCTCCCCATTCGGCCTGAATGGTTTCAGCCATCGCCTTTTGGATTGGATCGGTTTTATCAAAAATCAGCTCAAAATCCAGCTGTTGTCCGTCTTTTTCCCGTACTGTACCGCCTGCGGGCAGCTTCCAGCCAGCCTCATCCAGCAACGCTTTGGATTTTTCCACATCATAGCCAACAGGCTGTAGGTTTACATTCGTATACGGATAGTTTTTGGATAAAACCGTATCCGCTTTTTCCTCCAGCCCTGAAGTCACACCTTCCACCATTGCCTGCTTGTTAAAGCCATGCTGGAGGGCCAGACGTACCCGAAGGTCTGCCAGCTTGGGATTGGACGAGTTGAGCAACAGACTTCTTGTTCCGACAGGCTCGGACAGCGTGGTAACATACTGATTCGTGTCGCGAAGCTGTTTGAAGGCATCCAGACTAATGACACCCTCTCCATAAATCAGATCCAGGTCGCCTTTTTCAAAGGCCATCACACGGGTTTCGCCATCGGGAATGATTTTGACCGTAATTTTATCCACCTTCGGTGCAGTACCCCAATAGTTCGGATTACGCTTAAAGGTTGCATACTCATCTTGCTTGTATTCATCCAGCATCCAAGGTCCTGTACCTACAGGTTTCTTGATTCCTTTGGACGTATCTCCATCATCCGGGAACCCAGCTTCACCCAGAAAACGGAACGGACGAACGACAGACAAATCCTGAAGCACTGGGTAGTATGGCTCTTTGAGCGTCATTCGGAAAGTGCTGTCATCTACAGCTTCAGTTTTGTCGAGAACGCCTACTATACCAAGCCAGCTGTGTGTTTTCTCATTTTTCATGATAGCGTCAAAGTTCTTTTTGACAATGGCCGCATTAAATAGTGTCCCATCCGAAAATTTTACACCTTTGCGCAGCTTAAACGTATATGTCTTACCGTCCTTGGAAATAGTCCAGGATTCAGCCAAAGCAGGTTCCAGCTTGCCTCCTTGCTTGTAGCTGACTAACGGCTCATAAACCATGGATTGTGCAAAAAGTTGGGAAGGATTGTATACATGAGGATTCATCGTGCCAATGTCACGCGGCCACGATAGCGTGATCGACTTTTCATTGGCAGCTCCGTCAGTAGAGGTGGATGCAGGTGTGTTCTCCTGCTTTGCGCAGCCCAAAACAACGGATAATAAGAGGAGCGCCACCAACATAAGGGTAGCAGTCTTGCGGTGTCGAACGGACATCAATGTATTTCCCCTTTTCTATATATGTGATAATGATTATCATAATCATATTTAGAATAGGTATCACGCTCAATTTTGTCAACACTATTCGACAAGCAACCCTCTTATTTCTTTTAAATTTGTAGAATGAGGATTTTGAAAAACCCTAAACTTATGGCTTAATTCGCCAACGTTTGAAACAGAGTACGCGTGTACTCATGCTGTAACAAGTCTTCATCCCATTCCCTAAATATTTCCACAATCTCCCCCTGAACCATGACGGCAACCCGGTCACAAAACTGACGAGTAGATGGGAGATCGTGAGTGATAAATAGGTAGGACAACTGACGTTCCACCTGCATTCTCTTGAGCATGTCCAGTACAGAAGACTGCGTTGTCGTATCCAGATTGGCGATCGATTCATCGAACAAGATAATATTTGGCTCCACCGCCAAAGCTCGGGCAATACATACCCGCTGCTTTTGCCCGCCACTCAGCTGAGCTGGGTATTTTTCCAGACTGTCAGCCTCTAATCCTACCGATTCCAATAGAGACAGACAAATATCCAGCGCCTGCGGCTTTCGCTCAGGGAAATAGTTGTGGATTGGCTCCATTAAAATATCTCGAATGGTCATACGGGGATGCAGCGAGGAGGACGAATCCTGTGCAACCAACTGGATTCGCTTGTACAGCTGAACATCCTTCATCTTTCCGGTGTGAATGGGCTGTTCATCCAGCCAAATCTCTCCTGAGGTCAACGACTCCAGCCCCAGAATACATTGTGCCAGCGTGCTTTTGCCACTTCCACTTTCTCCAACCAGTCCAAGACATTCTCCTTGTCGTAGCTCCAGACTCACCTTCTTCACGGCCTGTTCGCTATCTTGCGTGCTGAACCAACCTTTTCTCCGTTTGCGGACAGGGTATGTTTTGGTCACATTCTTCAATTCCAGCATCACTGGTGCATCCTTCCTTCCAGGCTCATCTCCAACACTCGATCTGCTATGCGACTCATACCTTGGCGATCATGTGAGATCAACAATATGGTGAGATCAAAGTCTTCTCTCAACTGTCGCAGCAATGCCAAGACCTTGTCGCGGTTGATCACATCCAGCGCCGTAGTAGGCTCGTCGGCAATAAAGAGGCTCGGACCGGAGCTTAGCATGGCAGCCAGTAGCACCCTTTGACACATGCCTCCACTTAGTTCAAAAGGATATGACGACAAAATATGCTCAGGATCTGCAAACCCTACCTTGCAGAGCAGAGAGCGCAAATAGGCCTCCCGCACTGGAGTAGCGCCTCCTCTGGCTATTTCAGAGGCACGGCTCAGCACCTGCCGCATCCGTGACAGCACGCTCAGTGGATGGACTTGCTGTGATGCAGTGTGGGATGGGGTAGCATCAGCGTGCCCCAGCTCCATCTGGTCTTGCGGCATCCAACGCCGCCCGTGCAGTCTAAGCGTATCCATCAGCTGGGCGCGGACAGTCCGGATCGGGTTTAACCCGCTCAGCGATTGTTGAATGAGCAGGGCAATATCCTCTCGGCGCAGCCTTTGCCAGCGCCGTTCCTGGAACGGGAGAATGTCTTCCCCGTTATAGTAGATACGCCCATGCGTAACACCGATACCTGGCTCCAGCATGCCTGCGATTGCGTGAGCGGTCAGGCTCTTGCCGCATCCGCTCGGTCCAGTCAGGACCACAATCTCCCCTGAATATATGGAAAAGCTCACATCACGCAGCAGTGGTTTGCTCCCACTTCTGCTTGCTCCTACGCCTGTGCGGCAGATTTCCAAATGTTCCACGTGTAACAACGGTTTTCGACCTGCCACTTGTTCTATCGTATCCTTGCCCCCAAGGGCTGTTTGATCCTCCACTATTTGGCCGCCTCCTTTTCCGAAAAGCGGTCACCCAAAAGCTGGCAGGCAAGTACGAATAGCATAATCGCCAAGCCTGGGAAAATCATGACATGCGGAGCCACCTGAAAATATGAGGTGGCATCATGCAGCATCACGCCCCACTCTGGCTTAGGCGGCTGTACCCCCAGTCCAAGAAAGGACAGCCCAGCGATCATCAGCACCACGCGTCCGATATCCCATACCGCATAAACCAACAACTGCGGCAACGCTTGTGGCAATACATAACGACTCAGTATACGTACGTGTGAATTGCCGGATAAACGGGCATACCGAACGTAGTCCTCCTGACAAGCTTTTTGAACCAGACTACGGATATATCGGACATAGCCCGCCCACCGTACCGCAATAATGGCAAGGGTCATGTTAACAAAACCCGGACCCAAAATACCGACAATTGCCACTGTTAAAATAATATCAGGAAAAGCCAGTACGCCGTCGATTCCCCGCATGACCAGCTGGTCCACGCGTCCGCGCACATAACCAATAAGCAACCCTATAGGCAGACTGAAGCACAACGTAGCTACAGTAATTGCACATGCGATTAGCACGCTCGTCCGAATCCCGTAAATGAGCCGTGACAGCACATCCCGACCCAGATGATCCGTACCGAAAGGGTATTTCCGACTAGGTGGTGCCAGGCGGTTCAAAAGGTCCACTTGGAGAGGATCATGAGGAGCGACCCATGGAGCTAATAACCCAAGCAGCACGATCAGACCAAACAGTAAGCCCCCTGCCAGCAAGCCTCCTTTAAAGGGAAGCCGTATCTTTTTCATTTTCAGCTTCCTCCTTAACGCAAACGTAGCCTCGGATCTATCGCCGTCTGGACCACATCCACCAAACACTGAACTCCTACAATTAAAAATACGGCGAAAATAACATACCCCTGAATCACCGGATAATCTCGCTGTGTAATCGCATCTATAAAATACTTGCCCAACCCCGGCCATGAAAAAATGGTCTCTACAATCACATTACCTGCCAGCATAAATGATAGATTGGTACCTAGCAGTGTAATTATAGGCAGAACCGCATGCCTAAATATCTCAAAAAACAGGATATGCAAACGTGAAAAGCCTCGAGCCTTCGCTGCTTTCACAAAATTCCGGTCACCCAGCTCCAGCATTTGAGCGCGCAGTACGCGTGCTTGCACAGCTCCCAAACCTGCGCCAAGAGTCAGCGCTGGGAGCACTAGATGTGTCCAGTCCTCCCTTCCCATGGATGGGAGCCAGCCCAAGCGAACGGAGAATAGATAGATCAACAGAAAACCAAACCAAAAAGAGGGGATCGACGATCCCAGCAGGGCGAACAGCCTGCCCAGACGATCCAGTGGGCCGCTGATTTTTAGCGAGGCAGCCAGCCCCAGCCCCAGCGTAAGCACCGTCATGACGGCGAAGCCCGCAGCAGCTAGCTCCACAGTAGCAGGAAGTCTGTTCCACAGTTCGGCTAGCACCGACTCCTTGGATACATACGAAGTGCCCCAATGCCCTGTGAACACATCCCGCAGCCAGTTCACATATTGAATATGAAGCGGTTCGTTTAAGCCCAGTTCCTTTCGTAGCGTCGTCAACGCCTCCTCAGAGGCAGGGATATTATGCGCGGTGAGCAAAATGGTAGCAGGGTCTCCAGGGGCCAGCCGCATCAGTACAAAAGTCAGCGTGGACACCACGAATACAATGATAAGCAGCTGCGCCACACGTTCCAGTATAAAACGAATCATAGGATACGCAGCTCGTTATTCCGCAATATCGGATTGCGCTGTAATGTAGTAATACTCGATCGGATGGGGTGTAAAACCCTCCACCCCTTTTTTCACACCAAACACATTATCAGGATGCACAATGAACGACTGTGGCAAATCCGTATTGATGATATCCAGCGCTTGTAGTGTCACAGCATTACGCTGCGCTGTATCCTTCGCCAGCTTCAAGCTGTTCAGAATACTCTCTAGCGGTTTGGAACTATAACGGCTTACATTGGCTTCGCTTTTCGAAGAATAAAACATGTCCATAAAATATTGCGGCTCTCCTGTATGAGCAGTAAGCATACTGTACATAGCAAAGTCCCAATCGTTTTTGGTCAACGCCTCGTCGATATTTTCCACCTTGCGAATCTTGACCTGGATTCCCTCTTTCAGCAATTGGCTTTGGATGACCTCAGCCATAACAGAGAGCTCCGGACGCTGAGGGAAAGTCAGCAGCGTAACCTCGAACGGCTTGCCTTGCTTAGTCCATGTCCCTTGGGCGTCCTTCTGCCAGCCATCCTTCGTCAACAGTTGCTCTGCCGTTCCGTCCAGCGCTTTACGCTCAACTTTACCGAAGGGAAGAATGCTCGGGAACGGGCTGCTTGCCTCCGTACCGAAGCCCCTCATGACGGCGCTCACAATCGATGCGCGTGGAATCAGGCTGTCCACCACCTTACGGTTCGCCGCATCCTTGAATACTGGCGATTCCATATTGTACACGATCATATGGGTGCGCAAGGACGGAGCTGACAGTACTTGTAACTTGTCGTTCTTTTTCAGTACCTCTGCGTTATCAACCGGAATATCCGTCGCTACGTCCACCTCGCCGGATTGCAGCGCCATCAGGCGCGAATTCCCGTCCGTAATGAACTTCATCGTCGCTTCAGCTAATCGTGCCTTCTCGCCCCAATATCCGTCATAACGCTCTACGACCAAGGATTGGTCCTTGTTGAACGCTTTGACTTTAAAGGCGCCTGTCATCGCTGGGTAACTCTGCTCATCTTTCATTGATGCCACATCCAGTACAATCGTCGATGGATCAGCTAGATTGGACACCAACGCCGCATTTGGCTGGTTTGTCGTGATCTTCAAGGCCAGCGGGCCGCTTACATCAATGGACTTCACATTCAGTAAATCCTTCGCCAGATGGCTTTTCTCAATAGAGCGTAACAAAGACGCTTTTACACTTGCTGCATCCATACTTTTTCCATTATGAAAAGTGACTTTATCCTGCAAGCTGAACGTCCAAACTGTAGGGCTATCCTGCTTCCACTCCTTTGCCAGCCAAGCCACAGGCTCCAGCTTTTCATTCAAACGTACCAGTGTCTCACCTGCACCGGATCGCATCACATCCCAGCTATTATCTCCATGCGGGTCAACGCCTGACGGTTTCCATGTATACGCCATTACCAGCTTTTTATTTGTCGCTGTTTGTTGTGCTGACGCGTTTTCACCCTTGCCGGAGCTATCCGACGTCCTATTGCTGGCACATCCCGAAAGAGCCATAACTGCCAGCAGCAGCATCACCCCTGTACATATCAACCATGAACGCCTGCTACGATTGCTAATCATTCGATGAATCCCCCTCTATCTTGTAAAACCGCATAAAACTAACGCAAAACGCGAAAAAAGCATTCCAGACCACTTAATTAGCAGTCAGAAATGCCTTCAATATAAAATGTCAGAACTCACCTCGAAGCCAACTCCAAAAACATAGAAGGGATCAGATCGGTTTCAGACATTCCGTATGCAGCACGCCTAACCACCTCCCCAGCATCCCGTGGGTCTGACAGTGATGTCAAAACAGGCAGGTCTCCTGACTCCAGGCGTATCTTTCAGGCCTTCCCGGTTCTTCACAATTCCAGTGGCTGTTCTGAAAGCTCCAGCAGTATCCTGCTGATGCCTGTATACAGTGGCGGGCCCGTGTCGGAATCAACCGAACTTCCCTTTTAAGTGAACATGCTCAACAACTATGTACATCGTCTCTACGAAACCCCATACATAGAGTTGTCCGGCTCACACCTGTTTTCTTCCTTTATTTCTTTTCATTACGATCTTATTTTGTTGTCACAGGCTTGTCAATAAAGGCTGCACAATAATTTAAATTTGAACGATAAGGTAGAAACAAGACCTAACCTCCAATTGCGTGCACGCAATTGAAGTGTTAAAATTAGGTATAGAGTAAACCACCGTGTCCGTATACTAAAAAGAGTCTTCGCCGCGCCAACGGCAAAGACTCTTAGGACTTGAAAGGCTGTGGATCACCCACGGCGCGCTGCATAACTAATGGTTAATGCAAACGAAACCCACCGTTAGGGGCCAACCTAATTACGCGGTGGGTTTTCGCTTGTTCCGAAATTTCCGACGCAGCCAGCGATAAAGTTTACGAATACTAAACACCAGGCTTAGTAATGTAACCATCCAACGCAATACATCGTAGCACGACACAAGTGTGACCATCGGCTTCACCCCCTTTCGGGAAGCTGCACCGTGGTCCGAAAACATCCACCACTATTCAAAATCCATAAGGTAAATTATACCATGATATCACCCACCACTCTAGCAAATTCTTCTAGTAAGTAAACTGGAAAACGCACCAAATTAGAGCTACCTATTTCATCCCGCAGTTTATCTATATATCCCCAGACAGCAAGGGTATCTACTATCTGGATAACCCCATGCCAAAAAGCCGGAAAAGAGGCATACGGCCTCTCTCCGGCTATCTTTATTCCTAATCATCAAACCTTCTGTGGAACCTCCTGAACCGTCACGCTTTTGACCGATTCCCCTTGTTTTCTCGTCAAAACGATGTTCAAGACAATCGCTGTAATCGAGCCCGAAACAATACCATTTTGCAACAGCATTTTGGCAAAGCTCGGCAGCTGGTCGAACATTTGTGGCAGAACGGCAGAACCTAGGCCCACAGCAATACTGCATGCTGCGATCAGCAGATTGCTTTCCTTTCGCAGATCCACTTCTGACAAAATAGACATGCCTGATGCAGCGACCGAGCCAAACATAACGATCATCGCCCCGCCCAGCACAGCGTTAGGAATCACTGTCGTTAAAGCAGCCAGCTTAGGCAGCAAACCGAGAACAACCATGATACCGCCCGCAGCAAAAATAACGTTCCGCGATTTGACGCGTGTGAGCGAGATCAGACCCACATTTTGCGAGAAGGCTGTATAAGGAAACGCGTTAAAAATACCCCCAAGCATAATCGCAAGTCCTTCCGAACGAAGTCCATTGACGATCTGCTTTTGCTCTACCTTTTGATCAATCGCCTTGCCTACTGCCAGATAAACACCCGTAGACTCGACCATGCTGACAATATTGACGATAACCATCGTACAAACTGCCATAATGCTAAACTCTGGCTTACCAAAATAAAATGGCTCCGCAACACTCACCCATGACGCATCTGCCACGGGAGCAAAATGCACCATTCCCATCGCATAAGCAACCACCGTGCCTGCAAACAGACCGATGAGCACGGAAATCGAGCGCATAAAGCCCTTTGCCAACCGATTCACAAGCAGAATAACCAATAATGTAACCAGCGCCAGCAGCAAATTACGCGGCTGTCCAAAATCCGCGCTGCCCTGGCCACCTGCTACATTGTTCATCGCCACCGGAATAAGGGATAGACCGATAATTGTAACGACCGAACCCGTAACGACCGTCGGGAAAAAGCGTAGCAGCTTGCCATACAGCGGTGCCGCAAGCACCACGAATATACCAGACAAAATAATGGCACCGTACGCTGTCGCCAAATTTGAGGTCGAAGCAATCGCGATAATGGGGCCTACTGCCGTAAACGTACAGCCTAAAATGACAGGCAGTCTACTACCGAAAAAGCGTGTGCCCATAATTTGTAATAACGTAGCAATCCCGCAAGTGAACAGATCGGCAGCCACCAAATAAGCCATCTGGGCTGGAGTCAGGTGCAATGCTCCCCCTACAATTAGAGGTACAGCAATGGCTCCAGCGTACATCGCCATGACATGCTGGAAGCCCAGTGCGAATAACTTTTGTTTACTTAACATCCCACATTCTCCTTAACAGGAGCAATTACTACGCCAGCTTCCTCTATAAAATCGACCTCGCCTGGTGCCATGGAAGCGATACGCGCAAGAGAACGTACGGCGATGCCTCTTTGCTCCAACAGTCCACGGCCTTCCTGGAAGCTCTTCTCAATCACACAGCCAACCCCGGCCAGCTCCGCTCCTGCTTCCTTTACAATATCCGTAAGTCCGACCAATGCTGCACCAGTTGCCAAAAAATCATCTACGATCAGCACATGGTCGCTGGCATCAAGGTATTTTTGGGAGATACTCACCTGATAGGTTTCCTGCCGAGTGAACGAATGAACCTCTGCGAAGTATACCTGCTCATTCAGCGTGATGGCCTTCTTTTTCTTCGCATAAATGAACGGGACCCCCAAGGCAATAGCAGTAGCCATTGCAAATTGAATACCACTAGCTTCAATGGTAAGCACCTTGGTGATCGGAGCACTGCCGAAAAGGCGTGCGAACTCCTTCCCAATCTCCAATGCTAATGCTGTATCTACCTGATGATTCAAAAATGAATCTACCTTTAATACAGTGTCAGATAAAATTTGTCCCTCTTGACGAATACGTTCTTCCAAAACTTTCATTATGCGAGTATCGCTCCTTCTGTACTTTAAAATAGTGAGGATTTTGCAAAATCCTGAACAGTAAAACCTGCCAAAACCAAAAAAGGACAGGCTCCCTTGAGTTGTTTCTCAAGTGAAGCCTGTCCTTGGGGTTGTAATCCCTGACGGATTAGCGCACAAATAAATGCCCGCATTCATCCAAAGCCGATGCGCTATCACTCATAGTCGGACGATTACAGTGGTCATCCGGTAGAAACTTTTGGGCCATATCCCCAATATTATACGAGTCATATGAAATTGATATCTTGTATACTACACCCTCTGGCGGACGGTTTCAAGATTATTTTTCATACAAACAGCGGCATTTGAAGAACCTCCACAATTTGAATATCGCAGCAACACACCGATTCCTGTTCGAGGTATATATATAGTAGAAAGCAAATGTTAAAAAACGCAAAACCATACAAAACAACATTTAATTTTATTTTTATTTTTAAATTCAAAAGAAAAACCAAAAATTATATTTCCGTTTATGTTGACTGCACAGACAAACGGAAGTAGTATGGAATTAGTTAAGAAACAAAAGGCAGACTTTGGGGCTGCCAGGACTTCACCATGCAAGGAGATTAGATATGAACAACTATCTTGCTGTTGATATTGGAGCTTCAAGCGGAAGACTCGTGAGTGCAACTCTACAAGGTGAACAAATTCACTTGCAAGAGCTTCACCGTTTCAACAACTCCTTTACCGAAAAGGACGGGCACGATTACTGGAATATCGAGGAACTATTGAATGAGATTATTCAAGGCTTGCAAAAAGCTAAGCAGAAGGGGATTCATTCCTGTACGCTCGGCATTGATACATGGGCTGTAGATTACGTGTTACTTAATAAGAAAGGTAACCGCATTCATGAGGTATACGCTTACCGGGATGCACGTACCCTCCACGCACCCGACAGGCTGCATCAGCTCATCAGTCGAGAGGCTGTGTATGAGAAAACAGGCATTCAGGAACTAAACTTTAATACCCTGTATCAACTGTTTGTCCATGATCGGGAACAGCTTGCCCAGGCGGATAAAATATTGATGGTCCCTGATTATCTGTACTATCGCCTGACAGGCATCATGACCAATGAAATCACGAATGCGTCCACGATGCAGCTTCTCAACGTGAACACCCGAGAGTTTGATGAAGACCTGCTGTCCCTGCTCCAACTGCGGCGCAATCAGTTTTCAGAGCTTGCCGAGCCTGGGCGGGTTCTGGGTTCTCTTTTGCCGGAGCTTGTTCAAAAATACGATCTTCCGGACTGTCAGATCATTCTTGCGCCTACTCACGATACTGCATCGGCCGTTGCAGGTGTTCCGTCACAGCGGGAAGAATCTTGGGCTTATATTAGCAGCGGCACGTGGTCACTACTGGGAATGGAACGATCCGAAGCCTTGAATACGAAGGCAGCCATGCAGGCGAACTACACGAATGAGTGGGGCGCTTACGGTACGTACCGTTTTCTGAAAAATATTATGGGATTGTGGATGATTCAGGAGGTCAGAAGAGAAGGGGGCTGTGCACATAGCTTTGCCGAATTGGCCCAACTGGCCTCAGCAGAAGCACCGTTTGTCAGTCTTGTCCTCTGTAACCATTCATCCTTCTTAAACCCGGATAGTATGACCCTTGAAATCCAGCGATTCTGTGAAGAAACAGGCCAGCCCATCCCCAGGACGCCGGGTTCACTTGCCCGCTGTATTTTTGACAGTCTGGCCTTAAGCTACCGCGATGCCTTACACGAACTGCAACGTTTAACAGACGAAACGATTACCAGATTGCACATTGTCGGCGGAGGCGCTAACAACGAATTACTATGTCAGCTAACCGCCGATCTCTTGGGAATTGAGGTTCAGGCAGGTCCTTCCGAATCTACGGCCATCGGCAATATTGTCGTGCAATTAATTAGCTCTGGTGTTCTTGAGAATCTCAAGGCTGCTGGCCGAACCATCGCCCGCTCCTTTCCGACTCGGCTATATGAGCCACAATCGGTGGAAGGCGTGCAAGAACTTTTGGATCGCTGGGAGCAGCTTAAGATACAAGCAACATCCTCTATTCACATATCTCAATAAAGGAGTAAAGCCATGAACGAAGCCATTGAAGCCAGTTATAACGAAGCGAAAAAGCTGTATGCCCGCCACGGTATTCAAGTGGACGACATTTTACGGAAGCTTTCACAAATCAAAATATCACTGCACTGCTGGCAGGGAGATGATGTTCAGGGATTCCTGTTCAAAGACAAACAGCTTAGCGGGGGGATTGCCGTAACGGGCAGCTACCCGGGCAGAGCCGGCACGCCGCATGAGTTGCGTCAGGATTTAGAAAAAGCCTTATCACTCATTCCGGGTAAACACAAGGTCAATCTGCACGCCATCTATGCGGACACCACAGAACAAGTGGATCTGGATCAACTGGAGCCACGCCATTTTCAGAACTGGGTAGACTGGGCCAAACAGCAAGGACTTGGGCTTGATTTTAATCCAACCCTGTTCTCCCATCCTAAAGCGGAAGACGGCTTCACACTGAGTCACAAGGATTCGGAAATCCGTGATTTCTGGATCACACACTGCAAAAAATCACGCAGGATTGCCGAGTATTTTGGCAAAGAACTCGGTCAGCCCTGTGTCACAAACCACTGGATGCCGGACGGCTATAAAGATACTCCGGTTGATCGGTTGGCTCCAAGAGAACGTCTGCGTGATGCGCTGGACGACATTTTCAGCGAGGAAATCAGCGAGGAATACAACATCGATGCGGTTGAAAGCAAGCTGTTTGGCATTGGCTCGGAAAGCTATGTCGTGGGCTCACATGAATTCTATATGGGTTACGCCCTGACACGCGGTAAATCTATCTGTCTCGATGCGGGTCACTTCCATCCAACCGAAGTCATTTCGAACAAACTGTCCTCTGTGCTGATGTTCACCGACCAATTATTGCTCCATGTCAGCAGACCGGTTCGCTGGGACAGTGATCATGTCGTGACAATGGACGACGAATTGCTGGACATTGCCCGTGAGCTGGTTCGCGGTGAATTGCTTTACCGAACCCATATCGGTCTTGATTTCTTTGATGGCAGTATCAACCATGTGGCAGCATGGGTCATCGGAACACGCAACACGATTAAAGCGCTGCTTCGCGCTATGCTCGAACCGATTGAAGCATTAAGGCAGGCGGAAGAGGATCGGGACTTCACCACTCGTCTTGCTCTAGTCGAAGAATTCAAATCGTATCCGTTTGGTGCGATATGGGATTACTATTGCGCTCAAAACAGCGTTCCCGTTCGTGAGGAATGGCTGGCCGAAGTAAAAAACTATGAACAACAAGTACTGTTGAAACGATAACTGCTGAAACGGTAACTACTGCACTGATAATGCTTATATTCATATCATCCAAAGGGAGAGATCATCCATGACTACTGTGCTGGAGAATCAAAAAGAACGCAAATCGGGACTGGATATCCCATTTGTTCGCGAGATGGCGGAAATTACACAAAACATGTGGAAATTCGGCTGGGATGAACGCAATGGAGGTAATGTAAGCTATATTCTGGATGAAGCCGAGGTTGCAAAATATATAGATATTCACCAGGTCATTCGGACGATTAAACCTGCTTTCCCGGTGAATGAACTGGCTGGTAAATATTTTATCGTCACCGGATCAGGTAAATATTTTAAAAACGTAATCGCAGATCCAGAAGCAAACTTAGGGGTCCTTCGTGTCTCCCAGGATGGCGAGCAATTGGAAGTCTTGTGGGGCCTCAAACATGGCGCAGTGCCTACCAGTGAGTTGCCTTCTCATTTTATGAGCCACATTGAGCGCTTGAAGATCGATCCTAACCATCGTGTGGTGATTCATAATCATGCCACCCATGTTATTGCCATGACCTTCATTCATAGTCTGGACGAAAACCAATTCACCAAAACGCTGTGGGAAATGTGTACCGAATGTATTGTCGTCTTTCCAGACGGTATCGGTGTAATCCCTTGGATGGTACCGGGTTCCAGCGAAATCGGCCGCGAAACGGCTAAAAAAATGAAGGATCATCACGCTGTATTATGGCCTCATCATGGCATTTTCGGAACGGGCAGCTCCATTGATGAAGCGTTTGGTCTCATTGAGACGATTGAAAAAGCGGCGCAAATTTACATGCTCATTGCTCACCATGATAACCAGCAACGGATTACAGATCAGGAATTGGCCGATCTAGCCAAAGCCTTCAACGTTACTCCAAAAGAAGGAATCTTGAACGTATAAATATAGGCTAATCCCCATCTCATAATACAGAACTTAAAAGGCTCCACGGGTCATCTCAAACCGGCCATGGAGCCTTTGGCATACGCAGTTTTAATTATATAACCCTCAATTCCAATGAATTAACTTGTAATTGTGCTTTCCTTTATATACAATAAAATCAAAATTCCCTTATCTCCACCAAAGGAGAGGTGACAAGTTATGAAAAGAGCAAAAAATGAAGATCACTTCGACATCGTGGAAGACCATTATTTCACAGCTACCGAATTGGAAAAGTCCAGCGCCATTTGGCCTGTCAGACTGGGTATGGATATTTCGAAAACAAGCTGCCATGTCGGTCCCAAGGCTGTTCCTTATTTTTATTTGATTTTTGTGCTTGAAGGTCAGGCTGAGTTTATTTATAAGCAACAGAAGTACCGTGTCCAAAAGTCTGATTTATTCTGTTTTTTTCCGCATGTTGCCCATGAATATTACACCGATCACCAGCACCCTTTGCAAAAGGTATGGATTGCCTTTGAGGGACCCAAATCCCTCGCGCTACTGGAGCGGATCGGAATTAATCCCTCCACGCCATTTATGGCTAACGCCGTGAGTGAGGAAATCCTCGAACTTATCTCTAACCTGTTTTCCATCGTACACGACAACAACAGACAGGGCAGCGATCTGGCCCGCTTGATTATACTGCACCAGATCTTCGAGGAGTTGTCCCGCAACACATCTGACGTACTGCGCAACTTTGTATGCTCTGATTATTGGCTCCAGCAGGGGAAAGACTACATTGAAATGCATTATTGTGACCGTGTTACGATTGAGCAAATTGCCGAGCATGTAGGTGTGGATCGTGCCCACTTTTCACGTAAGTTCCATTCCACCTTCCTCATCTCTCCCGCCAAGTATTTGCAAAACCTTAAGATTAACGAAGCCAAAAGATTACTGGAGCAGACAACTTACAATTTGTCGATCATAGCCCAGTCCATCGGCTATACCGATATGTCCACCTTTTCCAAAGCATTTAAGAAAACAGCAGGGATTCCACCGCGTGAGTATCGCTTCCGACATCAGTCCCGGCAAGAGATTCGTACCGTCAATGCCTAGCTGGAATCCAGTAACGTTCAAGAGAGCCGCCGTATACGGTGGCTCTCTTTTTTTATGACCTGATCCTAATTAGTACTTGGTTCTGAGACCTTTCAACGTTATAATAAGCATCAAACCAACAGGAAAGGTACGTGAAATCCATGCTGCGATTCAATGCGATACGTACGGGCTATCTGCTGGGCATCTCACTGGTACTTGCCGCGATTATTTATTTTTTCGCCTCCAATTGGGGCGGACTGGATCGGACAGTCAAAATTGTACTGGCTGCTGCGCTTATTGTTCTGTTCTATGGCTTGTCTTTTGTATTTGCACGGATACGTGCTGTTCCCGGTCAACAAGCTTTTCTGTCAAATATGTTTTTGGTGGCTGGCTGTATAGCCTTTGGCGTTTCTGTGGCATTGCTCGGTCAAATTTACAATTCCCATGCGGACAGCTACGGGTTGTTTTTCATTTGGTCGGTGCCAGCTCTACTGCTTAGCTGGATTACTCGCTACAATCCTTTTTATATGCTGTCTTATGTACTAATTCACCTCGGTTTGTGGCTTTATTTTTACCCTACGATGCAAAGTGCATCTTATAGCGAGCTGGAATCGTTGTCCATTGCCGGAGTGTTCGCACTGGTCAATCTGTTGTTGTTCCTATTGGCGTTCCTTCATCGTATACATTCTGCTCCACTACAATATATGAGCTTTACTGTTTTTCATATAGCGATGTTGGCGATGACCAACTCTTTTGCATTTGATGGGTATGGCCTGGTCATGAATATACCGCATATCGCTGTGATTGCTTTAGGATTTTATATATTTATCAAGGTACGGCTGAATAAAACACTACTGACCTTGAATGCATTGGCGCTCTCAGCGTTTGCTGTCTTTAAATTTATAGAGCTAGCAGAGGCTTACTACTCATCTCTGTTTTTTGTTTTTGGTTTGATTTTTGTGGCGCTGCTGCTGACCGGTAACGTGTGGTTTTTCCGTTATTTGAATCGTTTGGGGAAAACACCGCCGGAAACAGGGGAGATATTCAATGGGGAAAACGGGGATATCGTAAAATCCGATGTGGAGACGACCGTTCCCGAGGAACGTGGCAGTGAATGGATCAGCAAAACCGTATCCCGTGTAATCAAAGTGGTTGGAGTGCTGATCGGTAGTATATCTCTCATCGGATTGATTATGATTAGCACGAATGTAAACCACACCGAATATGTACTGTTGGTTGTGTCGTTGCTGCTTATGATTTTGATGATTGTCATACCGGAATCCAAGCTAGATTCAGTCATACGTTATACCCTGCTAACCATCAGCTATATTACAGGCTTGGCGGCCATTCTATGGTCAGATCAGTCGCTGCTTTCGGTATTATTTCTGATCGTTTCCATCGCTGGATGGTTTCGCTCCAAGGGGAAAAGGCAGTTGTTTTTTGCCTATACTTTTGTAAACCTGAATCTGGCGACCATTTTATTTCAGCAGCATCAGGAGTGGGATGGTTGGAACTGGACCTATAAGTTCATCATCTTCTCTCTTTTCATCGTCAATGCCGTGTTATATGGGGTAAGTTACTTTATATCCAAGACGGAGTTAAAAGAACATCTACGGAATAGCTCATTATTTTTCAGCTTGCTGTTCCTGTTTTGGGCGACGTTTTTCGAGGATGTCGTTCCACACTCTTATATGTTCATTAACATTTTTTATTTTGTTATCGTTACCGGGATGGTCTTTGCCTTTGCCCGTGTGAAACAAAAATCGGAGGCCATCACGAGCGTTGTCTTCTGGTTTATTTTTATCGGCTTCAAATACTATGATTTATTGTGGACGCTACTGTATAAATCTTTTACGCTGGCGCTACTGGGGATCATTGCACTCGGCTTGACCTGGTGGACGGATCGGCGAATGGCCCATAGCGGCAAAGCAGCATTCGATGCCGACCACCGCAGCTTTAGCTTTATGCGCTTAAGCCCGTTACTCATTGCCATTGTCATCGTGCTACAGCTGGGAATCATCGGCTATCAGACGGCGAGAAGCGAAACCCTGCTCGCCACAGGGGCTTCCATTAAGCTCAAACTGGCTCCTATAGACCCGCGCTCCCTGCTACAAGGCGATTATGTGGCATTGAATTACGACATATCTACCCCTACTTCCAAGCCCCCTCTTCAGGAGGAAGAATGGAGCCGAGGCAAGGTCAAAGTCGTTCTCACACCAGATAGCCAAGGAGTATACATCGCTGATCGCCTATATCAAGATGGTGAAAAACTTGCCAGTCATGAGGTCATTCTAAATGGACAGTGGTATGGTTCTCGTATTGTGTACGGTATTGAGAATTATTTCATCCCTGAGGGAACCGGACGTACTGTAGAACAGAACGCACATTTTGCCCATATTCGGGTGAGCCGCAATGGAGACGCACTGCTGGAACGTTTGGCAGAAAGCTGACCGGATCGGCGCAGATAGTTAACAAAGCAGGCTGAACCAAGCTGCTCCATTGCTGGAGCACCACTTGGTTCAGCCTGCTTGTTTTTTCGGGTCATCGAGTTACCCTCTTATAGTTAATCTTTATCCCTGCGCTACGCTTATCCTCGTTTATACATCTCTCGTCCACGATGCTATTTCCTCAATATCCTGCGGCTGAGTCCGGCAACAACCGCCAATCAGACGAGCTCCCGCTTCATACCATTGACGGGCACTTTGTCCGAACGTCTCTGTACAAGTGCTGCCATGCCATGTCTTGGTGACCGGGTCATATTCCTCCCCCAGATTGGGATATACCACCACAGGCTTATCCGTGTGATTGCGTATTTCGTGAATAAGCGATGGAACGAAATTCGGCAGAGTGCAATTGACCCCTACAGCGGCCACTTGCTCATGCCCATTAAGCCACTCAGCACATGCAGCGGCAGACTCACCATTGCTGATATGCTGTCCATCCTTTGCGCTAAAGCTGATCCAGGCATACGTGCCGGGGAATTCCTTCAGCAATCGGGCGATGGCCTTGGCTTCAACCAGACAGGGTATCGTTTCACAAGCTAAAATATCTGCACCCGCCTCAATCAGAGCTTTCATACGCGGCCTGTGAAACTCCACAAGCTGTTCCTCGCTCAGCTTGTAATCGCCGCGATACTCTGATCCATCTGCCAAAAACGCCCCGTAAGGGCCAACGGAGGCCGCAACTAGCGGCTTGGGACGATGTCGCTGACTTGCAGTAGCCGTCACGTCAGCCCAAAACTCATCTCGTGCCTGCACAGCAATCCGCACCGATAATTGAATCAGTTCCAGCGCCTCAGCTTCGCTTAAGCCTCGTTTAACATAGCCTTCAACGGTAGCCTGATAGCTCGCAGTAATCGCACAGTCTGCCCCAGCCTCAAAATAATCCCTATGTACACGCTTGATCGACTCCGGATGCTCATGGAGGATTTTAGCTGACCATAAGCTATCGTTCAGATCATGTCCATGACGCTCCAGCTCGGTCGCCATTGCGCCATCCAGCACGATTAGCTGAAATTCGTTCAGTATATGTTGTATCGGATTCATGCGGCCCCTCCTGCTCGTCTTTTCTATTTAACCCACTAATCAAGTAGGGTTTAATGATTTACATTATAGCACGGATGTTGATGAGCATTCACAAAGCCAAGAAATAATCATTTTGTGAAGTGAAGACGTCCCCTCTCGTTTCATTTGCGATCTGATGTAACGTATAAATTTTTTAAATTAGTTTCATAAGTTAAATTAATTAGATATTGTTCTTTTTTTCACAAAGTCATTTTACTATAAAGGTGCAAACCAACACTTTGGCCAAAAGATCAGGGCATTGCATCGTCACATTCTGCATCGTCATATATGTGAAAAAAGGTACAAGAGAGGGTTTTATTTATGTCTTTACTAGAAATGATTACAGCGACCTTAACAGATAACAAAATTGTCAGTTCTATCGCTTCCACCGTTTTTATTATCCTTCTTGGTTTCTTTTGCCGCAAGAAGGGGATTTTTAACGCAGCAGTAGGAAAGATGTTATCCAAGGTTGTTCTAACCGTGGCTCTACCAGCGCTAGCCTTTAATTCTTTCATGCAGGATATCAATCCTACAATGTTAAAACAAGGAATTAATGTTTTAATATGGGGAGTTCTAATTTATATTATTCTCATCTTTATATCTAAACCGTTCTTCCTGAGCTACAACAAGGATAAACAGGATGTTTTGCGGGTGTTAACCATTTTCGGTTCTACGACTTTCTTCGGGATTCCAATTGTCGGAGCCATTTACGGCCCTACCGGAGTGATGTACAGCTCCATTTTTAACATAGGGTACCGCATTTTCTTATACTCTTATGGCTATATCAAAATGAGCGGTCTGAAAATGGAGCTTAAAAATCTCAAAACCATGTTTATGAATCCAATCGTTATCGCCACGTTTCTAGGCTTGTTTGTTTGGTTGTTTCAAGGTTATTTGCCACAGATGCGTGTAGCTACAGAGGATGGGGCCATTCAGCAGTTCGCCTTTCTAAGAATTGATCAAACCGCTGTCTGGCTGTTCAAGCCCATGACCTACCTAGCTGGACTAGCTTCTCCATTAGCCTGGTTATCGATTGGCTCGACATTGGGGGAGATCAGCTTCAAGTCGGCAGCTACGGATAAGACCTCTTGGTATTACAGCATCGTTAAGGTTTGGCTTGTACCTATTGTTAACATCGTCTTGCTGGCCTTGTTGACTGTATCTCATATTCTGTCAGTTGATTCTGTCGCTTTAGCTACTATTGTCATCATGATGGCTACTCCTACAGCTACCGTAGCCGCAGCCTATGCCATCAGTTTTGATAAGGAAGCCATATTGACTTCCAATGCATCACTTCTATCAACTATCACTTCTGTCGTCATGATTCCAGTGTGGATCATTACGCTTAATGTCATTGATAAAATTGGAATTTTCTAAATCAGGGGGTAAACAACATGTTAAAAATCATTTGCTATGGTGTCCGTTCTTATGAGAAACCCTATTTCCAGGATCTCAATAAATATAACTTCCAACTAACGCTGGTAGAAGAGTTGTTAACCACCAGCAATGCACAATTGGCGCAGCATCACGATGCCGTTTTGCTAAGAGGAAACTGTGCTGCCAATCGGGAAAATATCACAAAATTCAATGAATACGGCATTCAATATATTTTCACCAGAACAGTCGGAATCAACCACATTGATTTGGATGCCTGTAGCGAATTCGGAATGAAGGTGGCACGCGTGCCATCCTACTCTCCGAATGCCATCGCCGAGCTCTCCTTAACTTTGGCTATGATGCTGTTCCGTCACACCGCTTATATGACTACCAAAAGCTCTTTCAAAAATTTTATTGTGGATGAGCATACATTCAGCAAAGAGATCCATAACTGTAAAGTTGGGATTATCGGGGTTGGACGCATTGGTCTGACAGAGGCCAAATTGTTTAAAGGATTAGGAGCTTCTGTTATCGGCTATGATGTGTACCAATCCGACGCAGCCAAGGAAGTCATTCCATTCACAACCTTGGATGAGCTACTGGCAGAGAGCGATGTTGTTAGTGTGCATGTTCCTTATCTGCCGGGACAGAACGACCAAATGATTAATGCTGGCTTTTTAGCAAAAATGAAAAAGGGATCTATCCTCATCAATACCTCACGTGGAGAATTACAAGATAATCAAGCCATTCTAGACGCTTTACTCAGTAATCATTTGGAGGGATTTGGGACAGATGTCTTCCCTAAAGAGGAAGAACTATTTTTCAAAGCGTTTGAACCATGGCAAATGCTCCCGGACCCAACGATCCAGAAGCTTGTGGAGCTGTATCCAAGAGTTTTGGTAACGCCTCATGCTGGCTCGAATACCGTTACGGCGTTATCCAACATGATTGAAACTAGCTACGACAACTTCCATGATATCGTTACAACTCATTCTTCGGATAACCTGGTCCCACTTCCTGTCCTCTCTATGAAATAATTAGGAAGCTCGGTACTCTTGTTGAACAAAAAAAGAACCGCTATTTCCAGATTACAATGGAAATGGCGGTTCTTTTATATCAGGATTCAACTGATAGAGCATTAGCGGTCTGCCAACCTTGTGGTATTCTATCGATTCAACGAGAAATCCATCGTCCACCAGGAACTGAATATATTTTTTGACCGTGATACGGGACAAGTCCACTTCTCTAGCTAACGTTTCAACTGAGAAGGGTCCGTCCAGCTCTTGAATACTCTTCAGTATTGTGGTCATGGTCAGTTTGGACAAATTTTTAGACAGGTTTTTCGATACATTATGCGGTGGATGTTCAACAGGTTTTTTCTTTTCCACACCCGTATGCTCTTCTTTATTAAAATAATGGTCAATAACAGCTTGATTAATTCCGTTCCCTTCCTCCATCACTGTGGCCAGACGCTGGATTTTCTCAACAGCCAGTCTAAAGCGTTCGAATGTAAAGGGTTTAATTAAATAGTCTGCAACACCATAAAAAACAGCTTCCTTCACCGTCTGAATATCTTTTGCAGCCGTAATTAAAATAACTGAAGCATGATATTGATGCTCCTGCATATGAGATAATAAAGTTAATCCGCTTTTTCCAGGTAAATAAACGTCCAGTAATACCAGATCCGGTGACCATTTTTGAAGACAGTCCTGTGCTTTCTTGACGGTATCTGCCTTACATACAACATCCAAATTGTCCATGCGCTCGATAAACTGTTGATTGAGCTCAGCAACCATCGGATCATCCTCAACAATTAGAACTTTCATTCATTTGTCACCTCCAATGTACAGGGCAACTCTACATATATACTTGTTCCCAGACCCGGTTGGCTATCAAGCTCAATGATTCCTTGATGATTTTCCACCATGGTTTTAACCAGATTCAAGCCGTAGCCTCTGTCTTCTCCTTTGGTTGAAAAACCATGCTCGAATATTCTCTTTTGCATCTCAAAATCAATCCCCAGCCCATTATCTTTCACTTCCAAAATGAATACATTTCCCTCACTCTCATAGTTCAATTTCAGTTCAATTTTGCCGGGTTCTTTTTTTTGTAAGATGGAATCTATGGCGTTGTCAAAAAAATTGCCCAGGATGTGTATGACATCATGAACGATATCCTGCATCTCCACATTAGAGACATCCGAGCTTTCTGCAAGAAGAACCGAAATATTCTGTTCGCGTGCTTCGTTGATTTTACCCATAATAAAACCTGCTAATGCCGGAACTTTAATTCTCTCAGTCAGAAAGCCTACCTCATCTTGATACCGGTGATTTAGCTGATGAATATATTGACTGACCTCCGCATATTTCCTCATCTCAATCAACCCGGATATTACGTGCATTTTGTTCATAAATTCATGGGTCTGTCCGCGAAGGGAGTTAATATAATATTTTGTACCACTTAACTGGTTGCTGAGATGGATCATCTCGGATTGGTCGCGCAGCGTTGCAACTGCCCCAAAAAACTCATTTTCAATATATATAGGGGTTACTGTCGCAATGACCTCTATACCATTCACATAAAATGAGCGATCCTTGATTTTCCTTTTATCATCGAACACTCTCTTGAAAAGCACGTTATAAAAGTTGGTATCTAGCTGCTCGCCAATCGGGGCCTTCATTTCTTGGTTTGCCAGTTGATACTTGGCCTGAGCTTCTTTGTTCATAAGCATAATTTTCTTGTCAGCCGAAATGGCTATAATTCCTTCAGCGACCTCATTTTCAATAATTTCTTTTTCGCGCAATCGTGTTGCTATCTCTTGCGGCTCAAGCCCAAATAAAATGGTTTTGATTTTCTGAGCCAGAATGATCGCGCCCAGAACTCCACTAAAGAGCCCCAGCATCAGCCCCCCAAAAATGGTATACTGCGCCTGCATCAAATCATGATTTAGGGTTCTCATGGTCAGCCCTACACATACAATGCCAATGACCTCATGCTGTTGATTAAATATCGGCGTAAAATATCGGTAACCTTTGCCCAAAATACCTATATTCTCAGAAAAATGTCCCTGACCCGATAGCGCTCTTCTGGCATCATTCAAATCAGAGAACGGTTTGCCAACCATCGTTGCATTCGGATGAGATAGCCGAATTAAATCGTGGTTCAGAATGACAACAAAATCCACATTAACGTTATGCATGACTCCAAGCGAGTAGTCTTGAATCTGCTTCACAGGAATTCCCTGCTCGACATTACGAATAACATCGTTGTCACTGGCAACCATCTTGGCAACACCCGAAAGTTTTTCCTTCGTATTATCAAAATGCTTGTTAATCACAAAATTACGAATGAGAAGCAAGGATATAATTAAGGAAATAATGATAACTAAAACAACCAAAATAATAATCATGAATTGTAGCGAAACTTTGAATTGTCGTCTCGGTTTCGATTTACTTTTTGACCGCAACCCCATCACCTAGCTTTTTTGTTAAGCTCTCCATTAGGAATAAGAGCCTATTTCTTTCCCTATAATCCCTTGTTATTCGACATCGTTTGACAATTTCCTTCTTATTTCGCAAACCATTCATCGGCTGGAAAGGCAAATTTCGTTCATCTTGAGCAAATGCGATATTAACACCTAGTTGAAGCTTGGCTACTTCAGTAAAATAAATAAAACCGACTTGTCTTTAAAAGACAAGCCGGCTTTATATCAGGATTTTGCAAAATCCTCATATGAATTAGTGTATGCAAAATGGTTCCAAATTTACAAAATTCCCCGTATCTCATCCAATGACTGCACCTTTTCCCGCTGCATCCATTGTTCAAGGCCATGTACCAGCTCGGCCCCTGCATGTAAATGGACAAAATTGTACGTTCCTACCTGAATGGCAGCGGCCCCTGCCATGGTGAATTCAATAATATCTTCCACTGAGCTAATCCCGCCCATCCCGATCACCGGAATCGACACCGCCTGTGCCACCTGGTGAACCATACGCAAAGCAATCGGCTTAATTGCCGGGCCGGAAAGACCCGCATACGTATTGGCAAAAACACTACGACGCCGACGTATATCAATTTTCATCGCAGAAAATGTATTGATCAACGAAACTCCGTCTGCGCCTTCTTCCTCGCACATAACCGCCATCTGCGTGATATTCTCTGCGTTGGGAGACAGCTTGACAACCAACGGAAGTGCCGTCACATTGCGCACCTGACGCACAACCTCCCGCGCTACCTCCGTCTGGATACCAAATTGCATTCCACCCTGCTTCACGTTGGGACATGAAATGTTCAATTCCAGCATATCAACGCCTCTGCGGTTCATCGTGCGACGCTTTTGTGCATTTTCCGTAATCATCGCTACGGCCTGAACATATTCCTCCAGATTGGAACCGCCCACGTTGGCAATAACAGCCGTGTTCCAGTGAGTCATGTCATCCAGTTCATCCTTCAAAAAGGCGGCAACACCCGGATTCTCCAGCCCCACACTATTGAGCATGCCGGATGCTGTCTCATGTATTCGTGATCCCGTATTACCAGCCTTCGGATGCAGGGTTAGTCCCTTGCCGACGATGCCGCCCAATAATTCAGGAGAATAAAATTCCGCATACTCCCGTCCGAATCCAAACGTACCGGAAGCCATGATGATCGGGTTCTTGAACGGTACACCCGCAATATTACACGCCATGGAGATCATCGAACTCCACCTCCTCCACCGGGAATACAGGCCCTTCTTTACATACCCTCCGATTGCCTCCACGGGTACGCATCGTACAGCCCAAACATGCGCCAATACCACAGGCCATGTGTCTTTCAGTTGAAATATATAAGCGGGACGACGTATCCACCGTTTTTATAGCGAGTGCTTGTAACATCGGAGTTGGCCCGCAGGAAAACATATTTGCATAGAGCGTCGGATCGATCTGTTCGACGATACTTCCCCCTACCTTGACCTGTACAGATGCCGCCACAGCTTCGAACGCTTCAACCCCGAAGGCTTGCTGTGCAAACCCTAGATAAACATGCGCATGCGGGTAATACTTTGCAGCCAACAGCAACGGAGCTGTACCCATGCCACCGCCGATTAAAGCCAAACTGCCCTCTACCTGCGGAAAACCGTTTCCGAAAGGTCCTTCTAACTGAATTTCCTGACCAGGCTGTAATTGGGAAAACAAATTTGTCCCCTCTCCAACAACCCGATACAAAAAGGAAATACTCTCTTCCCCGATATCATAAATGCTGATGGGTCTGGGTAGCAGTGGGTAACCTGTCCCGCTGCGCAGCATGTAGAACTGCCCCATGTTCCCTTTAAACTTTCCCTCTATTTTCATCACATAAATGCCCGGAACGAGCGCCACATTCGAAATTACGTTAGCCATATAACCCCTCCACTAACCACTCACTATAACGTAAAAGCAGCAACTATTACGTGACTATTTTCACATTTCTGGGTAACGTTTCGCCCTACGGCTCGTGATATAAAAAAGCGTACTCCTGTTAGAGAGTACGCTTGTGTATTTAACTAATGGCTTCGCGCTCTGCATCGCGGCTACCCTTGACATCCTTGCGGATTTGTTTGCTGCGTAGCTGTCCGCAGGCTGCGTCAATATCGACTCCATGCTCCAGCCGAACACTACAGCTAATACCTTGTTTTTTCAGCACATCATAGAAGCCCGTAATCGACTCCGACTCACTCCGCTGGTATTGGCTATGCTCATCTACTGGATTGTACGGAATGAGGTTGACATTGGCCAGATTACGACGATGGCCCACCAGCTCAGCCAGTTCGAGCGCATGCTCCTTACCGTCATTAACATCCTTCAGCAAGATGTACTCCAGCGTAATTCGACGATTTGTTTTGTCCAAATAATAATCAATCGCCTGCATGAGTTTCTCAATCGGAATCGCCCGGTTGATCTTCATAATGCGAGTACGAATCTCATTATTCGGGGCGTGGAGGGAGATCGCCAGATTGACATGCAGGTCTGAATCTGCAAATTCAATGATTTTATCAGCCAATCCGCTTGTGGAAACGGTAATATGCCGCGGCCCAATCGCTAGCCCTTTGTGATCCTTAATCACCCGAATGAAATCGGACAGGTTCACGAAGTTATCAAACGGTTCGCCAATTCCCATCACAACAACATGACTGACCTGGTCGCCCGGGCGTTCCTGATCCAGATACAGCTGGACCTTCATAATTTGCTCTACAATCTCACCACTGGATAGGTCGCGGCTCTTCTTCAACAATCCGCTCGCACAGAAGCTACATCCAATATTACATCCTACCTGTGTAGTCACACATACGGATAAGCCAAACTTATGCCGCATCAATACCGTCTCAATCAAATTACCATCCTGAAGCCGGAACAAGAACTTGACCGTCCCGTCTGCTGACTGTTGCTTCACGTGTTCTTCAAGTGTTTCAATGGAAAAGTGCTCTGCCAACAGGCGTGTACAATCCTCATGAACCTCTGCCATCGCTGCAAAATCAGTAACCCGCTTCCGGTACAATGCGTCCCATACCTGCAATGCCCGGGATTTCTTATGCCCATGCTCGATGAGCCATGCTGTCAATTGATCTAGCGTTAATCCATAAATGGATTCTTTTTTCATGTTCGATCCTCTTTTCAAAACAATCAAATTCGTATTTCTATATATAAACCCTAGCCATCACGACTCGTCTCAACGATCATTGCATCATAGCATGTTTAAGCAATCTGCGCTATTTAAACGCCTCTTTCATTGTCCCAAATTTTAATTATGAACACAAGGGGGCAGGCACATTGTTTTTCCTGTTCAACAAGAGCACGCAAAGACAGGATGACAGATACTCCTAATGATATGATTACAACCAAGGAGGTGATGCGGTTGGAATGGTTGCTTCGGATCAAGAACGCACTGGATCTGATGGAAGAGAGAATGCAGCAGCCACTCGATATCGATGAAATTGCAAAGGCAGCCTATTCGTCTCCTTTTCATTTTCAGCGAATGTTTCATATGCTAACTGGCTTCACGGTAGCAGAATATGTGCGCAAACGTCGATTGACCTTGGCTGCTCAGGAATTGAGTCTTTCTTCCGCCAAGGTGCTGGATGTAGCGTTCAAATACGGATATGATTCCCCCGAATCTTTTTCTAAAGCGTTCCGAAAGATACACGGTATTTCTCCCTCTGAGGCCAGAAGCCCTGGGGTGAACCTGAAAGCCTTTCCACGCATCACCTTCCATCTATCGTTGAAGGGAGATCAGGAAATGGATTACAAAATTGTAGAGAAAGCGGCCTTTACGGTCATTGGCAAGTCCATTCAAGTCACCACTAAGAACGGCGATAATCTTCGAGAAATCCCAAAATTCTGGAACGAACTAAATGCGGATGGTACATCGGATCGGATTCATGCCTTGGGAACAGGCGATGATATACTCGGTATATGTTTGGACATGAAACATGGAGAGGAGACGTTTAGCTACTTAATCGCCGCAGAAGGCAGCGAAGACGTAGCGACCGCGAATGGGCTGGAATCCAGAACCATTCCGGCTTCAACCTGGGCAGTGTTTACATCCATCGGCCCTATGCCTTACTCGATCCAAAAGGTATGGCAAAGAATTTTCCAAGAATGGTTCCCTGCCAGTAATTATGAGCATTCAGGCGGGCCGGAACTGGAAGTGTATACTATGGGAGATTCACATGCTGAAGACTACCGAAGTGAAGTTTGGATTCCGATTAAGAAAAAGTAAACAAACCGAACCGACTGCGTATCGCAGTCGGTTTTTATACCGTACTGCCTTTACATCATAAGGTGACAGATAACACACTTCCCTGCATACTCGCTACTCTAGCTTAATGGTCGCATGCAATCCCCCAAGCTCCTGCTTCAACACAGAATATAGCCTTGAACCTGCCGGCTTTAGCGGATAGTCTGTTGCTTTGCAGAGAAGTCCGAAGGTCATATCAATCAGGCTGCCGCTTAATTCCCTCACCGTTGTTCCTGCCGGGACAGAACTGACCAGAATTTGTGGCACAAGTGCAATCCCTAAATCGCTTTCCACATAAAATTTCAGAGCCGTCATGCTGCCAATTTCCATCGTATTTAATGTGGTTATTCCATATTCCTTCATGACCATTTCAAGTTTGCGACGATAGGGACAGGTAGCCGACGTAATAAGCAACCGCTGCCCCTGTAAATCCTCCGGCCCAATGTTTTCTTTTTCCGCAAGCGAGTGATTTTCAGGCATTAAAACTACAAATTTCTCCCTAAATAAAGGCTCAAAATATAGCTCTGTGCCCAAATCTGGTGTGGAACACAGCGCTAAGTCAATATCCCCCTTGAGAATACGCTCGCTTAAGGTAGGGGTATTTCCAAACTCAACAGAAACCCGAATGTTCGGATAATGGGTTAAGAAACGCTTTAGAATTCCTGGTAGTCGATAACTGGCAGTCGGTTCGGTCACTCCTATACGAATGTCGCCTGCGGTCCCTCTTTGCAGATTGTCCATATTTTCCTGCAATTGCTCCATATCCTTTACAATATGTAGACTTTGCTCGTAAAACAGCCTGCCCGCTTCAGTTAACTTTATTTTCTTGCCCCGTTCGATCAGTTGAATTCCCATATCGGACTCCAGCTTCTGTATTTGCATCGTCACGGTAGATTGTGCATAATTCAACTCTTCCGCTGCACGCATAAAACTTCCGTAATTCACAATCATTTGAAATGTTTTGAGTGTTTTAATGTCCATTATCAGACTCCTGTATGCACAATTGATTCAATTTTATTGAATTGTAAATTCATTTAATTCAATTATACAGAATACAGTACCTCCTCTACAATGATACATATCAGATCGTATTATTTTTCAGACGCAAATGAACTGGATGGAGAAGGAGCGAATATACATGGATTTACATCAAAAAGTAGCATTGGTTACAGGTGGAGGTACAGGAATTGGGAGAGCCGTGTGTATGGCCTTGGCAGATCGAAAAGCTACGGTAGTCGTAAACTATTCCCGCTCTAAAAACGATGCAGAGGAAACTGTACGTATGATCCTTGAAAAGGGCGGACGTGCTATCGCATTACAGGCAGATGTTTCCCGAGATCAGGAAGTTCGAACTATGGTTGACCAGATTGTCCAGCAATTCGGTACGATTAATATACTCGTGAATAACGCTAGCATTACACATCACATTCCGATGGATGATCTGGAGGCAGCCACGAAAGAGGTATGGGATGATCTATTTGATGTAAATGTAAAAGGCATGTTTTACTGTGCCAGAGCCGTAGCTCCTTTTATGAAGCGTAGTAAACAAGGAGCTATCGTCAATCTGGGAAGTATAGCAGGGCAAACAGGGCTAGGTTCTTCGCTTCCCTATGCGGTATCCAAAGCGGCCGTCCACGGGCTGACCAAATCTTTAGCACGGGCACTTGCGCCGGATATTCGCGTCAATTGCATCGTGCCGGGAGCTGTAGCGACAAGATGGTGGTCAGGCAGGGAAGAGCAAATGAAAACATTGGCTCCTCATTTACTCCTACAGCGCATTTCCACGCCCGAAGATATCGCCAGCATGATCTGCTCTGCTTTGGAACAGGAAGCCATGACAGGCCAGATTATTACGGTAGACAGCGGACAAACGCTGTAAAGATACTGGGACTTCTGAGTAAAAACAAGCCGCCTTCTCAGACAGTAGGCGGCTTTTGAGCTATCGTATACCGTCGTTAAACTACGTTTTAGCTTAAAGATACCGCAATTCGTGTACCTTTCACGAATTTAGCAAATAAGTACCGAACAAGCGGCCCTACAATTAAGAGCTGCAGAGGGAAAGCAAAAATAAAATTCTTAAAAACTAAAGATAAGTAATTTTTAAATAATGAATCTCCCGAAAGACCATTAAAAAAGTAAGCTGTCCCCAATCCATAAAGTGACATACAGAGAACCATTCCAATGACCATACAGCATGAAAGGGACAGAATCACAAATACCTTTTTGGATTTATCGTATGGTAATGAGAAGGCTATTTTCTTTGCTAATGGACCGACAATAAACAATTCCAATACGAAAGCAATGATAAAACATAAAATAAATTGAAGAAACATTACTTTTAGAGAGATTGTGCCAATCAAGTCATTTGTATATAGATTATAAAATGTCATGAATACGACCATCCCCAAGCACATCATGAAACCAAAATAAAAATCTTCCTTCTTCGTTGTTGGCAATTCCATCATCCCTTCTGTGTACCTTGGTAATTATATAAATAGTCGAAACCTCCACATAAGTGAACTTTCTGTGAACTTTTTGGCAAACGTTTTCTTTTTTAGAATATAAGAAATAGGCATCGTTCAGCTCAACGATACCTTGGAATGTTGCAGTTCATATCCCTCAATGATCTGCTTTTAAATCTAAGCCAAATCTCTTCAGCTCAATAAAAACACCTTCAAGTCGCTTCCCCTTTTCCGTTAACGAATATTCAACACGCGGAGGAACCTCGGCATATACCTTTCTCTCTAACAGACCGTTATCTTCAAGCTCTTTCAGGCGTAGGGAAAGCGTTTTGGGACTAATCCCCTTCATGGACTTCTGAAGTTGGCTGAATCTCAGTGTTCCTTCGATAAGCAGGTCACGGATGATTAAAAAAGTCCATTTCGTTCCGATCAAATCAAGTGTTTGGGCAATAGGACACGGCTTGCCGGGTATTCCTTTGGTCAATTCAATAGGTTCTTGGTCGTGCATAGGAACTCCCCCAAAAATTATCTGTTAAACCCAATGATATCACAATAGTTCCTTTAGGGAAACTATATGAATTAAATATCACTACTTCCCTAAATAAACTTACTACATATACAATATCGCTGTAGCAACTAACGTTTTCTCTAATACAAGGAGGTGAAGAGATGAAAAATATACTAATCATTAACGGTCATCAAAAATATGATTCGTCTGAAGGGAAATTGAACCAAACATTGATAGACAATATGGTGCGTCTCTTAAGTGAAGAGAACAAAATCAAAATAACGTCTGTTCAAGACGGCTATACCCTCAGCGAAGAACAAGAAAAATTTTTATGGGCGGATGTAGTCATTTACCAAACCCCCATCTACTGGTTCAGCGTTCCTGGATTATTAAAGACTTATATGGATGAAGTCTATGCTTACGGTGTATTCTTCACGGGTGCTCATGAATATGGGAGCGGAGGTTTATTAACCGACAAGAAATATATGTTCTCCACAACTTGGAATGCTCCGGAAAAAGCCTTTAATGATCCAACTCAATTTTTTAATGGGGCTAGTCTAGAAGCTGCACTCCGTCATTTGCATTCTGCGCATACATTTCTCGGTATGAAGCCCTTGAAAAGCTTTGCATGCTACGATGTTATTAAAAATCCAAATATACCTAAATTTATTGCTGATCTTGATACACATCTACAAGCCGTATTACATGATTAACAAATCCAGATGAATACTAGGAGGGAATCCATTTGCAAAACCAAAAGATTGTCATTATTGGTGGAAGCTCAGGTATTGGTTTAGAAACAGCTAAGCAAGTCATTTCGCTTGGAGCGGAAGTGGTAATCGCCAGCCGCTCGGAGGATAAATTGCACAAGGCCAAAGAAATGCTGGGCCCTCGTGCTGTAATACATGTGCTGGACACGTCAGATGAGCAGCAGGTAAAATCTTTCTTCGAAAAAGTCGGCCCCTATGATCATCTTATCGTTAGCGCGGCAGAAACATCAGGTGGGTCATTCCTTCAGTCGGAGACGGTTCAAGCCCGCAAGCTATTCGAAAACAAATTTTGGGGCCAGTATTATGCAGCTAAATACGGAGCTTCCCAACTCTCAGCCGAGGGTTCCATTACCTTATTTTCAGGAGTGGTGGCATACAAGCCGATGATTGGCTCCTCTGCGCTCGGTGCTGTGAATGCAGCCGTTGCGAATCTTGGTCAAACCTTGGCGTTAGAACTTGCTCCCATCCGCGTGAATGTCGTCTCACCCGGCATTATTGACACACCTTCCCGTAGCAAAATGCCTGAAAATACACGCAATCAATTCTATGATACAGTCGCGCATAAGCTCCCTGTGAAGCGAGTTGGACTTGCGGAGGATGTTGCACGAGGCGTACTTTATTTGATTCAAAATCAGTTTGTGACCGGAACAGTCCTTCATGTGGATGGCGGACACATTTTAACATAAAAGCTTCGTCCTAAATCTGTCAGTCATTTACCAAAAAAAACGGAGAACGCTCCCGCACCTTGGCTTGGGCGTTCTCCTCCTTTTCTTATCCATGAATGATTTCACAAACTTTATCCTAATGATGTATACGACGTTTGTTTCTCAAGATGTTGCGAATCATCTTGTGATTGGGGAGCTGCCTGAACAACATATGTCCGGGATGCGGATTGGCCTCGATAATCCAAATTTGGCCGCTCTTCTCAATAGCAAGATCGATGCCCAACTCGCGAACCGGATGATTTTTATCTATCGTGTCGGCAATGATTCTAGAAAGCTCGGTGACCTGGTCCAGAATCTCTTTCATTTTTGTTCTGTCATTTTTAAAGACCCTTAAAAGCACTTTGGACAACGGCGCCGCATGTCCTCCCTTCCGATAGTTGGTAACGACTTTTCGAGGTGCAGCGACACGGCCGGTTATTCCTGAAATGACCCATTCCGATTCCGGCTTCTGCATATACACTCTGGCATCAAAAATCGAACCTTTGTACTTGGCTAACTTAAGTCCTTGCTGTACCAAATAACGACGATGAGGTCTCCGATAGGTTCTAACTGCTCTTCTTACAGCGTGGGATCTAACGATTCTGCGACTGGAGCCACAACGAACCTCATATTTCCTCCCCAGCTTTTTCGCACGTATGATGCCAGTCCCTCCACTCCCATAATTAGGCTTGATGAAAACTGTGCGATAGGTATCCAGCATCCGTAAAGTCCTTGCATTACTGATCCAGCGGGTTTCGGGCAAGTGAGAACGTAAAATGGGATGTTGTCGCATTTCCTTGTATTGAATCATCTTTCCAATGGGCACGAATATCCCTCGATTCTGTTGGGTTTTTGCACACACTACATGAATATGCATCTATATTCTATCTTGGTAACGGCGAATGCCACAGTTTGCTATGAAGAGGCAAATCTCCTACTTTCTCAAGTCGAGTCTTCTTTGGTTTCAAGAGAGAGATGGACAATGTGTCTTTACATGACAAGATTATTGTAAATACCTATAAGGTTGATTCCAATAATATATTAGACCAATAACAATTCTGGATATATGATGTATTAAAAAATAACGTGAGGAGGAACGTTAACATGTCTATTTATGATTTTCAAGCAACCTCAATTAATGGGGAACCGATTGAACTCTCAGACTATAGAGGTAAGATTCTCCTTATTGTAAACACTGCCAGCATGTGTAGCTTCTCCAGTCAATTCACTGATCTGCAAAAGCTCTACGAAAAACGGAGGGAACAAGGTTTTGAAATCCTTGCATTTCCTTGTAACCAATTCAATAAAAAAGAGCCGGGTAGCAATTCGGAGGTTCAGGGAATTTGCCAAATTAACCATGGAGTAACCTTCCCACTATTTGAGAAGACGGATGTAAGAGGCTTATCTCTTCATCCTTTATTTCAATATCTGACCCAACAGGCACCGTTTCAAGGCTTCGATATCCAGACCAAAGACGGTCAATGGATGGAGGATTTCCTGCGGGATAAGTATCCGGATATATACGCTGGCGACGGTATCAAGTGGAATTTTTCTAAATTCTTGGTCGATCGCGATGGCCATGTGCAAGGGAGATTTGAAGTAACAACGGAGCCCTGGGCCATTGATCCCGTCATCGAATCGTTATTGTAGTATTTCTGTTCACTTCTTTGGATTCTTTTAAAAAAAGGGTATCGAATGACAAAAACGTATATTTGTCATTTGATACCCTTTATGTTATCCTGACTTTAAGGAGGTGACTCACACGGCACTTGACCGTGTCCCTATGGAAAAATCCTCAGATGTGCTAACCAAGGAACAGATTCTTATCGCTACAGAAGACACACTTAGGCGTTTTGGTATAGCCAAAACCTCCGTGACCGATGTTGCCAAAGTATTGGGAGTAAGTCATGGCACCATTTACCGACACTTTAAAAGTAAAGCCGAGCTTCTTGAAGGTGTGACCGAAAAATGGCTGAATGAAAAGATTATCGGCCCATTAACGGAGGTCTGTCAGAATTCATCTATACTGGGAACGCCACATTTAAAACGATATATACAGACCTTGGTCGAACTTAAGCAGTATTATGCCCGCGACGACGAGGAAATGTTTGAGATGTATACGAGGGTCACCGAGCAAGCGGCTGATTTAATCGACCAGCATATCGCCCACATTGTGGATCAGCTCGCTGATATCATTATACGCGGAGACATCACATCGGATCAGCCAGCCCAACTGGCGCGTACCCTTTTCTATGCCACAGCCCGTTTTCATCATCCCGCTCATGCTTACGAATGGAAGAATCCCGTGATTAATCGGGAGTTTTCGGATGTGTGGATGCTTTTAGAAAAAGGAATCACTTAAAATAGATATGGAAGGAAGGTCCAAACACATATGAAGCATTTGGACGGAAAAACAGCAATTATCACCGGGTCCTCTAGAGGAATTGGACGTGCCATTGCCGAGCAACTGGCTGATCTGGGCGCTAATGTAGTCATCAATTATGCCAGCAGTCCGGACAAAGCTCAAAAAGTCGTGGAGAGGATTATTCAAAAAGGCGGCAAAGCCATAGCACTTCACGCTAATCTGGGCAAAATGAGTGATATTGAAGCATTATTTACAAATACGATTGCTGAATTCGGTAAAGTGGATATTCTGGTTAACAACGCTGGGCTGATGATCACCCAACCTCTGGCTGAGGTAACCGAAGCTGATTTTGACAAACAATTCGCACTGAATGTAAAGGGCACCTTCTTTGCCTGTCAGCAAGCCATGAAATATATGGAGAATTACGGAAGAATCGTGAACCTGTCCACATCCGTGATCGGACAAATGTTCCCGACCTATAGCGTATACGCAGGTACCAAGGGCGCAGTGGAGCAATTTACCCGTCAGCTAGCCAAGGAATTCGGAAGCAAACAAATTACGATCAACGCCGTGGCTCCCGGTCCTGTGAACACCGAGCTTTTCCAAGCTGGAAAAACCGAGCAGCAAATCGAAGGCATGAAAAAAATGAATGCTATGGGTCGGCTCGGCGAACCGGAAGATATCGCTGATGTGATTGAGTTTCTGGTCAGCGCCAAATCACAGTGGGTTACCGGGCAGACAATCCGCGTCAATGGCGGGTTCATCTAAAAAGCTGGAATACATGGAATGGAGGTTATTACGTTCATGATGTTACACAAAGGTGAGACCTTATTTCGACAAGGAGAATCTGGCCCTTTATATCACCTCAAGAGCGGCTTGTTAAAAATTGTCCGAGTCCATGAAGACGGCTCGCAAATTTTAGTTAATGTGATTGTGCCCGATGAAATCATCCCGCACCACTCCCTGATCAGCCCCAATCCTTATTATGGTACAGCAGTCGCGCTGGTAACCTCTGAGGTTGAGGTTCTGTCACAAAAAGAATGGTATCAGGCGCTGGAGCAAGACCCGACTCAATGTCGGGCTATCGCTTTACAGCTACAGGATAAGTTGCGCATGATGCAGCAACGAATTGACCAGCTCACCGAGGTGTCACCTGCCGAAAAGCTTCGGAAGCTTCAACGCTGGTTCCACTCCTACATCGCACCCGCCACGTTAACGGACGTGCTGACGCAGGAGGAAATCGGCCAGTTTATCGGGCTACGCCGGGAGACGATTAATCGGCTATTGCGTGCTTCAAGCGCTCCTTCTGCAAAAGATGATGACGATAATGCATCTCGATGAGCGAAAACCACTCTCCAGCATTCAACGCGCCGAATCTGGGATGAGAGACGGTAGAAAGCCCTGTTGATTTCCCAACGATCGGCTCAATCTCTCTCATTTTACGGATCACAGCATTTAAACCCTCCACAATTTCTTCTTTGCTCGTCGGTTGTGGGGGAGTATACTGCGGAGATGGTGGAACTTGGATACGTATGGGCGGAAACCCTCCTAGATTAAAAACGGCCGTACCCGCCTCCGTTTTAACCCCTGTCTCCCCATTAGGCTGTAGACAAACATCAATGTTCTTCAGGTGCATATACAGAGCAGAGTTCACCAAATGAAGATACATTTGTCCAAGCGACCATTGGTCCTCCTGCGGTGTGTACTGCAATTGCTCCAAGCTAAAGCTGTCCAATTCAAGAAGATAGTGTTGTGCCGTTTCTTCAAAACGCTGCAATGTTTCGGTTGTATTCATATATTAGTGACTGCCCCTCTCTATTAAAGTAGCTTTACTATACAAAAATGCTACTGACAGCATTATGTCAGTAGCATTTCAACATTTTTTCCACTTCCGCACGTATCCGCTCCCGGAGCGACTCAGGCTCCAGCACAACCATATCCGCGCCCCAGCCAAGTATCCATTGCAGTAATTCCTCCGGCTGTCTGACGCGGAAAAGTATATGCAATCCATCTGCACGCTCCTCTATAGCCTCCATATAAAAGTTGTTCGCTTCCTTCACCTTATCTGCGATATCGGAACGTGCTAGTATGCGAACAGTCACATGACGGTCATCGGTTTGCTTATAATCCTGCAAATGAAAATCGACAGGCAAATGAAACCTGTCCTCCAGTACCATAAGCTCGTCCATACGTGACAGACGGAAATGGCGAAGCTGCTGCCGCAATTCACATTGCCCGATTAATACCCACGAACCACGAAGCAATACCAGACCATAGGGAGCGACCACACGCACACTTTGACGATTCCCGTCAGCCTCTGGCATTCTTTTGGAGTAACCAAACCGTACCATTCGTTTTTCCAATACAGCAAGACGCAGCGTTTCCAAGTAGGTTTTCTCTCTATGGTTTGCCCCTTCACCCACAGCGAGTAATCTCATGGTTGTACGCACCCGGGAAACTTCCCTGCGGACGCTCTCTGGTAAAATGGCTTCAATTTTCCTGCGGGAGGTTTGCGCCTTGATACCGTAGTCTGTATCAAATTTTTGTTCGATAAAATCCGTCCCGATTAGCAACGCCACAGCCTCTTCTGCGGTAAAGCTCACTGGGGGCAGGAAATACCCCTCCATCAAGGAATATCCAATGCCCGGTGCTCCTACAATCGGTACGCCCGATTCGCTTAGAGCCTGAATATCCCGATAGATGGTTCTCACACTCGTTTCGAATATAGCTGCCAAATCCTCAGCTCGTAAAATATCCTTACGCTGCAACTCTAGCAAGATCGCTAGCAAACGATCTGTTTTGTTCATACCATGGCCCCTCTCTGGAAGGATCTAAAATGCAGAAATACAAAAAAGCAATAAGGGCAGTACAGTCACTGCGACTTATTGCTCTTTTTTTCATGCGGAAGTTACTCCATTACTTAAAAAATACTTTTTCAACGTTATATTTAGCCTTTTGTGAATTGATAATGTAGGTTTCATAAATTTCTCGCTCTACCGCATCTTCTACAATACAAACCTCGATAATCGCAACCTCATTCCGCTTGTCCTTGATCGGCGATACGTTATCTTCAAAATGCTTTTTGATTCTTGGTCTTAGCTTTCTTGCTTTACCAACGAACAGCAGTTCCTCCTGCGCATTGTAAAACATAAAGACGCCAGCCTTATCTCTAGGGATCAGGTGAAAGTCGGTAAATCCGTAAATATGGCTGAGCTCAGGGTTAACCTGTTTGGTAATCGTGATATCCGGAGTTGGAATTGTTATATTGATCACTATGTCACTTCCTCATTCTATATAGGTGTAAATATTATCACAAATCCTGCGGTAACACCATTCAAGATAATCAGGGAGTGTCCCCTGGAACAGGCTTCGTCGTTTTCTCAACGATTCTTTCCAGTACCCAGACAAGTACCCCCACTGCAAGGCTGGCGATGACCGCCATAATCGCCGATCCGCCAGCATGTAGCAGCAACACGGGAACCCAAAGCAATCCGAGCAAACGATGCACAGTCCGCATCCACTTGTTACGAACTTTGTTAATGAAGAAGCCATACCCGGCGATCGCCAGCAGAATGACAAATCCCGCAATCCCGGTATAGGTTTTGTTATCTTGAAGCTTGGTTATCAAAAAATAAATACCATGAGCGGCAATCAGGATCAAGGTCGCCCAACCCAGAAGTTTATGGAGGGAATGTAACAACCGCCCGGCTCTTCTAACCAACATTGATGGCGATCTTAGCTTCTTCTTAAACCAGAACCAAGAGAAAGCGGCCGCACCAAGAAATACGGAAATCGTACCCAAAGTCTTGAATATTTCCCCGTTGCCCCCAAGCCCTTCTCCACGAGGATGTACGCCCACAGGCCCTGTAGACCCACCTTCTGATAGCCGTGGGCCAGGTCCACCGCCGGAGAGCGATGACATGTAGTAATAGTAGATGACGAGTAGAACTGCTACCGTAACTGCAATCATAGCTGGAATCCAAACGGCCCTTTTCGTCTTCATTTGTTATACATCCTTCCTAGGAAAATTGCCTTGAGTGTACCTGGTCAAGCTTAAAACAAGATTAAAGCAAGCTGAAAGTATTTCTTTTACCTCAGTCAGTATCGAGGATGGTCGTAATAACGTTAATACAGGCACCGTAATAGATAGAAATCTATGAATTCCCTACTATGCGAGCACGCCGGTTTCCGTTACAATATGTCAGTGTGATTCTGGCATCGGCAGATTGACGCGTACTTGAATATTATTGGAGGCTTCTATTTTTTCATGCAAAATGAATCTCATTCTAACGTAAAAATTATAACGGCCGATCCGAGTGCGATCGGCCTGTTTGGCTTGGCTATTGTAACGCTTGTGGCTTCATCCCAAAAGCTTGGCCTCACCGAAGGCTTAAGCTTCATCATTCCTTGGGCTATATTTCTCGGTGCTTTTGCACAGCTGTTTGCCTCCATTCAGGATGCAAAACATAACAATACCTTCGGCATGACGGCATTTGGTGCTTACGCCTTCTTCTGGTTAGCCGTAGCTAGTAGCTGGATGATTAAAATGGGCGTGTTCGGCTCAGAGCTGGCATCCGCTGTAGATGGCAAACAGCTCGGCTTTGCCTTTGCGGGCTATCTCATCTTTACGCTCTTCATGACTATTGGAGCGATGGAGACGCATAAGGTTCTATTCTTTATTTTTGTGTTGATTGATTTTCTATTCCTCGGCCTTAGCTTCGATGCATTCGGCGTTGCCCCAGAGGTGTTCCATACCATCGCCGCTTATGCTGAAATGGGCATTGGTCTACTCTCGCTGTACGGTACAGGAGCTGCCGTTCTGAATGCACATTTTGGCCGAACATTTCTGCCCGTAGGACGTCCTTTCGGTATTTTTAAACCACGTCCTTAGCTGCATATTTAAACCCACAAAGCCTCCTTTCGCGCCGATCCGCGTTAAGGACGGCTTTGTTTCTTTTCCATCACTCCCTCCTGTATCAAAAAAATACTAAAGAGAGTCGTTTAGTGAATATAAAACCCCACAATGATAACAATATACATAAATTGTATACAAAGGGGTTTTTGTAAAAATGACACAAGGCAAATCTCGTATCGCATTTCCGCAATTTCCCGAATCGTATTGGTTAGCTTCCACTGACATCCCTAACTTCCCCAAACTTAGTGAGGATATTCAGGTGGATGTTGCCATTGTAGGTGCGGGGATTACCGGTATTACCACTGCTTATTTACTTTCTAAAAAAGGATTAAACGTCGCCGTCGTCGACGCAGGGCGGATACTTCATGGGACAACCGGTCATACTACCGCCAAAATTACCGCACAGCATGATTTGATCTACAGCGAGTTTATTTCCCATTTTGGCAAGGAAAAAACCCGGCTCTATTACGAAGCCAACCACAACGCTCTTCAATTTATCAAACAAACGGTAGAAGAGTTTAATATTGATTGTCAATTTACAGAAGAAGATGCCTACGTTTATACATGTGAAGATACGTACGTTGGAAAAATCGACGACGAATATAAAGCTTACGAGCAACTTGGCATCCCGGGAAGTTATGTCGAACAAACGCCTCTGCCGTTTTCAACTAAAGCAGCTATTAAGATGAAAAACCAGGCCCAGTTTAATCCTGTACCTTTCTTAAGATATTTGGCAAACCAAGTCATCCGTCAGGGCGGGGAAATTTATGAGCAAACCACCGTTGTAGATGTGGAAAAAGGAAACCCTGCCATCATTACAACCAGCGACGGAAAGAAAATTACCTGCAACCATGTCGTATCCTCCTCACATTTTCCATTCAATGATCCCAACGGTCTTTATTTTGCGCGATTGCATGCCGAGCGGTCTTATGTACTCGCGGTCAAAACCGATAAAATCTATCCAGGTGGTATGTATCTAAGTGCAGAAACCCCAAAACGTTCACTTCGCTCCGTAATGGTAAACGGAGAACCAATGGTTATCGTCGGTGGGGAAGGTCACAAAACAGGACAAGGAATCTGTACTTTCCAGTACTATGAAGCTTTACAAAAGTTCGCGGAGCAAACATTTGGATTAAAGGAGATCGTTTATCGCTGGTCGGCCCAAGACTTGTATACGCTAGACAAGCTCCCTTATATTGGGCAGGAACTATCCAACACCTCTAACATCCTCGTTGCTACGGGTTATAGAAAATGGGGGATGACCACAAGTGTAGCGGCAGCCTTATTAAATACGAATCTGATTACCAGAGAGGAAAGCCCCTACCAGGATCTTTTCTCCCCTTCAAGGTTTCATATGGACCCCGACATTAAAACATTTGTAACTCAAAATGCAAATGTGGCTAAACATTTGATTGCTGGAAAGTTAGACATCAGCTACAAAAAAGCCGAAGAACTGGAACACGACGAAGGGTCGGTCATCCGGGTAAACGGCAAAAGAGCAGGCGCATACCGAGACCCACAAGGAGCATTGCACCTAGTGGACACGACATGCACCCATATGGGTTGCGAAGTCGAGTGGAATGAAGCGGAAAGAACATGGGATTGCCCTTGTCATGGCTCTCGCTTTTCATATCAAGGCGAAGTCATTGAAGGACCGGCCAAAAAAGCACTTGGCAAGGTTGAAGCCGAATAGCACGATCCTTTCGAATAAACCTAGTTAGGCTGGATAACATACCTTTGAGAAACATAAAAGAAAGGTGATCCGATGATAAACCAACAGTCTACATTAGCGGCGCATGAGTCCTTAGAAATCCACGAAGCGCTTAATTTTAAAACGTTATGCTTAGCCAAGTCCAAATTAATGCAGGGCTTGGTATTCGATCAAGAGCTAAAGGATCTAATGGAAAAAGATGTTCAGCAATCTATACAAGCTATTGCCGATTTGCAAGCATTGTATGTTAAAGCACCGTTTCAGGCACCTGTTCCAGAATTCCGACCAACACCAATTTTAAATTGAGGTGAATGATGTGACATTAGATCAGACCCAGTCCGCTAAAATGGATTATGTGGATCCAAAAAACTCATTAAACATGCCGGAAATGGCAGACACGACCTTAGCGATGGATTTTCTGATTCGCGTCAAGGAAGGAGTTCGAAATACAGCCGTAGCCTTGACGGAAACCGTCTCTCCAGATGCCAGAACTCTGTTGCGCAATCAACTGCATCAAGGCATCGCTCTTCATCAGGAAATCACTGATCTTATGGTACGAAAAAAATGGTTTCATCCTTATGATCTGCAAAAGCAGTATCAATTGGATCAACTATCAGCCAACAAGACGGTGGACATCAGCAAAATGAAACTGTTCCCAGACGATACCACCCGCAAGGGTATGTTTGATCGCACGCCGGACGAACATATGGGAGGAAACCAGGCATGAAAGCAGTGACCTACCAAGGTATCAAAAACGTTGTGGTTAAAGAGGTTCCGGACCCAAGTATTCAAAAAGCCGACGATGCGATTGTCAGACTGACGACAACCGCTATTTGTGGTTCAGATCTGCATCTCATTCATGGAATGATTCCGAATCTACAAGAGGATTATGTAATTGGGCATGAGCCGATGGGGGTTGTAGAAGAAGTCGGCAGCGGGGTAACCAACTTGAAAAAGGGAGACCGCGTGATCATTCCGTTCAACATAGCGTGCGGTGAATGCTTTTATTGTAAAAACCAATTGGAAAGTCAGTGTGATCATTCTAATGAGCATGGAGAAATGGGCGGTTTTTTCGGCTATTCAGGAACAACTGGTGGATATCCGGGTGGACAAGCTGAATATTTACGTGTGCCTTTTGCCAACTTCACTCACTTCAAAATTCCGGAGAGTTGTGAACATCCTGACGAGAAGCTTTGCCTGATTGCTGATGCCATGACTACTGCATTTTGGAGCGTCGATAATGCCGGAGTAAAGAAGGGGGATACTGTCATTGTTATTGGCTGTGGACCGGTAGGTCTGCTAGCCCAGAAGTTCGCCTGGTTCAAAGGGGCAAAACGAGTCATTGCGGCAGACTACCTGGATTATCGTCTGCAACATGCGAAGCGTACAAATCATGTGGAGATTGTTAATGTGGAATCGCAAGAAAACATCGGCAACTACCTGAAGGAGATGACCAAAGGAGGTGCGGATGTAGTTATTGATTGTTCCGGCATGAGCGGTAAAATGTCTCCGCTAGAATCCTTGGCTTCTGGTCTCAAACTTCACGGTGGAGCTTTAGGAGGATTGGTCATAGCTACACAAGCTGTCCGCAAAGGCGGGACCATTCAAGTTACCGGTGTATACGGCGGACGATATAACGGTTTTCCTTTGGGAGACATTTTTCAGCGAAATGTTAATTTACGTACGGGACAGGCACCTGTTATTCACTATATGCCTTATATGTATGAGCTGATTGATACGGGAAAGGTGGACCCAGGAGACGTTGTTACACACGTCATTCCGTTAAGCGACGCCAAACGTGGATATGAAATTTTTGATACCAGACAGGACAATTGCATCAAAGTTGTACTTAAACCTTAACTATATATTGGAGCATTGGAGGTAAACGTCATATGGTGTATGGCCTGCACGAAACACTTGAAGTCCATGAATTGTCAGCGTTCAAAACAGTGTGTCTTACCAAGTCTAAAACCATGCAAGCATTAATCTCTGATCCAACTCTCAAAGCTATATTACAGCAGGATGTTGACTTATCGACCCGCCAATTACAAGAACTCGGTACCCTCTTAGATCAAGCCATTTCACAGGAGGTTAAGCCATGAATACACTGTTGGAGCATTTGACCGGACTGCATACCTTAACGGACCAAGTCATTGCAGCCGATTTTCTGAACGCGGCCAAAAGCGGTGTGAGAAATTACGCTATGGCCGTAACAGAAGCGGGAACTCCAGAAATTAAGGCAATTCTTACGAAGCAACTGGATGAGGCTATTGATATGCATGAGCAGATTTTAACATACATGATCGAACGTGGCTGGTATCACCCATGGAACGTAAAAGAGCAGCTTACGATGGATCTACAAAATATCAATACTGCATTGCAAGCCCCTGTTTTATAAAGATAGGACGCTCACTTCGGTCGTACATTCCTGACCGTAAGACGTCCCTTGGGGATTTTAAAAGCACACCCTTAGCAGTATATGTAAACCCACAAAGCCGCCTTTCACGTCGATACGCGTTAAGGACGGCTTTTGGGATTAACATGTTATCTTAATTATTCGGCTTGCCAATTCGGCATCCGTTCTGCAGGATAACGAAGACCCGCTGCCATTCCTTTTGGAATAATTGCGTTAATAGCTTCCATTTCCTGTGCGGATAAAACAACATCGACGGATCCTGCATTTTCCTCTAAATACGTAACCCGCTTGGTTCCTGGAATCGGTACAATTCCCTCTTGCGCAAGCAGCCATGCCAACGCCAGTTGAGAAGGTTTGACCCCTTTTTGGGCGGCAAGGTCCTTAACATGCTGCACGAGATCCAGATTTTTCTGGAAATTCTCAGGTTGAAAACGTGGCACAGAGCGACGGAAATCATCTTCTGCAAAATCATCAAACTTCTGAATTTGTCCGCTCAAAAAGCCGCGTCCAAGTGGACTGTAGGCCACAAACTCGATGCCTAGTTCCTTACACGCCGGTATAACTTCATCTTCTGCTTCTCGGCTCCATAAGGAGTATTCCGTTTGCAGCGCTGTAATCGGATGTACCTTGTGAGCGCGTCGAATGAGCCCAGGAGAAGCTTCGGACAGCCCCAAATAGCGGACTTTTCCCGCTTGAACCAAGTCACTCATCGCACCAACTGTTTCCTCGATAGGCACATTCGGATCAACACGATGCTGGTAGTACAGATCAATTACATCTACACCCAGTCTTTGCAGGCTGCGATCACATGCCTCTTTTACGTATTCGGGACGGCCACTTACACCCATAAATGCGCCATCTTCCCCACGCATAATGGAAAATTTAGTGGCTAATACGACTTCGTCGCGGCGGCTCCGCAGGACTTGGCTAATCAGTTTTTCATTTTCCCCCACACCATAGACATCGGCAGTATCCCAAAAGTTTATCCCTAGCTCCAGCGCACGATGAAGTGTTTTGATCGACTCCTGCTCATTCAACTCACCGTAATATTCGGACATTCCCATGCAGCCCAGACCCAGTGCAGATACTTGAAGGTCACTGTTACCCAGTTGTTTCTTTTTCAATTTCTATCACTCCTAAATTGTCAGAATAGTCATCGTATTTCCTAAGCACCACGTCACATTCCGTATGTTACTACTTAAAGTTAACTTGAAGTCAAGCATTGTCTCGTTTTGAAACGAGAATTATTATGTATGAACAGAAGCGGTCGGTAGCTTCTGGACGGTAGGGAGATTCACTTACAGAGCTAAAGCCTCTTCCGTAATCTTCTTGATATCAATGGATGAAGGCGTTTCTTCCTTGACCATATCGGGCAGGATATTTTCCAAAAAATACTCAACGCAGTGTAATTGAATATTCTTGATTTTTACAAGTGCATTACGGTACATGACTATAAATTCTTTTTCCGTATTTCCCCGCTGAAGTTCTGCAAATGCTTCGTATACCTGATCCATCTTGTCCGCAACTTCAAGGATTAAACCTTCTACAGAATCATCTTTACCTTCCCTTAGCTGTTTGCGAAAAATAGCCTTAAAATCCTCGGGAATATTCTCTTCAATAAAATACTCAATCATACCCTCTTCGACCTGTTGGATTAATAATCGTAGTTCCTTAGAGGAGTGCTTAACTGGCGTTTTGATGTCTCCAATAAAAATCTCCCCGTAATCGTGACTGCTCGTAATCTCGTATAGCTTTTTCCAGTCAATACGGACACCATTTCTCTCTTCAATATCAGCCAGCGTTTTGGCGTATTGTACGACTTTCCAAGAATGTGCCGATACGCTGTGTTCCTCGAATTTAAACTTACCCGGACAACGGATGATTCTTTCCAGCTCATTTAGCGACCGAAAATACGTGTGAATCCCCATCATTGCATCCATCCTTTAATATATATATGAGATAGTCAATCTAAATCCCACTATAAACCTCAACTATTAACAGCAGATTATCGCAATATCAAGTGGAATTCACACATGTAGCATATACACAATTTTTGCTATACACTTTATAAAAGAGGAATTTGCAAAATCCTGAAAAAAATATAAAGTGGTGAATTCGTTGTTCAAAATCTTATTAATTGAAGATGATGAAACTTTGTTCCATGAAATGAAGGATCGGTTAACTCAATGGAACTATGATGTGTATGGCATCCAGGACTTTAATAAAGTCATTCAGGAATTCACAACGATAAAGCCTGATCTGGTCGTGATAGATATTCAATTGCCGAAATTTGATGGGTTTCATTGGTGTCGAATGATTCGATCCCACTCTAACGTCCCCATCCTCTTCTTATCTTCACGGGATCATCCTACGGATATGGTGATGTCGATGCAGCTTGGAGCGGATGATTTTATCCAAAAACCGTTTCATTTTGATGTACTCATTGCCAAATTACAGGCGACACTCCGCCGCGTATATAATTACAATACAGAACCTGTCTCCCTTAAAACATGGTGTGGCGCAACGGTCGACTATGAAAAAAATGTAGTAGCCAATGAGACTGGCTCCATCGAATTAACCAAGAACGAGATTTTTATTTTGAAGCTGCTGATCGAACAAAAAAATAAAATTGTTGCACGTGAGGAATTAATTAAAAGCCTCTGGGATGATGAACGTTTTGTCAGCGACAATACCCTGACCGTCAACTTGAACCGCCTGCGCAAAAAATTGGACGAGCTGGATTTGGGCCGTTTCATTGAAACGAAAGTCGGGCAAGGCTACATGGCTACAGAAGAGGCACCTGCCTATGATTAAAAAATACCTTATAGAGAGGCGGAGCTGGATTCTACTGTTTGTGTGTCAGCAATTCCTGATCCTGTTCATTGCTTATGTGGATGCAGCAATTCCGTTAATGCCGATTCTTTATATCGTCTTCTTATCTATGATGATTTTCTTGGTTTTTTTAATCATTCGTTATCCCAAGGAAACCAAGTTCTATACCACACTAGAAAAATGGGAGAGTTCTCTTGAACTAACGGGTATAGGCGAACCGGAGAGTCCGTTTGAGCAAATCATTGAACAAAAAATCACGGGCCAGAACGAACGGTTACAACAGATCATCTCGCAAAATCAATTGACACTTGAACATGAAAAAGATGAACTATTATCCTGGATTCATGAGGTAAAAACACCTTTGACCACCATGCATTTGATGATTGAGCGGTTGGACGACAAGTCCCTAAAAGCTCAGTTAACCTATGAATGGCTACGAATTCACTTACTGCTGGATCAGCAGCTCCATCACAAACGAATATCTTTTATTGAAAATGATCTGTATGTCGAGCAAGTGGATTTAAAATCTCTGGTTTTTAAAGAGATCAAAGCATTACAGTCATGGTGCATCCAAAAGGGGATCGGTTTTGACATCCAACTTGAGCACATGGAAGTGCTGAGTGATGCCAAATGGCTGGCTTTTATCATCAGACAGCTCTTAACCAATGCCATCAAATATAGCGATGCCAGTGATATTATCATTCACAGCTATGAACAAAGGGATCGAATACAGCTTGAGGTTCAAGACTTTGGACGCGGTATTGATCCGAAGGATATACCGCGTATCTTCGAGAAAGGTTTTACCTCCACAACCCAACATTCTGATCACACTTCAACGGGTATGGGGTTATATTTAACGAAAAAGGCAGCACAAACCTTGCTCATACATATAGATGTGCACTCCAAACCGAACGTAGGTACAACCTTCACTTTAATTTTTCCCAAACGAAATGATTTCGTGAGTGTGGTAAGCATGTGACAGAGATGTCACATGCTTTTATGTATTGTTCGCCCAATCAAAGGAAAAACATCGGCTCTATTTTTATAATAAGGCTACAAGAACAATAAGGAGTGCATCGAAGTGAACATTTTAGAAGCTCATAAAATCCGTAAAAGCTACGGTAATAAGTTCAATATGCAGGAGGTTTTGAAGGGAATAGATATCCTTATTGAAGAAGGGGAATTTGTCAGTATTATGGGAGCCTCCGGTTCAGGTAAAACCACATTGCTGAATGTTCTTTCCTCTATTGATAAAGTGAGCCAAGGTTCCATTAGAATCAATGATATCGAAATGACGAAAATGAAAGAAAAGCAACTGGCTGAATTTCGAAAAGAGCATTTAGGCTTTATTTTTCAGGAGTATAATCTGCTGGATACGCTAACGGTGAAGGAGAACATCCTCTTACCGTTATCCATCACCAAAACGCCTAAGAAAGAAGCCAACCGAAGATTTCAGGAAGTGGCTACAGAATTGGGGATTTATGAGTTGAAAGATAAGTATCCCAATGAAATTTCGGGTGGACAGAAACAGCGTACATCAGCGGCCAGAGCGTTTATTCATGAGCCCAGTATTATTTTTGCCGATGAACCTACGGGTGCACTGGATTCCAAGTCGGCTTCCGATTTATTAAACAAGCTGGGCCAGTTGAACCAAAAACGCAAAGCAACCATTATTATGGTCACGCATGATCCTGTCGCTGCCAGCCATTGCAGTCGGGTTATTTTTATTAAGGATGGGCAAATGTATACGCAGCTTCACAAAGGCGAGCAGGAAAGACAAAGCTTCTTCCAGGATATCATGAAAACCCAAGGGGTCTTAGGCGGGGTCCAATATGAACATTAACCTGCTCATTCTAAAAAATTTGAAAAAAAACCTGAAAAATTATTACCTTTATGTTTTTGCCCTCATTTTCAGTGTTGCACTCTATTTCGCTTTTGTCACACTACAGTACGATCCCTCCATGGACGAAGTGAAGGGGTCTGTTAAAGGTGCAGCTTCCATACGGGCAGCTTCCATTTTACTGGTCGCTATTGTCTGCATTTTTCTTATGTATGCCAATAATATTTTTATAAAAAGACGAAGCAAAGAAATTGGCCTATTTCAATTGATCGGAATGACTAAAAGTAAAATTTTTCGCATCCTGAGTGCTGAAAACCTAATTTTATACTTTAGTTCCCTCTTCATTGGGATTGGGGTTGGATTCTCCTTTTCCAAATTAGTGATTATGATTTTATTTAAGACGACGGGCGTCGAAGCCATTGCCACTCTATATTTCTCTAACCAAGCACTGACTCAAACACTCATCGTTTTTGTTGTCATCTACCTGCTGATCATGCTCATGAATTATTCTTTTATCAAAAGACAAAGTATTTTGTCCTTGTTCAGAGTGACCTCAACCACCGAAGGGAAAATCAAGAAAATATCGATCTTTGAGATGATCATCGGGATCATTGGCATCTCTCTCATCGCTTTAGGTTACTATGTTTCCTCCAAATTATTTGGTGGAGACTTTACATCCATAAATGAATTGTTTATGGCTATGGTGTTTATTTTGGGCACTGTCATCATCGGAACACTCCTTTTTTATAAAGGATCTATCCGCTTTATTTCCAATATCATCAGAAAGAGTAAAGGCGGCTATTTGAACATTAATGAGGTGCTATCTCTCTCATCCATTATGTTCCGCATGAAGTCCAATGCTTTGTTGTTGACCATTATTACGACAGTATCAGCACTTGCCATCGGTTTACTTTCCTTAAGCTATATCGCCTATTATTCTGCGGATCAAGCAGCTGAGGACAATGTACCTTCCCATTTTGCCATGACGAATGTACCGGATGCGGAGAAATTCAAAGCGTTACTTCATGAGCATGATATAAAGTATCGTGAAAAGAAAATTGAAGTGATTCAAGTCAGTGTGAAGACAGCGCAAATTATGGAGACTCCTATGGAACAATTAAATGATGGTACGGATTCCATGACACTGCCTGTCGTAAGCGACCAATCTGTGGAGGGTACGGATGTAACTCCAGGCCAAGCGGTTTTAACGGGCTATAATGATATGTTACAGAAATTCATGTCCTTGAAAGACTTTGGCCCCTTGGATTTGAAGGGGAAAACAGAAGTCATACCTCAACAATATGTGGGTCTAAAAAAGGATTATGTCATTCCCTACTATTTTGCAGCCGGGGGAGTACCCACTGTCATTGTAGACGAAACCATCTTTGAGCGGTTAAAGAAAGATGTAAATCCTGAGATTCAAAAGAAATCATCCTTATATATTGGAATTGATATGATAAATGCAGAACAGATTGAAGAAGCCAATCGTCTCTTTGCAGCTGCGAATTTTAATGATCAACAAACATCCCGCCTTGAAATGAGCAGCAATCAGAAGCGGAACATGGGAGTGATCATGTTTGTAGTTGGCTTTTTGGGACTCACCTTTCTCATTACATCAGGCTGTATCCTTTACTTTAAGCAAATGGATGAGAGCGAAGATGAAAAAGCCAATTATACGGTGTTAAGAAAGTTAGGGTTCACCCAAAGTGATCTGCTTCGAGGCATTAAAATAAAACAGCTCTTTAACTTCGGCATTCCATTAGTGATTGGCCTATCACATAGCTATTTCGCCGTCCAATCCGGCTGGTTCTTATTTGGAACCGAAATTTGGATGCCTATGATCATCGTTATGGTGCTGTACACCGCCTTATATTCCATTTTTGGAGTGCTATCCATTCTGTATTATAAAAAGGTCATTAAATCAGCATTATAACCGGCAAAAAGTCAAAAAAAGCCCTCAGCATAAGTGCCGGGGGCTTTTCCAAATATTTGAGCATTTTCGTTCCTACATGTACAATAAAATAACTATCATCGTAACCCCAAAGGGGGAGAGCTTATTTTATTATTAATCATCAATGGCATCGGCATCGTGGCCAATATCATACTCGGTTCCTTTATAGGCGCAGCTATTTTTATGGGAATCGTTTTTTTCCTGATTGGCTTGCCTGAGTTTAAAAAATCGCCGAAACTTACGAAAAAGGCTAAAAAAGATATCGCCTATATTATGTCCACATTGTTAACCCTTGTTGTATTCATGGTTATCGTTTTCTGGAATATCCGTGCCTCAGGTGATTTGATGCTAGCAGGTCCGCTAACACCGCAAATGAAGTTTCACTGGGGACAAAAGGTGTTGATGCTAGGGTTACTGGAGGGCTTATGGTCTGTCATCACCCTAAAATGGCTATTACCCATCTTTTTTGATCCGCTGGATCTCAGTAAGAAGCAAATCCTCGTTCTAGTGAGCGGGATTGTATTTAGTGTGGGTTCAGGAATTTATGCCATACTTGGAGCTAGTTAATGGTTCGCCTCTACAGAGGCTCGTGTGAATGCTTAACGCAAAGGTTCAAAACCCTCTGCTTGCTTAAGAATCCGCTCAATTTCCGCGCATGTCTCCGGTTGCAGCGTCACTTCGACTGCTTTTACATTTTCCTCAATTTGTGCCGGTTTAGTAGCCCCAATAAGTGCAGCGCTGATACCCGGTTCTCTCAGAATCCAAGCAAGCGCGAGCTGTGACAGGGTAACACCCAAATTCTTCGCCAGCTTATCCAGCTCCTGGACACAGTTCAGAACGGTATCGTTCATGTAACTGCTGATGACATTATTGACAGAGGCATCAGCCCCGCGGCTACCCGTCGGTAAAGGTTGTCCAGGCTTGTATTTCCCCGTGAGGACCCCTTGGGCCAGAGGCGAAAATACAATTTGGCCGATGCCTACCTGCCCGGATACCGGAAGTACCTCATGCTCGATGTAACGTTCGAACATATTATAGATCGGCTGATTGGCAATCAGCGGGCGCAGATTCAGCCTTTTTCCAATCCCATAAGCATCCATGAGCTGGGCAGCACTCCATTCGCTGACAGCAGCGTACAGAATCTTACCCTGAGCCTGAAGGTCATCGAGCGCTCGCAGCGTCTCTTCCAAAGGAGTGTCCGGATCATAACGATGACAAAAGTACATGTCGATATAATCCGTACCCAGACGCTTCAGACTCGCTTCACATTGCTCCATAATGTGCTTGCGTGACAGTCCCCTGTCATTGGGACCGGAATCCATAGGGAAGTACACCTTAGTAGATAATACATAGCTATCTCTTCGATAAGACTTCAAGGCAGCTCCCATAGCCTTTTCGCCTTCTCCCCGGTTATACGCGTTCGCGGTATCAAAGAAATTAATCCCGAGTTCAAAGGCTTTGGCAATACAGGTATGAGCTGCTTCCTGCTCGGCGGCTGTACCGTACGTCAACCAGCTCCCCAAGCCGATTTCACTAATTTTAAGACCACTGTTGCCTACATTTCTATATTTCATATCTACTCCTTCTTTCATAAGAGAATTATATTTTTATATTTTAACATGTAAACCCTTTCATAAAATCATTGATAAAGGATTCATGGAGTTACATGAAGGATATCTACCACCCTGACTGTTAGGGTGGTAGATGCTTTAGTTTCACAATTTCAAATCATGTCTACTTGCTTCCTACAGGAAAAAGCGCATCATATGCAGGACAAGGCAGTTTGTCGAGAAACTCCTGAAGCTGCTTCGGTTTATTTTTGTAAATATCCTTTAAGGATGTTCCATCATAAATATTGCCGATGACCACAGGATGGCATAGCTCACAGATCAGAATGTCCCCGTTCCCATGCAGATGGAGCTGTTTTTTACCATCAACACAATTGGAAAAATACACACCCGGCTGCTCCTGAAAGCCCAGCGCTTCTGCAAAACGATCCATGCAGGTAAAATACAATACAGTATCATCTTTTTTATGTGCAATCAGGTCATGAACGGAACGGACGAGCGCTTCCTTGGTGGAAATAGCGTTCCAGTTGGTATGATCCATCACAATGCTGTTTTGGATTTCATGGATGCGCACACCGAGATCATATACCATTTCGCTAATAGCTGGCATGTTGTTTTGTGTCTCCGCAAACAGCAACGTCTCCAACACCGTTTCCAGCTTGGCCTCGGTACATAACCGGATATTTTGAACAATTTTCTCATACATGCGAGGATGAACATGATAATAGGCTGCATATTTATCAGCATCCGTGAAGTTGAAGGAGATATGAATGTTGGAAAGACCTGCATCACGCAGTTTCTCAATTCGTTCAGGGCTGAGCAAGCTGGCATTGGTGTTGAGCTGGGTAGCGATTCCTTTGCTCGAACAGTGAGCCACAATGTCCAGACAATCCTCATACTTCAGGGTCACTTCTCCCCCGGACAGTCGCACACGTTTTAACGTTGGAATGTCATCAATAATATCAATGACCTCTTTGCTGCTAATGCATTGCCCATCGTTCCGCTGATATGCGCAGCAGTAATCACACTTGAAGTTGCAATTAGAGGTGACCCCGACTTCCAGTCCCTCCAGCTCGTAGATGCCCGGCTTTTCCAGTTCAAGTGCTTTATATTTGTTCTCTATACTCACTTTCTCATGATCCTCCCGATCTCAGGCTTGTGTCTTGAATTCCCCTTGAGATTATACAGAATGGGACGGTTTGTAGATATGACATTGGTAACGGCGAACCGTTGCATAAGTAGCGTCATGTTTTGGGTAGGGAACTGCAGAAAAAGCGCAGAAAAGGATTGGCAGCATATTGTTAAATAGTAAAAAACTCAATGTTAGAGGGTTACAACCGCCTAGCTTATGAAACAGTAACTTATACTATTCCCCGTTTTTTTCTTCCCTCAATACATATACTATATCTCAAAATTGTATTCTTAGGGGGAGAGATGCGAAGATGAAAAGGTTAGTTTATGCATGCATGCTTTCTTTACTTCTTATGACTCCGATACAAATCGTGGGAGCAGCTATAAATACAGCGGAAGCTAGACTAGTTAAACCAGAGTTACTAAGTTCTCTTCGTCAGGGTGGATACATTCTGTTCGTTAGGCACGGTGAAGCAACGCTAGGAGAAGATCAACCTAATCTCGTCTTCGGCGATTGCTCACTCCAAAGGAATCTTTCCGAGGAAGGTAAAAGACAAGCCTTACTTTTTGGGGAAAGGATAAAGAGCTTACAAATCCCCATTCAAACCCCAGTTATAGCAAGTCCCTTTTGTCGAACAAGGGAAACGGCAGAATTAGCTTTTGGAGCAGAAAATGTTCATGTAGATCCCTTCTGGGTTAGAATTTACAATCTAAGTGGTGATGTAACCGCAGCAGAGAAGGAAAGTACATTAGCCGAACTGACTTCTGTGTTAGAGAAAGTTCCACCTTCTGGGACCAACAAAGTTATCATTGCTCACAGTTTCCCTCAAGGCATTGGTTTGGGCGAGATTCCGAACTTGGGTACTGTAGTTGTGAAGCCAAGAGGACAGGGAAACGGTTTTGATATTGTAGACAGGATATCTTTTGCTGAGTTGTCGAGTGTGCCGTGAGAAAAATTTGCGGCTTCAGACAACACAGTGAACCATGCATAGTTTTCATTTCCAAATCCATACTGAATATATCTGTTGGTAATGGAGGCGGGAATTGTGGATAAAAGGATGAATCTGCTTATGTTCAGCGGCGATTATGATAAGGCAATGGCTGGACTGATTCTGGCAAATACAGCGCGGGAATTGGATGTGGATGTGACGATGTTTTTTGCGTTCTGGGGATTATCACTGGTTCGTGATCCCGAGAAGATGACGCTTGAGGATAAGACGATTTACGAGAAACTCATGGACTTGATGACGCCCAAAGGGCCTGAATCCTTACCGCTGTCCCATATGAATTTTAGTGGTCTGGGCAAACTGATGCTAACGGAAATGTTGGAAGACAATGAAGCCCCAAAGCTGATCCACTTCCTAAAAGGTGCCCGGAAGAAAAACGTCAAATTTTATGCCTGTAAGCTATCGGTGGATATTATGGGTTTTAAACCGGAAGAATTTATACCTGAACTGGAAATTATCGAGGCCAAAACGTATCTAAAAGATGCGCTCGAATCCGATATGCAGTTGTTTATATAGGATAGACTTGCGCCTTATCCGGCTGTTGGATGAGGCTTTTATTGTGACTAAATGATGACACTCGCCTATTTTTTTTAACCCATTCGGACCTACTTACGTACCCTAAGAAGACAGAACGACTTGGGAGGCGCCGTATGCTCATGGCTCGAATTGGAAGCAGTAATTGTAGGTATCAGCCTTCTAACGAGGCTTATTTCCAAAGGTATCGCGAAAGTACAATCGGATATCACCAGACCTTTGAATCTCCATATGGGCAAAAAAAGCTGATTTATGCGGATTGGGCAGCCAGTGGCCGTCTGTATGGACCCATCGAGTCGAAAATAGCTCATGAATTAGGCCCTTTTGTGGCGAATACGCATACGGAGTCTAATTTGACAGGAACTCTGATGACCCAAGCCTATGAAGAAGCGAAACAAATCATTAAGAGCCACGTTCATGCCAATGAACGTGATATCATCCTGTTCGCCGGGTCAGGTATGACAGGTGCAGTGAACAAGCTTCAGCGACTGTTAGGATTGAAAATACATGAAAAATTAAAGCCCCTCTACCCCATCGCCAAAAAAGAGCGCCCCGTTATTTTCGTTACACATATGGAGCATCATTCCAATCATATTTCCTGGGCAGAAACCGTTGGAGACGTTGTATGTCTTCCTCCGGGTCCCGGCGGGATTGTCGATCCAACTCATCTCGAACGACTGCTGCTTCAATTCCGGCATCGCCCTATCAAAATCGGCGCCTTTACCGCCTGCTCTAATGTTACAGGGTTCGAAGTACCGATTTACCAGCTATCTCGCAAAATGCACGAACATGGCGGCGTTTGTTTCATTGATTTTTCAGCAAGCGCACCTTATGCCGAGATTAACATGCACCCCACAGATCCTCTCGAGAAACTGGACGGGATTGTATTTTCACCCCACAAATTTCTTGGGGGTCCCGGTACAAGCGGCGTTTTAATTATGGATTCGAGACTATGCCTTAGTTGTGCTCCGGATCAGCCCGGAGGGGGTACAGTTAGCTGGACCAATCCTTGGGGTGGATACGAGTATAAGGATAATACTGAAGCCCGTGAGGATGGAGGAACCCCTGCCTTTCTACAGGCCGTTCGAACGGCGCTCTGCATTCGGCTGAAAGAACAAATGGGATACAACCGCATGTTGGAGCGAAAAAAGGAACTGACATCATTATTACTAAAAAGCTTGAGTACCATACCAGGACTACACATTTTAGGAGGAAGCAGCCAAGAACGAATGGGAATCGTTTCTTTTGTTGTCGGTCCTATTCACTATAACCTGATCGTAAAACTATTGAATGATCGGTTTGGCATTCAGGTCCGGGGCGGCTGCTCTTGTGCAGGCCCCTACGGACATTATTTGCTGGGCATTGACCCACAAACATCCAAACAAATGACAGACCTGATCCATGCGGGAGACTTATCTCGAAAACCGGGCTGGGTGCGTCTGTCGCTCCATCCCATGATGACGAATCAGGAAGTCTCCTATATCGCCTCTTCCATACGGGCAATCGTGGAAAACATCGTGACCTGGCAAAAAGATTATACCTATCAACCAGAATCAAACGAATGGAGATCTATAAATGAACATAACAAAATAGACATCAGCAAATGGTTCAATTTTAGCGATTAAGAGACTCGTGTCCGTTCCCTTCTTTCAAAACTCTCATAGAATACTCTGTAGGATTACTATATGAGGAAAGAAGTGACGACAAATGGGTCTCAATTTTCGCAACAGTACCAATGCGGCTATCTTTGTGGTCTTTGCCTATCCGGACTTCAGCTGTACTCCTGTTAACTATTCTAAAGCAGGCTGGTACCGTGTTAACCCTGGACAGACTATTCAGGTTTGGAGCGGCTTCGCAGGAGGGAATACGTTCTTTTATTACGCTGAAGATGATTTTGGACGCGAATGGCGGGGTTCATATTTCACTCAAGTTCCTGAGAATGCCTTCAATTGGTGCTGGGATACAGGTTGTACCACTTGTAGAAGCGTGGGACTGCGGAGAATCGCAGTTAGTCCATTCGTCTTGGACTACACCATCAACTTTGTAACGAGCAGCAGTCAAAGAAAACCTGCATCATCCACACATCGCATGACATTGCCTTCCAAGGCAACCCAAGAGAAACCTATCCTGCGCAGAGTCCCTGCTAAACCTAAGAGACTAAAACAAGGTAAAACCCTGTTGCAAAAGCGCATCACGCATAAAAAACGGACAAAATAAAAAATGATCTGATCAGCTCATATATAGATTATTTTAGAGTTAAGAAAGGAGCGGCCATATCGCTCATGGTCTGCCCCTTTCTCCTTTGTCTACTGAGATCAATCCACCTATTTACTCTCGGATTCCCACTTGGATATCTCTTCACGAACCCGTGGTGCTACCTCTGTTCCCAATAGCTCAATAGCTCTCATGACATCATCATGCAGCATCGTCCCGACGGGTACGTGTAACAAAAAACGTGTAATGCCTACCTGTTTACGCAGATGAATGATTTTTTGGGCAACCGTGTCGGAATCGCCTACATATAACGCTCCTTCAAAGCTGCGTGCGGCATCGAAGCTGGAGCGAGTGTAAGGGCCCCAACCGCGTTCACGCCCAAGCACATTCATGCTCTGCTGAGTGGAAGGGAAGAACTTATCCGCTGCCAGCTCAGTAGTCTCTGCGATAAAACCATGTGAGTGTGATGCAACCGGAAGCAGCGATGCATCATGACCGGCATGCCTCGTGGCTTTTTTATATAGTTCCACCAACGGGGCAAACTGTACAGGGCTACCCCCGATAATCGCCAGAACCAATGGCAAACCGAGCAATCCTGCACGAACCACAGATTCCTGATTCCCCCCACTCCCAATCCATACGGGCAACGGATTTTGAACTGGACGCGGATACACGCCCAAATTGTGAATTGCAGGCCGATGTCCGCCCTTCCAGGTGACTTTCTCGGATTCTCGGATTTTCAATAACAGCTCCAGTTTTTCATCAAATAACTCATCGTAGTTATCCAAATCATACCCAAATAACGGGAACGATTCGATAAAAGAGCCCCGGCCTGCCATAATCTCAGCTCGTCCATTCGAAATGCCGTCCAGTGTAGCAAAATCCTGAAACACACGTACGGGATCATCCGATGAAAGTACCGTAACTGCACTGGTTAATCGAATCCGTTGGGTCTGTGCAGCAGCAGCAGCGAGGATAACAGCAGGTGCAGATGCCGCATAATCTTTACGATGATGCTCCCCGACGCCGTACACATCCAGCCCTACCTGATCTGCAAGCACAATCTCCTCGACCACTTCACGTATTCGTTGTGCGTGACTGATAACCTCCCCCGTTTGGGGATCCGGCGTTGTTTCTACAAACGTGCTTATCCCTATCTCCACTTGCTCTACCCCCTATTTTCATGTTTCATTCTCATTCGGCTGCTTTCGAAGCCAATCATTTTAAAAACCGATATCTTTATATTGAACATTTTTCGCATCTTTTTCAAGCTCTCCTTTTCTGAGTCTGAAAATCAGCCAAGGGAAGTGTCAAGATTCGCCGCAGGAAAAGAAGTCTCTTTGTCGAATATTGTATGGAACAAAGAAGTTTCCCATCCCCACACCATGAATACAACAAGGAGGCACTTACATTTATGGCTTTTGTTATTAATAATTTAAAGGATAACAGCAATGTTGCTATCACTGACCAATTAGGCGGATTTACGGTACTGGAATACATAACAGATTTGAGCTGCACCTCGGTTGCGGCTGCGCAAGACAATTACTATATGAGCAAAAGTAACATGCGCCGCAAGCAACTCATGATCGAAATCAACAATAGTGAGATTATGATGAAGGCGGGAGCCATGCAATATACTGTGGGTAGCATGGAAATGACTACCGGTGTAAAAGGCGTGGGAGGCTTAATGCGAAACTTGGTGTCCGGCGCTGTAACAGGGACAGGTGCCATTAAACCGCACTATAAAGGCACGGGTACCATTATGCTGGAGCCTACCTACCAATATATTTGGCTTATTGATGTCGACAATGATGATATTGCCATCGAAGACGGCTTGTTTTTGGCTTGTGACACGACGCTGGACATATCCGTCGTTGCACGTAGTAATCTTTCCTCTGCCGCACTGGGTGGAGAAGGGTTATTTAATTTAAGCGCCCGCGGAAAAGGAGTTCTGGCACTTCAAGCGCCAATCCCTTCCGAGGAAGCGGTCGTTATAGAATTGCAAAATGATGTGCTGAAGGTGGATGGTAACTTTGCCCTCATGTGGTCCAATACCTTACAGTTCACCGTCGAAAAATCTGGAAAAACCAAAATGGGCTCGGCTGCTTCCGGCGAAGGGCTGGTAAATGTGTACAGGGGAACAGGAACCGTATGGTTAGCGCCCTTATAAACAAAAAAAGGAGAAGCCCTCGGCTTCTCCTTTCTTACATTTTAATTCTTTTTTACAAACTCCGATTTTAGCTTCATTGCTCCAAAACCATCAATTTTGCAGTCAATATCGTGATCGCCATCCACCAGACGGATGTTTTTTACTTTGGTGCCGATTTTTAAGACGGATGAGCTTCCCTTCACTTTAAGGTCTTTAATGACAGTTACAGAGTCACCATCCTGCAGAATGTTACCATTCGCATCTTTGACGATCTTAATGTCTTCACTGCTTACCGCTTCTGACTCGGTAGACCACTCATGAGCGCATTCCGGACAAATGAAAAGACTGCGATCCTCATAAGTGTACTCTGAATTACATTCAGGACAATTTGGTAAATTAGACATGGTATTATGTACTCCATTCATTTTCAAATTCTACTGCTGTGCTAAGCTTCCCTGGATAGACCAAGCTTGCTCCAAGTCTTCCTTGGAGTTCCCTACAAGTATATTGGATAATCCGTCACGATTCCACTCATGGATGAAACTAATCTGAGTATTGTTGCACCTCATATGTAAGCGTTCTGTCTGCTGAAAATGTCCATAGGTGAACATATAACTAAAAACGGATGTTGCCTAGGTAGGCAGCATCCGTTTTACGGCACGTTTATTATGCTTGGATTTGCTTGATTAGTTCACTAATTCCTTGGCTAAGCGGTGTAAGGGAGCGTTTCAACAGCTTTTCAAAATCGCTGCTTACGACATCCAAGGCTCCTTCACGAATCGCTTGTTGAATACCAACCACAATAGGGATTGCTCCTTCTGGGACTCCCGCACCGAGCATAACCTCGGCATACGTAGCATCATCCACCTGCTGGACAGGAACGTTTTTGCCCAGAACCTCAGCAAGTACCGCTGCAAACTCTTCTTGGGTAATCGGCTTACCGGAGAGCTCGTATATTGTATTCTCATGTCCTTCACCAGACAAAACAGTTGCAGCTGCTTGCGCATAATCTGCGCGGGTAGCCCAACCTACTTTACCGGACCCTGCCGAGGTTAGCCAAGGAGCACCCGCGAGTACGGATCGGATCGTGCCCGCCTCATTCTCCAGATACCAATTATTACGCAAGAAGGAATAAGGAATACCTGACTCGCGAATGAACTCCTCCGTAATGCGATGTACGGGCGCAAGAAATAGAGTGCTGTCAGCGGCATTGGCAGCGCTAGTATAAGCGATGAAGCCTACTCCAGCACGCACAGCAGCATCAACAGCCGCTTTATGCTGACGAATTCTAGTATCATTATCCCCGTCAGCGGATATAATCAGCAGTCGATCTACTCCAGCAAACGCTTGATCCAGCGTCTCCGGTTTATCAAAATCACCGTGACGAACGTCAACGCCACGAGACCGTAAGTTCTCTGCTTTTTCTGGATTTCTTACGCTAACAATAAGATCGTTTGCGGAGACAGATGTAAGCAACGTATCTACCACGATGGAACCCAGTTGCCCTGTTGCTCCTGTTAATGCGATTTTCATATGAAATCCTCCATTCAGATTTTATTTACTTTTATATAGTAACTAAAAATATAACACATGTCTAATCTAGAGTCTAAAGGTCTGCTTTGCGGGTAAAAGTAGGTAACCCAAACTTTCCCCTAGAGAAAGGAACATGTATATGAAGAAAGCTATGATCATTGTAAATCCCTCTTCCGGCAAAGAGGAATCCCTCCAACATGTCAGAAACGTAGAAGAAACTCTACGTGATCAAGGATACGTTGTTACGGTTAAAGAGACAGAGAAGGAACTGGACGCCACCCGTTTTTGCGTTAATGCGTGTGAGGAAGCTTGTGACCTAGTCGTTTCCATCGGTGGAGATGGCACACTTCACGAAACCATCAACGGTTTCATGGATCAAGACCACCGTCCAAGACTGGGGGTCATCCCCCTTGGGACAGTCAATGATTTTGCCCGTGCCTTGCAAATTCCGCTAAGTCCCGAGCTGGCGATCCGTTCACTGACTTCTGCCCGCGTGAAAAACGTAGATATGGGCCTCTTAAACGGCCGAATGTTTGCCAATGTTGTTGCCACAGGTTCGCTTGCTGAATCGCTATCAGCTGTATCGTCAGACGATAAATCCATGTTTGGCACATTTGCCTACTTCAAAGAAGGCATGAAAGAACTTATCAGCCATCCAGCCCACTCACTGACCGTCCGCTATGATGACAAGACCTGGGAAGGCGAATCCCCACTCTTTCTGGCTACGTTAACCAATTCAGTTGGCGGATTCGAGAAACTGGCACCCGATGCGACTGTTGACGATGGTCTGCTTCACTGCTTTATTTTTAAAAACCTCAATATATTGAACACCGTGACGGCCAGCATATCCTTATTTTTAGGCAACCTGAAGGATCATAGTGATATCGTTTACTTTACTGCAAAGCATGTAAGTGTCAGCTCCGCAGAACCGGTAAGTACGAATGTAGATGGTGAGGAAGGGCCAACTTTGCCTATCGAGCTTGGTATTTTACCGCGTCATATCGAGGTAATTGTGCCGGAAGAGGTCTAGGTCATGCGGTGCTGATCCTCAAGCTTGAGGATCATACTCGTTCAATTTCCCCTCGTAGATCAAATGGAACCGATCACTTTGCCGAAAATCGTCTGGCGTAACAAGAGCGGGCAGTTTGTTCCATATTTTTATGCCGGATCGCTGTAAAATTTCCGCGACGAATTGCGAACAAAAATAAGAATTGCTGAACTCGACTGGTTCTTTGAGTGCAATACCAATCAAACCCAGTAAGTTATACATATATTTTTGACGACTTCGGATAAATACATGTAAAACTCGCTTCATTTTTTCAACTTCACGGTCGGTTACTTGAAGCTCGTAGATAACACATGTTGTATTCGGAAATCTGCTGTATGTACCTGTCTTAATATCCTCTTTCACGAAACCACCATCCAGAGGGTTATTAGGGGTCTTTCTGCCGAAGCTGTATAACTCCGAAAGTTCCCGGTTGAAGGAAATGGAGGCGTGATTGTATGGCGCTCTCGTATAGCTTTTAATGACTCTCGTAAGAAACGTTCCCGTATTCGTAAGCAAGATAAAGACGGATTGATCTGCTACCATTTACGAAATTTCCCCTTATCAAGTTGGAATTATTCCTTCATAATAACATAGGAACCCTAATGGAACCCTATTTCGCGATAAGTTGGTGAGTGGTAATGGACAGTTCGATATTAACGTTAATCCTTATTTTTACAGCCTTATTGGTCATCCATCTGATTTACATAGTAGTAGTCAAAACACAGCCAGACAAAGACTATGCAGGGATTGGGCTTCGCATCAAGACATGGTGGGGTATGTTCTTTATCTTTTGCTTAGCAACTCTTTTCAATCCGATTGTTTCACTGCTTTCCCTGATGGCACTCACCTTTTTTGCGCTAAAAGAATACTTTTCCATGATTAGATCCAGAAAAGCTGATCGCAGATTGTTTCTATGGGCGTACTTGGCGATTCCCGTACAATTTTATTGGATTTATATCGGGTGGTACGGAATGTTTATTGTTTTTATTCCTATCTATGTATTCTTACTGCTACCGCTCCCACGATTGATCAACAAAGGAACGGTTGGTTTTCTGCGCAGTGTCAGCTCGACCCAGTGGGGACTCATGCTGATGGTTTTCGGGTTGAGTCATCTGGCCTATTTTCAGTTTGCTACGCCGCAATACGGAGCGAAACTTGTACTTTTTCTAGTGGTACTGACGCAGCTCAATGATGTCGTACACTATCTAGCATCACTCTATTTCGGAAAACGGAAAATCGTCCCGACATCCAATCCCAATATAACTTGGGAAGGCTTTGCATTCGCTTTTCCCGTAACTATAGCGGCTTCCTATTTCATCTATCCCTATCTGACGCCGTTTGACCTGAAATTTGGAATTATTTTCGGCATGCTGATCAGCTTGAGCGGTTTCTTTGGCAGTTTAACGGTTTCCGTGCTGAAGCGGGATTTATTAATCGGCGATGATGATAAGTTCGATGCTTTGAAAAAAAGCTATTTAAGCCGGGTGGATAGTTTGACCTACACCTCACCCGTCTTTTTCCACGTAATTCGTTATTTTTTTGACTTTATGTAGCGATTACCTCCGCAATACTCCGCTTCTCATCGGTTTCATTTTGGTTAGCCGGGGTAAGTACTACCGTACCGTAAGCAGTCCTTATCCTAGAAAACGATCTTGAGGAGGCGTTAGAAATGGCAGAGCACAATCATGTTGTGAATAAGGAAGGCGAAGTGGCCTTGAACAAGGTAGATGACGTATTAAATCGGATAGACGACAACAAAAAGGATGACATTCTGGGCAGCTTTGATTCATTCAAAAGTTATTTGAGCGACAAGATTGAAATGGCTCAAAAAATCGGTCTGAATGATGAAGTGATCGCAAAAGCAGCTGAGAAGATAGCTGGATATCTGGCAGCCAAAGAAGAACCGCGAAATCGCGAGGAGAAGCTCCTCCAGGAGCTGTGGAAAGCGGGGGACAAGGAGCAGCAGCATGCGCTTGCCCATATGCTAGTACGCGTGGCTCAAACCTCGTATGAATAGTGATGATGAAACACAATATCTTGCTATGAAAAGGGCAGCCTATCCTCACCTAAGGATAGGCTGCTTTCGCGTTTACTACCGTTGCAGTGCGTTCCTGATTCTGCGAACCCCTTCACGAATTTCATTTTCCTTTAGATGCCCATAGCCCATGAGCAGCCGGTTCCCTTCAAGCTGTGCCGCAAATACATTTTGACTATGGAGACATTTCGGCAAATCCTCTCGGAACGGGAACTGAAACTCTGCTACCAAATGTAAACCCGCCGATCGGCCACACACCCGATATTGCCCTGTAAAATGCTGCTCAAGGCTATCAAGCAGGACTTGACGACGCTTGGCATACACTTTCTTCATCTTATGTACATGTTTATGAAGGAGTCGCTTCCTGATATACCGACTCAACACAATTTGCTCCAGGCTCGCCGTCTGGTAATCCGCCAGTTGCTTTAAACGGATAAAATCAGCGACTCGTGACGAGGGAAGAACAATATAGCCGATCCGCAGCGCGGGGAATAATATTTTGCTAAACGTCCCGACATATAGCACCCGTTCTGGGTCCAGACTCTGCAAGGAGTGGACGGGCGCCCCGTCATATCGGAACTCACTGTCATAATCATCTTCGAGCAGAAGACATCCTGTCCGGGCTGCATACTGAATTAGCTCGATCCGCCTTTGGATCGGCAAGATACCCCCCAGCGGGAACTGGTGCGAGGGTGTCAGATATGCCAGTTTGGGGTGTTTCTTTTGCGGCAGATCGGCTGTTATAACTCCCGAATCATCAACAGTCATACTCCGAAGTGTGGCTCCTGTGGCCGCCAGAATGCTTTTTAAATCTTCATTTGTCGGTTCCTCTACCAGGGCTTCATCTCCAGCTGACAGTAACAGACGGGTGACAAGCTGAATCGCTTGTACTGCTCCGCTAGTGATTACAATATGTTCCGGGCTGACTTTCACTCCTCTGGTGTGACTCAAATAGTCGGCTAGCTCCCTGCGTAACTCAGGCTCTCCAGCAGGATCGCCATAACCTAGTGCCAGATCAGGAGCCTCTTTGCATACGCTCTGAAGCAAGTCAGCCCATGATTTGCGCGGAAATAATTCCAATGCAGGAAGGCCTGTCCGGAAGGAAATTACCGACATCTCATTTGAATATGCAGATTCCACTGCAGACGCAGACGCCTCGATAGGCGGTGCGGATACATAACCTGGAAGGACGGCCCCTTCGGCTACATAAGTTCCTGAACCTGAGCGCGCAATGGCTAAGCCTTCGGCTAGCAGCATTTCATAAGCTTCGAGGATAACATTCCGGGAAACGTTCAACTGTAAGGCCAGCACCCGGGTCGAAGGAAGTTTATACCCTGCATTCAGTTCTCCAGCTAAAATACGGTCCCGTATTGCTTGATATACCTGACGCAGCATCGGAACTGTCACATTCTTATCGATAGATAACCACATAGCTACCCCCCAAGCGGTACTGTCGAAAACCTCTTCAACTGGATCTACAAGTGCCCAGTTTCTATTGCTACAGTATATATCAATATCTGTACAAGAGGTGAGATAAAATGAACAAACCAACCTTTTCGACTTACATGGAATTAGTGATCGCCACTTCCATTGTCGGCAGTTCTGTGGTAGTCGGCAAACTGGTCGTGATGCAGCTGCCTGTTTTTTTATCGCAATCTGCCAGTCTGGCTGTTGCCCTTCTGTTCTTGGTACCCATTGTATTCATCAAGAAGTATTCATTAAGGATCAGCAAACGGGATGCCTTAATCCTGTTCATTCAAGCACTGGTCGGCATGTTTCTCTTCCGTGTCCTAATGCTGTACGGGCTGGCCTACGCCTCTGCTTCCGAAAGCGGAATTTTAACTAGCTTAACCCCAGCTATTGTTGTACTTCTTTCGTATGTGCTGCTGAGAGAAAAGATTACGCTCCGCCCCGGACTAGGGATTGCCTGTTCACTGCTCGGTGTTTTGGCACTACAAGTACCTCACATATCGGCGCTCTGGTTCAATGCTCCTAACGCAACCTCGTTCATTGGCCTGCTGCTTGTTCTGTCTGCTGTGTTCGGAGAAGCGGCACTGACAGTGTTACGCAAGATGCTATCCAGCCATGTCTCTTCCCTGCTTGGAACCATGTATATAACACTCTTTTCATTCCTCATGTTCCTGGCTTGTTCCTTTGTGGAGGCCCAACAGTTCAACTTTAACCACGTTGGTGTAGGGGAGATTGGGCTAGTCTTATATTATGGTATCTTTGTCACCGCATTAGGCTACGTATTATGGTTTAGGGGTGTATCAAGAGTACCGGCTAGTACAGCAGCTGTATACACGGGTTGTATTCCCGTCAGCACACTGCTGCTGTCCTATATCATCCTCCGTGAATCCTTCTCATTTGCTCATCTGGCTGGTGCAGGCTTTGTATTTCTCGGCATCATACTTATATCACGCGGTGAACGCCGCTGACTCACGCAAAGACCTTCTCAAAAAAAAGGCTCCCGGCTGAAACTTCGGGAGCCTCTTTTCTTTATTTTAGGTTCTTATCGCATTGAATTAATGCACCTGATCCAGCAATTGATATGCTTCTTCCTTCGTAGTAACTGCCAGAAGCGCCTCTCTGAAATGATCGTCCATCAGCTTACGCGATAACATTTGCAGCACTTTCAGATGCGCATTTTCCTTGCTGTTGCGCGGTACGGCAATCATAAAGATCAGTTTTGCTTCACTTCCGTCTGCACTATTCCAGTCAACACCGCCTTGCTTGATGCCAAATACCACGCTTGGCTTCAGGACAGCTTCCGATTTGCCATGAGGAATGGCAATATTCATACCAATGCCTGTTGATCCTTCTTCCTCTCTGGCTAATATCGCCTGTTTGAAATCACTGGCAGAGCTTACAGCTCCAGTTCTCTCAAGTGCTCCGATCATTTCATCAACCACAGCATCTCGTGTCGTTCCTTCCAGATCCAAATTAATCAGATCCATCGTTACAATATCCGTCAGTTTCTCAATGTGAATGCCTTGCGAAGACACGGCTGGCCCGTTACTTGTGACAGTTGTTGAAACTGATGACTCCGCAACGGCCGTTGTAGTAATCGCAGATTGTCCAGCTCCTGTGGTAGAATGTCCAGGCATCGCTTTCCCAGCAGCATCCGGAGTTACAGTTGCTGCAATATCTTTTTTCAGCAAGCTCACCAGGACAACCGATACGGCTACGCCGACAATAACGGCAATGAAGAACATAAGCACATGGTCCACTGCACCAAGTACAGCTACAATCGGTCCACCGTGAGCTACCTTATCACCTACATTTCCCAACATGGCGATGACAGAACCGACCATGGACCCTACCATAATACTGGGAATAACACGCAGTGGATCTTGCGCCGCGAATGGAATCGCACCTTCGGTAATCCCGAACAACCCCATCGTGAATGTTGCCTTCCCGGCCTCGCGTTCCGCAGGTGCAAATTTACGTTTGTTGATCATCGCTGCAAGTCCCATCCCAATCGGCGGAATACAAATCGCAACGGCGATTGGCCCCATAATTTCATAATTCCCTTCGCCGATCATGGCCGAACCGAATAAGAAAGCAACTTTGTTCACAGGGCCGCCCATATCAAAGGAGATCATCGCACCTAGAATCAATGCTAGTAGAATTGAACTTGTACCTTGCATACCTGCAAGCCAGCCCGTTAAAGCTTCAAACAATTGTGCGACTGGAGCACCAATCACAAAGACAAAGATTAATCCAACAATTAACGATGCCAATACAGGGATAATAATAATAGGCATGATCGGCTGTAACGCTCGCCCAACCTTCATTTTCCGAATACCCAGTGCAACATAACCCGCCAGAAAACCAGCGATAATCCCGCCGATAAATCCGGCCCCCGCCTCACTTCCATAAAAACTGCCGTTCGCAGCAATGAATCCGCCAACCATACCCGGTGCAAGCCCCGGTCTATCCGCAATACTCATTGCGATAAATCCGGCGAGGATCGGTATCATAAAGGTAAACGAAGCTGAGCCGATATCCTGAACCGTCTTCCAAAATGAACCGTCCGGTATAACCAGACCGCCTGGTGTCTTCTCACCGCCAATCGTCAACGCAATAGCAATGAGCAATCCTCCAATGACGATAAAGGGTACCATATAGGATACACCGTTCATCAAGTGTCGGTAGATGGGATTTTGTTTCGGTTTGTTCTCCTGTGAGCTACCCTCGGCAGAACGTGACTCTGCTTGGTACACAGGTACATTCCCCTTCATCACCCGCTGGATCAATTCTTCCGGACGGCGAATGCCATCCTGTACGCCTACGACCAGCAGTTTCTTACCGACGAAACGGTCTTTAACCACCGTTTTATCCGCTGCAATAATAATGCCATCTGCCTCACGGATCTCCTGCTCGGTCAGTTGATTTTCGACTCCAATGGAACCTTGTGTCTCAACTTTCATCTCAATGCCCAGCTTTGCTGCTGCCTTTTGCAGATTCTCAGCTGCCATATACGTATGTGCAATTCCGTTAGGACATGAGGTAATCGCCAATATCTTCATGTTCATTCCCCTTCTCTCTGGTGTTTCCGCTTACATTGATAGTATAAACGCCTATCCTGCTGTTATCGGGCGAACTTTTTACCGGAACTTTCGGAAAAACGGAATTATACCGACAAAAAACAGGACTTATCTATAAGTCCTGCTCCAGAGCACACCTTTTTGATTTTAGTTTATCCCTTCATTCTCCCTAATAATCTCATCGCATCGGTCTCCTTAGATAAGGCATGAACCAAAGCAGGTTGCTCACTGATCAGGGACAATTCCTTGAATAACTGGCGCATCTCTTCCCGCCCATCCTGTTTAACCGCAAGCAAGAACACAAGCTCTACTTTCTCGGTCCCCCAGGTAAGCGGCTGCTTCAAGGTAGCGATTACAATAGAGGACTGCCTTATCCACTCAGAACCGCCATGCGGGATGGCTATGCCTCCCCCAATCGTCGTAGCCGACATTTTTTCTCGCGCCAGTACGCTGTCCACATAACCGGGCTCCACATATCCTTTGTCCTCCAGTATTTGCGCCAGCTTGGAGATCAATTGTTCCGGATGCTGCACTTCCTGCTGGGGAAAGACCAAAAAAGGTGTTGTATATTTAAAAAATACAGATTCGTCTGCCGCCCTATGTTCCGGCTCATCCAGTCGTCGGATCACTTGCTCCAATCGACGCTCGTCCTTGGCATCCAACAAGGGAGAGACGAGAATGTGCGGAATGTTCATCTCTGGGAGATCTACAGTGGTAATGACGAGATCCACCTCCTGGGCTGCCAGATAGTCCTGGACTTCTGCTTTGGAAAGGGTTGTCTCCACATGTACAGCCGGAAATTTACGTTCCACCTTGGTGCGCAGCAGTTGGGACATACCAATGCCCATGTGACACACGATAATGGCTCTCTGGGGATGACTCTCTTTCCGGTGCAATCGCTCCACAGAAGCCTGAAAATGCAGCGTTAAATACGCCGCTTCCTCCTCGGGGAATGATAGCCGGACCCATCTCCCCACCTCTTCCAGCGTAATAATAACTCGGTCGAACATGTAGGGGTACATCTTCTTGATCTCGGCCAGCATAGGATTGGACACGGTCAACCCATATTGAAGACGGTTCAGGGTCGTATATAAATGGACATTCAACCCTTTCAGCAACATCTTGTCCTTGGAAAAGGCAATCATATTCAGCTCGGACATCCGCCGGACTAACTGCTCAATCAACTCAGGCAAAAGCGGGTGGCTATCTGCCAGCTCACCTTGTTTTCCTGTTCTTTCCTCCTGCTGGTAACGGAACTTCCCGCTAAGCAGGTGCAGAGTTAAATACGCTGTCTCTTCCTTGGAAAAAGGCACGGCAAACAACTTTTGCAACTGCTGCAAAAAAGACATAGCCCATGTAAATTCGCGTCTCTCCTGCAAAAAGGCAATGTCCTGCTTGGAGAGGGAAATGGGTTGTCCCATCTTGGTTCGTTTGACCATTAAGAGGATATGCAGCATTAGAGCTTCGAAAGCTTCGTCAGTAAAGCTGAGCTCATGGCGTTTTTGCAATGCTTTTAATTCATGATTTATGGTTGTAATCTCGTGCGATTCAAACTGTTTGCGCATCAACTGTCCTGTTAACTCAGGACTGTCAATCAGCTGGTTCATCCGCGCCAAAGCGATGCGCTTATTTTTCTCAGAGCCTAGGATGGTCAAGCCTACGCGCTGCTTGGTAATTAAGGCCAGATCAAAGCTGTGTAGCCAGCCATCAATCTTCTCCATATCTCTACGAATTACCGTCTTGTTCACATAATACTGTGAAGCTAGATCCTGGATGGTCACAGGCTTGGCATTCATCAAGAGCCGATAGGCGAGATGCAGTACCCTTTCCTCATCTGACTCATGTTGGGCCGTACTCTCGTCCGCATACAGTCGATGGAACAATTCATTCTGATCCGCTTCACCCATCTCCAGATAAATGCCGCGTCCCGGCCTTCTCACCAGATTGGCATCAGAATGCTTGACGATATAATCTTCAATTACTTTCAGATCGTTGCGGATCGTCTTTTCAGAGCAGTCGGTCAGATCCGCCAGATCCTGCGCTAACCACAACCGGTCCGGTTCAGTTAACAACATGCGTAAAATTTCCATTTGCCTTTTATTCATTCCATTCTCCCATCTTCCAAGTTAAAGAATGTCCAGGGCATTTCGAGCTATATTTTTGCTGGTTTTGTGTTGACTTTAAGTATACTCCAAGTAGTACATTTAAAGCATGGTGGCCGCCAAATTCAAGAATAATGAAAAGAGGAATCACTCATGACCATTGGAAAAACAGTTCTTATTACTGGGGCCAACAAAGGCATCGGGTATGAAACAGCCAGACAATTGGGCGGTATGGGTTTTACAATCCTGGTTGGCTCACGGAATGAGCAGAGCGGCCGGGAAGCGGTGGCTAAGTTGGCTAATGAGGGAGTAAAAGCCCGATTGATTTTGTTAGACGTGACGAATCACAGTACGATTGATTCCGCAGCCCATCAGATCAAGCAAGAATCCGGTTCCCTTGATGTACTCATCAACAATGCCGGCATATCTTTGGGAGGAGCCACTCCTCCAAGTCAGTTTTCTTTGGACGATTTAAGAGAAACGTATGAAACAAACTTTTTCGGTTTGGTCGCCGTGACGCAAGCCATGCTGCCTTTATTGCAAGAATCTCCATGCGGTAGAATCGTTAACTTGTCGAGTGGCCTTGGTTCATTAACCTATAATAGCGATCCTGAACATGAGCATGCCCAATTTAATTTGCTTGCCTACAATAGCAGCAAAGCAGCGGTTAATATGTTCACCGTCACCCTTGCCAAGGAACTCCAAGACTCACCTCTCAAAGTTAATTCGGCTGATCCTGGCTTTACCGCCACTGACTTAAATGGCTTTACAGGACCGGGTTCGGTACAACAAGCTGCTGCTGTCGTTGTTCGTTTAGCCACTTTAAATAATGACGGGCCGTCAGGAGGGTTTTTCGACGCGAATGGAGAAGTTCCTTGGTAATCGTTACAATTAAGGAGTGGGATACTTTGCAGGAAATTCCGGAGACCATAACCTCTATTAGTCAAGCTGCAGAACTAACAGGCTTAACAGAGGATACCATACGCTATTATGAGCGAATTGGCTTGCTGCCTTATGCAGAACGAAGGGCTAACGGACACAGGTTCTACAGTAGAGATCAGATTCTGGGGATTATCTTTCTAACCCGATTAAAAGCCACTGGAATGACCATAGAGGAAATGAAGCATTATCGAGAACTTTCGATGCAAGGCAACAGCACCATTCCGATTAGACACTCCTTACTTGAAAAACATAATCAGAAGATTCAACAAGAAATCTCCAGACTGATGGAGACCCAAAAAATTATTGAATATAAGCTCAGCCATTATCGCGACCTCTCTACCAATCCTGATCTTAGCGACACGAATTGTAACCCTACAACCCCCAGCACCAATCCCCTTTTTTAAGGGGTTTTTTATTGCTTTATCCAAAAAGAAGGTCGATCATGTTGTACAATGATCAACCTTCTTCCTACCCATGCTCCCCCGCTTGATTCACCTCATCTATCATTTCTGAGAACGATTGATATACTCTGATTTGACCAATGCGCACATGTAAAGATCATCATATTTCCCGGACGTAAATTCATATTGGGAGAGGAGCCCTTCCTGCCGAAAGCCTGCTTTTTCGAGCAAACGCAAGGATTGTGCATTCTCTGGCTCTACTAGCGCCTGAATGCGGTTCAATGAGAGGGTATTAAACCCATAGTCGATTACAGCTGCAAGTACCTCCAACATTAACCCTTGGCCCCAATAGTCTCTGGACAATTCATAGCCCATTTCTGCCCGGTGATGACGTTGGTCCCAGTTATGAAACCCGCAAGAACCGATGATTTTACCTTCATTCGTTTGAAGAGCCCAGCGTATTCCCTGATCTGTCTCAAAAATCCGATCATACCAACTGATCTCATCCAGTACATCCTGTTCAGACTCAAACGGGCTCAGTCCATAAAACTTCATAACCTGCTCATCTGAAAAGTATTCCAACATGTCCTTGCTGTCCGTCGCTACCATTTTTCGTAATACGAGACGTTCGGTCGTTATAACCGGAAACTCACCTTTCACATTCTCACCTCTTGCTGCCTTGTTCGCTTTTGCCAGCTCTTCTTGCATACCCATACCTCCCGAGTCTATCGTTACTTTCTTCTTCCAATTATAGAGTAAATGAGAGGAAGGGATATTTATAATAATTTCTTTGTTTATAGAATGTTTTCCTAAACATGGATTGTAAAATGACCGTTAATATAAGGAGTGTGTTTTTAATTATTAAGAAGAGGTGTATTTTTTGGACGAACAGCACGTACCACACAACCCGCAGGAATCTTCAAGACAGATGTACATTCGGCATGGTCAAAATTATGGGGTAGATCCAAACAGGATGGCGGCGTTATCAAAAACATACGGGAACTCTACTCTGTTTAGACGGTGGGGAGCAACAGTTTTTGATTGCATATTTTTTTATCTTGGGTATATTTGTTTCTTTATTTCTGTCATTCAAATAACGGATAGATGGTTTTGGCCTTTAGCGATTGCATCCCGTTGTATTCTGCTTATTGCTTTCTTCAGCTATTATTTGCTTTTGGAAGGTTACACAGGCTATACGCTGGGTAAGTTCGTCTTTCGTATTAAGGTGGTTAACGGGGAAGGTAAGCCTCCTGGTTTTCTTAAATCACTCATTCGTACGCTGCTCAGGCTAATCGATACCAATCCGTTGCTAATGGGTGGGATACCTGCTGGTATCAGCGTGTTAGTAACTGCATCTAGACAACGAATTGGTGATTTAGCTGCAGGTACATATGTTGTAAAGGTACGGGATTTAGAGCCGATTAGCAAAAAGACAATGAAACGTTCGCTGTTTATATTTTTTACCGCCATAGTGATCTTGGGAGCCTCGTTTGTAAATGCTATTTTTATACTGGCAAATAGTTACGTGCCTCCTGAAGCTCCAGTGAGCAAGAAAGAGCAAAGCTATGTGAGTAAAGATGGACGATTTCAAATCACAGCCCCACTGGACTGGTCAACAGATCCGGACCGTGAAGGAAAAGCAGAGATTGCGATATTTAATCCGTACATTCAAAAGTCCGTTGTGGTACTATCCCACTCGAAAAAGCAATTGGGCAATATAACTCTCCAACAGTATGGTAAGAAAGCTGAAAATAACTTAACCAAAGAGTGGAACCTGTCCAGTGTAGGACCTGTCTCTAATACAACCATTCATGGATATCCTGCCCTTGAGTTCGCGATTAAAGGTAAAAAAGATGTGGATAAATATATCACCCACGTAGCGATTATAGAGACCGAAAAGGATTACTACCAGGTGCTAGGATATGCCCCAGCGTCTAAAGACGGCCGTTTAAAGAAAGAACTGCACGACATTATCTATAGCTTCCGCGAGGTTCGTCATTAGTCAGCGTGGCTGGCAATAAAAAGGATAGACACAAAAAGCAGGTGCTCCTTAGAGCCCTGTTTTTTTGCGTACAACGATTCTTCACATCTATGATAAAATGGACTGACATGCTCGGCGACCTGCCTTATCATATTGTTCAGATGCACAATAAATTGGAAACCCTTTCATAAAGGTAGTACATTAAGGTACACTATATCACGATAGATAAAGGAGGAATCCGGATTTGTTTCAGCTCTCCGAAAAACAAGCCCAAGACATCGTAGACAAAATGATGAAGGATATTCCATACAATATCAATATAATGAATGAACGAGGCATCATCATTGGCAGCGGCGAGAGTGAACGAATCGGAACCATTCACCAAGGCGCTGTTCAGGCGCTCGAAACCGGGAAAATGATTGAAGTGTGGCAGGACGGCCACTATGAGAAAAAGGGAACCAACGAACCGATTGTCATTCATCATGAGTTAGTTGGCGTGATTGGTATTTCAGGCAATCCTGATGAAGTGCGTCCTTTTTGCAATATTGTTAAAACTACAGTATCTCTCCTGATCGAACAGCGCATCTCATTGGAGCATCTGGCCTATGAAGCCAATCGCAAAAAATCTGTGCTGGAAATGTTATTGAATCATCAGGGAGCCTACACGCAAAAAATAAAAAAAGAAGCAGCTCAATATCACATTGATTTGCTTCTAAAAACTTCGGCTGTATATGTAAAGTATCTGCCTGCTGATCCAGCTCATTTAGCCGAGTTGTCCAATATATTCATGCAGCATCCCTCCTTTCGTATGGAGGAAGATTGTTATCTCGTCCTAATACAAAATCAGGAACCGACAGACAAACTGCTAGAGCCACTTGTGCGCAGCCATCCCGATGTGCTGATTACGGTCAGCAGACAAGAGCACAACATTGCGGATGTTTATATGCAAGCCAAGTCAGCTATGAATGTTTTACTGGCTTTGCGCCCGCCTGTGCAAAAAATTTCTTTTGCGGAAGTCGAATTTCTGGTCAAATTGAGTCAAACGAACCTGACGAACACGATCTATCTGGTGAGCAAGCTGGAGGATACCGTGGATTTGCTGGATACGCTGCGAAGCTTTATTAACCATAACGGCAGTGTCTCCTTTACGGCAGATGAATTAAACATTCACCGAAATACGCTGCAATACCGCCTGAAGCGCATCCATACCTTAACTGGTAAAGATCCCCGGAATCTCCTTCAGCTTTTTGAGCTTACGCACGGCTTATTGGCACTGTATCAATGAACAGCTGTTTCACGCCCCTGACCATACGCCAGAAATATCATGTATCCGCTCGCCGCACTCCCAATTTCTCAGTCAATCCGGCTTTAGCTAAGCTCGGGATTACAGGCGAGCGCTCGTATTATTCGGTTCACTTCTCGCTGAATTGAAGTACTCTTGCGATATTCTCGCACGTACGCTCTACGTTTTGCGGCCCTTCGGCCAGCAGCTTACCGAGCTCCGAGGCTCCCGGTACGATGCCGAACACCGCATCTATTCCTTCCTTGTACAACGTGTCGATCCCTTCCCCGATATAACCTGCAACCGCAATAACCTTTTTGCCAGACTGTTTGGCCGCCTGAGCTACTCCATAAGGAGTTTTACCGAATTTAGTCTGAAAATCAATACCGCCTTCCCCCGTCAAAACGATATCGGCCGTGGCAAGCTTTTGTTTTAAACCGGTGTATTCAATCACAATTTCAATGCCTTTTTGCAGCGCCGCTTGAGTGAAAATCAATAAGCCCGCACCCAATCCACCTGCTGCGCCTGCGCCTGGGAGATCGCGCACATCCTTGCCTAGTTGCTGCTTCACCACATCGGCGTAATGGGCAAGATTGGCATCCAATTGCTGCACCATCTCCGGGGTTGCCCCTTTTTGTGGCCCGAATACTTGAGAGGCCCCATGCTCTCCGCACAGCGGATTTGTCACATCACAGGCTACAATCAGTTGTACCTGCTGCAACCGGCCATCCAGTGATGAAATATCGACACTGGCCAGCTCGCCCAGACTACCGCCACCGCGCGGAAGAGTATTGCCTGTTGCATCCAGAAATCTGGCGCCCAGTGCTTCCGCCATGCCTGTACCGCCATCATTCGTCGCGCTTCCGCCAATGCCGATGATAATTTTTCGAATTCCCTGGTTCAGACATTCACGGATTAACTCCCCTGTACCGTAGGTGGTTGTCTTTAACGGGTTCTTGTTATCCTTGTTAACCAGATGGATTCCACTGGCGGATGCCATCTCGATTGCCGCCGTGGTGCCGTCTCCCAGCAAGCCGTATGCAGCAGTTACAGGTTCTCCAAGTGGTCCTGTCACCTCAATATAACGAACCTGTCCGCCTGTCGCATCCACCAGTGACTGCACCGTTCCTTCACCGCCGTCCGCCATCGGTACGTGGACGTAATTCGCTGCTGGATAGACCTTGCGCAGTCCTTTCTCCATCGCGATACACACTTCTTTAGCCGTCATGCTTTCTTTAAAAGAATCTGGTGCCAGCACAAATGTTTTCTCTCTCATCTTCTCACCCCATTGTAAATATTAAAGTAAAAATCCATACATGAGTGTCGCTACAATTGCCATCGTCCCACCCACAATAGCTTCGTAAGGAATCAATCCCATCCGTTGTTTAATGCTCATTTTCATGCTGTCTGCCGTGACGTGAAAATAGTTGCCCTGCGGCAAGGAATCAATGACTGTAGCTCCTGTATGCACCATCACAGCTGCGGCGAGCGGGGCCGTCCCCATGTTCAGAATGGCTTCCCCAAACGAGCCTGTCGCCAAAATAACTCCCGTCGAGGTGGACGCCGTGGCGGCTGCCATCAGAATACCTGCAAGCGGTGCCAAAAATGTACCGGAAACTCCCGAAGCTTCAATCAGGCCAACCACCTGTGCAGACAAGTTGGAGGCAGAGATCAGACCGGCAATCCCGCCTGCACCGATCAAAATCAGCACAGTCGCTGTCATTTTATTTAAACCGGAGGCCGAATACTTCAGGATATTGCGCCCTTGTCCCATGGCCAGCATACCCACAATCCCGGCGATCGGCAAAATGTACATCGCATCCACCTTGAAACTCGAAAGTGCTTCAATGCCGGAGATGGAACCAATCGGGTTAATCATCAGCAAAATAACAGCTACCAGCGGGGCTACAATCGCCCGTCCCAACGCTGGATATTTCGATGTATCGACATCACTGTCCATAATATCCTGGTCGGACACCTTCACACCTTTGGTTTTCAACATAGATGCCACCAATACAGTCATGATTAAACCGCATATCGCAGGAACCACGCCCGCCAACATCACGTGGCTTAAATCCAGATTAAATCCGCGCGCCGCCGCAATCGTATTAGGATTGGGAGAGATGATGTTCCCCGCTTTTCCGCCTCCAGACAAAGCCAACAGGAGCGCCAGCTTGGAAATCCCCATTTTGTTACCGACCGACAATGCAATAGGTGCCACAATCAGCACGGCAACGGGAATAAATACACCTACCGCCGTAATAATCATCGTCGCTAAGGCTAGTGCGAGTATCGCTTTACTACCGCCAAATTTCTTTACAATAGCCTGCGCAATCGTCTCCGCCGCCCCGGATTCCATCATTACGCCTGCCAATACACCTGCGGCAAGCACACGAATGACCGTCCCCATCACACTTTGCGTACCGCTTATTAACACGCTGATCGTCTGCTCCAGATTGGCTCCGCCCAATAAAGCGCCTACAATAGCTCCCAAAAATAAAGCATAAACCGGATTCAGCTTTCTTAATATCAGAATAATTGCAATAGCCAGCCCTGCCAGAGCCCCTATCCAACTGATCGTCAATCCTTCCATCTGTCTAACCCCCCGGGCAATTTTTGATTACGCTTTCATTATATCGATTGCTGTATGTGAAAAATATTGAAGAACAGACGAAATTGATTGTGCATTTGCACAAAAAAGTCCGAACAGGCTTACAAAACAAATTTAATGAATACGCTTGCAAATTTAAAATTTAAGATTATAATACCTGTATACAAGTATACTTGATTAATTGAGAAGGTGAAATGATGGTCGAATCAGAATTCCTATATCCCTCCAAATGGCTTTTAAAAGCCTCAGCTGGTGATCGCGTAACTTCCGAGCTTAGAATGCGCATTATTTCTGGCGGGATTGAAAGCGGTACCATATTATCTGAAAATAAACTAGCTGCTGATTTCACTGTAAGTCGCTCACCCATTCGTGAAGCGTTAAAAATACTGGCATCCGAAAATATCATTCGATTAGAAAGAATGGGAGCCGTTGTTATTGGTTTATCAGAAAAAGAAATAGAAGAAATTTATGATGTCCGTCTGCTCATAGAATCCTTCGTATTTGAACGTCTTGTAAAGATGGACACTGATGATTTGGCGAAGGAACTTAGTAAAATACTCGAAATGATGAAAGTCGCCATTAAATATGGTGATGCTGATGAGTTTTCATATCAAGATGTCTTATTCCATGAAACGATTATTCGTGCAGTCAATCATTCTCATATTCTGATGATTTGGAATAATCTAAAGCCTGTTATGGAAAGTCTCATTCTTTTGTCGATGCGTATGCGTTTCAAAGAAAAGTATGAAGATTTTACACGGATTATAAACAATCACGAACTTTATATTGAAGCAATCAAAGCAAAAGATAGAGACCTCATGATCAAGTCTTTACATGAAAACTTTGATGATGTTCAAGGTAAAGTAGAAGACCTATGGATGTCACAACAAATGCTATCTAAAGGAGTCGTGCAACCAAATGACTAACTATATGTTGGGTGTAGATATCGGGACCACAAGTACGAAAGCCGTTCTATTTAGCGAAAAGGGCGAAGTCATCCAACAAGAGAATATTGGATACCCGCTTTATACACCGGACATAGCGACAGCTGAACAAAATCCAGAAGAGATATTTCAGGCTGTCCTACAGGCCATTTCGAATATCATGAAATATCACTCACAAAAAAAGCTATCGTTTGTTTCATTTAGCAGTGCCATGCATAGTGTCATTGCGATGGATGAACATGACCGCCCGCTTACGTCTTGTATTACTTGGGCAGATAATCGAAGTGAAGCATGGGCACATAAAATAAAAGATGAGCTGAATGGCCATGAAGTCTATAAACGAACAGGAACACCCATTCACCCCATGTCACCCTTAACAAAAATAGCTTGGATTGTGAATGATCTTTCTGAAACCGCTGTCAAGGTTAAAAAGTATATCGGAATTAAAGAATATATTTTCAAAAAGTTCTTTGATCAATATGTAGTGGATTATTCCCTAGCTTCTGCCATGGGCATGATGAATCTAGAAAAATTAGATTGGGATGAAGAAGCATTAAAAATTGCGGGTATAACCCCTTCTCAATTATCTGAGCTCGTGCCAACAACCCAGATATTTACCAACTGTGATTCAGATTTAGCAAAAAAGATGGGGATCGATCCACAAACATCGTTTGTTATTGGAGCTAGCGATGGAGTCCTTTCTAATCTAGGTGTAAATGCGATACGAAAAGGCGAGGTTGCCGTCACAATTGGGACAAGCGGTGCCATTCGAACCATTATAGACAAGCCTCAAACAGACGAAAAGGGAAGAATATTTTGTTATGCCTTAACAGAAAAGCACTGGGTTATTGGGGGGCCGGTGAACAATGGCGGGATGGTCCTTCGCTGGATCCGTGACGAACTTGCCTCATCAGAAGTAGAAACAGCGAAAAGACTAGGAATTGATCCATATGATGTACTAACCAAGATTGCTGAACGTGTAAGACCAGGATCTGACGGTTTGTTATTCCATCCATACCTCGCTGGTGAACGTGCGCCATTATGGAATCCAGATGTACGTGGCTCATTCTTCGGTTTGACGATGTCACACAAGAAAGAACATATGATTCGCGCGGCCCTAGAAGGAGTCATTTACAATTTGTACACCGTATTTTTGGCATTAACTGAATGCATGGACGGTCCCGTGACCCGAATTCAGGCTACAGGAGGCTTCGCAAGATCAGATGTTTGGCGGCAAATGATGTCCGATATATTCGCATCTGAAGTCGTCGTTCCAGAAAGCTACGAAAGTTCTTGTCTAGGAGCTTGTATTTTAGGCTTGTATGCCACCGGAAAAATCCAGTCCTTTGAAGTCGTCTCTGAAATGGTTGGCAGTACCAACAAACATACACCAAAAGAAGAAGCAACAAAGGAATATAGGAAATTGCTGCCGATTTTCATTAACCTATCCAGAGTATTAGAAGACGATTATACACGGATTTCCAATTATCAAAGAAGCTTAATTAAACACTAAAAAGATAAAAAGCAGGGGGTAATTACAATGCCATTAGTTATCGTAGCGATTGGAATTTTAGCATTATTAGTTTTAATAATGGGCTTCAAATTGAACACCTTTATTTCATTAATCATTGTATCGTTCGGCGTCGCTTTAGCACTTGGAATGCCATTAGAGGAAATTGTCAAAACCATCGAAGCCGGATTAGGCGGAACCCTTGGTCACTTAGCGTTAATCTTTGGACTTGGAGCGATGTTAGGGAAGTTGATCGCTGATTCTGGTGGTGCTCAACGAATTGCCATGACCCTCGTAGACAAATTTGGTGAAAAAAATATTCAATGGGCAGTCGTAGCTGCTTCATTCATTATCGGTGTAGCGCTATTTTTTGAAGTAGGATTAGTATTATTAATTCCAATCGTATTTGCCATTTCAAAACAATTAAAGGTTTCTATCTTACATCTCGGTATTCCGATGATTGCAGCTTTATCCGTAACACATGGTTTCTTACCTCCACACCCAGGGCCGACAGTTATTGCCCGTGAATATGGCGCGAACCTTGGTGAGGTTTTACTTTACGGTTTCATTATTGCCATTCCAACCGTTAATTTAGCTGGACCTGTATTTACGAAGCTTGCCAAAAAACTCGTACCTGCATCATTTACGAAAACCGGTAATATTGCCTCTTTAGGTGAACAAAAAGTATTTAAGTCCGAGGAAACTCCGGGATTTGGAATCAGTGTATTTACTGCAATGCTTCCTGTCATTTTAATGTCTATTGCTACAATTATTACTTTGCTTCAAAAAACAATGGGATTTGAAGATAATAGTTTACTAGCAGCGATCCGTTTTATTGGTGATGCATCGACTTCGATGTTAATTTCCTTACTGGTAGCTGTCTATACCATGGGAATAGCAAGAAAAATTCCAATCAAAAATGTAATGGCATCTTGTACAACTGCTATTACTCATATTGGGATGATGCTCTTAATCATTGGGGGCGGCGGAGCCTTCAAACAAGTACTGATTAATGGCGGCGTAGGCGACTATGTAGCTGAATTATTCAATGGAACTACATTATCACCCATTTTACTTGCCTGGATCATCGCTGCAATCTTACGTATTTCCTTAGGTTCTGCAACTGTTGCAGCTTTAACAACCGCTGGTTTAGTTATACCGATGTTAGGACAATCCGACGTTAATCTTGCTTTAGTTGTGCTCGCCACGGGAGCGGGTAGTTTAATAGCTTCACATGTTAACGATGCTGGTTTCTGGATGTTTAAAGAGTATTTTGGTTTAAGCATGAAAGAAACATTTGCAACATGGACATTGCTTGAGACCATCATTTCGGTAGCCGGATTAGGATTTATTTTAGTACTAAGTTTATTCGTATAAACCACGATTCCCGGGCGGTAGATCCCCCACTTATTTTTCTTAGGATCTTCTAAGTTTATAAGTGAGGATCTACGGCCTATTCATTTCAAACAAAAGGAGCAGAAAAAATGTCCAACACAATTGGTGTCATTGGTTTAGGGGTAATGGGCCGTAATATCGCCTTAAACATGGCTGGTAAAGGCGAGCAAGTCGCTGTCTATAATTATACGAGGGATTTAACGGACGATCTTGTCAAAAAAAGTGAAGGTCACTCCATCCATCCCTACTACGAAATTCAAGATTTTGTCTGCTCCTTAAAAACTCCAAGGAAAATTTTCCTTATGGTAACAGCGGGCAAACCGGTTGATTCGGTAATAGGTACATTAGTACCCTTCCTTGAAGCAGGCGATGTGATCATGGACGGTGGTAACTCCCATTACAAAGATACGGAACGTAGATATGATGAATTGAAGTCAAAAGGAATCGGTTATTTAGGAATCGGTATTTCCGGCGGCGAAGTTGGGGCTTTACATGGACCTTCAATCATGCCTGGTGGAGATAAAGACGTATATGAAAAAGCAGCTCCTATTCTAACAAAAATAGCAGCCCAAGTGGGCGGAGATCCTTGCTGTGTTTATATGGGTCCAAAAGGATCCGGTCACTTTGTAAAAATGGTACATAACGGAATTGAATATGCAGATATGCAATTAATCGCAGAAGTCTATACATTTTTAAGAAAGAGGCTATGTTTATCTGTTAATGAAATTGCCGACATCTTTGAAACATGGAATCAAGGGGAACTGAAAAGTTATTTAATCGAAATTACCGCAGAGATTTTACGAAAAAAAGATGAAATAACAGGCTTACCTCTGATCGATGTGATTCTGGATAAAACAGGGCAAAAGGGCACAGGTAAATGGACAAGTATTCAAGCAATTGATCATGGAATCCCATCATCCATTATTACAGAGTCATTGTTTGCCCGTTACATCTCCTCTTTAAAAGAGGAACGAGTTTATGCAGAAAATATCCTGACAGGCCCAGAGATTGATCAGCGAAGTTTAGATAAAAATGTGTGGATTGAGTACATTAGACAAGCTTTTTATATGGGTAAAATTTGTGCCTACGCGCAAGGATTTATACAATATAAAATGACTTCTGAGCTTTACGGATGGAATTTACCTTTACAGGATATTGCCCTTATTTTCCGTGGTGGTTGCATCATTCGTGCCGAATTCTTAAATGTAATAAGCGAAACATATCAAGAACAGCCGAATTTGGCTAATCTATTAATCGCCCCGTATTTTGCTGAAAAGGTTAAAGAATATCAATTGGGATTGCGAAAAGTAGTCTGTGAGGGTATTAATTCTGCTATTTCGTTTCCATGTTTAGGTGCTTCACTTACTTATTTCGATAGTTACCGGACAGGCATTTCAAATGCTAACCTTTTGCAAGCACAAAGGGATTATTTTGGTGCCCATACTTATGAACGAAGTGATGCAGCAGGGTCCTTTCATACAAACTGGCAGTGATCGATAGTGGTAGTAAATCTCCAGTGCCCTAATGAAGTGGTTCCTTCCCTTCATTAGGGCACTCCTCGTTTAAGCTAAATAAAAAGAAGCCTTGGGCGTATAACATTTCAGCCAAGACTTCTTCAAATAAACATCTACCCAGCCCAGACATTTGGCAAAAGTTTGCATCTGTTGGGGTTTAAGTGCCACCCATAGCTTATCTTTGCAGATATTGTCTCAGCCATTGGAGCGCGGGACGTTCCGTGCCGTTAGAGTTCAGCAGATGTGTGTTCGGCTTCCAAGTTTGTCCCTGGATATACCCCCAGAGCGTAACTCCCTTCACCGCAGAATGCTTCCATAATACCGGAAATTTCTCCTTGTATCTGGCAAGCTGGGTGTTGTCGTCGCCAGTTATATCCAGCTCCGACACATAGATTGGCAATCCTGTTGCCGCCAGCTTGTTCAGTACAGTGTTCATCGTGTTAACTGAAACAGTGTCCATGCTAAACTGGTGGCATTGGATACCAATTCCGTCAATCAGGCCTCTGCTCTTGAGCTGATTAATAATATTGACATATTGGTCGGTTAACGAAGGATCATTGATAATTCCATATTCATTGATCAGCAGCTTAGCATTGGGGAAGGCTTGTCTGGCCTGTTGGAACGACCATATGACCCAATCCCATCCGGTCGACCCGTCACCACCAATGGCATTGCGATAGGACGGCTTCTGATGCAGCGGCTCATTCACCACATCTACAAACTCCGCATTCGGATAGCGTTGACCTGCTGCTTTAATCCACTGAGTCACTTCCGCTTTCTGATCAGCAGCCGACAGCCCCCTAACCCAACCTGGCTCCTGGGCACCCCATACCAACGTATGGAACTTGAACGGGAAGCCATTGCTACGGGCATAATTGTAGGCGGTATCGGCCTGTGACCAGTTCATGTTGTTACGGTTGCCTTCAACCGATTCCCACTTAGTCGAGTTTTCCGGCGTCACTTGATTCCAGTATGTCCCGTAACTAGGAGGGACACTGCCCGCAATGACATTCCCCAGGAATTTGTCACCGTTCGCCATACTGGCACTAGCCGGGTTTATCAGAACTGATGATAACAACACACCCGCCAACGCCAAGCTGCTTACCAACTTGCCCACTTTAAATTTCGACATACAATCTCCTCCTCATACGTATAGTTTTTTAATATTCCTACTCTTAAATAAATCGCTTACATTTCCAATTATAAGAATGTAAGGTTATTATCTGCTACATGTAAAAGTAAAGATTTTACCCGAAAAACTTTACATCATTGCGGGGCGACTGAAAACCTGGTGCTCCTTTATCCCAAACAACTCCGAAATGACAAAAAAAGGTTGATGCAAAAAGTGATATGCTCCCCTTACAGTAGCAAGTTTTAACCTGCCTACTCTTTTGGGAACATATCACTTTGGAGACTGCCTATTTAATAGTTTAAGGATTAAGGGCTCTTGCAATTGCGTCTACATAACTTTGGCTAGCACGTTGGCTTACTTCTGCTTGTGGAACTATTCCCTCAAAATTGTGGAATGTGCCGGGATACAGATGGAATTCGACGTCCACCCCCGCTTGGGCAAGGCGTCCCACATATTCGATCGTCTCATCTCGGAATAGATCGAGCTGGCCTACGCACGTATAAGCCGGCGGCAGGCCAGCCAAGCTTTCTGCTCTCGACGGCACCGCATATGGGGACACCTCGCTATCTTCGGTACGATTGCCTAAGTACATGTTCCAGGCCGCCAAGTTGTTCTTCCGGTTCCATGGTGCGTTATCGGCCGTAATTTCATGACTTGACGCCGTAATACTGCGGTCATCGATCATCGGATACAGCGGCATTTGGAAAATGAGGGCTGGCCCACCTTTGTCACGAGCCATTAAAGCAAGTGCTGCGGTCAGCCCGCCGCCCCCACTTGCTCCTGCAATGGCGACCCGATCTAAGTCAATGCCCAGCAGCTCCGCTTCGTCGGTCATCCACGTCAAAGCGGCATAACAGTCATCGATGGCAGCCGGGTAGGGATGCTCAGGAGCAAGTCGGTAATCGACCGATACGACGACGCATTTGGCCGCCTGCACGAAGCGTTCGCACAAAGCATCGTCCATATCAGGATGGCCCATCACATAGCCTCCCCCGTGAATCCACAGCATGGCCGGAAGCCTAACGTCAGTTCGCTGAGCAGGTTCGTAGATTTTGACTAATATCTCGCCTGCTACACTCGGAATCATCCGGCTTGTCGTGCGTACGTGCTCCGACTGCTCAATAGGAGGACTAGACAAATAGCTTCTGCTCAGCTCTAAATTCTCTTCCAGTTGAAAACCAGGAAATTGTGCGATTACTGACCTTAATTCTGGTAATAAACGATTTTCAAAATCCATGCAAATCACTCCTATGTTTGGTTTTTACAATCTTTTCTCCGTCTCCGCTTCCCACTTGGCTATTTCCTTCCGAACTCGGGGTGCTACCTCTGTTCCTAGCAGCTCAATGGCTCTCATCACTTCGGCATGCGGCATCGTGCTTAACGGAACATACAACATAAAGCGAGTAACACCTACATGTTTGCGAAGGTGAATGATCTTCTGGGCAACAGTCTCTGGATCGCCGACATACAGCGCACCTTCAAAGCTGCGCGCGGCATCGTAGCTAGAACGATCATAATGTGCCCAGCCCCGCTCCCTGCCCAATCTATTCATACCTGCCATCGTAGAAGGGAAATATGTATCTGCAGCTTGCTCATTATTCTCTCCGACAAATCCTATCGAGTGCGACCCAACCCTAAGCTTTGATTCATCATGACCGGCGTGCGCTGCTGCCTTCTTATAAAGCTGGACAAGTGGTGCAAAATTTACCGGATTCCCGCCAATGATCGCGAGTATCAAGGGCAGTCCTAACAGACCTGCCCGGATAGCAGAATCCTGCCTGCCCCCGCTGCCAACCCATATGGGTAAAGGATTCTGAACCGGCCGTGGATACACACCCAAATTGTTAATTGCTGGCCGATGTCCGCCTTTCCAGGTTACTTTTTCGGACTCCCGTATTTTAAGGAGCAATTCCAAATGTTGTTCAAACAGCTCATCATAGTCTTCCAAGTCATAGCCGAACAGTGGAAAAGATTCAATAAAGGAACCTCGACCCGCCATAATCTCCGCACGTCCATTCGAAATACCATCCAGCGTAGCAAAATCCTGAAAAACGCGAACGGGATCAGCTGAAGAAAGCACTGTCACTGCACTGGTCAGCCGAATCCGTTTCGTCTGCGCTGCAGCCGCTGACAGCACAACTGCTGGTGAAGATGCCGAATAATCCTTCCGATGATGCTCACCTACACCAAACACATCAAGCCCCACTTGATCAGCAAGGATAATTTCCTCGACAACTTCGCGCAATCGCTGTGCGTGACTTATCACTTCACCTGTCTGAACGTCGGGCTTTGTTTCTACAAACGAAGTAATACCTATCTCCATCGTCCATCTCTCCTATTCTAATAGCTTTCTTTGTATGTTAATTAAATATCGGTAAAATATCATACCGATCGGTAAAATATTTTTCCCAGTAAATATAACTCATTAAAAAGAGTACTGTCAATAAATATAGTAAAAATCTTTGATTTATCCTCATACTGATATCTCCTTGGTGCGATAAACCAATCTGCATTTGACAATATAACGGGCTAATTATAAGATAATAACATACTAACTGGTACGCAAATAAAGACCCCTAACAATTATGATCAGAGTCATGGAATTAAGAATAAAATTACGAACATGAGAGGTATTGATTATGGGACGAATCCGCGAATTTGACGAAGATAAAGTATTAGATGCAGCTATGCAAATATTTTGGGAGAAGGGATATGAAGCTACCTCATTGAGTGATTTAACTTCCAGAATGGAAATTCAACGACCCAGTATATATTCCACTTTTGGAGGCAAAAAAGAATTGTTCGAAGCTGCGCTGCGCAAATACATGATGTCCCGTGCTTCTCTGATCCGAACCAAACTTCAAAGCAATCCATCTGTAAAAGAAGCATTTCGGACTTTCTTTGAAGGTGTGGTCGATGAGGAATATGCGGAAAATCCTAGAAAAGGATGCTTTTGCATTAATACAATGGTTGAACTTGCGCCCCATGATGAGAAGTTTGAAATTCTTACAAGGGAGCATCAAATGTACCTAGCGGTTATATTTCAAGAAACCATTGAAAGAGGTATACAATCAGGTGAGCTTGAGATCGGGCTCAATGCGAAGGCTGTATCACAGGCGCTAGTCGTATCGTTAATTGGACTGACCGTAATGATAAAGTCTCGTCCAGAACGATCATTTATTGATAACACGATAGAGGTGACACTTACACTTCTTAAGTAATTCGGAATGAATTCAGTTTTGAATATATATGCTTTATTATGTATAATAATTCAAAACTAATAAAAAAGGGAGTGCATCTAATGTCATTTTTAATAAGGAACGCTAAGCCTGATGATTTAAACAGTTTAACCGAGTTAATGTATGAATACATCGTTGGTTTTTATCAAAACCCTAGGCCACCTATCGAAAAAATCCATAATTTGATACACACCCTTTTTGAGCAGCAAAGCGGTATACAATTTGTGGCGGAACAAAATGGAGAATTAATCGGCTTTGCTACATTATTCTTTACCTTTAGCACGATGAAAGCAGACAAAGTCACTGTTATGAACGATCTATTTGTATTGGAACCATTTAGAGATACAGAAGTAGAAACACAGCTTTTTTTAGAATGTCAAAAATACTCACGAAATCAAGGCTATGCTCATATGGCCTGGATAACTTCTACCGAGAATAAACGCGCTCAAATTTTCTTTAAAAAGATGGATGCTGTCCAAGGGAGAGATTGGGTTCACTTTTCATCGTAACAATACTTTTGATACGATTTTCCGCGCTAACGGCAGTTCAAAGGGCACCCGATTGGGTGCCCTTTGTTCGTAACACATGTTTTCACGCATGCGGATATGGAAACATGCTGATACCCATGCCTTCATGGCCTCCCTTTGCTGTCTGGATATAGAGTATACTAGATGAGTATAAGTTCGATACACGATGACATTATATATGTAATGGTATTCAAATACAGCGCAGAAGAGGTTGAAAATGAGTCAGAAGCATTTTACAGATTACGCATTAAGTGAAGAAATTGTAAGAGCGCTGAATAGCCTGGGCTATGAGACGCCAACAGAGATTCAGACGGAAGTCATTCCTGTGGCGCTTGAAAAGAAGGATCTTGTCGCCAAATCGCAAACAGGTAGCGGCAAAACAGCAGCATACGGCATTCCAATCTGTGAGCTAGTAGATTGGAATGAGAATAAGCCCCAAGCTTTAATCCTGACGCCAACCCGTGAACTCGCGTTACAGGTCACCGAAGACATCACGAATATTGGACGCTTTAAGCGGATCAAAGCAACACCCCTTTATGGGAAACATCCTTTTCATATCCAAAAGGCTGAGTTAAAACAAAGGACGCATGTGGCTGTAGGTACGCCAGGACGTGTACTGGATCATATTGAACGAGGGACGTTACCGTTAGATCGGATTGCCTATCTCGTGATTGATGAAGCTGATGAGATGCTGAATATGGGCTTTATCGAGCAAGTTCAGTCGATTATTCAAGCGCTGCCTAGTGATCGGGTTACCATGTTATTCTCCGCTACCTTCCCTGAGGACGTAGCCACACTGTCACGTAAATATATGAAAGATCCTGTTAGAATTGAGATTAAAGCGACTGGTATAACGACCGCTACAATTGATCACTCTCTTATTCAGGTGAAGGAGTCAGACAAGCTGGCACTACTGCAAGATCTGCTCATTGTTGAGAATCCTGACAGCTGCATTATTTTCTGTCGTACGCAGGAGAATGTAGATACATTATTCAGGGCATTGGCTGATCTTGAATATCCATGTGATCGCATTCATGGTGGCATGGAGCAAGACGAGCGATTTGAGGTAATGAATGCATTCAGAAGGGGTCAATTTCGTTACTTGATTGCAACAGATGTTGCCGCACGAGGAATTGATATCACGAATATCACCCATGTCATTAACTACGATATTCCCCTTGAGAAGGAAAGCTATGTTCACCGCACAGGACGTACGGGACGTGCTGGCAAAACGGGGAAGGCCATTTCCCTCATCACTCCTAAGGATGGCCGAAGATTAGCTGATATCGAAGCATATATTGGATTCGCGATTCCGCAGGTAAAGGCTCCCTCAGAAGAGGCTGTTGACCTCCGTAGAGAAGATTTTGAGCAAAAACTGCATGTAAAAACCGCACTCAAAAAAGATAAGCGCGAGCAATTAAACCAACAGATTATGAAGCTGAACTTTAACGGCGGTAAGAAGAAAAAACTTAGAGCTGTCGACTTCGTGGGGACCATCGCTAAGCTTGACGGAGTCAACGCAGATGATATCGGGATCATTACGATTCTAGATAATGTGACAGATGTCGAGATTCTGAATGGCAAGGGTCCATTGGTGCTTGAGATTATGAAGAATACAACCGTAAAGGGTAAGCTGTTAAAGGTACGCAAAGGGAATAATAAGTAGATGTATGCTGCATAAAAGAAGGTGAGGCAACCCCGCCCGTACAGCCGATAGTTTTCGTTAGCTAACGGGCGGGATTGCCGAGTTTACCTCTTGATCGTTTAATTCATCTTTCCATTTTGAATTTGCAAGAAAATTGTGTGCTCTCTTGGATAAAACCAATAGTCATCTTCACCTTATCAATGACTTAACTTAATTTTATTTTATCTCTCATTCCTTCCACTTTACCTAATCCATAGGTTGTTTTGGAAAAGCACTCCTGAATCGTTTCAGAGATTACTTACTATTACGACGTCTAAACTTATTAAAAATGTAATGTCTAAATAGAACAATTGAAATTTCGGGTAGCAATACAGCAAATATGTATAACAATATAATGAATGGTAATGACGAAATGAAAATTTCAGCGCCCTGGTCTGTTTTCACACGTTCAACTAGCAGCCACCACATAGGTACTGATACAATCCACATCAAGACATTAGAGATGATTACATAAAGAGTATTTTTCCATAACAGACAAAACAAAATTGCAATAATGGCCGGGATAGTCCATGAACCTATCCTATGACTATTACTTAATATAACAAATGCTATAACAGGATATAAAAGTGCAACCACCATCTGGACTCCCCTATTATCATAAACCCTCATTTCTTATCTCCTTTTTATATTTTTACAATCTCTTTTCAAATTTTTGATAGGTATACTTCATCATTCTATTTATTTCCACAATAAAAATCCAAGCCCTATGAAATCAACACCGTTGGTGATAATTGTTCTGCTTTATCGTACTCTCTTAGAGAGTAGATTTAATACTAAAAAAATTTAGAAAAGGTGTCCCTTTCGGTCATCTTCATTTGTTATACAGGTATAGTTTTCTTTTTGATCAGAGGAGGTGCCTAAATTTTTGAATGAGGAAATCGAATACAAAATCAAACGAGTTCAAGCTGGCGAAATCCAGGATTACGCCTACATTGTGAAGGAGTATCAGCGTCAGATATTTGTGTATTGCTGGCGGCTATTAGGAAGTGAGCATGAGGCAGAAGAAGCCGTACAGGATATTTTGGTCAAAGCTTTTGAAAAAATTAACATGTACAAACTGACAATGGGCTTCTCCTCCTGGCTGTATAAAATGGCCTATCATCACTGCCTGAACTTGATTCGCAGGAAGAATCTACAGCGCAAATTTAAGATTACCCTGTTCACCTCAACTAATATGACTTCAGACAGTGCTGCGCAGGTTTTGGAACGTCAGCTTTTCAGTGAACCGCTGAGCCGGGCATTAGACCAACTGAATGCAGAAGAACGAAACCTATTGGTGCTGCGCATTTTTGAAGAAAAAACGTTTGGAGAAATCGGGGAAATTATGAACAAGAGCGAGGAAGCTATCAAGAAAAAATACGGCAGAACAAAAACAAAGCTTAAAAAAATAATGGAACCCATAAAGGAGGACCCGAAATGCGTGAATTACAAGGCAGAAATCAGGAACAAAATCTGAAATACACCGATCCAAAAGACAAAGACTTAAAAAACATGGACAAGCTGACAGAACCAGAAAGTGTCCTAAAAATCCAAGCTTTTGACGTTTCTGACAAAGTGATGGAACAGGTCTACCAAAAGGTGACGCCCAAAAAGGGGTTCATTGTAAAAATGCGTCTTCAACCGCGCATTACCGCTCCCATTATGATCTTACTTTTTGTGTTAGGGGCTTCTGTGACCGGATACGCCGCTTCGCAATATCTTGAATTCCGCAACAGTAAGGGCGACGTTGTATTAAATACCGCCAAAACACCTGCCGAAACGGACGCCTCGAAAACGTATACCTCCACCTACGCACAGTGGAACGAAAAAGTGAAAGATCGCTTGCAGCCCGGAGAGTATGCTGCCTATTACGTCAAGGACGATTCTATGAATCAGAACAACCTATCTAATCCGGCCCTGTTTGCGTACAAGCCAGCTGAACTTTCAAGTTTCAACAGCTTACAAGATGAAATCAAGCGAACTGAGGCTCCATTATTCAGCAACCCCACTCATCTACCAGATGGCTATCAGTTTGAATTCGGATACGTCTATCCAGGCGCTGCATATCCTAGGATGATGGATAAAAAGGAATATCGAGCTTTAACCGATAAACTGATGCAACAGGCCAAAGCTGCACCGGAGGGTGAACATCTGTTTATTCAAAAGCTGAGCTGGGACAAGTCAGACACCTCCTTTGCCCGGTATGCGAGAGGAAACGACTATGTAAACATTACCGTCACCAAATACACTCCTGAAGTCACAAAGACAACCATCATGCAAAATGAACAGGATTCGGCTGAGCAACTGACAATTAAAGGAACCAAGGCCTATTACATCAGGGCAAGCAAAACAAGCAATCCCTTGGAGGCCGGAAAAAACCGACTGGGCTGGCTTGATGAAAAAAGACGGTTACACTTCAACATATCTGATAACCAGGACAGTCCACTGACCAAGGAAGACCTGGTAAAAATAGCCGAGGATTTGCTTAACGGTTCACCGCAATAGCTATAAAAGAAAAGCTTTGAAGAGAGACCATCCTTTTTTAGGGGTGGTCTCTTTTTGGAGAATAGTCCTTATACCTTTTCCTCACAAACTATTACGGCATGTTCCACAATCTTTTCACCTCAACTAATTCCTGATCATTGAATTCCATTCTGTATACGTCTGGCTTGGATGTGTGTAGTAAAAAATCCAAATCGTACTGCTTGTCATAATACCCCATCATTAAAGTCATTACAGCTCCATGAGTGCCTAATGCGACTTTCCGTCCTCGGTAGATTTTTAGCAATTCCTTTAAGACTGTTATACTTCGATTCTGACAAACTGCATTAGACTCTCCTCCCGTTAAAGCAAAGTTGGGATCAGAAAATGACTTATCTAACAAAGGGAATAATTCATCATCAGGCATTCGGTTGTCTTCATTCAAAAAAATTCTTTCTTTAAGATCCTCGAGTATTAAAACTTCTTGTCCTGAGCATTGAGCTAATTCTTGAATGGTTAGGATTGCCCGTTGATATGGACTTGAAACGAAAACCTCGATCCCCTCTCCTCTCAATAACTCAGTTATTTGAAAAGCATCTGACTTACCTTTATCAGTCAAACCTCTTGTTCTTTCATTTCCTTCCGTCTTTGGTGATTCGCCATGTCTCACCATGTAAATGAAAGTTTTCATATTAACCTCCACGGATCACCCGATAAACTTCTCAATCAACTGAGACACTAAGAGAATTACGCAAATGTTTAACATCACTCATCGGTGGCCGTCCAAACATGCGTCCATATTCTCGGCTGAACTGCGAAGGACTCTCATAGCCAACGCGAAAGCCTACAGTGGCGGCCTCCAATCCCTCCGAGAGCAGTAAGCGGCGTGCAGCCTGCAGTCGAATGGCCTTCTGATACTGCAGAGGACTTATAGCCGTTACCTTTTTAAAGTGCTTGTGTAAGGAAGAAGGGCTCATGTTTACTTCCTTCGCCAATTCCTCGATCACAAGAGGCTTAGAGTAATCGCGGGTAATCAGATGGATCGCTTTGGAGATGCTATGTGCATAGCTGCCAACTACGGCAAATTGCCTGATTAAAGCTCCCTGCTCACCTTGTAATACACGATAAAGGATCTCGTGCGTGATAAGCGGCGCAAGAAACTGAATATCCGCAGGCGTATCCGAAAGTCTGACAAGCCGAAGCAGCGCATCAAGCAGCAGAGGGTCAAATTGGCTCACCAGTATGCCGCGTCCAGTCTTAACGTTACATGGAGGAGGACTCTTCTTGATAATGTCCAGGATGGCGTCTGGACTAATGGATAATTGAAGACTGAGATAAGGAAGCTCCGACGAGGCTTGAGTTATTTTACCAGTTACGGGAAGTTGAACTGATGTGACCATGTAGGTTGTTGGATCGTACACATAGTTTTCTCCAGCCAGCATTGCTGTCTTTGAGCCTTGCGCAACCACGTACAGGGAGGGCATATGGACCGTATGATTCAGCTCGGACACATGGCTTGCACGTCTGAAATAAAGTCCTGGCACAGACGAAACAAACGTACCGTCCGAAGACGCGCGTTGATCAATCAGACGAATCAGTTCTTGTAGATTCGTAGAAATATCAGAGGGGGGAGGAGACGAAACCATTCATGCTTCACCTTCCTTTCCGTTGAACGCTAATATTGATGTGCTAATTATATGCACGCCGAATAGGATTAGGCAAGAATTGGACTTGATCGGTCTACCTGTCTCAATTGAATTCTACTTAAAATTTACTTGCAAGGCCAACAAAGGGCCTAAGGCAAATAGATCAAAGAAAGAAGGATGGGGCTATGAGTTTGGAAGGAAGAATAGAGAACAAAGTCGTCGTGATTACAGGTGCAAGCAGCGGAATTGGAGAAGCAACAGCACTGTTGCTTGCCGAGCGTGGAGCAAAAGTCGTGCTTGGCGCGCGCGGGGTGGACCGCCTTGAAGCACTGGCGACACGTATTACGAATAGGGGTGGCGAAGCTGTCTATGCACGCACTGACGTGAGACGGCGCGAGGATCTATGCAACCTCGTTACTTTGGCTTGCGAACGATACGGGAAGCTGGATGTTCTCGTCAGCAACGCTGGCGTTATGCCTATATCCCCTCTCGATGATCTGCGCGTGGAAGATTGGGAGCACATGATTGACGTCAACATTAAAGGCGTTTTGTATGGCATTGCTGCAGCGTTGCCTGTCTTTCGCAAACAGGGTTTCGGACATTTCGTGAACACTGCTTCTACAGCAGGACACAAGACCGTTCCGAACCAGTCGGTCTACTCTGGTACGAAGTTCGCCGTACGCGCCATCTCAGAGGGGTTGCGCCAGGAGGCTGGTGATAAACTGCGCGTAACCATCATTTCGCCAGGTATTGTGCAGACAAATTTCACCGAAAGTTTAACAGACCCGGCTATAAGAGATCAACTCGCCGTCATCCGGGATAAACTAGCCATGACACCAGACGCGGTAGCCCGCGCAATTGGATTCGCAATTGAACAACCGGCTGACATTGATGTGAACGAAATCGTGATCCGTCCAACCGCACAAATATAACATAAATAGATAGGGGCACCTCCTCTTGTGAGTGCGCCCCTATCTATTCATACATAAAGCTTTACCATGGAAGCTGTTCATCCATGTGACATCGAAAATGCAGAAGGATTGCAAAACTTTGTTTTGTTAAACAAACATTTTTAGCGGTGGGGACTTCTCCCCACCGCTTGGTGTTGTTGCTTATTGGACTCTAAAATATATCGTAAGATTACTGTGCTTTTTATTAAAAATATTTGGATGATCGAGTTACTAGCCATGTAAAAATTAACGATGAAGCGGTTCCCTTTCGCCCAGACCGAGCACCTCCGTTGTGGAGTCATAAATTTCTTGGTAAAGCTCTGGGTTTTCCGCTAGTGACACCCCATAAGAAGGAATCATTTCTTTTATTTTTGGTTCCCACTCTTCCATATGTTGTGGGAAGCATTTTTCCAATACTTCCAGCATAACGTGAACAGCAGTAGAAGCACCCGGAGAGGCGCCGAGCAGTGCAGCTATCGAACCATCAGCAGCACTAACCACTTCTGTACCAAATTGAAGTGTTCCTTTACCGCCCTCCGTATCTTTGATCACCTGCACACGTTGACCCGCTACCACGATCCCCCAGTCCTCGATTTTGGCGTTCGGAATAAACTCGCGTAATTCTTCCAGACGCTTTTCATTCGATAACATCACTTGCTGAATCAGGTATTTGGTCAATGCCATCTCTTTTGCGCCTGCCGCCAACATCGTGATGAGATTATTGGGTTTTACAGATCCGATCAAATCCAAATTTGAGCCCGTTTTCAAGAACTTCGGTGAGAAGCCGGCAAACGGTCCAAATAGCAGTGCTTTTTGGTTACCGATATATCTTGTATCCAGATGCGGAACAGACATGGGAGGAGCACCAACCTTAGCTTTACCGTATACTTTCGCATGATGCTGGGCGACAACCTTAGGATTGTTACATACCATAAATAGTCCACTTACCGGGAATCCCCCGATATATTTGGACTCAGGAATACCGGTTCTTTGTAGCAAAGGTAGACTTCCACCCCCACCACCGATAAAGACAAATTTGGCAGTATGGTATTCGATTTTACCGTTATCCAGATTATGGACTTTGACTTTCCACGAGCCGTCGCTCGCACGTTTAATATCCTTTACACTATGCTTGTAATTGATCTCAACGTTTTTACTTTTTAAATGCTCAAACAACATGCGTGTTAAAGCACCAAAGTTGACATCTGTTCCAGAGTCGATTTTGGTTGCCGCGATTGGTTCATTCAATGTACGGCCTTCCATAATTAGCGGAATCCATTCCTTCAGCTTTTCAGGGTCGTCGGAAAATTCCATGCCTTGAAATAGAGAAATAGTTGAAAGCGCTTTAAACCTTTTTTTCAAAAAAGATACATTTTTCTCTCCTGTTACCAAACTCATATGAGGTATTGGCTTGATAAAGTCCTGAGGATTACGAATCAAATGGCTGTTTACAAGAAAAGACCAAAACTGTCTTGAAAGCTGAAACTGCTCATTAATGTCTACAGCTTTACGAATATCTATAGATCCATCAGCTTTTTCGGATGTATAGTTCAGTTCGCACAGTGCAGCATGGCCTGTACCTGCATTATTCCATTCGTTAGAGCTTTCTTCTCCTGCGTTTGCGAGTTTCTCAAACACTTTAATTTCCCATTCTGGTGCTAACTCTTTTAGCAATGATCCCAGAGTCGCGCTCATGACTCCGGCACCAATTAAGATAACGTCTGTATTTTTCTGAATGCTATTCATAAAAACCTTCCTTATCTCTTATATTTGCAAAAAAGAGCAGGCCCTCCTGCTTAGGTGATACAAGAAGCAAGGCTCCACTCAGGAACATATCTTTTCTGTCTCTATTATAACTAAAATATAATCTTTTAAAAATTATATTGTCTATTATCTGATAATTATAAATCATTTCTGCTAAAAAGTGAGAATTTTCTTTGCAAAATAATAAGAATGGATCTCAACACGCTGTATTATTGGGGCTTCACTTACTAGCAGTAATAACAGACACTGACAATTCTTCGGTAAACACACCCGTGGAGTCCATATCTAGTAGAACAGATGTTAAATCATTTTCAAATCGTACTAAATTATCACCAAAAAGGCGTCTTGAAGCAAATGATGTAGAGTACAGATTTCCAATGATCGAATCAACAGTCCATGTATATGAATAACTCGGTAAAATATGTCTTTGGACATTTTTGAATCCAGATTTTCTTACAATATCCTCATACCTCTCCTTTGGGGGAGTGTAAGTGCTATTACCAGCTCTTCTTGCGTCTCCTAGCCAACGTCTCACTACTTCGTTGACCTTGAGTTGCCAAAGTAAGGGTTCCTGCTTCCCAGTATTATCAATAATAGCTACGCCACCATTAGTATCAGAACTGTTATACAGAATGTCAAGAATGGACTCTCTATCCATCCAATGAAATGCTTTCGCAATTATAACGAGGCGAAAGACACCCCAGTCACATACGCGCTCTTCCGCCCTTCCTTGTACCCATTTAACATTGTCCAACCTTTTATCACTGGACAAACGGTTTGCTTCATCTAGCATTTCTGATTCAGTATCTACACCTACTATTTCTTCAAACCAATCACTAAATCTTAGAGCTAGCTGACCCGTTCCACATCCTAAGTCAAGCAAGCGACCTTCCCCATTCAGAGAAAACTTGTTAACTAAAAACCGAATAAGCGACGAAGGATAAGGAGGTCGATACCTAGAGTAGTACCAAGCGGTACCTTTAAATAGATCTGGACCATAATCACTCATAGCTTATAACCTTCTCTCTACTGAACTTTTAAAACATGAGAGTCACAGGGCTGCCTGTAACGGCAAGTTTTTGGGCCAATCTTTACGGGACAGGCCCTTTCTAATTGCACTAACGTTTCCTCGAATGAGCTTCATGGTTTATAAATACTTCATCATGATATTCGAAACAGTCTGTTGTTGATTCACCCAATCATAATCGGAGTTATCCATAACAAACGATTGAAAAGGAAGTTGCTCAATAATTTGTAATTCTAGCTCTCGTCGATATTCAAGGAACTGAATATATCCCTCGTACCCATGAAGCCCCTTCTTCTTTCCATAATCTTGCTCTGTATGGTACCAAATCGTGAAATCTAACCATTCTTGAGATCTCATCGTTTTTACTCGCTCAATCGTCTCACGCACATCAGGTTGCTTCAAATAGAACAAAATTGGATTTAACTCCTGAATTTGCTCCGCAATCTGTAATACATGCCGAACAAATCGATCATTTCCAGCATCATGCCGGGCGAGTAATGCACACCCTGGGTTCTGTAAAAAACAGCATTCGAGTATGATTAGCTTTTCCTTTTCTCGCTGATCTTTAACAAAAGACTTCCAACGTTGGATCATCAATTCGCAGTACTTTTCCACGGGTACTCCATCGTAGATTTCATAACGCTGGATTTCCTCATACAAACTAGAAGGAATTTTATTTTGGGCTGATTGCTGCGCAAGCGCATATGCGATTAAAGAGTCGTTGCCATTCAAAGATACGAACGGATCAATGTATTGAAACACCTCGGAATAGATTGATCGGAGCCGATCAAGTTCTTCGTTCGGCATACATGCAACCGATTCATAATCAGCGGGATGTCGTAAATTTCCTTCTAAAAATAGTTCCGATTCTATTTGATGTGTATTTGACATGTCATGTATGTATCTAGATAATGTGGATTTGCCAGAGCCAGGTATGCCTTCGACGATAACCAGTTTCGTTTTCGTAGCTGGTACATTCGCCATAGTATCACATCCTTATGAATTAAATGATTGCCAAAAGGAGAGTCCAATTGTCTCGTTATATCGCCAGATAGCTTAGGAACCTTTCCTTTATCTCGACATCCTTAGAAAACCAATAAAAAAGCATTGGATCCTAAGGACTGACCCAATGCTTTTATAGATGGCTATCTTCTAGTTATTTAATAATTACGTATTCCAGGTTAACCAGTTTTGCATAAGTAACAATTTGGTCTGTAGTCAGATTCAAGGAAACCACAGTATGGTGACCGCCACCGTTCTCAATCCATGCCTTAACTCCATCCTGGAAGTTTGGCTTCACGTTCCACAGTACACGGGCTACCGGAAGATTTGGAGCAGGAACTGTCGGTTCAAATGCCGTAACCTCATTGATCAGCAGTTTATAATGCGTGCCAAAGTCAGCCATGGAAACCACCACACCGTCTCCTGCCTTGCCGTCAAATACCAGACGGGCTGGATCTTCACGATCGCCGATACCTAACGGAGAAACGATGACTTTAGGCTTGTTGCTCGCCAACGTTGGGTCAACTTCAAGCATATGGGATTGAAGGATCGATTCCTGCCCAGCCGCTAATTCATAGGTGTAGTCTTCCATAAAGCCAGTGGATTGGTTATGGCTCATGACTTTAAGCAGGCGATCGAGCGCTGCAGTCTTCCAATCTCCTTCACCAGCAAATCCGTATCCTTGTGCCATCAAACGTTGAACGGCAAGACCAGGGAGCTGTTTCATACCATAGAGGTCTTCGAAGTTCGTAGTGAAGGCAGTATAGCCGCCATGATCCAGGAATCGTTTAATAGCAATTTCATAGCTTGCTTGCACTCTTACACTGGCTTCCCAAGCTTCCTTGCTATAAGTACCATAATCGAATTCATAAAGTTCAGAGTATTCCGCAAACAAAGCATCAATCTCTTCTTCTTTCACAGCATTGACGTACTGAACGAGGTCGCCAATTCCGAAGTAGTCAACAGTCCATCCAAATTGAATTTGGGCTTCGACCTTATCACCTTCCGTAACGCCAACATTACGCATATTGTCGCCAAAGCGGGCGACTTTGATATTGAAGCTTTCGTTATAAGCAACCGCTACATCCATCCACTCTGCGATTTGTTTTTGCACTTCTGCACGTTCCCAGTAACCTACAACCACTTTATTCTGTTTCTTCAAGCGGGCGTTGATAAACCCATATTCACGGTCACCATGAGCTGCCTGATTGAGGTTCATGAAGTCCATGTCAATTGTAGCCCAAGGAATGCTTTCATTGTACTGTGTGGCCAAATGAAGTAGCGGCTTTTGCAGCAATTTAGTACCGCGAATCCACATTTTTGCAGGTGAGAAGGTATGCATCCAAGTGATGACACCAGCAACCTCATCACGATAGTTGACTTCTTTCATAAGGCTGGTGATTTTGTCTGCACTAACCGCCAGATCTTGCAATACAAGCGGATAAGGCAGAACGCCGCTCTTATTTAGGGCATCGGTCATTTCTTGTGCGTGTGCTTTGACTTCTGCTAATGCTTCTTCTCCATACAGATGTTGTGAACCTACGACAAACCAGAACTGTTTTGTACCTACTGTTGACATAACATTCATCCTCTTTTCTTCGTTTGTTAGTTTAGTTGGTCTTACTTTTGCCCGTAGTAGGCGTCTTTCCCATGTTTGCGCAAATAGTGTTTATCTAGAATCCGCTGCGGCAATTCTTCGGCAAAATGATTCAATTCCCGTGCGAATAAATTCATTTTAGAAACTTCTTCCAATACGACGCTATTCATGACTGCAGATTTCGCATCCTTACCCCAAGTGAAGGGAGCATGACCCTTAAGCAGGACACCTGGCACTGCTAAAATATCCAGCCCGCGCTGCTCAAAAGTTTCGATGATGACACGGCCGGTTTCGGCTTCGTAGCCACGATCAATCTCCTCTTGTGTCAAGAAACGAGCACAGGGAACAGAACCATAGAAGGTGTCTGCATGAGTAGTCCCCATTACAGGTACATCCAGGCCTGCCTGAGCCCAAATCGTCGCCCAAGTCGAATGCGTATGCACAATACCGCCGATCTCTGCGTAGTGCTTGTAAAGTACGGCATGAGTCGGTGTATCCGATGAAGGTCTCATCTCTCCTTCAACAACATTGCCGTCAAAATCAACAACCACCATATCGCTAGGTTTCATCGTGTCATAACTAACACCACTCGGTTTGATAACGAATAAGCCACGCTCACGATCAACAGCGCTTACGTTACCCCAGGTGTATTTCACGAGTCCATGTTTAGGCAAATCCAGATTGGCTTGAAATACTTCTTCTTTCAGCTGCTCTAACACGTCAATTCCTCCAGTTTTCCACTAGATTATCTACAGCAGCCTGCTCAATCGCCAGGCCTTGTGTATAGCGTTCTAAGAATGTTTCGAATCCCTTAACATCGGAACCGTCAGGATGAATTTCTTGTCCCTCAACATCTCTAAATACTTTTTGGTCGAGGAAGTCTTCCAGACTTTCTTGTTGATCCTTGTTCATCATGTAAGAAGCCAGAATAGCCATACCCCACGCTCCGCCTTCTCCAGCTGTTGACATCACGGATACCGGGACATTCATAGCAGCCGCAACAATCTTTTGTCCGACGATAGGGGTTTTAAATAAACCACCGTGAGCCAGAATGCTGTCAATTGCGACGTATTCTTTCTTCGTCAAAATATCCATTCCGATTTTCAAAGCAGCAAATGCAGTGAACAGATGAGTCCGCATGAAATTGGCCAAATTGAAACGGCTCTCAGGAGAGCGGACAAACAACGGTCTGCCTTTCTCTATTCCGGTGATATTCTCCCCTGACAAATAGCCATAGCTGAGTAAACCACCGCCATCTGGATCCGCTTCCAAAGCCTTATTCAGCAACACACTGAACAATTGATTCGGATCCGCCTTGTGCCCCATGGCCTCATAGAATTCACGGAACAAGCCCAGCCAAGCATTGAGATCACTTGAACAGTTGTTGGCATGAACCATGCCGACCGGATTACCATTCGGTGTGGTCACCAGATCAATTTCCGGATATACCGCTGAAAGGTCCTTCTCTAATACAATCATGGCAAAAACCGAAGTTCCCACAGACACGTTGCCAGTACGTTTTCTCACACTATTCGTAGCGACCATTCCTGTTCCCGCATCACCTTCTGGAGGACAAAGCGGAATACCAGGTTGTAAGTCTCCGGATTTATCTAAGATTTTCGCTCCCGCTGCGGTTAGTACACCTGCCTGCTCGCCTGAGATATGAACTTTAGGAATAATGTCTTGTAACTTCCAATCGTAGCCTTTGGCTGCAATGAGTTCATCAAACTGCTTAACCATCGACTCGTTATAATCATGTGTAGTCTCATCAATTGGGAAAATCCCCGAAGCGTCTCCGATACCAATTGCCTTATCGCCAGTCAGCAGCCAGTGGATATATCCAGCCAACGTCGTCATAAAATCAATATGAGGGACATGTTGCTCTTCGTTCAATATCGCTTGATACAAGTGAGCAATACTCCATCGCTCAGGAATGTTGAATTGAAATTTATCAGTTAAAGCTTTTGCTGCAGCCCCGGTTGTCGCATTCCGCCAAGTCCGGAACGGAACAAGCAACTCACCCTTGCTGTCAAAAGCCATATAGCCGTGCATCATTGCAGAGAATCCTATAGAACCAACCGTACGAAGGGTGACTCCATATTTTTGCTCAACCTCTTGCTTCATTTCACGATAAGCCTCTTGCAGGCCCATAATAATACTCTCTAAGTTGTACGTCCAATATCCATCTACCAGGAGGTTTTCCCACTCATAGCTTCCAGATGCGATGGTTTCAAAACGATGATCAATCAGCACTGCCTTGATACGTGTGGATCCAAATTCGATACCAAGTGAGGTTTCTCCCTTAGTAATCGCTTGTTTAATGTCTTGATCCATGCTCACGTTACTCCTCTCTCTGAACAACTGTTATAATCGCAATAATTGAAAGAAGGCGCTTTCTTTTGTTTACAGCCTTAGTATATTTTTTGTGCGTACATTTGTCAACACAAAACCATAGTTATACTTACAAATACTTTGACAAACCGAGTGTTTTTCTAGTTTTAACTTTAGTATTTATACAGATAGGACAATAGATTATAATAAACTCATAATTATGCTAAAATATGTACATACAAATATTATAGATGCATTAATTAGTATTAGAACAACTTGGAAAGAAGGAATAAAGTGAAACCAAAGTATCAGGTCATCCTTGAGGATATAAAAAGCAATATTCTTTCAGGGGCATACAGCGTAGGAGAACAAATTCCAACGGAATTCGCTTTGCAGGATAAGTATAAAGTTAGTCGCCAGACGGTTCGGAAGGCTATTTTGGAACTATCCAACGAAGGTTTCTTAAGAAGTGAAAAAGGATCTGGCACCTATGTCAGTAACCAATTCCGCTCAAAGACTGGTGGGAACTCCAGTAATAAAACCATCGGAGTCATCACGACCTACATCTCTGATTACATCTTCCCCTCGATAATTCGCGGGATTGAAGCCAGATTAAATGAAGATAATTATTCATTACTATTAGCGAGTACCAATAATGATGTCGCCCAGGAAAAGAAAGCCTTGGAGATGATGCTGTCCTTTGGTGTGGATGGTTTGATCATTGAGCCTACGAAGAGCAATCTATATAATCCCAATATCGCTTATTATCTGACGTTCAAGGAACAGGATGTTCCCTTCATCATGATTAATGCCTATTATGAAGAGTTGGAAGTTCCTTACTTCTGCCTCGATGACGTACAATCCAGCTATCTGGCAACCAAAGAATTGATCGCTAACGGACACACACAGATTGGTATCATTGCCAAAATGGACGATTTACAAGGAAAGTATCGAATGAAAGGCTATATCAAAGCGCTTGGAGAAGCCAAATTACGGTTTCACCCCGAGCAAGTGCTCTCATTCTATACTGAAACGAAGCAGGATTTGTCCACCAATTTGAGGAAATTTCTGACCGAACAAAGAGACGAGTTAAGCGCAATTGTCTGCTATAACGACGAGGTAGGATTAGAAGTTGTACATGTATGCAGACAACTTGGGATATTGGTGCCCGAAGACTTATCCATTATTGGTCAAGATAATTCCTATATTTCCAAGAATGCAAACATCAAACTAACGACATTAACGCACCCCCAGGAACAAATGGGACGTGATGCCGCCGATTGGGTTATTAAGAAACTTCAAGGGAAAAAGGATCTACGTAACCACACCTATTATCAGCCTGTGTTAATTGAAGGAGAGACGGTTAAGAAGAAACTGAAGTGAAAAAGGATATGTAACTGTGGTGAATTTCCGTTTTTTCTGAATGAACCATCGCCCTTTAAACCTAGTGCCTAATTGTCATATGACACTTTGGAGTGACTTGGTATGGTGGGTGGCGAAATGTAACTTGTTGGTATGACAAGTCCTTTGCCATACTTGGTTTTGCCGGACGCTATAAGGCAAAAATACATTTCAAGGAGAAATCATTCATGAAAAAAATGATTCACACCAGTCTCGCGGTTCTACTATTATCTGCTACGGTAACTACCGCGTGTATGGCACCCAACGGCGCATCAGTTGCCGCACCCGTTAACGTACCAGTTGCATCTGAGAAGGCTAGCTTGGAGGGACCGCGAGATGCTAAGGAACTAGAAGCTTTTGCAGATGGCGTTTTTGCGGACAAGATGAAGAAGTATAATACAGTTGGTTCTAATTTTGTGGTCGTTGCAGGTGGGAAAGTGATGCTAAGCAAAGGTTACGGGTATGCCGACAAGGGCAAAAAAATTCCTGTTGATAAAAATACCGTTTTCCAAATCGGCTCTGTTACAAAGTCATTCACTGCATTGGCAGCTATGCAGTTGGTCGATAAGGGGAAAATGGATTTAAAACGCGATATCCAAGAGTATTTAGGAGGAATAAAGGTTCCGAATAAAACAGGAAAAAAACTGACGATGTTTGATCTACTTACATATTCAAGCGGATTTGATGAACCAGATATTTCCATGGAAATGCATCCAGAATACGCGGACAAATATTTTCCGATGAAGAAGTTCATTGCATCAAATATGCCAACTGTTGTCAGGACTCCAGGAGAAGCGTACACTTATGACAATTTTGGTTTCATGCTAGCGGGATATGCTGTAGCAAACGTAACGGGTATGTCATATTCCAAATATATGGAAAAGAATATTTTCAAACCGTTAGGCATGAATTCGACGAATGTGCGGTTTACCCCCCAATTGTTAAGCAGAATGGCTGCTCACTATGGACCAACAGGCGAACTGATACCCTTGGACGGGTTTAAACCAACGGAAAAACCTGAAGGCGGTATCGTCTCAACAGCAGATGACATGGCGAAGTACCTTATTATGCACCTGAACAAAGGCAAGTACAAAGGTAAAGAAGTAGTGAGTCCAAAGAGCATGGAGCAAATGCACACATACCAATTATTCCCTGATAAGGAGTTCCCGGTCACAACAATTGGATTCGAAGGCTACTTCAAAGAGAAGATGAATAATCAGCATGTGATTCTAAAAGGAGGAAATGTTACAGGGCATTCTTCCTTGATTGTTATTCTGCCTGAGAAGAATACAGCAATGTACATGTCCTACAATAACGACTCCATGATGAGTCTTGACGTGTATGAAGAATTTATGAATCATTATTATCCGAGAAAATCAGAACTTCCAAAGTCAACCTACGCGACAATAAGTGAGCAGCAGGCCCAAGACTACGTGGGATTATACCAAAACACGCGTATCGCTGCCTTAAGGACGAAGGTTTCGTATTCGGACGGGAAATTAATAATGGAGACAGGAACATCAGGCAAACATACACTAAAAATGATCCACCCTTTATTATTTGAAGATGAATCAGGTAATAAATTGACGTTTAATAAAAATCAAGCAGGCCATATTGCATATTTGTATTACATGCAACTCCCAGACCTCGTTGCTTATGCGCAAAAAATAAACATTGATTCACCATTTTCTGATGTACCTGCGGATAGTAAATATATTCCATATATAAACAACCTTAATGCTTTGAAAGTCATGAGCGGAAAATCAGCCCACCTCTTCGATCCGAAAGGAACGATGACTCAGAGAGAATTCTCAGAAGTGCTGCTGCGCGCCCACGGGTGGTATAAACAACCTTTCATGATTGAACCGAATACAAAACAGATGATGGCCGGACTACGTAATTATCAGCCTAATTCTCCTATCACTAGACAAATGGCGGCGGTAATGATCCAGAACCTGAAACAGGTTGAGCCTGGAATTAAGGTTAAATTGGGTGGCGAAACGGATGCTTGGGCAGTTAAAGCCATCACAGCTCTTGTTTCCCAAGGTATCATGGACCCGAATACCAAGATCAATTTAGACGGCTCCATAGACTTCCGCCCCAAACAGCTTTTGAAGCGTCAAGAAGCCAGTGCCTTGTTGGATCAAGCATTTAATTACTATACGTTGCCAATCAGTCACTAATTCAAAAGGATTAAGTAAATTTTCTACCGTAAAGGACAGTGCTTACTTCGGGATTAACGAAAAAAAGCGCGAGTGCAGGGGGGATTTCCCCATGACTCGCGCTTTTTGGCTCATCTCGCCCATTCGAGGATGTTATGGGCAAGCAAAAGCCAACCGATAAGGGCACGGTACTAGCAGGCACCTAAGGAGGCGTACCGAAAGTTATTCCATAAGCCCTGCCTCCCGGGCCTTTTGCACTGCTTCCTCCCGGTTGCGAACCCCCAGCTTCAGATAGACCGATGACGCATAGTTTCTAACCGTACCATCGGATAAATACAATTTGGAAGCAATGGTTTTATATCGCAGTCCTTTCGACACGAACCGTAAAATTTCAAGCTCCCGTGAAGTTAAATCATAGGTCGCGGCCACTTTGGTTGTCGACGGAACGTCTCCGCTCTTGGCGGCTTCCAGCTGTGCAAACAATTTGTGCGACATCTCCTGATCGATCAGCGTGCCTCCGCGATAGACCGTGCGTATTGTTTCGGCGAGCTCTACCGGCTTCATCGACTTCAATAGGTATCCGTCCGCTCCGCTTCGCAGCGCTTCCAAAGCCTGTCCAGTATCTTCGAACGTGGTGAGAATCAAGATGCGGATGTGGGGCCACGTTTGTTTTATGGTACGGGATGCGGAGATTCCGTCCAGGTTCGGCATGTCCAAATCCATGAGCACCAGCTGAGGCTGAACCTGCCTGCACAGTTCGATGGCTTGCTCGCCATCTTCTGCCACCCCTACGACTTGCAAATCTTGCTGCTCCTCGAGAAGAATCCGTAGACTTTCACGGATAAAAGGCTGGTCATCGACGACCAACAGACGGATGACATCATCCTTAAGCTCCGTTTGTCGTGGCAGGGTGCAGGTAACGAGGGTGCCTTCGCCCGGTTGGGTATAGACGCCAACATGACCTTGCAAATTCATCGCTCGCTCTTTCATGGCGTTCAAGCCGAAACCATCCCGTCCATGTTCCATCCCACGGCCGTTATCTTGAATTTCCAGCCTCGTCTGCTGAGGCTCGAATTGCACTGAAACCGTAATCTCCGTCGAGTGTCCATGACGCACGGCATTCGTCAATGATTCTTGCAAGCAGCGATACAGCGCTATCTTCGCTTGCTTCGTTACAGGGTATTCCTCCCCGAAGGCCTGGAAACGAACCGACACCTTAGCATGCTCCTGAAACTCCTCTGCCAGCTTCCGCAAAGACTGAAGCAGTGGGAGTTCTTCATGCGGCGATTCGATTTGATGCACATAGCCTCTCACTTCATCCATATTTTCCCGGGCCAGGTTCAATAGGGAATCGAGCCGTTTCGTTCCTGTATCCGTCTCTAGCTCAGGGCGCAAGGTTTCCAACCCCATAATGAGGGAAGTGTACGCATGACCGACGGTATCATGGAGCTCTTTGGAGAGCCGATTCCGCTCTTCGGCCAGCGTGATGCGCTCGATTTGGGACAAGTACTGCTCCAGCACCGCATTTTGCTCGCGTATAATTTCACTTTGACGATGATTGACCATCAATAAATGGAAGGAAAATCCGAATGCATAAGCCGTCCCGAATTGAATGGTCATAATCCAAAAATCAATCTGCTCTGCAAGCAGCTTAACTATAGCGGGTAGGAGCAGTATGGATAAAGGACCTGACCAAAGATATGTTCTTTGTTTGCTATTAGAGGCAATCAAAAATGCATATACCAGGAATGTGAGGTAGGCTTCTGGAAAGAACAAAACTAAATACAGGCAGAGCCCGCCCGGGATCACAATCTCGGTAAGCAGGTAGTATCTATAATTGAGCTGCAAGCACAGCCAGGGAACGGAAAAAGCAATAAGCTGCCAAAACACAAGAACCCAAAGCGGCAGCGTGAAATGAGCTTGCCGCTCTATGATAGTGAGCAGGAGAGAAGTACTGCAAATCAAGCGGATCATAAGCATGAACCAGTCGTACCAGAACCACTGCTTTACCATATCGAACAAAACCATCAACCCCTAAGAACTATCAGTATGACATTACGTAACTATTATAGAGCAGATCATTATCCAACAATACTTTTAAATCCAGACCGGGACATTCCGGCTACCGGTTCACACTCTTGATCATACGACGGGTGTAGCCTCCTAGCATACGCGTGAAGCTGTTCGCAAGCCTGTAGCTCACCATAGTGAATATGACTCCTGAGGCCGAAACCAGTACGGATTTTATCACAGTATCTATAGGTACACCCATAAAATAATAATTAAATAGTGGAAAGAGGAGCGGGGCCGCAATCATTGCGAGTGGAGTTATATAAAGCAAGGCTGCACTAATGAGGCTTAAAATCCCCACCGGAAGCTTCAGCATCAGCCAGCCGATAGCGATCCAGTTGCGCCGATTTAGCAGCTCCTTCCTTGCTTGAAGCCAGATAGAGGCATCGGTGTTTATTGGTTTAACGTAAAGCTCTGTGGTAATATCCGTATAGATCTTGGTCTGTGTGCGTTCAAATTGCAGGAAGGTGTTTGTAGTTCGCAAAATGCGAGTAATCAGAGGGACGCCCGCGACGGTAAACGAAAGACTCAAGCCTAATGTAAGAGCGACCAGATAAAAGCAAAAGTAAAACAATCCGGTAGCGAAAGTAAGCAGTAGGAAATAGCCATTTTGAATAAAGCTGACGACGGTTCTTGTCATCAAAGAGCCCACATCCTTTACAAGTAGTCATCGTATCCTACGGCTCTTGATGTCAAATCCGCCAGTGCCATAATGTCATATGACACAAAGCGAAAGCGGTCTGCGAACCTAATGGGGAAAAACAACAGTAGTTACTGTGTGTACGGCAATTTTGGATCGCACGGCTAAACAAAAACTGCCCACCAAAAACTTAGAAACTTGAAATTTACACTATCCATATATTGAGCTTGCCATTATTAATTGAATAACATTTAGAGATACGTAGAAACCTTATCTCTTGACATTTTATGGAGAATACTATATATATTCAAAGCCAATACGAAAGACAGGAAGGGAGGATCTGCATGCACAGAGTGATCAAAATCAAATTTACGCTCTTTTACGGTGAAGTTCCTGAAGCAAAATGTTATGGGTACTTGGAGTTGAATCAGGATGGCAATATGATCGCGCTCTACAATAGGTACGGTGAGGAAATAGACATGTATGGCGGACATGAATTTGTTAGGGTAAGGACACTTGGCAAATTTGATGACCAAGACCGTGATAATTTTTATTCTTTGTTAGAAAGTGATGGTGTAGGATAATCTGCACGATAGGCTGACGATTCCAGTGCCAAGGCACTACGAAAAGTCAGCCTTTTTGATTTTATTTGCCTTATAGAGTTGACCGGCACGTTATCATAATCCCCTAACCTCATCTTGTCAAGAAATAATGCGCGAATGAGCGACACCGTGGTGGAGCCCCCCTTATGCTTTCGAAATATGAATGAATTTCCGAGTATGATGGGCAATTTCGCTTTTTCCAATTCATCCCACTCCACGTAAAATGATCTTCAGGCGTTGCGGGTTAAGCGATATACAAACAATGGACGGAACGTAATGAACAATCGGGAGGTAGAAGATGGACAATCAGGCTCAAGATGCAAGAGGAATGAAGAGAGGGGCAATATTAACCGCTCTACTCATCGGTACATTTGTCGCGTTTCTTAACAAAAATTTACTTACCCATGCGTTTCCTGCGTTGATGAGAGAATTTAGCGTTGCTGCTTCGACCATACAATGGTTATCGACGGGGTATATGCTCGTGATCGGCGTACTGGTGCCGGTGACCGCATTACTACAGCAATGGTTCACGACTCGCCAGATGTTTATGTCTGCGATGGCGTTATTTTTGGCCGGTACCTGCTTGTGTGCAGTATCCCCGGGATTCGGAATCTTGCTGATGGGCAGGGTTGTTCAGGCTTGCGGGACAGGATTATTGATCCCGTTGATGATGAATACGATTCTCGCTCTCTATCCTCCAGAACGTCGGGGTGCCGCCATGGGTCTCATGGGGCTGGTCATCATGGTCGCCCCTGTCATCGGGCCGGCTTTGTCTGGCTTAATTATCGATACCTTTCAATGGCGATGGCTGTTCTACATGGTGATTCCTGTCGCACTGTTTTCGATGGTTTATGCATTCGTGTACTTAAAGAACGTGACAGAACTGACCAAGCCAAGGGTCGATCTTGTATCCATTGTGATGTCAACCGTCGGTTTCGGCTGCGTCACTTATGGCTTCAGCCAAACAAGTGTCTCTCTTGAGCCAGAAGGTTACGGATCGATTGCAATAGGTAGCCTTTTCCTGCTCTTGCTTGTATGGCGCCAGCTTAAGATCAAAGAGCCGTTGATCAATCTTTCCGTATTCCGGCATTCCACTTTTTCTCTGGTTGCGGTATTGATTGTAATTCTGATGATGGTTCTATTCGCCACAACAACATTGCTGCCGTTCTATATGCAGGATGTGATGAAGTTGACAGCATTTGCGACAGGCTTACTTCTAATGCCGGGTAGCATTTTGAACGGAATGCTGATGCCGGTATCGGGGAAATTACTCGATAAATTCGGGCCGAGACTCGTCATTGTGCCCGGGCTATTCCTGATCGCCATATCGTTGTGGCTGTTTACCGGCATCGACAGTGATACAACACAAGGCTCCGTTCTGTTCAATCATATCCTCTTATTCTTAGGCATGTCATTCGTCGTCATGCCGGCTCAGACGACAGGATTGAATCAACTTCCACGTCACCTGGTTCCTCATGGCACAGCCATATATAATACGCTCCAACAGATTGCAGGGGGAATTGGCATCGCATTGTTCGTCGGCATCATGTCGTCTGGAGCCAATCATTATCTTCACCATTCGCTCAATCCCACTGCGATGCATGAGAAGACACAAAGCATGGTTTCCGGTCTACAAACGGTTTTTTGGATTGAATTTATTCTGGCAATACTTATTCTGGCGCTGGGTTGGTTTATAAAAAAGCCACCTGAACATAATTAATTCATTACTAGGCACAGATTGAATCATAAGTTTAAAACCGTACAAGAAGCATGGGCTGTCTCATAAGGGGCGGCCTTTTATTTCGTTGTACCTTAGAACCGCTAACTATAAGGAGAGCTGATTTCTGCCTAAAAGTTTATTTTCGAGAATCAAGAATAAACATAGATGCATCTTGTCCCATGAATATTTTACTTCCGTTAAAAAAAGTTTTGGACTGAATATCTCTATATCCTATTTTAGTCATAATGTCAGTCAGCTCTTCTTGATGAAATCCGTTATGAACTATATCTGAAACTACTTTTTCATTTTTATTAAAATCTACGATTAGTAAATGTCCTCCTTCATTTAGAACATCAAATAATCTGGATAAAACAAATTCAACATCATGAATATGGAGCAGAACCTGAGCCATAAAAATATAGTCCGCATGTAAATCCGTTAGACCTTCCTTTTCAAAGTCAAAACATAATGTATCTGCATTCTGAATGTGAAGATCAGTAATTTTTTGCTTTATTTGATTAATCATGTTTTGTGAAGTATCCAGAAAAAGCATAGAATTAAAATCATTTAACAAGCTCATTCCGACAAGACCTGTTCCACACCCAAAATCAATAGCATTCTTACTATTAGCGTCAACTACATACTCACGAATGGCATCAGATGATGCCTTTGCAATTTGAATTCTTTCAGAAGTGTCATATACATTAGCTATCATTTCAAACTTATCCGTATTTCCCATGATTACCTCCCCAATCCGCCTTAATAAAAAACACAACAATATAGAATGATATTCTATCGAAGCATTGCCATTTAGTCCACATTCTTATTAGTAAGCTCTTAGTCTTGGTCCGTTTCTGTACAATTATGCTTCAAAATTTCCGCCCTTATTTGTGATACGGTTCACCACCCTACCTGTAACGGCAAGTTTAAAGACCACCCCGCTAAAAGGATGGCCTTTAGGACTGCTATTCTATTCTAATTGCCTCGATATAAAGCTCGATTCTCACTTCATTTCCGACGATAACCCCGCCTTTTTCCAGAGGCGAGTTGAATGTCAAGCCAAATTCATTGCGGTCAATACTGGCTGTTGAATGAAATCCTACACGTTCCCGGCCGCGAGGGTCTTTGTTTAGTCCTTCAAAAAAGGTATGAAAAGTGATGGGTTTGGTTACTCCATGCAGAGTTAGATTGCCCGTAAGTTCATATTGCCTTTCGCCAGCAAGGACGCAGCTGGTGCTTTGAAACGTAATGGTTGGATACTTGGCTGCATGAAGGAAGTCGTCATTCTTCAGGTGTTCATCTCGTTGCGATTGGCGAGTTGTAATACTATTTGCATCTATGGAAGCCTGAATACCCATGGTTTTTAAATTGTTGGGGTCAAAACTCAAGATCGCTTGGAAATGCTCGAATACTCCTTTAATTCTACTAATCATTAAATGCGTCACCGAAAACTCGACGGAGCTGTGGTCCGGATCCACTTCCCAATTGATATCTTTCATAAATAAATTCCACCTCTATAATAAGATTTTGAGAAAGGTCGCCCCTCTCAAAGCACTGCGATATTCGCATACCCCTAATATACAAAAACGCTACTGACAACGGGATGTCAGTAGCGTTTTAGCATTTTTTCGGCTTCCTCGTAAATCCGATTTCGTTTACATTTTATGGATAATTCATGTACACCTTCTTCACGATTCGTCTTTGTCGAAATAATCATCGGGCAAATGCAGTTCTCGCAAACAACCGATAAATTTTTCTCTGAAATTCGGATTGCTTTTGTATTTCGGCCATACCTCCTTATAATAAGACAGCAGCTTCTCATGTGGAATAATGCCCCAGTATAAAATCAAGTTATTCAGAACCTGCGGGCCGGCCCCCATCAACATCTGTTCAATGATCTGCCAGCTTCCCAGCTTGTTTTCGCAACTGCGCGCAGCATAGATGGCAGTGGTTTGCATTTTCGGGTCGGCGTGACACAAGAAAGGCGCAAAGTTCTGGAGCGTAATCGCACCGTACTCTTCCAAGATATACCCTGCATAACGCAACGTTTCCGGGTCGTGAATCCGGTCAAGCCTTTGCAAGATCACTGGAATAAACTCCGTTAAATCCTCAGTTTTACTGGAAGCGTGCAGAATCTGTAAAGCTTGCAGAAAATCCTCATGTTCATCCGATTGCAACAGCTCCAGAGGATACTTTCTACCCGTGTCAAAAGAAGCTTTGCAGATGAGCCAAATGGCTGTGGTTCGATTTTTGGGGCTTTGCTCCGCAATTTTTTCCAAAAAGGCAAGGGTCAGCTGAGAGACTTTCTTAAACTTGAACATTCCATCAAGCGCTTTGGCTTGGATTTCTTCGTTTGGAGCGCTCTGATAAATCTGGATCAGCGCATTCTCATCACCCGGCATTCGACTGCCAAACCACCCGATATCATAATCCAGAATAATTTCATCCAGCCAGCGCTCGTACCAGTCCAGAAAGCTGTCTTCATAGACAAAGAAAAAAGGATGATCGGGATGAAAATCGGAGGTGTACACAATTCTCCCCCTATATTTCCCCTCAAGTACGAGATACATGTCGTATTCGCAGCCTTGGGTGCCTATGCACAACATGCCGCCCAACACCTTATTACAGGTGTCGTCGTATTCCTCATCGGGAATGTCCTCGTCCTTGGTCAGGGGCTCAATTAGACGGTTCCATTCCTCTTTGGTCATCCCGGGGTACAGAACGGATTTTGCAAGGAGCGCTTGGCGCTCGGTGTAGGAAGTTGCCTTTTCAATTGAATATATTCCATAATAGGGTCCGGCGCCTCCATTGCCGATGTTCGTTAAAAACAGCGCATAAGGCTCAGGAAGTGTGACCTGATTGTGGGCTTGCCAGTCCGCCAGCTCTTTTGCTGTAAGCTTCTCTTTAACCCTATATTGATGTGAGGATGATCCAAACACTGAGAAACCCGCGTCTTTGCGCATAGCTTGGCTCAGTTTGTTTTTTATTCGATCCAGTTGCGTTTCTTTCTTGCCAAACCACATATTTGAACCCTCCTGTTGACCATAGCCAGGTTTCCTTTGTTTGCTTATCCAGCAATTTTATTATTTTTTCTATGGGTCGTACCTCTTAAAAGTGTTATGTATCTAGAGACTCATCAAACGCAGCTCATTTTAAACAACATATCGTGAGGGAGAAAATAATGAAAAGCCAATTAAGAAATATTACGGTCGACGGTTATGCCTTCGTTTATTGGTACTCAGGCGGGTCTCGCTTCATCCTAAACCTATCTCCGAAAGAGAATAAAAACATCAAAATCACGCTCATCTTTCAGGCGAATCCTCCTGAAGAAGAGCCTCATACTTTTTGGTCCTTTTATGACATTTCAGCCCAAAATAATGAAATAGAAACTGTCATCCATCTAGGTAAACCCAAACATATTGCTGAAATCATCTCTTTCTTGATGGCAAAACGACAAGAACTTTGGGTCCAGGGGAAGCCTCACGTTCTGGATCATGCCTGGGATTTACTAAAGGAAATGGGCTATTCCGAGTTAAAACCGATTTGGATTAGACAGTGGTAGTGATAATGGTTTGTGGACTAGCCCCCTTTGACCACTCAAAGGGAGCTTACAGTTCACAGATATACGATTATTCGTTATCCGGCGTGGCCGGACTGGCCGGGGGCATCAAGCCTTTAACGGCGCCGAGAAACGGGCGAATGGACTTGATCATGCCGTAGCCCATCTTCACGACCGGGACAAATTTCTGGATCATGCCGAACAGCCGCAAGCCGCCGCCGAGCATACCGCCAAGCCCTCCTGCGCCTGCAGTGGAGCCGCCAAGGCCGCCTAACAGCGAGCCCATCATCGGCAGGAATGCCGACACCTTGGCGTCCGGCTTGCGGGAGCGCGAACGGCCAGACGGTTTACGTGCGCCGCTTTTCCGGTTGCCGAGACGGACGCCCGGGGCATGCGAACTGGCTCTGCGTTTGAGAGATTGGGAATTTTGCCTCCCGGAAGAAGCGCGTGGAGGAGCCCCAGCACTGGCAAGTATCAACCCGCCGCGATTAACGTCGGTGATGTAGCCGACGTAGGTCTCTCCGCTGTGCAGGGTGACACAGACCGGACGGCCTTGAAATTTCTTAGCCCGTGCACGCATCTCCTTCGATTGTGCCATGGAAGTTCACCTCGCTCACTGATTATAATTCAGTTTACGCCAGGGGCGGGTTGCCTGCTTGTGCGAATAGGACATACGCACGCCAAAAATCGTTTGGCGGGCTCACCGCCGTTCAAGTCCGCCCAACGGTCCCCACGCTAAATCAAGAGAATTGCCAAAAACCTGCTACTGGATGTTGTATCTCATTCGTCCCCACTTTGGCGAAAACATATAGTGATCCAAAACCAAAAGGATAATTGTAATCCTCTTGAAGCAACGTTTCGGGGTAGCCATCTTCATCTACCTGAAATAAAAAAGAGAATGACTCCTCCTTCAGCTTCGCAAAATAATAGTCTTCATTTTGAATAAGTCTCGGGTTTCCGCCTACTTTGATCAAAAAAGGCTGATCCATCGACTTTTCGTCATGGCTTAGTTCCCCGTTTGAAATTACATGCTTTATAAGACCCGGGTTAGTAAACATATCTTTGACGCTTTCAGTCGAAATGGGATGCTCAATCACCTTGATCGGGCAATTAGGATACATGTTGTTTTCCAAATACTCCTCATAGTCTTCAGGGATGAAGATCGAAATCATGCTCTCCGGTTTAAAGGGATGGACGAGGCTCAAGTAAAAGACATATTTTTGGTTACCTTCGTGAATGAGGTCTGGTTGATCATCAAAAAACTCGGGTGCATTCCCGCCGATCCAGCCTGCACTATGTTCGTTCGATAGAGGCGATCCCGCATAATAAAGAATACAATCTGTTCTCTCAACTAAAATATTCATTTGATTTTCATTAGGCATTTTACAACTCTCCCTCAAGAAACACGAATACCTTACTCTGCCGCTTCTGCCAGCCATGCTTGCATTGCCGGAGACTCCGCCTGATTCAAACGCAGGGCGATTTCGGTGTTGATCTCATCCGGCGGCATGACCTCGACAAGGACGCATACAGCCTCTCGCGGTTGATTCAAGGCAAACACGCCTTCATTATCGAGCATTTTCATCGCCAGCTCCATGGCCTTCAGCCTCGAATCAAATTCACGATTCCATTCGTCAGCTTCAAGCTCCGCAATAGAAGGACGCTTCATAAACAATTGTTTAACATCATCGAAGTTCTCATCTCTGAAACAACAATAGGGTGAATCGGCATAGGACCATTTGATGAGTTCCGCAATCGTTGATCCCGGCGTGTCGCTTTCGTCTCCTTGCCTGGCCGCTTCCCTCTCCAAGGCCTCCCATAACCAGGCGGAGATGCTTGGCGCATGTCCCTCTCCAGTAGTAAATAGCGTGCAGTAATAGTAACGTTCACCGTTTTCAAAAAGAGTGCGAAAGGATGTCCTAGCCACATCGGCGATTTCTGCCGCCAGCGCCTCTATTCCTTGCGTCGGTTTCACGACAATCGCCCCTTAGCCCTATAAAATATACATGTTATTTCCATTATAAAGATTGTTCATCCTAAATCTACCTACTATTCACCTGAATCCTGGAAATATGGGCGATTAGGGTTCTAATTCAAGGTGCATCTTGGCTTCCGCCTCATCCCATGGCACCGAGTAACCCGCCCCTTTGGCGCAAAAGATAGAGGAGGATGTATACAGTGGGTCTGCCTCTTTGCGGTAGCCCATCCGCTCTATGACTTCCTCCGTATTATGGCAGCGGTCGTAGCCGCTGAACACGCAGCGGATACTGCCTCGTCCATGCGTAAAGGATGCGAATTCGGCACTGTAGTTCATGAAAGTCGATACAGGCACCCTGCCCGTGACCACCGCTTGCGTTCCGGTTGTTTGCGGCGGATTAAAAGTACCTGAAGCACGCTGAATATCGGACAGCACCCTGCCCATTTCATCGATAGCGACCTTGATTTTAAAATCGTAAAAGGGCTCCAGCAGCACGTTGTCCGCCTTCTCCAGACCCTGCCGTAGTGCTCGAAAGGCAGCCTCACGAAAATCGCCGCCATGGGTATGTTCTTTATGCGCGCGTCCCCTCAGCAGCGTAATGTTCACGTCGGTGACCGGCATGCCGGTCAGCAGTCCGTGATGCTCCCGTTCATAGAGGTGATTCCGAATCAAATTCTGATAGCTGACATTCAGATCATCGGCATGACATCTGCTATCGAGCATGATGCCGTTGCCCCTTGCTCCCGGTTCAATCAGTAGATGCACTTCCGCATAATGCCTGAGCGGTTCGAAGTGGCCGTACCCTTTCACAGCCGATTGAATCGTTTCCTTATACAAGATTTCCGGTTGTCCAAAAGAGATAGCAAAGCCAAACCGCTCTCTAACAAGCTGCTCCAGCACTTCCAGTTGAATCAATCCCATGACGCGGATAGAAATCTCCTGCAATTTCTCATCCCAAATGACGTTCAGAGACGGCTCCTCCGCCTCTAGCGTGCGAAAAGCACCGAGCACCTTCTGTACATGTATCGAATTGTCGAATACTACCTTCGATTGTAACGTCGGCTCCGAATCGTAAGTTAACTTGTCTGATATCGACCCAAGGCCTTGCCCAGCTTCGGCGGCGGACAAGCCGGCAACCGCAAACAAATCGCCGGCTTCCACTTGTTCCACCGGCTGCGATTTAAGGCCGTTAAACAAGAAGATCCGCGTAACTTTTTCGTCATATTGAACGCCGCCGCTCTCGTAGCTAAGCTGTTCTCTCACCTTTAACCGACCGCCCAGCGCCTTAATGAACGTGAGTCTCGCTCCGCCTGCGCCTGCATCGTGCCGAATTTTATAAACCCGCCCTTGAAACGTAGCGTTCTCGTCATAAGTGGTTGTCGTCAGCAGATGCAGCTGATCCAGAAATTCAACGACGCCTGTATCCTGAAGCGCAGAGCCGTAAGCACAGGGGAAGAGAAGACCCGCCGCTATCATCCTCTGCAAGGCCTCCAGCCAGAAGCCGGAATCCTCTCTCCCCTCCAGGAATGCTTCTAGCAAGGCTTCGTCCCGCTCTGCCATGGCCTCCCGCAGCGGCTCGCCGACTATGCCGTCAGCGAAGCTCTGTGTAATGCAGCATACATCCCCCGTCAACTGCTGACGGATATCCTCCTCGGTTCTGCCTGCATCCGCGCCGATCCGATCCGTCTTGTTAATAAAGAAGAACGTCGGAATCCGATGCTTGCGCAGCAGCTGCCAGACCGTCTCCGTATGGCCCTGGACACCTTCAACTGCGCTTACAATCAGGACGGCATAATCAATGACCTGAATCGCCCGCTCCATCTCCGGGGAGAAATCGACGTGCCCAGGCGTGTCTATTATGTAATAGCTATCTCCCTTATATTCTATTACCGCCTGATCTGCGAAGACCGTAATACCCCTTGCCCGCTCAATATCGTGGCTGTCCAGAAACGCATCCTGATGATCCACCCGCCCCCGGGACCGGATACTGTTCGTATGGTACAGCAGCTGTTCCGCAAAAGTTGTCTTACCTGCATCCACATGGGCGAACAGGCCAATCGTTAGTCGCTTCATAGAATCCCACTTTCAACGCTTCTTGTTGATACTGCTCATTTTATTAAATCATAGAAATCGGGAGAGTGGGTAGGAGTTGGTTTTGAGTGAGGGTCTTTTTTCATAGATAGAGGATAAATATAACGAGCTACATTTCTATAACACTTTAACCTGCATTAGTAATGTAAAAGAAAGACGACAGTCAACGAAAAAGTCGAAGACTGCCGCTTTTTATAGTCCTGATAAATTTCGCAATTTCAAGTTTAGCCCTACTTATGGTACGGTTCTCCGTAATTGCCACACGCTTATTCCACAGCTTTTTGTACACACGGGCTCCTTGGAAGTTTGGAAAAACGCCGTGTACTTTTCTTTTTCAACTTTTGTGCCATCTACTTTATACGATCCCTACTTATGACATAAGCCTTTCTCATCAACTTATTTCTATGTAGGGACACCTGTCCTAGTAACGGCAAACACCCAGTTTATAGCGGGGTGAAAAAAATCCATTAGAGTGATGAAACTATTTGGGACGCTGGTCTGTCTAACATACATTACACAATAAACAATGAAAGTCGAGGTATAACCAGCAATGGGGGTGTATCAACTGAACAAAGAAAATGCGTCGTTAACCGAACAACAGTTTAGCGACCGGCTGATGGGATGCAAAGAACGAATGTACCGGATCGCATACTCATACGTCAAGAATCAACAGGACGCGCTTGAGATCATATCAGAGGCATCGTATAAGGCTTTTCTCTCATATAAGAAACTGGAAAGTCTGGACTATATAGAAACCTGGATTGCGAGGATTGTCATCAACTGTGCGATTGATCATTTAAGGCGGAAGAAGAAATATACGTATATAGAGGACAGCCAACAGTCGCTAACATCTGCTGATTCGAATGTAAGTTTGGAAGAAAAGATGGACTTGTACGAGGCCCTTGAAGTTTTGAAGCCTGAGGAAAGGTCCTTTATCATTCTAAAATTTTTTGAAGGCCAGCGATTCAAGGATATTGCTGAGGTGCTTTCACTTTCAGAAAATACTGTAAAAACCAAGTTTTATCGCATTCTCAATAAGCTCAAATTACAACTAACGGAGAAAGAAGGTTGAAGCGGATGTATGGTAAAGAAAAATATGATGAGATCGAAATACCGTCCAATCTTTCAGAAGTAATTCAGGATGCTCGCAAGCGTGCACATAAACTAAAATGGAATAAACGAGTGTGGCGCGGTTCTTCTTTGGTTGCGGCCTGCGCGGCTATAGTCATTACAGTTAATGTGCCAACCGTAGCTCTGGCGCTGTCTGATGTGCCGATCATCGGGTCTGTCGTGAAAACCCTACAAATAGGCAGCGGGGGACAATTCACAGATGGGGCAGTGGTAACAACCAAACAGGAAAGCGACTCGCTAAGCATTCATTTCAAGGTCGATGGCAATCAGCTTGCGTCTGCTCCAGCCTACACCGTAGAGCGACTTGCAGGTCCAGATCGGCTAGTTTTCACCTTTAACGGAGTACGTGAGCTTGATTATGCCAAAATCGAGAAGGATATTCGAGCTCTTAATTATGTGAAAGACGTATATCGTAATATTATTCTGGATGATTCGGCCGTCCGCTTTGTAATTGAGCTTAAGGAGAATGTGGATTATTCCGTATCAGAGTATAAAGATCCTGGCTACATCCAGCTTAAGCTGTTCTCTGCTGCAAACCGTTCGCAGCCGCGAGAGCTGTTCTTTGTGCGAAGTCAGGACATGGAAGAGGGGGAAGCACTGGCCATGCTGGCCGAACAGTTTGATGATAAAGGAAGCAGCATGGTTAAAACCCGCACCGGCAAGTTCGCTGTGGTAATGGGCAGCTTTGACAACCTGGCGCAAGCAGAAACGTGGTTACAGCAAATGAAACAGCAAAAAGAAGATGAGGTTGTAAGCCAGCTTTATGTAGATCATTGGATGAGTAATGCTAACCCAAAATAGTAGTTTGATCCCTACTCTACCTATAAAAGACCTACCCCCTCAAAACCCGTTGCTCTAGAATGCTTCAAAAAACAGTCGAGACATACATGGGAAAATTGAATTTTTGAAACCGTTAATCCGAAAATGATCGACGGTTTTTTTGTTCCCAGTCTGACCATAAAGTATACATCAGTATATTAAGCCAAAACCACTCCTGACATTCTGGCTAACCTGATAATACGAAAAGTTGTCTAATTTACTGTTGACAATCTATAAACGGTTTATCATTAATGAAATACCGCCCCCTAACTTTGATAAAACCTCTGCGGTTCAGCACCTACCAGTTGTTATTATCTTTAACGGGCGTAGTAACAATCTGAAAGTTCATTAATGCTCTGTTCTACACTCTTTACCAACTGCTCAAATCCCTTTTTATGTGCTAACAAACTTATATCGGCAAATATAGTCCCTAACACTAGGGGATACCCCTTACCTCTTATATTGTATATAAGAAGCTTATCATTATGCTTAGTTGAGGGGTACAATAAAGAAACTACTGGGCATTCCACTACTCTTGCTCCAGCTATTACCTGATAAATATCCTCATTTTTAGGCTGCTTTCTCCACACTTTATACTTTACATCAAGAAGAAACCTCGTTTTATTACCAACCATGACTCTGATATCAGGTGATGTCTTTAGTTGCGGCTTTTGAGGAAGTGCACCATTTTGCTCAACTAAATCTATAAAAGTTACAGATTTATCTGTAAAAGTATACTGATTAGCCTTGCATATCCGTTTCACAACTTGTTTCATAAGTTCTTCAAACACCACTGCTGAGTTCCACAAAAAACCTCTCAACCTATTTTCACCGTCTCCATGTTCCAAACTTTTATTAATTATGAGAAGCTTTGAGATGTAAAGTGCTTCATCTAAATAGCTATATTGAGGTGATAGGTAAAGATTGTTTACTCGCGTTACATCAAAATGAATAAGGTTACTCGCGGATATTTGATTTGCCAACTCCACAAGTTGATTTGATAAGCTTACGGAAGCAACGGATTTAGATAATTCTAATGCCGCCCATCTTAGTAGCTGATTAATCAAATAGTCCTCAGTGTACTCATCGAAAACACAAGGAATTAAGTGCGGTTGTGTAAAAAAATTTATAAACCTTCTTGTGTCATACTTCCCCTTAAAGTGTTGTGTTAACTCTCTTTCTTCTTCGTAAGATTTTGGTAATCCATTTTCGATTCCTTCCCTTAAAGAAATAAGAAACGTTTCCGCCATTAAATCTGATAAATAATAACCCGACTGTTTTGAAGATGTGAATGATTTATCGAACATATTCTGTTGATTGGTTATTATTAATGCTTTGGTAAGAGCAGCACGCCACTCATCACCATTATCCGTTGACTCTAGAAACTTTGGTTTAATTTCTATACTAAGATTACCTATACTAATAAATCCGGTTACACCTTTAGCATAAAATTGAATAAACCTTTTATTAATTTTAGAAATCTCAATAGGAAGACTTGAAAGTCCCAACTTATTCTTCCATTCAACCATAGATGTATTAATCTCAGCGAGTTTTTTTTCGGCTTCAACCTCACTAATAAACTCTAATAATTTCGGGTTTTTATCATATTCCTCTAGGACCAAATGAAACCTTTTTCTAGTGTCTCTCATCAGCCAAATACCTCAACACAGTGGCAAGCTCTTCAGTACCCAATTCTTTTAAGCTTTTCTTCAAAACAGAATCTGTCTCGACCCCATCTACGATTTTATAACGATATGGATAGAATGGTGACAAAGTAGCTTCCGCAATTGCTTCATTAATCTTAAGGAAATCTGCTAGTATATCTTGTCTATTACCAAACTTTTCAACCAATTGTGGCAATATCATTTTCTCCCAATTATTTGCCAATAAATTAAACCCTTCGATTTCACTGGTTGCCATTGATACCTTCGTTATATAAGATTGCCCCAGTTCGAAGTCCTCCCCAAGATTTTTGCTAACATAACCATTAACCCTAACTAACAGCTTGTAAGCAACGTCTTTTGAATTCCAATTTGCTGATGTTGTGGTTTCAAGTTGTACTTTATCAATCGCAAAAAGTTCTTCTAAATATTCATAGTCTGGTCCACAATTAATCTTTTCAAATCTTCTTGCTAAAGCCGAATCAAGAGGTGCAACAGCTCTATCAACCGAGTTCATGCTTGCCAATATATAAATAGAAGATGGAAAGTAATGAGGGAATGGTATCTCTTGGCTACTACCATCAATCATAGTAACTTCCTCTGTCTTATCTCCCCTCACTTGAAGTTCAGGTAATGGAACTGGTATTTTCATTGGATTTTCATCACCATGTTTATCCCAGCCTCTCTTATCTGAATCTAAAAAGGTTATTAATTGTCCAAAGATCTTTGAAACATTTCCCCTATTCAACTCATCAATAAAAATAATTGCCTTATCAAATGCCCCTGAATCTTTATTAACACTCAAAGCAACATCTAGGAGGATGCCGGCCTTTGGTTTGAGAGAAAATCCACCAGAAGGAGATGGTACAGGCAATTTACCTATAATAAAGTCCTCATAGCTAAAGTTCTGATGAAACGTAAGCCACTCTTTTCTTAAGTTACCTTTGAAAAATTCAAGAGGGTCACCTACGTACTTAAAAGGATTACTAAGGTTAGAATTATCTAACTCCAGTATATCCATCACCGGCTTATCGATATTTTCCCACAACCATTGCATAGCAAATGTTTTGCCCGTCCCCGGTGGTCCGTAAAGTAAAACGTTAGGATTATATTCCCACGATTTAAGTGCCTCCGAAATAATCATTGGTATTGCTTGTGGTACTTCACTTTTAAAATATCTTATTCCAGTGTTCCCACTAAAAATATTCTCAAGCCCTATACCCGCCTTCCAATCACTAGGTAAAGACGGAACATTAAAGTAACCTGCTGTATATTTTCCATCTAACGTCCTTATTATCACAATTACTAGGTCTGTCGTTATCCCTGTCCCTTTAACATCATCAGCACTTCTACACCCTGTTGGAACACTAGGGAACCCAGCCGTAGAAGTCCATGCAGGATGACGGTTTCTATGCTGATTTGCTATAGTATAATCATTTCGTCCAGACCTTGGGTCGAAAGTTATTGTTGATGTTTGTGTTGGATTACCTAAAGTCGATGCAACAATTTCAATTGTGTTTCTTCCTTTGTGGTCAGCAGGTTTCGGTGTGGTATGACCATATTTGAGAAATTCAACCAGTTGGGTGTCATCTATAGCTAGATTTATATAAGTTTGCCCCCCTCCACCTGTGACTATTCCAGGCGGTCTCTCAATATTCCACAAATCACCTGGGTTAATTTTTTTGTAAAAAATACCATCTACTATAAACGACATCGTTGTTCCTCCTCATTAAGATAATCATATTTTATCATAAAAGAGGAAAAAGGAACCATTCACCATGGTTCCTTTCCTTATTTTTTCACCCAAATAAGGTATTCATTAATTTCCTGACCTAAAGGACTGTTATTACTTCTAAATCGTTTATACTTTACTTCTTTTACATGCACCTTCCCAAAATCCTCAAAAAAGCTTACCAGTTGTTCTAAACTTAATAAACCATCTTCACTATAACTAATTAAAAAGTTTTTCGTATTTACATTCGTAAGGATTTTTTTAAAGGAATCCCGAATCCTCACCTTAGAACAAAAATCAGAGTATTGATCTCTCCAAGGACGTAACCCACTTAATCCTACAGCTTCTGGTTCATCACCGCGGGCAAGCGTTTCAAGGATATGATAATTTGCAGCATATTGTCTTTTCATATATGGCGGGTCAATATAACATAGGTCTACTTCAATATCTTTTGCTAAATCCTCTGCGTACCCTTTTAATACAGTATGATTTATTGATTGGAACTCAGAGAATAAATCGTATTCAAAATGAGCCTTCAATTTGAATTGATTTAATGATTTTCCAACAAACTTAGAATGAAAATGACCATAGGTCCCGGATATGTTTGCAATAGGATTAACACTTAATATTAGGTCGTGTTTCAAAAGTGCAATCTCAATTTCAGAGAGGAGTTCATCATTTTCCCATTCGTACAATGTTTCCCGTATTGCATCAATTTTCATTGCATTTTCACTAGTAAAGTATTTCCTAGATGGTGTTCCATTGAAAGGTACCCCCCCAGGAGAAAACTCCCTAAAAAAATAACCTTTCTTTGGTTGTAGGCTATTTAAATAAGATATTACTTTTTGGTAACCATCATCACCAGCTGATTCGTTAATTTTAATCTCTTTTTCTAACAATTTACCATAAACCGGAGGATTATTAATGAGTAGCTTCACCATAGCATGGTAATATGCATATGTCATAACATCCGCCGCTACAACTTCATAACCTTCACTCTTTAACCCAGATGATACGGTCGCAGTGCCACACATGAGGTCAGCCACTTTCCCCGTAGTTCCAATGATACTGCGAATCTCATCTATTAATACATCAATAAGTTTAGCCTTGTTTCCTATATATCTGTACATCGACTTTCCTTTCAAAGATGTTATTCTGCAATAATTCTCGGATATAATTCGTTTTTATTAACTATCTTCATTTGACTAATTAACCTTAGTTGCTGAGCCTCTTCAATAGTTTGTAAGACTTTTCGACAATCATCCACTGATAGACCAAATAATCCCGCAACTAGTCTATCAATTTCAATGTCTACTACAGAACTGTTGCTTAAATTATATTCCTTGACCAAACTACTAATCTCCAATGCATAAGATTGGTTTCTTATGTTACCTTGCAATAAAGGAATAGGAAACTGAGTTATTGTCTTTTGAGTTACATATGGATGCGAGCGCCATTCTGTCTCACCAAATTTTTTTAGGTAATAATAGAGCATTACACGAGAATTTAAAACTCCAAGTAGGTATTCCAACATGAAGCTCTGGTTGTATGTGTCATCTTTAAGACTGAAATGAAAAACAGTTTGTGACGTTGTAAACCCTTGCGAATCTATTGCTGCATTTATACCTATGCCTGTCTTCCGAAACAGTATCTTTTTCTTGCTGAAAATTGTAGGAGACTTATAGTTTATGCCTTCATACCCAAGTTTTATATATCTCCGTGTTTGAACCTTATACCTAGAAACATCCTCCCCAACAATAAACGGAACCCAGTGTCCTGTAATCTTGGGTCTTGAAGAAACTATGCACTCTTTTCTTGCACTTTCATAATTAAATGTTTCCTTACAATGTGTACACTTTACAGACTCTATCTTCGTTCTTGGCGCAGGTTGCCACAAATGACAACTTGAACATTGAATAATATTTCCTTTCTTAGACAATTCAACTCCACGACCGCTTTCTAGAATAGTGGCCCAGTTAATAATCCCTTCTTCCATTTTTAGTACTATTTCAAAATCCGATTCCTTTACATCAATATCAAATCTAAATTCACTATCAGCAATAAATCTAGTTTGCGCAATGGTATATGCACACTTTTGCTCTGCTTCCTTAAGCGATATTTTTCCGCTAAAAATCTCTTCTCTTAATAAATGATTCAAGCGGAATACCTTTATTAAGTTATTCTCTTCATTTGTTTTATTGCTCAGTATCAGAACAACACATCCCCTATAAACACCAGGGAAAAACCCTTCACCTAATCTGGCAATATATTTTATGGTTGTGTTTTGGAGCAATAGACTTCTTAAAGATTTATGTTCAGGCAAAAAAATAGAATCTGGAAGTATTAAGGCTATTATTCCACCCTCTTCAACTATTTCAAGGCTGCGTTCAACAAATAATTCATAGCTATCATACTGACCTGAAGCTAACGTAAAGCCATAGTCATTCAACAGTTTTTCACGAGAATGATTCAGAATGGCTCCCCATGGAGGATTTGCAATTAATCCATTAATCTTCTTATTTTTAAAAATAGCTGTACTCATATAATGAGCTCTATTAGGGTCCTGCGCTTTACCTAAGGGGACAAGAAAATCAGCGTGTATAATTTTCGCTGACCGCTTAGAATACTTATAGGGCTCTTTTAAATTTTCTTTAGACGCGGCTACTGCAGTCTTATCAATATCAATTCCATACGTAACAATCTTATTATTCTGATTCTCAAGAGTAAACTTGTACTTCCTAGAGTTAAGCATTAACTGTTCGTATTTATGATATATCGCCTTCTCAAGGCTACTTAGTAAAGAACCATCTCCACATGCAGGGTCTAATACTTTCCATTGCAGGAGCTTTTGAATTAAATAAAGATACTTATCCCGTTCACTATAAGAAATACAATCATTTTCCCAGCCACTGACTGCATATTCAACCATTAACTCTGCAGTATAATCTGCTAATTTCGCAGGTGTATAAAAGGCACCTAATTGTTGCTTTATTGTATCTTTATATGCACCTACGCTCATAATTATTACTCTCCTCCAAAATAACTCATTATTACTCAATTATATTATAACAAACATGCGTTCTTAATTGTACAAATTTTCGACAATCATTTTATAAACCTTTATAAAAGGTAAACTGCAACTAGAATCAAAAATGTACACTTCTAATTAGTGCAGCGATAATAAACATGCCAAAATGAAGATGTGTCTGAAGATGAGCCAGAAACGCCAACGGTTTAATGAGACGTTCAAATGTGAAGCAGTCAAATATGTTCAAGAGCAGACGAAGCCTTTGTGGCAGATCGTCGAGGAACTGAACATTCATTCCGTAGAAGTCTTCTATTAAAGACCTCTTATCGTAGTACTAGCTCTGCTTTAAACCGCCCACGTAGGTTACATTTCTTCGTGTAGTGATTTGTGAAGTAGTGAAATATTAATTTCATAGCACTAAGATTAACTCATATGTTGGAAAATACAAAGTCCCCAGCCACTTCACCAGGAGGGGGAGAAGGCAGTATAAGCTTCTTACACTCTCTTTGTGAATCTTAGATTTTATCATCCATCTAGTCTAAAAAAAATCCATTTAAAATACCTTCAAGTGCAATATTAAACTCTTTAAACTGGAATTTCTTCATTAAAGAACTCATACGTTCAAATGCATGATCTGCATCTGACCAATCATCAATTTCAATATTTTTAAATCTCAATCTTTTGAATCTGCCATTCATACTTGTCAATACACTCACCATGACTTTAAAGAACTCGCTACTATTACTTTTAGCTATGTGATTCAATAAATTCAATCTTAATGCCCTTTGTATTGGACCAACCTCAAGAATTAACAGCAGTCTCTTTTCCTCGGCTGCAAAGAAATATGATATAGGGTAAGGTGATCTATGTGTTTATTAACTTAGGCAAAGAATTCTTAAAAGCATCGGGTAGAAACCAAAATTTAGTTGTTTTAAATTTTATCAGTATAACTTTATCCCAAATATGACCTATCTCGTCGTTGACAACATTACTATTCTTCTGATGTTTTTGCTTAATTAATCATGACCCTTTTTACTCTACAATATAGGTAGTCTTCCATCTCCATTGGGTGATGCAATTCGGCTAGTCCTCCGAGTCCTTCTCCAGTAACAAGGTATCTATTAACTGCTTCTCGACATGTTTGTCTAGCTGTGACTCCTAGCAAATATCTATCGATTGCAGCCGATTCAGCTGAGACCCATTGCTTTAATGCATTCAAAAGAAGCGAAAATGTCCTGAATTCATCTGAAGCTAATTTTTAGGATTGTTCATTCAGTAGAGTTCCAATACCATTTAAAATATTGTCTATGATATTTTTACATTTAGTACATCAAGACCTTGTTCTTCTATAAACCCCTTGTAAAATCAACGTATTCGGACATTAAGCGCTTCTTTTGGGACTTTGTTAAATTAATCTCACTCTTGTAGCGCCATATTTCATCAACTACAATCTTTCTCAATTCATTCCTAAATATTACTAAAATCGGATGTTTGAATGAGTTTCTCTTTACCCACAACAACTTATTAATCCACGCGATCCCAATATTAACTGCATTCTCTGCTTTACCCTACTTATGATACGGTTCACCCCGATTAATCTTCACCGCCCGGTAAATCTGTTCCACCAGCACCAACCGCATCAGCTGATGTGGCAAAGTCATCCTTCCGAAGCTCAGCTTCTGCTGAGCGCGACGGAGGACTTCGTCAGAGAGACCATGACTGCCGCCAATGACGAAGACAACATGGCTTGTACCGTAGGTGCCGAGCTTGTCCAATTCCTCTGCGAGTTCTTCCGAGCTCCACAGTTTGCCGTCAATGGCGAGCACAATCACGTGTGCTTCGCTTTTCACATGAGTAAGAATACGCTCGCCCTCTCGCTCCTTGACCTGTCGAACCTCCGCCTCGCTCAGTGTATCAGGAGCCTTTTCATCGGCTACTTCGATCATTTGAAACTTAATGTACGGGCCCAGCCGTTTAGCGTATTCCTGAATTCCCATGACCAAATACTTCTCTTTTAACTTGCCAACACCTATAAGCTGAATAAACAAATTCCATACCCCTATCTATGTCGAATAATAATGTAAAATCGCATTTACGATCCCTAACATGAAAAGATACCCTTAACATAGTTATTTTAGCACCTGAAACGTCTCTTACCTATCTATTTCCTCTCCGCTACGAGCCTATTCCCTGTTCAGGTCATAGCGGATTATCCATTACGCTCTTCACAATGAAATGCCTATCCGTTTCGTATTCATCAAGACTCTGCATTAGCATCTGTCGGTATTGGCTGATTTGTTCCGTAGTCGCTGACTCACGCAGTGATTCAAACAATGCTGTACATTTCTTAAATTGACCATCATTGCCCGACTGATCGGCTAGTTGCATCGCCTGCAAAGTAAGTCCCACTGCATCCTGTAATCTATCGTACTCCCGATAGTACAAAGCCAAGTGATAGCAGTAGCTATAATAGTAAGATATGTTCTCTGCGTCTTCATAACTCCCGAATTCATCAATCTGCTCTGCAAACGTATGTAAAATATCCTCTACATCCAAATGATACATAAGCGCTGCCTGTAATACGGTATTCAGCCCCGGTAATATTTCCTCTAGATTATCCTGTAAAAAGGCTACGTATTCCTCGACAAGCTCTATATTTCCAGACAAAATTTCTACTGCATATAAATTAGTTTTGGCTAAAAACCTGAACTCCTCGACAACCTGATTATCTTCTTCCTTTAGATCCTCCATCCACCCCAGCTCAGCATACTTATAGATGCACTCCCTTGCCTGCTCATATGTACCCTGGTTCTGGTGAGCCATTCCACACATCAGGTGACTGAGCCCAAAATAATATACCAATGGACGTTCTAAATGGACATGCGGAATGGGTAATTCCATTGCTTTATGATACTGTCGTTCTTCATAGATACGCTGTACACATTGGTACAAAATATCTGCCGTTTCCATCACCTTCTTCCAATTTTCAAAAGTCACAGCCATCTCTAACATTTCAACAATGATGTCCGGTTTGAGTGATTTCAGGATAGAAGTTCTCAAGAGTAGCTCCTCCTTATGTTTCCATTTAGAACCAATTGTATAGAAAGTGAAAAAGGAGGTCAATATAAAAAGTACTTAAGAGTACAGTTTTATATGTATTTATTTTGTATAAGATGGTCTGTAACGATATTCTCTCCTCTTCTAACCTTAAGTGGAGGTGATTACATGAGTTTACCAGAAAGTGTCGGAAACCGAATACGAGAACTAAGAAAAGCTAAAGGATGGACACAGGAACAACTGGCAGAAGCAGCAGGACTTCATTACAGTTATATTGGTGGAGTAGAACGTGGAGATCGAAATATTTCATTGGAGACGTTGGAAAAAATAATTCTAGCATTAAAGGTTCCACCCTTTGAACTTTTTCAATTCGATGAAAATACAGATCGAAAACAAATCATAAATGAACTTATGTTACTCATAAATTCAAGAGAAACAACAGAGCTCGAAATTCTTACTACTATAACTAAAAATATTGTTGGTTTAGTCGAGTTACAACAAAAAAAGAATTGAACAATTTTTTCTACCTGACTTCTACACTTCATCTTCCATAAGCTTGTTATGAGGTGGTTAATATGACAAAATTACGGAATTCGGTTGGGGAAAGAATTAGAACGATTCGGAAAGCTAAGGGATTAACACAGCAACAACTTGCGGAACTTTCAGGATTAGATGATGCATATATCGGATCGGTAGAGCGTGGCGAAAGGAACTTTTCGATTGATACCTTGGAGAAAGTGTTAACTGCCTTAAACGTGTCTATCAGTGAATTAATGTTTTCCAAAGAACATATGACTAAAGACGAAACGATTCGGCAAGAGGCAATAGATGAGTTTGTAGCGTTGACCAGCAGATTGAATGAGGAGCAAATCGGCATTCTCAGACGAGTTAGTAAAGAAGTTTCACGTGCGTTCAAGTAAGTCATGCCATCCTATAAAGGCCTTAAATAATACAAAAAAAGAGCACCGCACAGGTGCCCTCCAAACGTTTTATAAAAGATACTCAAGCATACAACATAAAAAAGCTCACTTCATGTCCCAGTTGCTTCAGATAATTATAAATCTGCGAACGATGATGGAATACGTGGGTCAAGATCTCAATCTGCCATTGAACCTGCAAATGTCCATGCTCCATATAGAAAGCTTTCGTCGAACGGTTCAGATAATCGTCTTCGCTGAGTGAAAGAATGTAAGCCTTATAAGCCTCAAAATTCTGCCTGAAAGTCACAGCCAAGCGCTCGGGATCTTCCACCCCGGACAGGCTGCTTTCAATGCTTCCCACTTCACCCTCAGACTTCTCCTGCATGATCGCAAGGTCCGAAGCTGGGATAAGTACAAAGTGATGTACTAACTCCAGCAATGAGCGGAAATTATCCTGTGGGCGAAAGCCCCAATCCTCTGGGCGTATTTTACGGATCAAGGCTTCCCCCGTCCGTACTCCCGTCTCCAGCTCATTCAGCAAATGATCGCGAACTTGCAGCGTTCCACTCATATTTTCATCTCTCCTTTGCCATTCTTGTTCATATTTTCAGTATAGCCGAAGCCTCTGGGCGTGTATTGTAAAAATCGGACAACTTCCGTAAATCCTTAGCCGCGGTAAGTGGAGAATCTCCATAAAACCTGCGAAAATCGCGGATCAGATGCGCCTGATCGAAAAAGCTATGCTTCAATGCCAGCTCCGTCCAATCCAGCCCCCCGCCGCTTTGGATGCTGTGCAGAACGCTCTGGAAGCGGACGACTTCACTGAACTTTTTCGGGCTGATTCCGATCCATTGTCCAAACTTACGATTGATCTGCCTTTCACTGATCGCCTCACGCTCCGCAAGCTCCTTAACCCCCACACTCCCATCGCTCACAAAGATGCGATGCAGCAAGTTTTTCATCAGGTCACAATCGTTCGTGCGTTGGCGCAGCAGAAGCTGGTTAAGATACTTATCCATTATGCGCATCCGTTCATTGAAATTCTGCGCTTCCATAATGCGCTCACCTATGATGGTGATGCTTTCGGGCCAGAGATCTTCCAAGCGATAATTACCGCCTGTAAACAAGTGAGTCGGCATCCCGTGAAAATAATGTGCCCCGCCCGGAAAAAATCGCACCGCAAAAATACGTGTCTCGGACCCTGCTTGTCTGGCGGACACAAATGGTTGCGTAAATGTCCCGCAGTACGAGAGTTCCTGACGCTTATTCACCGGATCGTATTCTAATAGAATATCCGTACAGCCGTCAGGTAATACCCGCTCCATGGTTTCTTCGTACGAAGCTGCTAGATTCCCCTCTACCACCCTATTAGCCGGACCGGACTCCCAATAACAGGCCACGTAAGCTTTCAGCGCGGCAGACGGCTTTTGTTCGATATAATACGTGGACAAATCACTTCCATTGACTTGAAGCGGACGAAATAACGAATGCAGTAAAGGGTCCATCCATCGTTCACTCCTGTCTCAGTACGTGGTAGGGATAAATATAGCTCTATGTATGAGTGTTTTTGCAATAAATCCTGGTATACAAAAAGGACGTTTCTGCCCGAAACGCCCGTGCTTGTTTTTTAGACGACCAAAAACTCGGCTTTGTTCTCACATTCCTTGCACTTCACTGGAGGGTCCCAATCCGAAAATTTCGTTTCCTTGAGATCGACGACATCCGGTGCATCCTCGTATTCATCGACGAACATATCAATTGCCAGTTCCACATGCTCTTTACATACCACGTACATTCCAGTTGCATCCCTTTCCGTTTGAAGCTCTTCCTGTTGTAAGTGTGTCAAAACTGCCTTCTTTTGTTCTACCACACTTGACGCGGAAAGGAAAGGGCTTGCCCACTATCCCTGACGTTTGGTCTTAAAAATGAGGAAATTACTGACGTTCAGGTCTTCACGGAAATGGGGATATTTCTCCAGCATGTCAGCAGACGGCTTCGGTTCGATCATCCCATCCAACAACAAGCCTGCCTCAACAATGGTCTGTACATAGCTGCCCAGCGTACGGTGAAAGTACAAAAGCTTTTCTTCCTGATCATAAGGGATCGCTTGCTCCAAAGGGCCTTCGTTGAAATATTGATCCACTTTCCAATACAGCTTTTTCCCTGTCTCGTCCTTCACCCATCCACTCTGAGGCGTCAGAAAGCACGGATGCAGAATAGAAAAAATAAAGCTGCCTCCTGGAACTAATAACCGCTGCATTTTGGCAATCGCCCGCTCATAATGAGCCAAGTCCTGTATGACCATATTGGACACAATCAGATCAAAGCTCTGGTCCCCGAACATCTCTAGCTTTTCCAGATTGCCATGGTGATATGTAATTCCCAACGTTGACGGCGTTCGCTCTTTGGCTAGCCTCAGCATCTCTGTCGAGTAATCGACAGCCTCTACCCAAGCACCCGCCCTGGCCATTTTCCGGCTTAGATAACCTTCGCCACAGCCGGCATCCAGCACTTTTTTGCCCTCAAGGGGCCCCATACAAGCTTGCAATGCCGGATTCAGCAGGACTTCGCGAGACCGATCCCCTTCCTCCGTGTACTTGGCCGTAAAGTTTCCTGCATGCATATCCCAGCGTCGAATGGCCTCTTCCGTGTCCCACTTATTCATATTCATCTCCTTCTTTCTTTTGTATTTACAAATCCGATGCTATACTACAATCCACGTAGGGCCATAGATTCTACACTCATTTCTGTATTTTTTCAATAATAACGCTTACAAATTTAAAATATCTAATTAACACATGATTTTTATATAAATTATACAGGTATTCCATATTCAAATAGTATGGTAGTGTTTTATTAGAAAGCGCTTTCAAAAATAACTTTGTAAAGGGGCCTGTTATGTTAAAACGAAGACCCGTTTCATTGCTGTCGTTGACGCTTGCCATCACTCTATTGTTATCTACGTTCGCATCCGTCGCCGCTGCTGCCGAATCTGACGAACAAGCACCACAAGCTGCGGCTGCGAGCAGCATGCAATCGTATGTAGAAGCCATGCAGCCTGGATGGAATTTAGGAAATTCTCTGGATGCTGTCGGCGCGGATGAGACAGCCTGGGGCAATCCGCGCATTACCCAGGCGTTGATTCAGCAAATTGCTGCCCAAGGGTACAAAAGCATACGCATCCCGGTCACCTGGGATAAACACATTGGAGCAGCACCGAACTATACCGTTGAGTCTGCCTACATGAACCGTGTGGAAGAGGTTGTTCGCTGGGCACTAGATGCCAATCTGTACGTCATGATCAATGTCCATCATGATTCATGGACGTGGGTAAGCAGTATGGAGCCCAAACATGATGAGGTGCTAGCTCGCTATAACGCATTATGGACACAAATTGCCCCGCGCTTTAAAGACCAGCCTAACAAGCTGATGTTCGAAAGTATTAACGAACCCCGTTTCTCCGAAGGAGGGACTACGGATGAAGCGAAAATGAACCAGATGCTCCAGGAACTGAATATATCCTTCCACAAAATTGTCCGTGCTTCTGGCGGTAAAAATGCCACTCGTCCCCTTGTTCTGCCTGGTTTGGACACCGCACCTGCTCAGACCAAAATCAATGAGCTGTACAACACGATAACCAAGCTGAACGATCCCAACCTGATTGCCACCGTCCACTATTATGGTTATTGGCCTTTCAGTGTAAATATTGCAGGCCATACTACTTTTGATAAAGATACTAAAAACGATATCATCCAAACCTTTGATAACGTCTATAACACCTTTGTAGCCAAGGGGATTCCGGTCATTGTCGGTGAATATGGCCTGCTCGGCTTCGATAAACATACAGGCGTGATTGAACAGGGCGAAAAGCTAAAATTCTTCGAGTTCCTGACCTACTACATGAAGGAGAAGAAAATAACAGGCATACTCTGGGATAACGGCCAGCATTTTAATCGCACAACGTACAAATGGTCTGACCCTGAACTCTTTAATGTTATTAAGGCCAGCCTAAAAGGGCGTTCCTCCAATGCAGACCGTGACCTCATTCACTTGAAGAAAGGCACCCCTACTCAGGATACCAAGATTACTTTAAACCTGAACGGCAATCAGCTGAACACACTCAGTGCTAACAGCAAGCAACTAACACAGGGCACCGACTATACGCTGAGCGGAGACATATTAACCTTCAAAGCCAGCTTGCTCACCAGCCTGACCACTTCCGGTAAATATGGGGAGAATGCCGCCATTACCGCTAAGTTTAACAAGGGGGCAGACTGGAATTTTAGAGTCGTCGTGTATGATACCCCAAAATTAAGTGCTGTCGAAGGGACTACTCAAGCCTTTACCATTCCAACAGACTTCCGTGGTAGCCAGCTTGCCACGATGGAAGCCGTGTATACGAATGGTGGTAACGCCGGTCCACAGGATTGGACACCCTATAAAGAATTTGGCAATACCTTTTCCCCTGCCTATGATGCCAATGGGATCAAGCTATTGCCTGAATTTTTTAATAGTGTAAAAGATGGTGAAGTCACGCTAAAGTTCCACTTCTGGAGCGGCGATGTGGTGACATACAAGATCACTAAGAGCGGAACCCGTGTAACGGGAACGACATCTTAATCTAAGGCGCAGCAGAAGACCGAAAAAGGCGTTCCCGGAACTAAGCCGGTGAACGCCCTTTTATAGTTAAGCCTATAAATTAAACCTTAGCCTTCCGGCTTATCTGTTAATTTTAACGTCACCGATTCTTCCTTGCCTGCCCGGTAAAAAGTAACTTTCAGCTCATCGCCAATCTTCTTGTTATCGTACAAGTAGCGACGTAAATCCAGCGTAGAGTTAATCGGTTCGCTATCAAACGTTGTAATGACATCGTTCAGCTTCAAGCCAGCCTCTTTGGCAGGACCGTGGGCTTCCAGAACGACTGCTCCATTCTTCACGCTGTCCGGCAGCTTGAGCTCCTTGCGCTGAGTTTCATCCAGCGGTGCATATTCATTATTGAGATCGACCGTGTATACCCCCAGATAAGGGCGGGTGATCTTGCCGTCCTCAACCAGTTCATTCACCGTTTTCATTACCTCATTGGCGGGAATAGCGAAACCAAGTCCCTCAACACCAGTATCAGCGATTTTCATCGTATTGATGCCAATCACACGTCCGTCCAGATCGACCAGCGCGCCGCCGCTGTTTCCCTCATTAATCGCCGCATCGGTCTGGATGACATGCTGCTCCCAGTCATATACCCCATCCTGATTAATGGAAATCGGAATGATGCGATTCGTATAGCTTACTATACCGGAGGTAAGCGTATCTCCCAAGCCAAGCGGGTTGCCAATAGCAATGACCGTTTCACCCAGACGAAGTTTGCTGGAGTCGCCGATATCCGCTACTGTGCTAATGCCTTTATCGTCAACTGCCAGTACCGCGATATCACTAATGCGATCCTTCCCGATCAGCTTTGCCTCTTTTCTGACACCGTCTACCGTTACAATATCCAGATCATCTGATCCTTCGACCACATGGTTATTCGTCATAATGAAGGCTTTGCCCGAACTCACTCGGAAAATGACACCCGATCCAAGCGCAGATTGTTCCGTACTTTTACCCTCTTCATCTTTCAGATTCACGATGCTAACGACGGCTGGGCGCACTTTGGCTGCCGCCTGCACAATCCGGTCATACGGGTCACCCGCTGCTTGCCGCAAGGGATAGTGACTGGCTCCGGTTACCGCTGTAGTGGAGGGCAGACCTGTAATAAAGCTGAACAGAAGCACGGCAATCACTGCACTGACTGCACCGCTAATGACAGCAGCTTGCACCGGACTTACTCCACGCTTCCTGTGTGGCCAACGTCCCCGTCCTCCACGGCGCGCCTTAAATGCCATTTTTTTAGCCGCACGTGTGGATACCTTCGTTGAATAAAAATCGTCCTCAAACAAGCCCATGCTAATCCTCTCCCCTTCGTTGTCATGCACCGACACTCACTAAAAAATTAGGGCTATTCGGGCTTGCGCCAACCTATGCTACAGAGAACCTGCTCCGTTGAACATCTCAAATGGATTGAATATCCCTTATCATCGGAATCCAGCAACCAATCGTTCCGGCCTACTTATTAATCACCACAAATGGTGCCTTCCTAAGCAACCGAATCTCATAAATTAGCATACACGCCGAATCTGACTCCGAATAGAGGAAAAAAGAGGAATGATTTCCAAACCAATGGACTACAATAGTAACAAGTCTTCTATTCTATTACAAAATGATCGTCTCATAGAGACGTTCTGGCCTGTTCCCGTCCGCTTAAAGCTGCCTATACTTTCGATGAGAGCCTTCCTTCAGAAAGCTTTCCGTTGTTAGCTTTATTGTATCACAGCACTTAGCAAAACCACAGGCAGAACCAAGCTCATTGCACGCCATTTCTAAAATATTTTTTAGGAGGAATATATGATGAATTCACATCGTTCGGCTATGGATGAAGTTCGCATGGCTGCCAAGCTGGCGGATTTGAAAGACGAGCATTACCGCAATACACTGGCGCTAAGTACATTGATTGAACTACTGGTGGACAAAGGCGTAGTGACCCGTGAAGAGGTAGAACGCAAAGCCGCCGAGCTGGACAGCTTTATGGCTCACTTACCTTATCCCAAGGTGTAGGACGATCATAGTACGTATCACACAATCGAAACTCACTATCCTTGTAAAAACAGCCGCGGTCTTCCATCGCCCCACGCACAGTCAGCTTCGCAAGTTCCATCATATTGTGGTCGCGGCTCAAATGTGCCAAATACGTTCGCTTCGTCCGTCCTGTCAGCAGCTCGCTAAGAATCGCGCCCGCCATCTCATTAGATAAATGACCGATATCGCTGAGAATACGGCGCTTGATGTTCCACGGATAACGACCCATACGCAGCATTTCCACATCATGATTAGACTCCAGCACCAATACATCCGCATCTGATATCGCCTGTTTCACTTTGTCGCTGACATAGCCAAGATCGGTCGCTACACTCAGCTTCTCCGCCCCATCATAAAAGCTATATCCTACAGGCTCGGCCGCATCATGGGATATACCAAAAGACTCCACGCGTAATGACTCAAATTCTCGTGTTGCGCCTGTCTCCAATATTCTACGGTTATCGTCTGCAATTTGCCCAACAGCATTGCTGATGGCAAACCATGTCTTCTCGTTAGCATATATAGGTAAATTATATTTACGCGCCATGGCGCCTAGTCCTTTAACATGATCGGAATGCTCATGCGTGACCAAAATACCATCCAACTCTTCTCCGCTCAGATCGCGTTCTTTCAGCAATTCGTCAATACGCTTCGCACTGAGACCTGCATCGATGAGCAATGTCGTGTCTTCGTTCCGCACAACGGTAGCGTTGCCGGTCGAACCGCTCGACAGCACGGTAAATGAAATCCCCATATCTGTTCAAGACCCTTCTATATGTTCTGTCTTTGGACTAATGACATCTCCGTTCATCTGCACATAATACACACCTTTCCCGTTGTCCAGCATAAACCGCCACACGGGGGCAGCCACCTGACTATCGGAGTTAAAGGTCTGTCCGTAATAACCGAGTCGGATATCCTTCACAATCGTATCACGCGGCAAATAGCCATCGATCAGCCTTGCCAGTGCTTTGGACGCAGGCAGCATTTTCTTTGCCTCATCCGAAGGCTGGAGCTCAACCTTAATTTTGCGATACCCTGTAATTTTCTGATTGCTGTAAAACAGAGCCAACTTCACATTAAATAGCGGCCACTTGCCCTGAACCAGCGGATGAAGAACAAAAGCATCTGCTTGTCCGGATGCCAATTCCTCCTGAACATCCAGTGGATCGTACTGAAAGTTATCGATATCCTTGATTTGTGGCTCCAATGCCTCAACTAACGCATCATGAGTGAATACCAGTTTGCTGTCCACCGGCTTCACCAGCTGCACACGATCATCCTTTTCTCCACTATGAACGTATGTGTAAGAGAGTTTAGGCAGCTGCGGGGTATCGCCGGGAATCGGAGCCAGCACCTGAATGCTTTTCTCTTCCATTAAACGCTGCGTATTTTCATCCAATGAAGTAAAATCCAGACTCGGCCCTGCCGTTTCCTGCGCATCATGCCACAATTGGTAACCCAATACCACATTGAGCAGCAAAAATGTACAGATCAATACGTTTTTGGCGCGGCTCCAATCCATTCCCGTTCCCCCTTCCTGTCACCTCTTTGTCTCCCGGTCTGGCTTCGTTTGTGTTGTGTTGGATGCTGTCGTTACAGGAACAGCAAGAATTTCTGCAACAGAACCGTCACCGAACGAAACGCGCCATTCAGGAGCAAGCTTCAATCCATCATTGGTCAGCTCCGGTTGATATACGGGAGTCAGATCCCGAATCGTCTTCCCTTTGCCTACAGTCTCCAGTTGCTTCTTCAAAGGCTCGCCGCCCGGCAGCATAACCTTCTTCGAGGATTGCTCTCCTCCCTTGAGATACAGCAACGAACGTTCATAGACAGAAGCCGTTTCCTGCTGGATTTGCAGCGAAATCGTACCAAAGCGGAACGATGGTGTGTCGAGCACTGGATAAGCACCATAATACTGCTGAAACATCACAGATGTACGATTTTCATCACTGCTCCTCAATTTCAGCTGATACGAAGCATCCCAACCGCCATGCTGATTCACAAAATCAACTGCGGCCAGCACATCCCTAATCGGGCTGCTTCCACCCGCTCCTGGCGCACTCGGATCGGTATAGCTCATCCAACGTTGCTCCTGCTTGATTTGCAGACTACGTTTGCTATCCGTATAAATTTGGGAGCCGTCCTTCTCCTGAATATTACGCGTAATCCCCGGATCGAAAAACAAATTCCGCTGCATTTGCTCTGTCGTAAACAATCCAGCATGCACTACAGGCTGCGTAGTTTCCAGATCATCCACGGGAATGTAGTACTGATTATTCACCAGCTCGTACAACGGGGCATTTTTACCGAAATTCACATGCTGGCGGATGTCCTCTACTGTCATATCGAACTGGTTCGCCTCATACACCACATCGCCTCTGGCACTGAAAAAGAGCGCGTGTGGCTTGGCATTCTTTTCGTCTATATAGATCCAAATGCGGTTAATCGTCTCTCCCTGAAACACCGAATCCGGCGTCAGACGCATAACCCGCTCCAGTAATGAAACCGGGACTCCGCCTGAAAAGGATAATTCGATGCCTTCGTTTTCGCTGCGAATCTGTGCCCAGTCCGCCGATTGAATACTTCGACGTTGAAAGTTGTTAAAGCTTCGGCTTTCCAGCCGTGTATAAATTAAATCGTAAAAAGTAACACCCGGATAAAAAACGGTATGCTTCTTCTCACCTTGGTGAATTAGCATTTTATCAGGAAACACGAGGTTCTCAATCTTTTCCTCCTGCCCCATGCTTTCGGTTTTGACATAGTTCGTTTCTGAAGTGAGTACAGAATCACTGCCTGGAAGGCGGTAAATTAAAAAATAAGTCTGTACCAGGCTGGAAGCAACCAGCAAAATAAGCGTCCAGGACTTCAAACGTTCCTTCACTGTGCTTCCCTCCCTTCACTCGACATGGGTAGCGTAAAGGTCGTACAGGTTCCCTGACCGTATTCCGACTCCAGAAAAATCTGGCCCCCATGCGCCTTTACAATTTCCCGGGCAATCGACAGTCCCAGTCCCGTGCCGCCCATATTGCGCGATCTCGCCTTGTCTACACGATAAAACCGTTCAAAAATCCGGTCCAAGTCTTTTTTGGGAATACCAATTCCGGTGTCTTGTACCGAAATGGACAGCATTCCCTCACTGTTGCGGCGAGCTTCGATCCGAATACTTCCGCCATCTGGCGTATATTTCAGCGCATTGGACATCAGGTTGTCCAGCACCTGCTCAATTTGGTCCCGGTCGATCACGACTTTACCGATTCCCTGCTCTACGAACATCCCTGAGCGAATGTGTTTTTGCTTCATTTGAAAAGAAAACCGATCTGCGACTTCGTCCAGCATCTCCATCACATCGGCAGGTTGCATCCGCAAAGGCGCCTCATTGGAATCAAGCCGTGACAGATGCAGCAAATCCGTAACCAACCGGATCATACGCTCTGTCTCGTTGCGGATCACGCCCACAAAACGCTCTGCGAGCTGCGGTTCAGCCATCGCGCCGTCATCCAGCGCTTCAGCGTAGCTGCGGATGGTCGTCAACGGAGTGCGCAGCTCATGGGATACATTCGCTACGAATTCCCGCCGTGTCGTCTCCATCTCCTCCTGCTCCGTCACGTCCTGGAGCACGGCAATCGTCCCCGTAATGCCAATTTCCCGCCGATGAATCGGCGTGAATGTCACACGGATGACGATGGGTTCATCCTGACCAGCTGGCTCCAGCTGCAAGAGCGTGGAGGCCGAAGAACCGCTATACAGGGCCTCGGTTTCCTCCGGGTCGATCCCCAGCAGTACCGCGATATGCCTGCCGGTCATTTCGTTCTCGTTCACGCCCAGCATGGCGCTGGCCCGACGGTTGACCAGAATGACCCGGCCATTGTCATCAGTAGCGACCACACCGTCGCTCATATTGGTCAAGATGGAGGAGAGCTTCTCCTTCTCCTCTTCATTTTGGGACAGTGCCTCACGCAGACGGCCTGTCATATAGTTAAAGGCCACGCTGAGCCTACCGATCTCATCTTCACCAAATACAGGCATCTGCTGGTCGAATTTGCCCTCGGCAACCTCCGTTGCATGGCGTGTCATTACCTTGATCGGGTGCGTAATCGTATGGGCCAATACCACGCCCAGCACAGCCGTCAACGCGAGCGCAATGAGCATACCTGAGAGAAACACATTGTTAATGCGTTTCATCGTATCGTAGAGCTCGGTCATTGAAGCGGCGATGTATACCGCGCCGACAATCTTGCCTTGGCTGATAACGGGCTTGGCGACGACCTTCTTGCGGACATTATCTTCGTCCACCATGTATTCCTCGTTATCTCGGATTCCTTGGAGTGCGCGGCTGACTACTGTCTGCGTATTTTTGCGTCCGACATAATCGGCGTGTGAACCTTGGGAAGTAATTAATACTTTCCCGCTGGCATCCAGCACCTGAATTTCCGCGCCGCTGAAATCGAATAAATTATTCACGCGTGCACGTAGACTTTCCACGCTGTCCTCTTCCATTTTGCCGTCGCTGCCACTCAGATCCTGCTCCGCAAGCACGGACAGCATCTCCGCCCGTGCTTGCAAATCCTGCGTAAAATTACTCGTGAGGGAGTTCTTCATCGAGCTGACAAAATAAACCCCTATCAGCTGCATAGCCACCAAGATCAGTAGCACATAGATAATAATCAGCTTTGCATGAATGGTACGAAAGAAAGACAGCCATTTCATGCCCGCAGGCCACCTTTGCCCCCGCTCACGATATATCCAAGGCCACGGCGTGTCAGGATGGTCTCCGGCTTGCTCGGATTCTCCTCAATCTTCTCGCGCAACCTCCGAATGGTCACATCCACTGTCCGCACATCCCCGTAGTATTCGAAGCCCCACACCGCCTGGAGTAAATGCTCTCGCGTCATGACCTTTCCAGCATTCTTCGCCATATAGTGCAATAGCTCATATTCGCGGTGCGTCAGGTCAAGCGGTGTTCCGTTTTTGTAAGCTGTATACATATCCGTATCAAAAAAGAGGTCGCCCACACGCAGCCCCTGCTTATCTTCCTGCGGTCGGCTTTCCGACGCGCCTGCCCCGCCGCGTTGCTGTCTGCGCATCTGTGCCTTCACTCGTGCCAGCAATTCCCGCGTGCTGAACGGCTTTGTTACATAATCGTCCGCGCCCAGCTCCAGCCCCAGCACTTTGTCGATTTCGCCGTCCTTAGCGGTCAGCATAATAATCGGCGTCTGGAGCTGATGTCCGCGCACCTCGCGGCATACGTCCATGCCGTCCATGCCCGGCAACATCAGGTCCAGCAGGATCAGATCAGGCTGCTGCTTGACCGCAATATCCACCGCGCTGATTCCATCGAAGGCGCAAATCACCTGATAGCCCTCTTTTTCTAAATTAAATTTCAAAATATCAGCGATGGGCTGCTCATCATCCACTACCAGAATCGTTCCCTGCATACAGCGTTCACCTCTTCTCACGGATCATAATCTATAATTAATTTTCGTTTGTCAGTACCTATAAGATGTTTATTCTATTCTATCATACCTGTGTGCCATTCCATTACTTCTCCAGACCCTTTTCTTTACGCAGAAAAAAACCATGCCTGCACCTACTGTTAAGCATGCAGAAAAACATGGTCTTTCCCCTTGATCCTCATAAATCATGTACCTCTCGATATAAACATCCAACCTATCTTAAATACGTCATTGGATTGCGTGGCGTATTATCTTTACGAATTTCAAAATGCAGATGCGTTCCGGTCGAGCGTCCTGTGTTCCCCATGACCCCGATCGACTCGCCTTGCTGAACCACCTGTCCTACATGAACGCCAATGCTGCTCAAATGCCCGTACACGGTTTGGTAGCCGTTGCCATGATCAATCATAATGACATTTCCATACCCATTCTGCTGACCTGCAAATGATACTACGCCTTCATCTGATGCGTGAATGTCAGCACTACCGACCAAGTCCACACCCTCATGCATACGTCCCCAGCGTGCGCCAAAGCTACTCGACATCGATGCCCCGGACACCGGCCAAGCGAACTGTCCTGAGCCTTCTCCCACAACCTTCGTTCCTCTAAGAACCACCTCAGTAATAGACGGCTGTAGCACCTTTTGACCGAGCCATTCCTCTTGCACGACCTCACCGTTCTCCTTGGTCAAACGATAGTCCATCTCTTTAAGACCTGCTTGTCCCGGTCGGACCACTTTAGTAACTCCTGCCTTCAGTTCATCGCTCTGGCGAATCTCAACCTCAGGCTCGATGGCAATCTGTTCGACGACCTTCTCTACTGTTCGCACCGTAACCGGAGCCTTTGGAGCAGTAAGCTTCAATTCGTCCCCAATTTGCAAGTACAGCTCACGCGAGCCGGGATTGTTCTGCTTAATCTCCCAAGCGGTCATATTAAATTTAGTTGCAATCGACGACAGAGAATCGCCTTCTTGCACTGTATACGTGATAGGAGCCTCACGCCCCTCAGTCAACACTTTGACTGCCTCAGTCTCCGTCAGCACCTTGTTCGGGTCTGCTTTCACAGGCTCGTACGCGATTTTCTCACGGATACTGGCAGACTCCAGCCATGCTTTAGGGGTTTTAGTACTAGCACTCGTATGGCTGCTGCCCACGGATGTTTTGCGAACCAGCCCCTTGATGCCTGTAGATGTACCCTCACCCACAGGTGTGTACTTCTTCTGTACTTGCTTTAAAGCCGCCTGTGCAGTCGCTTTGTCCTTTACAATACCAACCGTCTGTCCGTTGACCTTCACTTCTACCCCTTTGGCATACGCTGTCAGCATACCATCCAGCTTCTTCAGCGTAGCTGCGCTGTCAATATCCGCTTTATATGCCTTCTCAATATCTGTCGTTACCGCGTTCGTATTGAGCACCATATCCACGCCGGGATACTTATCCTTATACTGTTTGCTCTTCGTTGCGTATAGCTGTTTAAGTTGTTGCTCATTCAAGATATTTCCGACCTCGACGCCCTTTACATACACTTTATAATAAGGAACTGTGTTAGCCCCGACATACTGATTACTTGCAAAAATAAGACTGCCTGCAATCACCACACCGCCTGCCGTCCAGCCCAGCCATTTTCTTCGACCGTTCCACCACTTTGCTAATTTCCCCGTTTCTACAGCAGACTTGTCTGCAACGTTGGAAGCTGCATTCCTGCTGTCTGGTGAATCCTGCTCCTTCAAAACCTTCATGACTCTCTCCTTTTCAGCATATCTTATCTCTATATAAATGCGTTCTTTATTGGTCTTTCACACTATGAATTTAGCCTGTATTCACAAGCATCTATGATATTAGTCGCTATCTATCATTGCATAGTTGCGTAAAAGGTTTCAAAAATTTAACCTTTTCACAACACTGTTTACTTTAACATAGCCTTTACAAAGAATTCAACTACACCCCAATTACTTCCTGACACGCAAAAAAATCCGCGCATGGCGCGGATTCTACAATCCTATTTTGAGCATAAGCATTGCCCATGAATTCATCTAGACAAACTAACCCATTTCGCTCTATATCTTGTTCATTGGAAGTCGCTTATTGGATTTTTGTAAAATACTTATTTAAGCAAAGCCATCAGCTTGTTATATTCCTCTTTGGTCAAATACTTCGCAAGCACCTGCTGAATATCCTGAAGCTCCTGCTCAGTGAGACCGCCTTCCATCGCGGCTGATATTTTCTGCATCTCCTCCGGCGGCAGCTTATTCATCAGAATCGCAAAAATTTCCTGTTTCTGTGCAGCCGGTAAGTTGTTCTTCTTCTCTGTCAAATGGTCGGGCGTAATCACTAAATCATGGCCTTCAATACTCGTTTCGGGTGTAGTTGTACCTTCTGCCTGCTTCCGTGACTCGTTGCCTGATGTTCCGGCCGACGCAGCCCCCTCCTGAGATACCTTGCCATTGGCTGCGCCACCTGCCTCACTTCCGCTTTCTTCTAAGCCCTGTCCCATGACAGGCAACGCATCATCAGGCGGTGTTACACTTCCCGAGCCACTTCCTGTCGTCTTGTTCTTCCCCGTGTCTGTGCTTGGGTCAGTGCCCGCGCTGCCTTTTAGCCAACCCAATCCCCATATGGGCTGTTGATCAAGCTGAATGTTAAACTGCCGTAGCAGCGATTGAACATAAGCATTAACGACTACACCTGTCACTGCCAGCGTTAGTGCGCTAACCAACACGACCGTCATTCCTTTTTTGAGCAGCCATCCAAGCCACCTCATATCCCGTTACCTCCTTATACGCATCCTGCCATGTGTGTATCATCATGAAGTGCATATAGATCAGTATTGACGAGATATGACGATTTTTAACCCATGAAATATGTAAAACTAGCACCATTCAATAGGAGATGCCACATTCTAATTGAATTAGCGTGTACGACGCACCCAGAAACGAAAAATGTCACTGCGGACATAATCGAGGGAATACAGCACCTGCCTGTTCATTTCATCATAGTGAAGCTGCTTCAATAGTAATACCGTAGCCTGCGGATGCTTCAGCAGACGTGTCATATGTGCGTCGTCATAGTTTGGAACGGTAAGCTCGGAATAGGCTCCAACAATTCGTACCCCCGCCTTGAACTCAAGACTCTGAAAAAGCGAGCCTGAAAAAGAGTCATCTTCCAAAATGGGAGCGGCTAATTTCTCTGGCATCCAGTTTATAGAGTGGGCTACAGCCTCTCCGTTGGCAGTACGTGTACGCTCTAGAGCAATCATGGGCTCATTCTCGGAAAATCTCATCTGTTCGGCAATATCAGGAGGACAAACCGAAATTCTCTGAATGGATTCCAGCTGCTCGTCTTCCCGTAGCCCTGCCGAACGAATCATGTCACCGATGCTGTACAGGCGGTCCAGCGAGCTTGGAATACTCGGCAGCGGGCAAGTCGCAAACGTGCCACTCCCGTGTTTTACTAGTAGCTTACCTTCCGATTCCAGTTGGCGAATAGCTCCCCGTAGCGTCGTACGCGAGACACGAAACGATTGGGAAAGTGCAGTTTCCGACGGCAGACGATCCCCCGGACCCATTTGATTAACCTTCATATATTCTTCTATACGCTGCTTGATGTTCTCTTGTTTTGTTGACACCGTCCGAAGCCCAGCCTTTCTATTGTGTTAAGCCATATAAATCGGATTCGTAAAAGCAATCATCATCACGCAGTCTTCCATGCAGCCGTAAAGCTCCGCTCGTATCCAGCCCTTTCCTAGCGGGTCTTGCAATGACAGCGTATATTCTCCTGTTTGGGCAGGGATCTGAATCTCCGAGCATATGCCTTGACTACTTGTCAGCAGAAGACGAAGATTCTGAGGCTTGAGATTATAATGGGCTGCTCTTCCTTCTACATCCAATTGAACCGTCACAGATAGTGGATCCTCTACAGTCAGCTCTATACATTCGCCGATGTGATAACGATGTTCTCTGCCCTTAATCTGCGCCCACATCGTCAGTAGCGGTCCCATCGTAACTGACACTGAACCGTGGCGAATCGCCTCAACTGCCCGGCCTTCTAAACCTTCTCGCTCTTCTGCTTCATCATGAACTCCCAGATATGTAACAGCCGGAAGTGAATCATCCGGTTTAGATACATGCCAGTCCCGACCGCTTACGGCAGTGATGCGATACCCCTGATTCAACAAATCGGTCCACATGGCAAACGCCCGCTGGCTATCCCGCTTAATAGATGGCATCAGCGTTGACCAGACCTCTATATAATCCACCTCGTGCCAATCCTGAATCGTGTACTCCCAAAAGCACCCCGTACAGATCGGACTTCCGATCCTGAACGGATGGGCAATCCCTGCAATGCCTCCCTGCTCATGCACCTGCCGAATCCCCTCATGAATGTCATCTGGCCCCAGCACACGCCAGTCGATAAAGCGGTCAACCCCAAGCGTCAGCATATGCCCGTAAAAGGTCGTCCACTCCATCCCTGAAATGATCGGGAGACCGAACTGCCGCTGAACCCCTTCCTGATCCGCAAGTGCCGATTGCGTGTTGTGATCCGTCATAGCGATGCATTCAAGTCCCAGATCCACTGCGCTTTGAACAAGCTCCTCCAGCGTGTGCTTGCCGTCGCTGTGAAGCGTATGGGTGTGAAGCTCAGCTGGAATCCATTTAAGCATATGCTGCTTCCTCCCCCAATACATGAATTTGGTAGGCAAGCGTCTCGGTCACAACGGCATGCAGACTGACCGTAATCCGCCACATGCCCGCCGGATGATCTCCTGCAAGGAACCCCGGCGAAGCCGCAGACGAACCGAGCCAATGCTCCTGCTGCATCTCGGGACGGTGCGCATTTCCCCGGTGACGGACAGGATCATCGACAGACAGCGTTAATAAATTTTGCAGCGGTATATACTTCTTCCATAGATCGGATGAATGCCCCGGCTCGTCGTATCCGTATTTGCACATGCTTTCCTCAATGATTCCTCGTGCTTGCTCTTGATCCTCCAATAACTTGGGCGTGTAAGAGAAGTGAATACGAATCGTTTCAGTCGGCTGCGGAATATGGAAGGAGTACGTAATATGGCTCTGGGTGCAGGTCCTGTCGACCGTTCCTTCCACATACAGTAGTCTGCTCATGACTGCCCATCCTTGCTGGACGGTTCATTTACAACTTGCTTCACCATATCATTCACAGGATGTCCTTCATCACCCGACACGTCTTTGTCGGCTGTCCATAAAACACCTACGGGTTGAAGCCGCGTCAGCTCAATCACCCGGTCTGTATGAATACCTGGAAACTGCGGGAGATTATCCTCGTTTAACGTAAAGGCACACAGTCCAGCCACTTCCATGCTATCCGCACCGCCTTCCAGCAATACGGCTCTAATTTCAGCTATATCCTCAAGCACAGCCTCTCCAGATAGCTTGACCGTGGTAGAAAAATGTGACTCTGCCCCCTCATAAGCGGCTCTAAACTCCCCGAGTCTCAGATCATGGTGGCATGATGAATCCCACTGCTCCGAGCCGTGAAGACGAAGCTGGATATCGACGCATGCATCTTCCTCGCGCCGATTGAAGCCCGGCCTGAATCCTGGAGACGATTCTCTGCCTGAATCCCGTAAGGGACGTTTGGAAGTCTGGATAAACACATAGCTACGCTGGTGTGCAAGTGCAATGGAAGACGCTTGTGACGGCATTTCCAGCTCCTGCTGACGTTCCATCTCCCACCCAGTGACCTGATAGGCAAAAGGAAAACGGCTCATGACCGCCTCACGCGGCTCTTCCTCTGGTTTCCACTGGAAAGCAGGCGGCAGCATAAAACGATAGTCCGATGAAATGTCATCCTTAAAGTTTCCATTGGTTGTTGCGGATTGGAGAACAGGATGGCCACCCAGATCATAACTGCCATTAAACGCAGTCGTAATATGATGTGCCCCCTGGAAAACAGCTTCCAGAACATTGCCCCCTGCATCTAGCTCGACGCGGTACATCCATTCGATATCGGTGGTTCTTCCCCATTTGCTCATAAGCAGCGGCGCGGGCGTTCCCTCATCTTCATGGCTGAACATCATCTGGTATTCGATGACCGTCTTCCCCTCGTTCACTTCTATGGAATAGAACAAAACAAGTGGTGTATCCGTAAAGCGATTCTCATAGGGATGTGACAGATTGCGGCCATATAAAAGCGGGGTATGGCGATAAATCAGTGATCTTGGAGAGGAATCAGCCACGCAGCGCAGTTCAACCCCGTCAATCCATGCTCGAGATACAAGCGGAGCCGATTCCAGTTCGCGGAATTCAGCATAGACCTCGTAATCGCCTTCTTTTAGGTATCCCAACAAACGGGTATACACTCCCTGACTGCTGCCATAGTACAAAATGACATCCTGATTATAGGCTTCATTTAGGTAGAGGCGTACGAAGGCAGATTCTCGATCTGTCGCAGCCCAGTCACTGTCTGATCTGGCGAACAGATCAAGCTCCGCGTATCCGTCTTCTGGCATGGAGAACCTAAACCGGAACCCGTTTCCCGGGCTGAGCTCAACCTCCGCTTTGTGTAAGGCAATCCGATAACCGCAATCCAGCAAATCCTTTTCCCACACTCGCCCACTAAACCCGGTAATTTGTACCTCTGCTTGGCTATTCATCCCTGTAACCTCCTTAGTGTATGACGGCAGTCTAGCTGGCATCCGCATCCTTCACCATTGTCCGAATATAAAAGTAGCCCATAAAAGAACACAGTAAAAACATAAATACTGCCATTGCGCTGGCCGTATGCGTCTCCTGATAGCTGGAAAACACCTGCTGCATCGCAACACCCAACACTTGTGGTGAGTTGGCATCGATCAGGAAGGGAGCCGTAAAGCTGCCCATGATTCCCATGAAAATGAAGGTCACCGCAACCCACATCGTTTTATAGGAAAGGGGTAAAATAAAGCGACCAAACAGCTGCATCGTGCTGGCTCCAGCATCTCTGGCACTTTCGACGACAGCGTTTGGAATGCTGGCAAGTGCCGAGCTGAGCAGCATGGTTGCGAACGGAATGTTGAACCACAAATTAGCCAGCACCAGACCCTTGTAGTCATAAATAATCCTCGGGATCGTTTCAATTCCAAGCGGCAGCAAAAGACGTGCAGCCCAACCGTGATTGCCATACATGGTAATGATCGCATACGTTGCAATTACACCGGGAACAAACATCGGAATAAAATACAACCGGCCTATCCACTTCACGACAACCCCTTTGCCGAATCTCAGATAAATCGCCAAAGCATAGCTGATGACCAGAGTAAGGGCCGTCGAGACTAGCGTGACACTAATGGTATACATGATATTTCTACGCATGGCAGGTTCCGTGAACAGCCGAATATAGTTGGCCAGCCCGTAGCCCGTTCCATATTGATCAATCAAGCTTTCCTTCACGGCATAAAGAATCGGAATAATAACGACGACCAGCAAAATGAGAAAAGACGGGATGACCAGGGCAAGCCCCAGCATCCCCCTTTTGGACAATGAACTCATGATCAACCGCCCGCTACTTCACTTTGCCAGCGTTTGTAAATTTCCTGCTGAAGCTCTCCGCTGTTAAAGCTGCGGTATCCAGAAGATACACTGTTGAATTTCTCCTGCAGCTCCGTTGGCATCAGATTCCACTTAATCCCCGGGTAGCCGTACATTTTATTAATAACCACCGTTTGCGCTTCAGGCGTCAGTATATAATTCAAGAATTCCTGAGTGGCTTCTTTTTTGGAGGAGAGCGAAGGAACCATCAGATAAGAGGGTCCCCCTGTAAAAGCAGGATCGATCTGTGTCAGCTTCACCGTGTCTGGAAGTAGCCCTTTAGCCAGCTGCTCGAGCGCCATATCAGACCAGGCTGGAACCATATCAACCTCTCCACTCGCCAAAATATCAAGCGTGCCTTGGTTCTTCTTAGGATAGACTCCTTTTTGGTACATTGAAGGGCCCAGCTCCTTAAGCAGTGAGAAGCCTTGATCCCATTTCTTCATATTTGCCGGATCATCACTGTTCATCGCCTCTGGCGGAAGGAAATTATAGATCACCGTGTTCACAAACGAGCTGCCTGACCCACCCGTAGACGGATCGTTATAAGCAAACTTGCCTGGATGCTGGCGAATCCACGTGTACAGCTCGTCGGCTGTTTTCGGAGGCGTCGCTACTTTTGCACTGTTATAGGCAAGGACAACCGAAGAGGCACGATATGGAATGGCCTGATTGTTGACTTGCTTGAGATATGTTTCATCAACATTCTTCAAATTTGGAACCTTGGCAGCGTCAACCGTTTCCCACAGTTTCTCGCCTACCCCCTTGGTGATGTCATCCAGACTGCCTTCGTACAGGTCGATATCTGTATCGGTTTGCCCGCTTTTCTTGGCTGCAATCAGGCGATCCAGTGTAGATGCGCCTCCGGTCCCTGCTGGCAAATACACCAGTTTGACCTTAACGTGATCATTTTTAGCTTCAAAGTCCTTGATTAACGTTTCCCACAGCTCTTTGACGTTCAGAGACCCTCCAGTGTACAAGGAAATTTCCGTCGTTCCCGTAGCGGCCCCCGCTTTTGTAGACTTGGCTTCCCCTGTAGCCGTGGCGGCATTACCGCCGTTACCACAACCAGCCAACAACGATAAACTAAGTACCCCTGCCAAAACCAGACCCATATTCTTTTTCCCAAACACGTTGTTGCCTCCTTTAGATAGTTGCACAAGTTCGCAGCATCATCAGATGATGCGTTCGTGACGGACATTGATGCGATATAGAGGTTGATCGTGAATCTTCACTGTGCTGCTGGAAAAGTAACTATTTTACTGAAGCTGAATCTGATGTGCTCTCCACTGCGCAGCTCGGCCGCTCGTTCACGCGGCACAAACATTTTCAGATGATGGGTACCGCTATCCAGCGAAACTTCCGCATAATGCCCTAGAATCATCACTTGTCTGATTGTTCCGGCTAGAGAACCATTTTCTTCCGTCGTCAGAACAATATCCTCTGGTCTTACACCAACCATGGATTCACCTGTGTATTCATGCTCTTGTGCAAACGGTATTCCGCTCACAGAGACACTGCGACCTGTGCTCACCCCCTTTAATAAATTGATACGGCCAATAAAACCCGCTACAAAAAGGGACTGTGGCTTGTCATAAATCTCCTGCGGCGAAGAAAGTTGCTCAATCCGGCCCGCATTCATAACGACGATTCGGTCGGAAATGGACAGCGCCTCCTCCTGATCATGGGTGACGAACACCATCGTCATTCCTGTCTGGGTCTGAATATCACGCAGCTCCTCTCTCATCTCCATGCGCAATTTGGCATCAAGCGCGGAAAAAGGCTCGTCCAGCAGCAATACATCAGGCTTTAGCAGCAAAGCCCGAGCGAGTGCTACCCGCTGCTGCTGACCTCCCGAGAGCTGTCCCGGCGTTTTACGCTCTGCGCTCTCTAGCCGAACCAGCGCTAGCGCTTCCTTCACCTGACGGTCAATTTCTGTCTTCTTCACCTTTCGAATCTTCAACCCGAAAGCCAGGTTGTCATACACGGTCATATGCGGCCACAAATTATAGCTTTGGAACACCATAGCCGTCGGACGTTTTTCGGGCGGCAGCTTGAGTACGCTTTTACCCTGAATCTGAATGTCGCCACTGTCCGGGTCCAAAAAACCGCCAATGGAGCGAAGCACAGTTGTTTTACCACAGCCGGAAGGTCCCAGCAGTGTCACCAGCTCTCCCTTCATCACGTCAAGTGAAATGCCTTTGACTCCGTCTCCTGTCTTGAAGCGCTTGGTTAACTCTTGAATGGATAATTGAATGGGCATTAGCTTAGGCTCCTTTTTCAGGATTTTGCAAACTCCTCTTTTGACCAATTACGTTATTTCACCTGAAATCCGCCTGCCAGTACATCGGCACTTACAAAACGCTTGGCTGCCAATAGCAGAATGATCGTTGGCAGGGTTAGAATGACTGAGAAAACAGCACCTGTTGTGCTCGGATAATCAGCAATGATGGAATACATGATGACTGGCATTGTTTTATAGTCCGGCGTTCCGACAAGAAGTGTCCCCTGTGCTTCATCCAGTGAAGCAAGAAAGGTAAAGATGGAGGCAACCACAATGCCGGGCAGCGCCATAGGAAAGGTGATTTTCCAAAACACCCGAAAGGGTCCGGCTCCAGCATCCCGCGCCGACTCCTCCTGTGCACGATGTACGCTGCGGAAGGCAGAGGATGGAATCCAGGTCATATACATGAGTGTGTTTACCATATGGATGAGCACAATGCCTGCAAAAGTGTTCATCAAACCGAATTGGTAGAATAGCACGGCAATGGACACATACAAACCCATTTTCGGAAAAGCATGCGTAAGCAGGAATGAGAAAAGGAACCACTTACTGAGCGGGAAAGAAATTCGTGCAAAGGCATAAGCAGCAGGAATACATACGATAATGGAGCAGACCGTAACGGTAATCGCAATCAGGAAGGATAGGGAAATCGAGCTGACTACATCATCCTGGGTAAGTACAAACTTCCACCATTCCAGTGACAAGCTCTGCGGGAGCGGTGCAGGATACTGCCATTTTCCTGAAACCGCCAAGAGGAGGAGATTGGTCAGAGGCCCCAGGAAAAAGATGACGAAAATGATAAGCACGATGAATTCAACAATTTTGCGTGTGCCGAGTGAGCGAAGATACCAGTTCATAATTCATCCCTCTCAAGACGTCTAGACGTCCAAATCTCTTTTCTATTTGGATTATAGAGAGGGTTTGTTATCACAAATCGACAAGGAAGATAAGATTATGTAAAGGGAAAGATACCATTTAACACTTCACAGAATAAAAAAAGAGAGAGGCTGCTAACAGCCTCTCTCTTTGAACATGTATTAATAGCTATATCATTCTTGTCCTACAAATAAATCGGAAGCACCTGATTCGTTTGATCACGATTACGCCCAACCGAGAAAATAGCAATTGGGATACCTGTCAGATCAGACACGCGTTGTACGTAATTGCGTGTAGTCTCAGGCAGTTCCTCCAGCGTTTTCACGCCAGTGATGTCTTCGCTCCAACCTGGCATTTCTTCATATACCGCTTCGCACTCCGCCAGCATTTTCAGGCTAGCCGGATAATGCGTAATCACCTCACCGCGGTACTTGTAACCTGTGCAAATTTTCACCGTTTTCAGGCCAGTCAATACGTCCAGCGAGTTCAGGGAAAGACCCGTTAATCCACTGACACGACGGGCATGGCGCACAACGACGCTGTCAAACCAGCCTACACGACGAGCACGACCTGTAACCGTACCGTACTCATGACCTGTTTCACGAATGTAATCGCCGACTTCATCGTTCAGCTCAGTTGGGAAGGGTCCATCGCCAACACGAGTTGTATACGATTTAGCTACACCGATGACTTGTTGAATCTTGGATGGTCCCACACCGGAACCAATACATACGCCGCCAGCCGACGGGTTGGAGGACGTAACGTAAGGATACGTACCTTGGTCGATATCAAGCATAACGCCTTGCGCACCTTCAAACAGTACCTTTTGATTTGCGTCAATTGCATCATTCAACACGACAGATGTATCTCCTACATAAGGACGGATAAATTCAGCATATTCCAGATACTGTTTTAGTATTGCTTCTACATCCAATGGCTCGCCGCCATATACTTGTTCAATCACTTGATTTTTTTCTTTCGTTTGATGGCGCAGCTTCTTTTCGAATTCCTCTGCATCCAGCAAATCAGCAATACGAATACCGTTACGTGCAGCTTTATCCATATAAGCAGGGCCGATCCCTTTACGGGTAGTACCAATTTTGTTAGGACCCTTGCGGTCTTCTTCCAGCACATCCAGCGTCATATGGTACGGCATAATCACATGTGCACGGTCGCTAATAACCAGATTTTTTGTGGAAAAACCATTATCATGAATGTAAGTAATTTCTTCAATAAGAGCGGCTGGATTTACGACCATGCCGTTGCCAATAACACACTTTTTATCTTCATAAAAAACGCCGGATGGAATCAGGCTCAGCTTGTACTTTTTACCGTCAATGAGAATCGTATGACCAGCATTGTTTCCGCCTTGGTAACGGGCCACTACTTCAGCGCTTTCCGCCAGATAGTCCGTGATTTTACCTTTGCCTTCGTCTCCCCATTGTGTTCCCACAACGACTACAGTTGACATGTTTCATTCCTCCGTGGAGTGCCCACAGACACTCTGATTTTGAGCTGACACACTACGCATATCCGACTTCAACCGCCTGAGCGAGCAGATATGGAGCGCTCTCGGACAGCAGGAAAAAACGTCCGTCGCAGACATTCCGTAGGTTCGGAAAGCCCCGGGCGTAATGTTCTCCCCACTGCGTTGAAGCAGCACTATAAGTGTAACAGCACCATTTTTTAAAGTCAAATAAAAAGCGAACATTATATTACATGAAAATAGTATTGTTCGTAATTGAGAGTTTCATTCCTTATATGAAAATATGTGAATTCTATAAAAAAGGACCCCTTCGAGATCGCGAAATCCGCGTCGAAAGAGCCTTTTTTAATGATACTAATATGTTATCCGGCGAACGCATCCGAATGGGCACGCTCGTAATTAGCGAATTTATTATAATTTTTGAGAAAGACCAACTCTACCGTACCGACCGGGCCGTTACGCTGCTTGGCAATGATAATCTCAATAATATTCTTCTTTTCTGTTTCCTGATTATAGTAATCATCCCGGTACAGAAACGCCACGATATCAGCATCCTGCTCGATAGAACCCGATTCCCGCAAGTCACTCATCATCGGCCGCTTGTCTTGACGCTGCTCCACACCCCGGCTCAGCTGGGAGAGGGCAATTACAGGCACTTCAAGTTCACGAGCGATTTGCTTCAATGTCCGTGAGATTTCAGATACCTCCTGCTGCCGGTTCTCGCCTGCTTTGCCTCGTCCGTGAATAAGCTGCAAGTAGTCGATTACGATCATACCCAGTCCCTTTTCCGCCTTGAGACGGCGGCATTTGGCACGGATATCCGCCACAGTGATGCCGGGTGTATCATCGATATAGATTTCCGCCTCTGACAAGGCTGCAATGCCCATCGTCAGCTTCGCCCAATCGTCGTCGCCTTTAAACTCACCTGTCCGCATGACGTTCGCGTCCAGATTGGCCTCGGCACAAATCATCCGCTGCACGAGCTGAGCGGCCGACATCTCCAGACTGAAGATGGCTACTGTCTCCTTTGCCCGAACCGCAACGTTTTGCGCAATATTCAGAGCAAACGCTGTTTTACCTACGGATGGACGGGCGGCCACAATGATCAAGTCATTGCGCTGGAACCCCGCCGTCATCTTGTCCAAATCAACAAACCCGGACGGAATCCCAGTCGTATTGCCCTTGTTCTGATGCAGCAATTCAACGCGGTCAAACACTTCCATCACGACATCGCGGATGGCAATAAAACCACTACCTGAGCGCCCGTTGGATATCTCCATAATCTTGCGCTCAGCATCGCTCAGCATACCAGCGACATCCTCGCCACTGCTATAGCCTTCGCTCACAATCTGCGTAGCTGCACGAATCAAGCGACGAAGCATCGCTTTTTCTTCAATGATCTGGGCATAGTAATCTACGTTAGCCGCTGTTGGCACCCCGTGAGCCAGCTTCGCCAGATAACTGACACCACCGATATCCTCTAGCTGTCCCTTGTCCTGAATTTTCGAGGTCAGCGTAACCAAGTCAATCGGCTGTCCGGATTCACCCAGCTCAATCATTGCTTCGTAAATCATCTGATGAGCCTTATCATAAAAGTCCTCGGTCTGCACCCGCTCCATTGCGGTAATCAGTGCTTCAGACTGGAGCAAAATAGACCCGATAACCGCCTGTTCAGCCTCCAGATTTTGCGGAGGAATCCGATCAAAAAATTCGCCGCCCATAATTATTCTTCAATCACCTGTACTTTCAGCGTAGCTTTGACCTCAGGATGAAGCTTAACGGTCATTTGAGTCACGCCCAACGTACGAATCGGTTCTTCCAGTTCAATTTTGCGTTTGTCCAGCTTGATGCCGGTTTTAGCTACTGCCTCCGCAATTTGCTTGCTTGTAATCGCGCCGAACAGCCTTCCGCCTTCACCAGCCTTCGCCTTGAGCTGAACCTCTGTCTCCTCCAGCTTTTTGCCGAGCGCTTGCGCCTCTTCCTTTTCCTCTTGCTTGCGCTTTTCCTCAGCAGCATTCTGATTTTCCAGCGTCTTCATATTCCCTTCTGTCGCTGGACGGGCAACACCACGCGGCAACAGGAAATTCGCTGCATAACCGTCCGACACTTCCTTAATCTGCCCCTTCTTGCCTTGGCCCTTCATATCTTTAATGAATATCACTTTCATTCAAATAACCCCTCTTCCCCATCAATTTCGGCCAGCACGTCGACCACTCTGCGCTTGGCTTCCTCCAGCGGGCAATCCAGCTGAACCGCCGCATTCGTCAGATGTCCTCCGCCGCCTAGCCGTTCCATGACGACCTGTACGTTCATGCGTCCGAGTGAACGGGCGCTGATCCCCACCAGGCCGTCAGGACGTTCACTGACCACAAAGGAGGCCAGTACATCCGTCATATTGAGTAATGAATCCGCCACCTGAGCAATCAGGAGCTGCGGTATTTTCTGTCCGGGCTCTGTCACCGCAATTGCGATATGCCCATATATCATTTTAGCATGCTTAATAATTTCCGCCTTAGCAATATATTCATCCAGGTCCTCTTTTAACATGCGCTGGATCATAACAGTATCTGCTCCGCTACGCCGTAAAAAGCCGGCTGCCTCGAATGTGCGCGAGCCTGTATGCAGGGAAAAATGCTTGGTATCCACCGTAATCCCTGCCAGCAGTGATGTTGCCTCCAGCGGTGTCAGTTGGACCTTCTCATGAATATATTGGAGCAGCTCGGTCACCAGCTCACAGGCCGATGACGCGTATGGCTCCAAGTAGATCAGAACCGAATCGTTAATAAATTCCTCGCCCCGACGATGATGGTCGACAACCACCACCCGGCTGGCCGTTTGCACCAAACGCGGCTCAATTGTCATGGAGGCCTTGTGCGTGTCCACCACGACCAGCAGACTGTGCTCAGTCATCAGCTGGAGCGACTGCTCTGGCGTCATGAGCGCTTGCGATAACTTCTCATCCTTGTTTACCTGCTCCATCATTCGGTCGATAGACGGATTGGATTTATCCAGTACGATATGTGCCTCTACATTGTAGAGTGCCGCAGCCTTCCACACACCGATGGCCGCTCCCACTGCATCCATGTCCGGTATTTTGTGTCCCATGATCAGCACACGGTCGCTCTCCTGCATCAGATCACGCAACGCATGTGCAATGACTCGGGCACGTACTCTGGTACGCTTCTCGACAGCATTGGACTTGCCTCCGTAAAAGGACAGGCGTTGTCCCGCCTTCACTGCTGCCTGATCGCCCCCACGTCCGAGCGCCATATCTAGACTGGATTGGGCCAGCTCACCTAGCTCCTTGATGCTCTCTGCACCGAAGGACAAGCCAATACTTAGTGTCATCGGTACTTTCAAATCCGCCGTCATTTCCCTTACGGTATCCAGAATGACGAATCGACTTTGCTCCAGCTCCTGAAGCGCTTTATGATTTAGCATAATGAGATAACGCTCAGAAGATAATCGACGCAAATAAATATTGTACTGATTAGCCCAAGATGTAATCTCGCTTGATACCTTCGCAATAAGCGCGGTTCGTTGCTGATCGTCCATTCCCTGAGCAGCCTCGTCCATATTATCGAGCATGACGATACCGAGCGCCAATCGCTCGTTTTCATACTGCTTGCGTAGCACCGCCAACTCCGTTACTTCATACAAATATATCAGACGCTCATCGGGCACAATCAGAAACTGATAATGACGCTCATCATGCTGTAGCTCCACCTTCAGCTCACGAGCAGACTCCTTTGTTTCCTTTTTGGTGCTTAGGGCACCTGCGAGTTGAGGAAACAAATCTTGAAGAGACTCACCAATTAGCGATTGCTCCTCGAACATCTCCCCGGCAAACCGATTGTGCCATTCTACCGTTCGATTTTCACTGTATAAAATGATGCCGAACGGCAATGTACTAATCGCTTCCCCTTCCACCCGCTTGATCCGGAAGGAAAGACCGCTGATATATTGATTCAGTTCCCGACGAAAATCCAATTCCGTCTTCAGCATCAGCCCGCCGAGCAAGAATGACAGCAGCAGTCCCATCACACCCAGTTCCCAGTTGTACATGGAAATACATATGACAAGCACCAGCAGCAGTAAAAACGCCCAGACCGTCTGATAGCCGTGCCAGCGTTTTTGTAGAAATTTAGGCATGACTGTTCACCCTATTTCTTTGATCTTGTAATAGCTTCACGCAGCGGAAAGGCCAAATCAATAATACCTATAATGCGGAGCGGCTGGAACACCAGAACGACGAGCGACAGCAGCAACGCAATCACCGGGCTCATTTTACGGCTATGCGTCCAGAAGTATACAAAACCAATCGTCTGGATAATAAAACATGCATGAATCAGCGGCAGCATACTAATGGAGACCATTTGAATCCAGCTGCTATCGGAAGACCCTGCTATCCATTCAATTACAATTGCCAGCAGATAATACCAGATCAGCGCGCGCGGTAGCCTCCACTCACGGGCAGGCTTCATTTTGCGTACTGGTACATCGAGACTGCTCAATGCCGGACGTGCCAAAGCATGCGTAATCACTGCCAATATGAACGAGGTCATGATCAGCACATACGGAATTTTTCCAATCAGCATTGTGCCGAGTTTCTGCGTATCCTCTGCCGTCCAATTCATGTTTGAAAACATCGGATTAACACTCAAAACCTGCTGTACAATACTTGCCGATATCGCAGCCTGATCACGAAGATACTGCGAAAGATCAAACCCAAAGGAATACGTAGCGATAAACAGAACAACCAACAACTCAGCTAAAATAATGCCCATTCCGGTCATCAACGCCTGAAAAGCAGGTCCTCCCTTTTTATATATCCGTCCCATCATGATTGAAGGAATCAGAAAATAAATCGCAGGGAGCAGCGAATACACATCGAGTAGCGCTATAATGAACAGCACCGGTATGACGTGAACCAGAAATCCTTTGAAAGGCAGCGATGAAAACAATACAGCGCCAGGCACAATCAGCAAAAATACGGTAATGATTCTTAATGGTGTCAATAGAGTCAGCAGCAGAAGCAAATAAATGACGCTCCATGCTACAGTTGCCAAGCGGAATTTCAACGTTTTCACCTCTTACGCATATGTTCTTCCAGTGCGGAAATGTCCTGATACCAATCCTCCAGCTGGTGTCCTTCTTTTCTGTGCTTTCTTAGCTTGTCGATGAGTAGATCATCCAATTCACGGTAAGACACTCCAAGGCGCCTCCCCAAAATATAACTGCTCATCACTAAGCTCGCCAAGCAATCACCAATGCGGGCTGTACTGCCTTCCCACATTGCCTTAAACAAACGGGAGACTTGGTCCAGCACCTCTGTTTTAAGCCATTCAATAACCTTGGCTCGTTTAACTACATCCATTTCTTTAGGCATATGATGAAGAGTCACACCCCTCTGAAAAAGCTTTATTCTCCATTATAGCATATCCTATTCTGAAAATAACTGTTACCCCATAGGGTAAATTGTTATTTTCGGAGCAGCTTTGTTGCTTATTTTAGCTTGAAGTATTAAGCGATTCCCTGGATACAAATTTTTCACAATACTCAATAATCTGGCTCCGACGTACAATGCCAATAAACCGTTCCATATCATCTACAACGGGCACAAAGTTCTGTACCTTAGCCAAATTGATTAAATCCTCCATGTTAGCATCAATGGATACGGGCTTCATCGTAACCCGCAACGGAACGTCCTTAAGCATAAACTTAGAAGCGTTTTCAAAGGTGATTTTTCCCTCGGACTCTTTCATATGCCACAACAGATCACCTTCTGTAACCGTACCTGTATATCTACCTTCCTTATCTAAAATAGGAACCGCTGTAAAACGGTGATATTCCATCCGTTCCAACGTTTGCCGTAAAGTAGCATCCGCCGTTACACAAGCAACTTCCTGTTTGGGAAGCAAGAAAAAAGCGATATTCATGAGAAACGAATCCCCCTCAAAATCAAATATAAATCAATTGATTATTCACTGAATGTCCTGCTTGTCGGGAAGCCTCAGCGTCTGCGGGGTTGTATCGGAATCTAGCCAGTTGGCAATTATGAGTCTGGCATATTCAAGTTCCTGTTCATTAGCCCGGTCATAATACAGGCCCTTCTTCTTGAACCCTTCCCCCGTAATCGTAAAACTTGAAATTTGCGGATTCCCCTGTGAAATAGCCTGCTTGCCAAGCCCAGTAATAAAAGTAGGTTCCATGTCGGTTTTGAAATTGGCTCCCATAATATCGAGCAACTCTGGAATCTTGGTAATTCCGTTGATATTCAGCAGCTTATCCGCCATAGCGTTCAGGAAAATTTGCTGCCGTTTGGTACGGTTGAAGTCGCTATCTTCCCGATATCTAACATAATACATGGCTTCCTCACCATTATAAAGCGGCTTGCCCGCCTCAATACGGAACTTGATATGCAGCGGATTCTTATTCTCAATGGGCTTGTCGATTGGAAGCACAACTCCACCCACTGCATTCACCGCATCCTGAATACCCTGGAAATTAATCGTAGCATAATAATCGGCCTTATGCTCCATCAACTTCTCTACTGTAGCCATGGACATATCTTCGCCTCCGAACGCATAAGCATGCCCCAACTTATCAAAATCATCCTCGCCATCGCGATTCGGATCATGTCCGGCAATCTGTACGTACGTATCCCTTGGAATAGAAACCAGAAGCACACGCGATTCCGCGGGCCGTACTACCGCATACATAACCGTATCCGAGCGACCACGCGCCTTTTCATTGGGTCTTTGATCCGTACCCAATAACAGTACCGAAAAAGGTTCCTTACGGTAAGCTACTGTCTCTTGCTGCTGCTGTTCCCCGGATTGTCGGGGCTGATAGGATTTCTCCAGCTTGCTTTCCAACGTCGGTGATACAAACCAGTCAAAAGCCACCAGTGTCAGCTGTTTGCGGAACAGGTAGCCTCCCAATGCAATCAAAAATAAAACAATACATGAAATATATAGAGCGGTAAACCCCTTTTTCTTTTTGGTCTTTCCACGGGTCCTTCTCCTATGTCTTCTCTCCATAACCGGTACCTTCCTTCTTTCCGTCACAAATCCCATCTCTTCATTAAACCGAATTGATCCCTCATGAAGCGAAAACTTCCCCTCAAAGCATAAAAGGTCTGCTACCTTGTTGTCAAAAGTGTCATGGCGTGGTCAGCTCCTCGAATTCATACCAAAAAGGGCCTCGACCTCACGGTCAAAGCCCCAATTCATGTTTTTATTCGTATCCTATGTAGCTTTCAAAGTCATTTTTCCCTTAATGTGGAGCCAGTTTCGCCAAATTTTGTAGTCGCACCGGAAAAGAAGTCGACAGGGCAAAACCATAATCGAACAACCTCCGGGTCTGCTCAAAACGCTCTTCCTTGCTCGGAGCACCCAGCACCACAGCAACTAGCCGTCTTCCATGCTGCTCAGCGGTACCCGTGAAGCAGTATCCAGCATCGCTTGTGTACCCTGCTTTCAGTCCGTCTGTTCCTGCGTAAGAGTACGGTCCAGCCAAGGAAGGCAGCATCCAGTTCGTATTACTAATGTAGATGCCTTTATCCTTCAACTCCATCTGCGTACGACTGGACGTTCTCAAAATCTCCGGGTGTGACGTAATCAAATAGGAGGCCAACTTCGCCGTGTCGCTTGCTGTCATTTTCGTCTCTCCCTGAATATCCTCAGGGTGATTGGGCCCCAATTCACTCTGACCTGCCCCCGAGGCATTGCTGAAGCGACTATCGGATGACAACCCTATTTGGGCAGCTTTTCCATTCATACGCTTCACAAAAGCTGATTCATTCCCTGCTGAACGCTCGGCTAACGCGACAGCGGCATCATTCGCTGAATACACAACCATACTCTGGAACAACTCGGATACGGTCATCCTTTCACCATACCGAAGAGACAGATTTACACCACCCACCGTACTCGCGTAACGGCTAATTCGCACTTCATCATTCCAACCTAACCGTCCGGCCCGAATATCCTCCAGCACCAATAGCTCGGTCATGAGCTTGGACATATTTGCGGAAGGCATAGGTGTATCACCGTTCACATCCATCAGCAATTCCCCAGTATGCATGTCCATCAGCACCGCTGCCTCTGCATCCACATTCGGCTTTCCGATCAACAGGCGGGGTCCAAGTGTAATAAAAATCAATATAATAAGTAACGGGACGACAATAGCCCAACGTATCCAGTGTTTTTTCATCATCGTAATAACCTCCATACTCTATTAGACGATGAAAAATCCATTTTGTCTGCAATTTTTCGAAAAAAAGATACAATTTTTTTACCTTTTTTATTCCACGCCAAAATATCCGTCAATTCTGCTTCAGGATGACGGATATTTTGCTGTCCTAATTATTATATTTTAGGCAAAGTGACAGGCTACAAAATGCTGATCGCCCGCATCGCGGTATACCGGAATCTCTGTTTTACAACGTGCTTCTGCCATAGGACAACGTGTATGAAACTTGCATCCTGAAGGCGGATTGGCCGGAGATGGGATGTCTCCTTTCAACACAATCCGTTGTCTCTTAATCGTGGGATCGGGAATCGGTACTGCCGATAGCAGCGCCTTCGTGTACGGATGAAGTGGATTACTGAACAGTTCCTCCTTGGAGGAAAGCTCTACCATTGAACCCAGATACATCACACCAATCCGGCTACAAAGATGCTCGACTACACTTAGATCATGCGAGATGAACAGATAGGTCAATTGGCGTTCCTGCTGCAAATCACTTAACAAGTTAATGATCTGGGCCTGAATAGACACATCCAGAGCAGATACCGGCTCGTCAGCCACAATAAAATCAGGATTCAAAATCAAAGCCCGTGCAATCCCGATCCGCTGACGCTGACCGCCAGAGAACTCATGCGGATACCGATCATAATGATACGAGGACAGGCCGCAAATATTCAGCGTTTCATTGACCTTCTTCCGCAGCTCACTACGATCAATCAACCCGTGATCCAGCAACGCCTCTCCAATGGCTTCACCGACCTTAATTCTCGGATTCAGTGAGCTAAAAGGGTCCTGAAAGACGATTTGCAACTTCGGACGAAGCGCACGAATCTGCTCTTTGTTTAACGCATGCAAGTCTTCTCCTTTATATCGTACCGATCCCTCTGTCTTATCCATCAATCTGAGAATTGTTCGTCCAATCGTACTTTTGCCGCAACCCGATTCTCCTACCAGACCGAAGGATTCACCCTTATGAATGTTAAAGGATACATCATCGACTGCTTTCACATGTCCGACAGTACGCTGAAAAATCCCGCCTGTGATCGGGAAATACTTTTTCAGCCCTTCCACTTGAATCAAAGGCTCGCTCATATCCGTTGCCCTCCTTCTTTCTCATATAGCCAGCAGGCAACCTTATGACCATTCTCCTTTTCATTCAAGGGAGGAGCCTGATCCTTGCAAATTTGCATACAATGGGAGCACCGATCATGAAAATGACAATTTTCCCCCAACTCAATCGGGTTTGGAACCTGTCCTGGGATGGAATACAGTCGATCCATTTTCTGATTAATGACGGGCTTCGCCTTTAGTAAGCCTTGAGTATATGGATGCTGCGGATTTTTAAACAGCTCAATGACAGGCGCCTCTTCAATGACGTTTCCAGCATACATAACGACCACATAGTCAGCCATTTCTGCCACAACGCCTAAGTCGTGCGTGATGAGCATAATGGAGGTTTTAAGCTTATCCTTCAAATCCCGCATTAAATCCAGAATCTGCGCCTGAATCGTAACATCCAGTGCCGTTGTTGGTTCATCCGCAATCAATAGCTTCGGATTACAGCTTAATGCGATGGCAATCATGATCCGCTGGCGCATACCGCCACTCAATTCATGAGGATAGGAATGAAATATTTCTTCCGATCGTGAAATCCCCACCAAATTAATCAGCTCAATTGCCCGAGCATGTGCTTCTCTTTTACTCATTAATGTATGCATCAGCAATGGCTCCGTGATCTGTTCCCCAATCGTAAGCACGGGATTCAGAGAAGACATGGGCTCCTGAAAAATAATCGAAATGTCATTACCGCGAATCTGCTGCATTTGACCTTTATTGAGTTTTAGGAGGTCCTTGCCCTCAAACCAGATTTGTCCGTCTGAGGTGTGGGGAGAATCAATCAACCGCATCATCGTCATCGCTGTTACACTCTTACCGCAGCCAGATTCCCCTACCACACAGAGCGTTTCACCCTCACGAATTTTAAAACTGACGTCATTGACCGCTTTGACAGTTCCGCTAGAGGTATGAAAGTGGGTTTTCAGGTTACGAAATTCAATCAAAGCATTTTTCATAAACGTTCGTCTCCTACTTCTTCATTTTAGGGTCCAGTGCGTCACGCAAACCGTCGCCAATCAGGTTAATCGCTACAACTGTAATGAGAATACACATTCCCGGTGGAACCCATATCCAAGGCCGTTTGCGGAAGTCAATTAGGTTATTCGCAGCCGATATCATATTCCCCCACGAAGGTGTGGGCGGCACAACACCGATTCCCAAGTAGCTGAGCGCAGATTCTGTAATAATCGCACCCGCTACTCCAAGCGTAGCCGTAACAATAATGGTAGGAATCGTGTTCGGCAGCAAATGCCGGAATATTTTGCGACGGTCTCTCAAGCCTAGCGCTTCCGTCGCCTGCATGAACTCCTGTTCACGCAGCGTAAGAATCTGCCCTCTGACCAGACGGGACAAGCTAGTCCAGCTCAGGACCCCGATAATGAGCATCAGAAAATAAATGCGATTCGACGGATCGACCTTCAAATCCGACAGAACAGCACCTAAAATAATAAGCAGCGGTAATGTAGGGAGTGCCATGAAAATATCGGCAATCCGCATAATAACCGTATCCACGCCTTTACGATAAAACCCTGCCAGCGCACCCAGCGTTGCGCCGATCATAACCGAAATAAACGTGGCGACCAGCCCTACCGTCAAGGAAATACGGCCAGCCAGCATTGTACGCAGCAAAATATCTCTACCAAACTTATCCGTACCGAGCCAGTACTTAGCATTAGGCGATAAATTTTTGTCAGCTAGCCTGTAATCATCTAAATGATAAGGTGAAATCATCGGTCCAAAACTACAAATGACAACCATCAGAATTAATATAACGAGACCAGCCAAAGCCAGACGGTTTTGGTTAAAACGGCGAACGGCGATTCTCCATGGAGACGCTTCAGGACGGATCGCCGCCTTTTGATTCGTTTCAATCGTGACTGTTTCTGCGGACAATAGTATCCCTCCTACTTCAAGCGAATTCTTGGATCTGCCATGCCATACAATACATCAGAGAGCAAATTACCGATAAGCGTAAGTAACGCTAAGAAAATCGTGAAGCCCAACATAAACGGATAATCCCGCATACTAATCGACTCCAGATAAACCTGACCCACACCTGGCCACACAAATACCTTCTCCAGAATCATCGCCCCGCCAAATAAGGCCGGAAGCTCGAAGCCGAGTAGTGTGATGGCTGGAATCAGTGCATTGCGCAGTGCGTGCTTGAAAATAACTGTCCGTTCCTTCAAGCCCTTGGCGCGTGCGGTACGAATATAATCCTGACGAATGACCTCCAACATGCCTGTACGGAAATACCGGGTCAGGCTTCCTGTGCTCAGCATCGTAAGTACGAGTGTCGGCAGGAACATATGCTTGAGAACATCCACCATATAAGCCCATGAGCCTGGCTCCATCCCTGCTGTGGTCATGCCCCCAACCGGGAGAATTCCCCACTCCAGGGCAAATATTTTGATGACCAATAGACCAATAAAAAATGAAGGCAGCGACATACATAAGAAAATAAATAATGTGACAAACTTATCGAATAACGAATATTGGAACTTGGCTGAAAATACCCCTGCAATAACCGCAATCAACCAGCTGAAAATAAGACTAAAAAAAGCGATAATAAATGAGTTCCATACATAATTGCCAATGACCTTCGTTACCGGCTGCTTATGCTGTAATGAATCCCCCATATTCCCCTTTAACATATTACCGGCCCATATAAAATAGCGTTGGTATTCCGGTTTATCCAGCCCGTAGATATGTCGTAGCTGCTGCGCCTTTTCGGCGGTCATATTTGGGTTCTGCTTGGCTGTAATATAATCACCCGGCACCATGGCTGAAATCGCAAATACGATAATGGATATGCCAATAAGTGTGGGGATGAGTTGCAGCAGTCTTCGAATAATGTACTGCTTCATATTCATTCCTCCAGACGAATAAAGTGATATGCCCAGCTCGTGAGAGCTGAGCATACGTTTGGCAACCCTTATTGAGCGATCTGAGCGTTATGCAGAGTGAACTCAAAATCTTTGTATGGTGTAATTTCCAAGCCGGTTACACGTCCATTAACTGGCCACATATCTCTGCGTTGGTACATAAAAATAGTTGGCAGATCTTTGTTCAACTCTTGATAGAGCTGTTTATAAATCTGTTTGCGTTTCTCTTGATCCAGCTCATGCTTACCAGCAAGCGTTAGTTCATCGACCTTCTTATTGGAATAGCCGATATCATTTTGTGCACCATTCGTAATAAAAGTCGTTGTATCCGGGTCTGGAGTTAAGCCCCAAGCCGCGAAGAACATATCGAACTTGCCCGTATCCTTTTTATCCATAATAGCGTTAAAATCTAGAGTTTCGGAAGTCAGCTTGATGCCTAGCTCCTTATAGTTATTGGACATGATTGGCAGCAAGGCCTCTACTACTGGATTATCAGCAGTCGCAGAGAAATTAATGGTCAGCTTTTCGCCATCCTTTTCGCGAATCCCGTCAGCACCAACCTTCCAGCCTGCCTCATCCAGCAAAGCCTTCGCCTTCGCTGTATCAAATTCATACTTGTTGATGCCTTCATCCGTATAAGACCAGGATTCTGTAGATTGTGGAATGTTAATGACATTCGCATATGGGCCATACACGCCCTGCACAATCTCTTTACGGTTTAAGCCAATCGTTAGAGCTTGACGTACTTTAGGGTCCTGAAATTTCTTTTCCTTGTGATTAAACGCTATATATCCATAGCCATTTGTCGGCATAATATTCACGTCCAAGAAGCCTAGAGCCTTTAATTCCTCTACATTGTCTTCCGTAACTGTGATGTTGTCCATGTCCGTTTCGCCCGTTTGCAGCATAGACAGGTTCGTTTCTTCTGTTGTTGTTTTAAAAATAACCGATTTCACCTTAGGTGCGCCCTTGAAGTAGTTTGGATTCGCTTCAAGAACGACTTGCTGACCCGGAGAGAAGCTTTTCAGCACATACTGCCCGGAGCCGATTGGTTTATTATTAAGCGCCTTGATGCTGTCCAGGTTACCCTTTTTGAACCCTTTTCCATAATAAGCTTCTGGCATAAAGTATTGCTCACCCAGAAAATCCTTCGTATACGCTGTTGCTTCTGTAACGGTGACCTCTACTGTATTATCATTAATGACCTTGATCCCCGAGATATCATTTGCTTTGCCATCGTGATATTCTTTACCGCCTTTAATCTTAAAAGACAATACATCGGTTTCTCCATCATAATTCGGATCATGCAACACTTTGAGTACAAAAGCATAATCCTGCACGGTTACTGGCGTGCCATCACTATACTTCACACCTGGTTTCAGATGGAATGTATATTTTAGACCATCCGGCGATACATCAACCTTATCAGCCAAACTATTTTCATATGTACCATCTGCCTTCACCTGTAAGAAGGAGTCAAATACTGTTCTGACCACATGTAAATCGTATCTGGTTTGCCAGAATAGCGGGTTAAATACCCCTTTAGGTGATGTCATACCTACCACAATGTTATCTTTCCGATTCGTTGCTCCCGGAGGGTTTTGCGACAGATCAGTTGCTTTAATAACGCCCTCCGTAACAGGTGCACTTGCTTCATTTCCCTCTGTTTTATTGCCCGCATTGCCTTCCTGTGGCTGTGCCTCATTGGCACCTCCGCTACATCCTGCAAACAGAACACCAACGATCGTAAGCACCATAAGCAAAGAAACCCATTTTTTCGTCTGCATCATCCTGTTAATCCCCCTTAGTCGGTTCTTTATTTAACAGCCTGTCTCATTCCTGCGGTGATTCGTTAAAGCTTGAGGTTTGAAAATGAAGTTGCACATCCTCCTTACTGTCCTAATAGCGTAAACACGTGTTTTAGACCTCTGGTCAATTTTGTACACTAACAACCATTACATTTTTATTAAGGTTTATCTTAAGTGTAAAATAATATCACGTCAATATCTTTTTTTATGTAATATACAAATGCAAAACATCTATTTATGTAAAGTTTATGAATTTTACTTGTGGAAAATGACAAAAACCAGGATTTCATGTAATATAAAATAACATTTCAGAATGCCGAAATGTTTACTCTGGCGAGTTGAGGAGCTTGCAATTTCACAAGCCATTAAAAGGTATACTATCGTTATGGGTAAACATGGATTGTATTATTAGTAAGTTACAATAGATGGGACTTGTTGTCAATATAAAAAATCACAAAAAAAGACGCTCCCGGGATCGGGAACGTCTCTTTTTTCCACCCACTACTATTCAGTAGTGTAAGGAAGCAATGCGATTTGACGGGAACGTTTAACAGCGATTGTCAACATACGTTGATATTTCGCGCTTGTTCCAGTCACACGACGAGGAAGAATTTTTCCACGTTCGCTGATGAATTTTTTAAGCAGGTCTGTATCTTTATAGTCAATGTGAGTAATTTTGTTCACAGTGAAGAAACATACTTTACGACGTTTGTTGCGACCACCACGACGAGCTGGTCTTTTGTTATCGTCTCCGCCTTCTCTTTGTCTGAAGCCCATTCTTTGTCAGTCCTTTCCCAATTAAAATGGTAAATCATCATCCGAAATATCGATCGGTTTTCCGTCATCGGAAAAAGGATCCTGATTGTTTCGCGAGTTATTATTCCCGCGTCCACTATTGCTGTTACCGCCTCCGAAAGGAGACTCCTCACGCGCAGCTCCACCGCTATTGCCGCCACCGTTACCGCCATCGCGGTTAGATTCCAAGAAACGCACATTATCAGCTACAATTTCAGTCACGTATACACGTTTTCCTTCATTGTTCTCATAATTACGTACCTGAACACGGCCTTCAACAGCCGTTAAACGACCTTTGCGAAGATAGTTAGCGCATGTTTCAGCAAGCTGACGCCAGGTTACGATCGGCAAGAAATCCGCTTCCCGTTCGCCGCCTTGACTCGTAAACGGACGGTCTACAGCCAGGGTGAACTGGGTTACTGCTACACCAGACGGTGTATAGCGCAGCTCTGGATCTTTGGTCAAACGACCGATCAGAATGACACGGTTCAACAATCCAATCCCCTCCTTTGAGCGTTGTTCATTACATAATCACGTACAATAATTAAGCTACGTCGTTCGTAATGAGATAACGAATTACTTCGTCAGAAATTTTCATGATACGCTCAAGCTCAGTAACAACAGCAGGTTCTGCTGTGAAGTTTACCAGAACGAAAGAACCATCACGGAATTTCTTGATCTCATACGCAAGACGGCGTTTAGTTACATCGTGACTCGTAATTTCGCCACCGCCGTTAGAGATGATACCTTGGAATTTATCGACTGTCGCTTGAACAGCTTCTTGTTCAATGTCAGGACGAATAATATACATCGCTTCATATTTGCGCATTCTTTACACCTCCTTATGGACATAAGGCCCTCAATCTCAGTTGAGAGCAAGGAACGAGCCTAAACTCGCACTAAAACAGTTTACCAAATCCAACAACTGAATGCAACCTACAAATTCGAAACATAAGCCTAAAACAGCTAAATATACTGCATATCATTAGCTTTATACATTTTTATATAACATCAAAAATTTCGCATATATAAAGGAAATCATTTGATTCACTCACTATCTGTATACCCGGTTTCGCATGTTTCTGTTCAAGACAGCGCACAATAACCGTTGCAGTCCAAATTCATTTATCTAAGGAGGTGCCACCATATGGGTGAAAAGACTGAGTTCGAACCAGGGGATAACGTCCCAAACGACGGCGTATATATGGAGGTCGGAGAAAAAAGCTTCCATACTGAAATTCAAAACCCGCAACAAGTAACGCTGGAAAGAGGCGACTCTTTTCCGGAGACCACCAACCATAATCGCAAATGGAAGAAAAAAACGAAAGCTCGTGTCCACTAATGTATATTTCTTAGGAGTTCTGGCCATATTATGATTAGGCGATACAACAGAGAGGTGTGGTTCCGTTGGACGACGTAGCCGGACAAACTGTTAGGAGATCCATTCCGGGCATTAGAAGCGTTAGGTTTGTGTAAAAGGACACTGTCTTTTCGACACGGTATTGCTGGTCAGTACACCGAGTTTCATGATGTGATTGGACAGATCGTATCCTGTTAAAAATGTATCGCCTACGATGGAGGACCTTTGTGGTCCTCCTTTGTTGCATTATCGGACTTTTTGCATATCCTGGTAAAATGCAGATTAATTGAGCTCCTTCTGCTAGAATATATCCAAGTACAAAGACCTACTATCTACGGAGGTTTAAAGATGAGCTATTCTCGAATATTAAAGTGGATATCAGGTATATTCGAATTGGTGCTTGCCGTACCAATTGTGGGGGGAGCTATTGTCATGGGGACCGGCTACTCGGCTCTGGGATTTATGCTTATCCTGCATGCAGTAACACTTATCCTATCGTTACGCAATCAGGAGGCGATCTACGGCTCTGTATGGGGAGTACTCACTTCTTTGCTGGCCTGGATACCCTTTGTGGGCTGGGCTCTCCATTTGATTGCGGCGATCCTTCTGATGATCTCTGGCTCAAAAAAAACAAAACGTTATCATTACCCGCCTAACCAGCTATAACAAAAGAGTGCTCCTAACGGCAATAATTTCCCCGCTGTCAGGAGCATTTTTTTGTTATAACGCCTTATTCATCCCAATAGATTTGTAATCGTTTCTTCCTTTACCCTCATGGTTTATCTTAGTGCTTTTCACTTTATCACAATCTGTTGACCTTTTATTCCACAAACAAAAAATCCCCTACGTCACAGACGTAAGAGATTGGTTTATTTAATGAAGTTAGTGGCGGAAAGAGTGGGAGTCGAACCCACGCACGCCTTGCGACGCCTAACTGATTTCGAGTCAGCCCCCTTAGACCTCTTGGGTACCTTTCCGCAGCAAGGATAATTATATCATCATTGCAACTGTGACGCAAGCTGATTCTGGTTCATCGCCATTCATCTTTCTTGGCTCAATTTGCTTCTGTGTTTTGCTCGTCGGCGTTGGCCTTTGATCGCAGCACTTTCTTCATGTTTTTTTCGAACTTGGCACGCGGAATCAGCACGCTATGCTGGCAACCGACACATTTGATTCGAATATCCATCCCCATGCGGATAATTTCCATTTCATTCGTTCCACACGGATGGGGCTTCTTCATCTGTACAATGTCCCCTAGTTCAAATGACTTACGCTCCACCCTTCTCTCCCCCTTTTCTTCCTTGTTCGTCTTCTTTTTCTAGGGTTACCGCCGTCTCCAATGCTGCCTGACGATGTTCCTCATCCTCCAGAGCCTTCTTGATGTTATTCTGAATATCACGCTCTACCACTGCCCCTGTATTCGGCATACATTCTGCCACAACACGCACAATATACTCTGAGGTGGTCATGGACTGAACCCCTAACACATCCGGTATATTAAGTATCTGTACATTGGATTCTTCAATGCCTTGGATTGCCTGTTTTACCAAGCCAACTGCTTCCTCCAGGCTACGCTCGGCCTTCATTGGCACATCCACTACCGCCAACGCGTTGGACATGGAGAAGTTTGTTACCGTTGTAATTGAGCCATTCGGTAAAATGTACACCTCACCTTTCCAGCTCACCAGTCTGGTTGTACGCAGCCCGATCATTTCCACTGTACCCTTGAAAGTACCTGTCTGAATGACGTCTCCTACGGCAAATTGATCCTCAAAAATAATGAAAAATCCGGTAATTACATCCTTAACCAAGCTCTGTGCCCCAAAACCAACGGCCAATCCAAGCACTCCAGCTCCAGCAATCAGCGGGCCGAGATTAATGCCCATTTGCGATAGCACCAGCATAATTAAAATGAAATTAAATACAATATTGGTTACGTTTTTCAGTAATTCCCCAACAGTTGTTAACCGCCTTGTGTTCAATCGAAACCTGCCGTTATCTCCCTTTTGTTGCATTGACTTATCTATAATTTTATTAATAACTCGAATAAAGATACGTGTGATGATAAAAATAATCGCGATTTTCAAAATTACAAACAAAAAGGTCGACCACATCGCACTATCGGTAAGCCATTTCCATACAGCATCCTTCCAGTGAATTGCACCTTTCACTACGTCACCCGTGTCTAAATTATCGGTCAACCAATGTATAAAGGTCATGCTGTACTCCTCCTTAAACAAGGGAACTACTCTTCCTGCTTCCCGAATTCTATTTTGCAAAATCCTCACTATATAAGCTTATCTACCGACTTCAAACATATGGCTATGAATATTCTACTTCCTGTGAGTATAAAAGCATAAGTTTATCCATATACTAGCTACTATCTTGAGCATAAATGTTACCCGCAGGCTAATTGTTATCTCAAGGTACTGCGAGCGCAACCTTCACACTCCACTACAGAGCGAAAGGAAGATTCCATGACTCATCCATCTGACTTCATTCCGGGGCAAGAACCCCTAAGTTTAAAAATACCACACACAGATCCCGGGATCCAATCAGCCATCATCCATCGTCTACTGTTCCATCTCCATCAGGCACCGAGTCTGCAAAATATCGTCATTATTTGCATCGGCACTGACCGTTCTACTGGAGATTGTCTGGGTCCGCTCGTAGGTACGCATTTATCACGCTACAAAAGCCCTCTGTTTAACCTATACGGTACATTAGAAGAGCCTGTACATGCCATGAACCTGCAAACGACACTGAACGGCATACAAGCCCGATATGAACAGCCTTATATCATTGGTATAGATGCATGTCTTGGACAAACCTCCAGCGTTGGATGCATTCAGGTTTCAGATGGTCCTCTCAAGCCTGGAGCAGGTGTAAATAAAGAATTACCGCCGGTCGGCGATATCCATTTGACTGGTATCGTTAACGTCGGCGGCTTCATGGAATACTTCGTGCTGCAAAATACAAGACTAAATTTGGTAATGAAATTATCAGATATCATTGCTGGCAGCCTATACTCCGCGATTAAGGAGTGGCACTACCGTTCTGTCCTGCTTGCTGCGCAAGAGTGACGGCTTCTTTTTCTTCAGGTGATAAGGAATAAGTGGATTGTCCCGCTTCTAGAGGCTTGGCATACACATATGAGCCATCTCGGTTATAAATGCCGGTTAATACCATACCATCCTGATTGTCGTCTACAATAGCCAGAGAGAAGCTTAAATCGCTTCCTCTCTCACCAAAGGCATTATAGCGTTTGATGCCTATATGTCCCTTCAAGCCTGTCAGTTTACTACGTAGTGATTTCATACTTGCACGATGGGTTTCCTGCTCATCCTCAATCGTATCCATCTGTACCTTCAAATCAATCAACAGTGTTTCCAAATTCTCGACACCACTGCCTGCCATCATGGTTTCATACTTTCGCCGCATCTTCTTTAGCTTTGCACCCTGCACAATAATAACAATCAACAGGATGAGCAAAATAAGCACGATCCCTGCAACGATTCCGGCAAGCTGTTCCATGATTAGTCCATTCAATTCAGCCATATGCTTGCTTCTACTCCTCTACCCCAAAAATCATATTACTGCATACTTATATTTTATACGTTTGAGAACAGCGAAACAAATAACACAAGGCTATTAGTTTATCCATCAAAACCATTCTAATTCCTGCAATTCCAGACAAAGCAAAGACATATCTCACTTTCCATTTTGCTCAAGGAGACATGTCCATATTTCAACAAACTACTGTAATAGCTCCAGTAATCTTTCCAAATCCTGCTGACTGTAATAATTCAATTCAATTTTGCCTTTATCTTTATTGTGCTTGATCTTCACAGTTGTTTTAAAGCGTTCACGCAAGGACTCTTCCATATGGTCAATATAGGGGTCCTTTTTTCGTACCTTTGCTTTGGCTTTCGCCTCACCAGGCTTATGATCCAACTGCTGTACGGCTTCCTCCAGCTCGCGAACACTCCACTGCTGTTCAATACATTGTTGTGCTAACTGTTTCACCATGTCTGGATCTTTGAGGCCAACAATAGCTCTAGCATGTCCCATAGACAATGTTCCACGTGAAACATGATCTTTAACTTCTTCAGGTAATGCGAGCAAGCGAAGGAAATTGGCAATATGAGAGCGTGATTTCCCCACTTTCATGGACAACTCTTCCTGAGTTAAAGAAAACTGATCCATTAATCCCTGATAAGCTACTGCTACTTCCATAGCATTCAAATTCTCACGCTGCAAATTCTCAATCAGAGCAATCTCCATCACCTGCTGATCCGTAAAATTACGAACAACCACAGGTATCGTCGGATTCCCACAAAATTGAGATGCCCGAAATCGTCTTTCCCCGGCTATGATTTCATATCCTCGCAATACACTACGTGCAATAATAGGTTGGATAACACCGTGCTGACGAATGGACTCGGCTAATTCCTTAATGGACTCTTCATCAAACGTTTTGCGAGGCTGGTACGGGTTCGCACGCAACTGGCTTAGCGGAATGTCAACAACCTTATCCTCTTCATTGACCGTAAGGGAGGGAATGAGTGCATCAAGTCCTTTTCCCAACCGTTTACTCATAAGATACCACTTCCTTTGCCAACTCAATATATACCTCTGCCCCACGGGAACGGGGATCATACGTAATAATGGACTGGCCATGTGAAGGTGCTTCGCTGAGTCTCACATTGCGTGGAATAATCGTCTGATAAACCTTGCTTTGAAAATATTTTTTCACTTCTTCAATCACCTGTATACCCAAGTTCGTGCGAGCATCAAACATGGTTAACAACACACCTTCAATTTGCAATGAGGTGTTCAGATGTTTTTGCACTAATCGCACGGTATTCAACAATTGACTTAATCCTTCCAATGCGTAATATTCACACTGGATTGGGATAATGACTGAATCGGAAGCCGTCAATGAATTGAGCGTCAAAATACCCAGCGATGGTGGGCAATCAATTAGTATATAATCATAATTATGCTTAACGAGTTGAAGCGATCTTTTTAATCTCAACTCACGAGAAATAGTCGGCACCAGTTCAATTTCCGCGCCTGCTAACTGAATGGTTGCCGGAATTATATCTAATCCCTCAACCTGTGTACTGACAATAGCTTCGCTAGGATCAACCTCGTTAATGAGTACATCATAAATACAATTTGCCACATCCGCCTTATTGATACCCACACCGCTGGTTGTATTACCTTGCGGGTCGATATCCACGAGCAATACCCTTTTGCCGAGGGAAGCAAGTCCGGCGCCCAAATTAACGGAAGTAGTTGTTTTGCCTACTCCGCCCTTTTGATTGGCTACGGCTATTATTTTTGACACTTCATTCACCTCATAATTTAATCGGAATCCTGCTACACTCCATACCTGCAAAACGCTCTATGGAGACGTTACTTAGTCCTTATCTTAGGGATAACGGCAATTTCAGAATAGAATTGAGTATGCTGCGGTTTTATTCGGCGTTAGACAGAAAAAGCGGCAATTGCTGCCGCCTGTACGCTTCATCCCTTACTTACGTTTGGGAATTTGAATGACAATCTCATAGTGATCCTCATGATCAGATTCCTTGGTCTTGATATCCAAGCCTGAGCCAGACACCATATCAATGGATTGACGAATTGTATTCAGCGCAAGCCGGACATCCTTGGTAAAGGAAATCCGCTTCGATTTCTTATTAGTGGATACTTGTTTATAAAAGGCAACTCGTGCCTCTGTCTGCTTCACATTGAGTTCCTTGGCAATGACTTCATCTAAAACCTTGTACTGTAGTTCTTCAGTCTCTAATGACAATAATGCACGAGCATGACGCTCGGATACCTTCCGTTCCATTAGAGCCTCTTTCACTCTCTCCGGTAGATGAAGCAGCCGTATCTTGTTAGCAATAGTGGATTGGCTTTTGCCAAGTCGTTGAGCGAGGCTTTCCTGGGTGAGCTGATGTAGATCAATCAGCTTTTGGTAAGCTACAGCCTCTTCAATCGCAGTTAACCCTTCCCGTTGAAGATTTTCAATCAACGCGATGGATGCAGCTTGTGAATCATTAAACTCACGAACAATAGCTGGAATAGATTCCATACCCAGCTTGGTGACAGCTCTCCAACGACGTTCCCCTGCTATAATCTCATATTGCCCATTACGGAAACGAACGACAATCGGTTGAATTACACCATGCGTCTTAATGGTCTGGCATAGCTCATCAATCTTCTCGTCGTCAAATATGGTACGGGGCTGATAAGGACTGCTGACAATATCCCGAACTGGAATTTGTTTTATTTCGTCCCCAGTAGATCGCTCCGTCAAACCAAATAGCTTGGAAAATTGTTCTTTCATTCCGTATAATACCACCTAATTTCATAATAGCACCATACTAACAGCGCTTCGTGAAAAACAGTTCCTTACGCGGATCGTAGACCCTTCTATATGAAACAGCGCCGTAAGCGGGTACACTCCACGTACTCACCCGACATTTGTTGTCCCACTCCCCTATATGTATATCTGAATTCATGGGTATAGGAGCAGTCAACTTACATTAAAACGATTATCTCTATTCTATCACTTTTCCAGCCATAATCCTATCGTCTCTACCAGCTTTTCGGAAGGATCAGAGAATAAATTATGCATCCTCTTTGATCCCCAAATGTAAACAAGAACGCATGTTAACAAAGAGGCTTTTATGTAAAGAGTCTATCAGCCATAAAAAAAGTGAATGTTTCACGTGAAACATTCACTTTCTTTCAAACATTTACACTAACGGCGCCTTCAAAGGGGTACCCGGCTTACGCGGATATTTCCGTGGTGTCGCCGCTCTTTTCTCAATAATAATCATATGTCTGGCTGCATCTTCAACAGGTAACTGGAAGGCCTGAACATGTTTGATTTTTCCCTTTAGCTCTTTCAAACTGTAAGAAGCTTCCTTGATTTCCTCGGTAGGATCATTGCCCTTCATCGCGGCAAAGTGTCCTCCTTCACGGACAAACGGCAAACAAAATTCATTCAATACGGCGAGACGAGCAACCGCTCTGGCTGTCACTAGATCATAGCTATCACGGTATCCTGGTTTACGCCCCAATTCCTCTGCCCTGCTGTGAACCAGTTCAACATTTTCCAAACCCAACTGCTCTACTACATGGGCCAAGAACTGTATACGTTTGTTCAACGAATCTACAATAGTCAACTGAATCTGCGGAAAGCATATTTTCAAAGGAATACCTGGAAAACCTGCACCTGACCCAATATCGGCCAGGCTTTCCACATCTTTTAACGGAACATAAAAAGCCAGGGAAAGAGAATCATAAAAATGCTTGGTGTACACTGCATCGCGCTCAGTAATACCCGTCAGGTTCATTTTTTCATTCCACTCAACCAGCACACGGTAATATGCTTCAAACTGCTCTAACTGACTGTCATTAATCACAATACTATGCTCTGCCAGCCGCTGCTTAAATTGCTGTTGTATCGCGTCCATTATGATCCCCTTGCTGCTGTTACGCGGTTATAATGCTCCAGATAAACCAGCAAAATGGAAATATCCGCAGGGGTTACACCCGAAATACGGGATGCCTGACCAATCGACATCGGACGGATCTTTTCAAGTTTCTGCTTGGCTTCAATGGCCAGTCCTTGAACTTCATTGTATACAATATCCTCTGGAAGCTTCTTCTTCTCCATCTTTTGCAGACGCTCCACATGCATCAATTGCTTTTCAATGTAGCCCGCATACTTAATTTGGATTTCCACCTGCTCCTGTTCTTCCTCCGTAAGAGCTATAGGTGAAGGTGAGATTTGTGCTACTTGCGCATAACTGATCTCTGGTCGACGTAGCACCGTTAACAAATTACTGCCATCCTGTATCGGTGCAGATCCGCCTTGCTCCAGCATCTCATTGATATCAACTGGACGAACCTTCGCCAAGCGCAAGCGTTCAATCTCTTGATCTACCTTTTGCTTTTTATCCAAAAAGCGCTCGTATCGTTCATCCGTAATTAGGCCAATATCATGCCCAATCGGAGTCAATCGCAGATCAGCGTTATCATGACGCAACAACAGACGATATTCTGCACGTGACGTCAGCAAGCGATATGGCTCATTCGTCCCCTTCGTCACCAGATCGTCAATCAGGACCCCGATGTAGCCTTGCGAACGGTCCAATACGACAGGCTCTTTGCCCTGCACCTTACGAGCTGCGTTAATCCCTGCCATAATTCCTTGACCCGCAGCTTCTTCGTAACCGGAAGTACCGTTAATCTGACCTGCTGTGAACAAGCCTGGGACTTTCTTCGTTTCCAAAGTAGGCCATAACTGCGTAGGTACCATTGCATCATATTCAATAGCATAGCCGTTACGCATCATCTCTACCTTTTCCATCCCCGGAATCGAACGCAGTACAGCTAATTGTACATCCTCTGGCAAGCTGGTCGACAAGCCCTGAACATAGTATTCAGATGTGTTTTTACCTTCAGGCTCCAAAAAGATTTGGTGCTTAGGCTTATCACTGAAGCGTACCACTTTATCTTCAATAGATGGGCAATATCGTGGTCCCGTTCCTTCAATCAGACCAGAGAACATAGGCGCACGGTGCAAATTATCATTAATAATCTGATGTGTTTCTACTGAAGTATATGTCAGCCAGCAAGGAAGCTGTTCATTATCCGAAGACTTCGTTTCATAGGAAAAGAACTTCGGTTGATCATCACCCGGTTGTATTTCCGTTTTGCTAAAATCAATCGTGTCCTTATGCACACGTGGTGGCGTTCCTGTCTTAAATCGAACCAGATCAAAACCCAGCTCTCTCAAATGCTCAGACAATCTCAACGAAGGCTGTTGATTGTTCGGACCACTCTCATACATTAGCTCGCCCATAATGATTTTCCCGCGCAGATAAGTGCCTGTGGTCAGGACAACTGCTTTACTTCGATACTCTGTGCCCGTCTTCGTGATTACACCTACGCAATGACCATCTTCCATAATCAGTTCTTCAACCATACCTTGGCGTAAGGTCAAATTTGGTTCCTTTTCCATCGTTTCCTTCATCGCATGCTGATAAGAGAACTTGTCTGCTTGTGCACGCAATGCATGAACCGCCGGACCTTTACCAGTATTTAACATTCTCATTTGGATAAATGTCTTGTCTATATTCCGACCCATTTCGCCGCCCAGTGCATCAATTTCTCGCACCACATGCCCTTTTGCAGGACCGCCAATAGACGGGTTGCAGGGCATGAACGCGACCATATCCAGGTTAATTGTGATCATCAACGTGCGACAGCCCATCCGTGCTGCTGCCAAGGCCGATTCTACACCTGCATGGCCCGCGCCTACGACAATCACGTCATAGTCGCCTCCTTGGTAACCCATACCTTTCTTACCTCCTTATACATTTCGGTCTTCACGCCGAATATGCTCTTGTATATCTATAACGATAGCAGGCTTATATCAGCCATGCTTAAATGTTCTATTTGCCTAGACAAAATTGTGAAAATATTTGGTCTATTAGCGCATCATGCGCAGTATCGCCTACAATCTCACCCAAATGCTCCCATGCCAGCCTTACATCAATCTGGATCATGTCGATCGGAACAAACTGATCAGCAGCTTCATAGGCATCTACCAGCGATTGGCGCGCCTTCTTCAACAAAGCAATATGCCGTACGTTGCTGACATATGTCATATCCGCTGATTCCAGCTTGCCGCTAAAGAATAACTTGGATATAGCCTGCTCCAGTCGGTCCGCTCCCTCATTTTCCTTCACAGACATCGGTACGATAAGCTCTTCAGGAACATAACGCAGCAACAAATCCCGGTCTACCTGGGCCGGTAAGTCCATTTTATTCATAATGACAATCGCTTGTCTACCGCGGATTTGTTCCATTAATGCCATTTCATCCTCATGCAGTGGTTCGTTGGCGTTAATGACGATGAGTAGCAGATCTGCTTCACTAACCGCCGTTCTCGAACGTTCTACTCCAATCCGTTCCACAACATCCATCGTTTCACGAATCCCAGCTGTATCCAGCAACTTGAGTGGAATATTATTAATCGTCACATATTCCTCAATAACGTCACGGGTTGTGCCCGGAATATCGGTCACAATGGCCCGCTCGCCCTGAGCCAATGTGTTCAGCAGTGATGATTTCCCCACATTTGGTCTTCCAACAATCGCTGTGGTCAACCCTTCACGCAAAATCTTTCCCTGCTCCGCCATATGCAGCAGCCGATCAATTTCCATCATGACCTGACTGCTTTTATCCTTGATTAAATCAGATGTAAAAGATTCAACATCATGCTCAGGATAATCAATGTTCACTTCAATATGAGCAAGTGTCTCCACCAAAACATGACGCAAGCGACGAATATTCTGGGACAGCTGTCCATCTACCTGCTTCAAAGCCACCGAAAAAGCTTTATCTGATTTGGAGCGAATTAAGTCAATGACACCCTCCGCCTGACTTAGGTCAATACGACCATTCAGAAAAGCACGTTTCGTAAATTCCCCTGGCTCAGCCAGACGTATATTTTGCAGCAATAGTAAATCCATCACCCGTTTGACGGCTACGACCCCGCCATGAGTGCTGATTTCTACGACATCTTCTGTCGTAAAAGAGCGTGGCGCCCGCATTACTGTAACTAAAACTTCCTCCACCTTTTCCTGGCTTTGGGGATCTATAATATGTCCATAATGTACCGTGTGAGTTTGAGCTTTGCTTAGAGGCGTTTTACTACGAAACAAAGCCTCCACTTCCGTGACCGCATCTGGCCCGCTGACCCGTACAACCGCAATACCGCCCTCGCCGACAGCCGTTGCAATGGCAGCTATAGTATCGCTCAGCATAAAGTTTCTACCTCCTATCAAGTAGAAACGACATTGCCGTCCTTCATCAAGGACGGCAGCCGTTTCAGCGAGAAATATAAGAAAAAAAGCAATGGCTTCTGCATCTTGCAGAGAGCCATTGCGTCGGATTATTTTTTAGCAATGACGACGCGCCGATTGGGCTCGTCCCCCTTGCTGTATGTTCTAACCAGCGCATGCTGTTGGAGCTTGGCGTGAATCAGCTTCCGCTCCTGTGACGGCATTGGCTCCAGCACCACTTCCTTGCCATAACGAATAGCCTGGTTCGCCAACCGATCTGCCAAATCCTCCAGCGTTTTTTGCCGACGTGCACGAAATTGCTCGGCATCCAGCACAATTCGGATGAATTTGTCAGAATGACGGTTGGCAACGATATTCGTCAGGTACTGCAATGCATCCAATGTCTGTCCTCTGCGGCCGATCAACATACCGAGCGACGGACCGGAGATATCCAGTGTACTTTCATCCTTGCGGTGGCGGACATCAACTTTAACGTCCAATCCCATTCCTGCTGCTGTTTCACGGATGAAACGCACCGCCTCTTCATAAGGATCTACATGTCCCGAAGGTGCTTCTGTGTTCATCTGTGCTTCCTGTGCAACAGGCCCAGTTTCTTCTGATAAAGCCTGTCCCACGCTAGAAGGTGCTTGAGCCGATACATGAAATTCAGCCGCGTGTGTGGTTTCAGGAGACGGCTCAGAGAGCAGCGTAAGCTCCACCTTCGCCTTCTTGACCCCGAGCCACCCCAGGAATCCTTTTGACGGCTGTTCCAACACGCTTACGGTTACCCGTTCACGGCTTACTCCCAGTTGGGAGAGTCCTTGTCTTACAGCATCTTCAACGGTTTTTCCTGATGTCACGACTTTGGTCATCTCGACTTTTTAGCCCCCTTCGTGTTTTTGCCGCCTTTTTTCTTACTATTGGAGGAACCCGTTTTCGCGAGACTGGCTGTTTTCACATTTGCCAGTGCTGCTTCTTTATCCTTATTCCGATAAAGGAAATAGTTTTGAATGATCGTGTAAATATTACTGTAGAACCAGTATAACGGCAAAGCGGATGGGAAGTTGTACGACATGAACAGAATCAGCACCGGATAGACGTACAGCAAAAATTGCATCGGTCCTTGCTGCGGCGTCGGATTCATTTTCATCATCATCCAAGTTTGGACAAATGTCGTAATCGCCGCCAAAATCGGCAAGATAAACAAGTGATCCGGTTTACCTAACTGGAGCCACAAGAAGTCATGATCCCGCAATGCCGAGTTATAATAAATGGCATTATAAAGCGCGATGAAAATGGGCATCTGTACTACCAAAGGAAGACAGCCAGCCATCGGGTTGACCTTGTTTTCCTGGAACAACTTCATCGTCTCTTGCTGGACTTTCTCAGGCGTATCCTTGTACTTCGCTTGAATTTCTTTTAATTGCGGCTGAATGGCCTGCATAGCTTTGGAACTACGTACTTGCTTGAGTGTAAGCGGCAAAATAATGGTTCGCACGATAATCACCAGAACCAGTACGGCCAGGCCATACTCTCCAGAGAACCATTGGGCAAATGTATCTAGCGCATACGAAAACCAGTAAACGACATATCTTTGCCAAACTGATCCATTGGCCAAGTCTGCCGTCGTGTAAGAATTGTGGGCCGTCTGGGCACATCCGGACAGCACAGCAACAAGTGCCAATAAGGCAATCAGGAGGAACCATTTTCCCCGTTGAGTCTTCAAACGCGACACTTCATAACCCCTTTCTTAACCAATCCATTCCAACGTAAATCATACCATATCCTGTAGGACAAAGATACTGACTATCGGCGTGAAGACTTGAGCAGCGAGGCTTTGCGTAGAACGTGCAGCACGCTTTTCTCCAGCTCTTGATACGACTTAGTAACTGCACCCTTACGAACGATAAAAATCAGATCAATCTGCTCCACCAATTCATGCTCATGATGGCGCACAATTTCCTTAACGATTCTGCGCATCCGGTTGCGAACTACTGCATTGCCGATCTTCTTGCTGGCCGAAATTCCGACGCGGAACTGCTCTACCTCTCTGCGGCGGAACCAGTACACCACAAACTGATGGTTGGCAAAAGATTTGCCATGGCGGTATACGCGCCCAAAGTCCGCCCGGTTTCGTAGACGCAATTTTTTTTGCACGGCGCTTCTCCTTGCTCATCTCTTTTACACATGTCGGTAAGCTAACCTTTACCTTTTATATAGTAAGAAGTATGGACAACATTCCAACATGGTAATCTCGCTTATTTTATATCCGTTTTCAAAAGCTTCATCTAATATAGGACAGGATGCTGGGCTTCTCCCTCTTCTTTCACTACATTTTTACAACAAAAGAAGAAGGGATCGCATCCCTGAATACCTCAATTATGAAAAAAAAGACCACCGTAGTGGTCTTTATGCACGCATTACGCACTCAATACTTTTCTACCTTTTTGGCGACGAGCTGCCAAAACTTTACGGCCATTCTTCGTGCTCATTCTTTTACGGAAGCCGTGAACTTTTTTACGTTTGCTGACATTCGGTCTGAAAGTCGGTCTCATTGTGCTGCACCTCCTTACAAGGAATACGTTTTATATGGAATATACCTAACATAGCAATCTCCACAAAAAACACCTTTGTACATTTAACCACAAATAGCGGTCAAAGTCAATGTACTTATAAACCCTCTTCCTCTTTTTCCCCTTCAGGAAGCCTCCTCCTCTTTACCCCGCTGACTCACTTCACTCTTTTATTCCCTTATTTCATAAAATTCCTTTCGTCTTTCCTCCATTATCAGCATTCTATTTGTAGTTTTCACTCCTCCAAAACTGTCCTTTTTACATTTATTCATTCTGTAACTTGAATCCATCCTATTTTCAGATCGACGTTATCAGGTTCGTTCAAAAATATTGTCGGAAACGTTACCGGAAATTTTCAACAGAAAAATAAGCCTCTGTGACCAAAAGGCAACGGCAATTATACACAGATTCACAAAAAGAACTGAATTGTGATTTAAATGGTCATAACCTGTGCATAACATTTTAGAGCGAAAAAGAGTTATTGTCGAAAACTGAACAAATTATAAACAATATCTTGTGTTGTGAATAAAAATTGTACACAACAGATTGAATTTGTGGATAAATAACCACGAGTCATTGAAATACAAGGCTTCTTTTGCTATGATGATATTACTTTTGAATGTGAATATGTTGTTTTACCCTCCATATTATCAACACCCTGTGGATAAAGTTGTGAACAAGTTCAATTTATCCATCTTTTTATTTTTGTGCGGATTCGGGATTCTGGGGATATATTCTACATTTTTCATTTGATTTCGACATATTGCAGTCCCGTTTTGGCCTGCGGGATCAAGAGAACGGATCGTGCCGCACATTCCCTCCTGAGAAATATCGCCTTTCTTCTGCTGGTCAGCAGCGGGATTTCCATTAGCTATTTTTCAGGGTCATTTTGTGCTGCGTTCTCTCACCACACTGCCGCATGTTTTAGGCGGCGGTATGTCTTTTTATGGCCTTCAACAACATTTTTGTGATTTTAGGCGTTTTGCCGAAGCGCCGAGAGCAGCTCTCTGCAGCTTAATTCGGTAAAATGTCAGGATTTAAAAGGAGTGACGTCTGTGGACAGCCATACCTCTGAACTATGGCAGCAAATTCTATCCATCATACAAACCAAGCTGAGTAAGCCGAGTTACGACACTTGGTTTAAGGCTACCAAGGCAGCGAAACTAAATGACCACTCCATTGTGATTTCTGCACCGACAACTTTTGCCGTGGAATGGCTTGAAAGCCGCTATACCAAGCTAGTCGGAGCAACGGTTTATGAGATTTTGGGCAAACAGCTAGAGGTCAAGTTCGTTATTGAAGAGAACAAGCCCGCCGAGGTCGACCTTCAGCAACAACCTCAGCAGCAGCCGGTCGTTCATGAAGAAGCTGTGTCCCATATGCTGAATCCCAAATATACATTCGATACATTCGTCATCGGATCGGGGAACCGTTTTGCCCATGCGGCATCGCTGGCCGTCGCCGAGGCGCCGGCCAAAGCTTACAATCCGCTGTTTTTATACGGTGGTGTAGGGCTGGGAAAAACGCATCTGATGCACGCTATCGGACACTATATTTTGGAGCACAATCCGGCCAGCAAGGTCGTTTATTTATCGTCGGAGAAGTTTACGAATGAATTCATTAATGCTATCCGGGACAACCGCGGGGAAAGTTTTCGGAATAAATATCGCAACATTGATATTCTGCTCATTGACGATATTCAATTCATTGCGGGTAAGGAATCGACGCAGGAGGAATTTTTCCACACGTTCAACGCGCTTCATGAGGAACGCAAGCAGATTATAATCTCAAGCGATCGGCCACCTAAAGAGATTCCAACGCTGGAAGAACGGCTACGCTCTCGCTTCGAGTGGGGACTCATAACGGATATCCAACCGCCGGATCTGGAAACGAGAATTGCTATTCTTCGTAAAAAGGCGCGGGCAGAAAACCTGGATATTCCCAATGAAGCCATGATGTATATCGCTAATCAAATCGATACAAACATCCGTGAGCTAGAAGGGGCGCTTATTCGCGTTGTCGCTTATTCCTCCTTAACCAATCAGGATGTATCAAGTCATCTCGCGGCTGAGGCGCTGAAGGATATTATCCCGTCCAGTCGACCAAAAATGATCACGATCCAGGATATACAGCACCAAGTCGGGGAATTTTACAATTTACGGCTGGAGGATTTTAAAGCGCGTAAACGGACGAAGGCTGTAGCTTTTCCACGACAGATTGCCATGTATCTGTCTCGTGAGCTAACCGACTATTCTTTGCCGAAAATCGGCGAAGCTTTCGGTGGGCGTGATCATACGACTGTCATTCATGCGCACGAAAAAATCTCCAAGTCCATTCAAGTGGATCAGGATCTGTTTAAAGTTATCAACAACCTAATAGAAAAAATCAAAAATCCAACCTGAACAAGTTCAGAGCCTATACACAATTTATACACATGTGGATAGGCTTGATTTTATTAGGGTTACAGTGACTTATCCACATATTCAGTGCGCCTATTACTATTACTAATATATTTTAAAGATATACATCACCTAAATAAGGCCCGCGTCAACGCGTGCTTGAAGGATTAAAACCCGTAGGAGGAACTTATGAAGATCAGCATTCTGAAAAACGTTTTGAACGAGGCTATACAACATGTATCCAAAGCGATATCAAGTCGGACTACGATTCCAATTCTGAGTGGTATTAAGCTGGATGTGAATCACCAGGGAGTAACGCTGACCGCCAGCGATACAGACATCTCCATTCAATCCTTTATTCCGATGGAGGATGGTGACCAAACTGTCGTTCAGGTCGAACAACCCGGTAGTGTTGTGCTGCCAGCCAAATTCTTTGTCGAAATTATCAAAAAGTTGCCGTCGCAGGAGATCCGTATGGAGGTAAAAGACCAATTCCAAACCTTTATCTCGTCCGGTGCAACTGAAATTCAGATTGTTGGCTTAGATCCTGAAGAATTCCCGGTGCTTCCCAACATTGAAGAAAATCAAGTCATCTCTGTGCCAGGAGATTTACTTAAAAATATGATTAAACAGACGGTGTTCTCCATTTCCACCCACGAAACGACACCGATTTTAACCGGCGTGTTGTGGAATCTGGCTGAGGGGGAACTGAAGTTTGTGGCAACGGACCGCCACCGCCTTGCCACCCGCAGCGCTCATTTGGAGACGTCTGAAGGCTTGCGCTTTAGCAATGTTGTCATTGCGGGCAAAACGCTGAATGAGCTGAGCAGAATTATTCCAGACCAAAATATGCTTGTGGATATCGTAGTAGCGGACAATCAGGTATTATTCAAAGTAGATCGGGTGCTATTTTATTCCCGCATCTTGGACGGCACCTATCCTGATACTTCTAGAATTATTCCGACCTCCTACAAAACAGAACTGATTGTGGATACAAAAAGTTTAAGTGAGTCAATTGACCGTGCTTATTTGCTGTCCCGTGAGGAAAAAACGAATATCGTAAAAATGCAGTCGCTGGAAAATGGCGGTTTGGAAATTTCCTCTAGTTCCTCTGAGCTTGGCAAAGTGCGTGAGGAAGTAACGGTGTCCAAATTTGAGGGGGAGCCGCTCAAAATTTCGTTCAACTCCAAATACATGCTTGACGTGCTGAAGGTGATTGACAGCGAGCAGCTGACGATTGCTTTTACCGGCATTATGAGTCCCATTATTTTAAAACCGGCAGATTCCAGCAATGCGCTGTATATCATCCTGCCATATCGCACAACCAACTGATGTCTAGCGTTAACCCACCTGAGGACAACCGAAAGGATGAACAAGCCTTGAAACCAATATCTATACAGACCGAATACATCAAGCTCGATCAATTTTTAAAATTAGCCGATTGTGTATCCACAGGAGGCATGGCTAAAGCCCTGCTGCAAGAGGGACAAGTCCGTGTGAATGGTGAACCGGAAGAACGTCGTGGAAGAAAACTGTACCCAGGTGATACCGTAGAAGTAGAGGACAACGGAAGTTTCGAGGTTACAGCAGGAGCATGATCGCCTGGGTGGCAAGGACTCCTTTTAGGTACGGAGTAACAAGGGGGACCCTATGTGTTTGTGAACAACATTGTTTTGCAGCAGTACCGGAACTATGAGCAGCTGGAACTGAATGAATTTGGTCCCGTTAATTTGCTGATCGGACAAAATGCGCAGGGCAAAACGAATCTGGTAGAGGCGATTTTTGTACTAGCTTTAACCAAAAGTCATCGAACGTCCCGCGACAAGGAGTTAATCTCTTTCGGGGCTACTTCCACTCACCTAGCCGCAGATGTGGATAAAAAATACGGGAAAATCAGACTGGATCTCGCGTTATCCACACAAGGCAAAAAAGCAAAGATCAACGGACTGGAGCAGCGTAAATTGAGCGATTTTATCGGTTCGTTAAATGTGGTCATGTTTGCACCTGAGGATCTGGAAATTGTGAAAGGAACACCGGGGGTTCGCCGCCGGTTTCTTGACATGGAAATCGGCCAGGTTGCGCCAGGCTATCTGTATCATTTGCAGCAATACCAGAAAGTATTGGTTCAGCGAAATAACCTGCTCAAGCAAGCTTGGGGTAAGGATATGGCGTCAGTGCAGCTGATGCTGGAGGTATGGAATGAGCAACTTGTTGAGCATGGTGTTAAAATTGTTAAAAAGCGGAAACAATTTATAACAAAGCTACAAAAGTGGGCTCAGGCTATTCATGAAGGGATCGCAGGTGGGACGGAAGAGTTAAAATTAACCTATGTTCCCTCCTTCAGTGAGCCAGAGGAGGAAGATGAAGCTGTCTTATTGGAGCGATTTATGATAAAGTTATCCCAAATGAGGGAACAGGAAATCCGCCGTGGCATGACTTTGGCGGGACCCCATCGTGATGATTTAGCCTTTGCCATTAACGGCAGAGAAGTGCATACGTATGGCTCTCAGGGGCAGCAGCGGACGACGGCCCTGTCCTTGAAGTTGGCCGAAATTGAGTTAATTCATGAGGAAATTGGTGAATATCCTGTCTTGCTGCTGGATGATGTTTTGTCCGAGCTGGATCCCTATCGTCAAACCCAGCTGATCGAGACCTTCCAAAGCAAAGTACAGACCTTTATCACGGCAACCGGGGTTGAGACTTTGAACGCAGAACGACTCAAGGATGCCAATATTTATCACGTCCACGACGGGCATGTGGAACACTAAGGAGTGAGTGACCGCTATGTATATTCATCTGGGTGGAGAAAAAATCATCCGCTCGTCAGAGCTTGTGGCTATTTTCGATATCTCGATTGAAAAATCCTCTAAAATCTCCAAGCAATACGTGAACCATGCCCAACAGCAAAAGCATGTCGAGATGATTGGCGAAGAGGAAGCCAAGTCCATCGTAGTTACTCAGAATACGGTGTATTATTCCCCCATCTCCTCAACAACACTCAAAAAGCGGGCAAACCAGTTTGTTGCCAATGCTTAACCATAGAATCTATAGAAGTAGGTGAAAGGCATGTCTATGAATCAACCGTCTTATGATGCGGGCGAGATTCAGGTCCTTGAGGGCCTGGAGGCGGTTCGGAAACGTCCCGGGATGTATATTGGCTCCACAAGCGCCAAAGGTCTCCATCATCTGGTCTGGGAAGTTGTGGACAACAGCATTGACGAAGCGCTGGCGGGTTATTGTGACAGCATTCAAGTTGTGGTTCACGAAGATAACAGTGTTACCGTTACAGATAATGGACGTGGTATTCCAGTAAGCGAGCACGCCAAAATGAAAAAATCTGCGCTGGAAGTCGTTATGACTGTGCTTCACGCAGGCGGTAAATTCGGAGGCGGAGGGTACAAGGTATCCGGTGGTCTGCACGGGGTTGGGGTATCGGTAGTGAACGCTCTCTCCAGCAAAATGATTGTTCATGTTAAACGAGACGGACATCTGTATGAGCAGGAATATCACCGTGGTGCTCCGCAGTATGATGTCAGAGTCATCGGTGATACAGACGAGACGGGTACCCAAACGACCTTCTATCCGGACGATCAAATCTTTACAGAAACGACCGTATATGATTATGATACGCTCCAAACGCGGATTCGTGAGTTGGCTTTCCTGAATAAAGGCATTGCAATCAGCTTGACTGACGAACGGACGGGAGCTAGCGATACATTCCATTACGAGGGCGGAATCAGTGAATATGTGCAATTCTTGAATCAAAAAAGAGAAGCACTACATGAACAGCCGATTTATGTCGAAGGCTCGCGGGATATGATTCAAGTCGAAGTTGCATTGCAATATAACGACAGCTATACCGAAAATATTTATTCTTTTGCCAACAACATCAACACCCATGAGGGCGGAACTCACGAATCAGGTTTCAAGAGTGCATTAACCCGGATTATAAACGATTATGCACGTAAAAATGGCTTGATTAAAGACAACAATGCCAACCTGACCGGTGACGATGTGCGTGAAGGATTGACGGCAATTATCTCCGTCAAAATTCCAGAACCACAGTTTGAGGGTCAGACCAAGACAAAGCTGGGTAACAGTGAGGTGCGAGGGATTGTCGAATCCTTATTCGCAGAGAAACTCCAGGAGTTCCTAGAGGAAAATCCGTCTGTTTCCCGCCGCGTGGTAGATAAATCATTACAAGCAGCACGTGCCCGGGAAGCAGCGCGTAAAGCGCGTGAGCTTACACGTCGCAAAAGTGCGCTGGAAATCAGTTCGCTCCCAGGCAAGTTGGCGGATTGCTCCTCTAAGGATGCTTCGATTAGTGAACTGTACATTGTCGAAGGTGACTCCGCAGGGGGATCAGCCAAGCAGGGGCGTGATCGTCACTTTCAAGCTATTTTGCCGATTCGTGGTAAAATCCTGAATGTTGAAAAGGCACGCTTGGACCGTATTTTGTCCAGTGATGAAATCCGGTCGATGGTAACAGCAATGGGTACAGGGATCGGAGACGACTTTGACATCGCCAAAGCCCGTTATCACAAGGTCATCATCATGACAGATGCGGATGTCGACGGCGCCCATATTCGTACGTTGTTGCTGACGTTCTTCTATCGGTACATGCGTAAAATCATTGATGCAGGCTATATTTATATTGCTCAACCACCATTATTCAAAGTAGAGCGTAACAAAGTTGTACGTTATGCGAACTCCGAGGCGGAACGTGATGAGATCATCAGGGAATTTGGAGAAAACGCGAAGTACAATGTACAGCGCTATAAAGGTTTGGGTGAGATGAATGCGACCCAACTTTGGGAAACTACGATGGACCCTGAGAGTCGTACTATGCTTCAGGTAACTGTCAGTGACGCGATGCTGGCTGATACACTGTTCAATACCTTGATGGGTGATAATGTAGAACCTCGTCGTGACTTTATCCAAGAGCATGCAAAGTACGTGAAAAATCTTGATTTCTAATGTGTAACGTTCCTTCCTAGTGGCTGTATTACATGCTCATTAGGTAGTATTTTGTAAGAGTTCACGAGGGGCGCCCAAATGGGCGTCCCTTTTCTTGTCATTAACCAGCCCGGGTGTATTTGAATATCTAATCTCATTGTTTTAGGCTTTTTTCTTAGAGCGCACGGGTTTACCTGTCGACGGAGAGTATCGGCCGTAGCCTACTGCATATCTGAATATTTTATGATAGAGGCTTTTGTTTGGAAGGGAAGAGAATACCTTGATTGCTGGTCTCGTATTAACCTCAAGAATCCACGGATAATTTTGCTGATCCAGTCCCACATCTAATCCGATTTCCCTTAAACGTGGGTATTTTTTTTGCAACTGCCAGGCTACCCGTTCGCCCATTTTCGATAATTTTTGCTCCAGTCGTACAGCTTCCTTTACATCCATATATGGAGCGACCAGCTCATTGAAAAAGCGTGTTGTCCCACCGCTGTGATGATTGGTGACGACTTTGTCAGGAGCAGCTACGCGTCCTACAATAAGTGTTGTTTCCCATTGGTGTCTCAAGTTCATCTGGGTTAATACCCTCAGATCGAAGGGGCGTTCTTCATGCTGAAGAAGTGGAATTCCACGTTGGATCAGATATGGACGTTTTCGTATGCGGGAAGAAACCACTCTGTGCAGATCTTCTAGACTTTCGAAGGTGAAAATGTCTACTTCATAGCGAAGCACATACCAAGTTCTCTCTTCGATGATTCCTTCTTCTGTCGGCGGGAGCGGCTCTGTCAGCCTCTCTGCCCGCATAACCCCTTTTCCATAAGTACCGTTATCCGGCTTAATATAGACAGTACCATACACGGCCAACATTTCGTTTAAGTGATCAAATGTGTACAACCGTGTTTCCGGTACATAAGCAGCCAATGTCGGATTGGGGAGAATGGCATTTGTTTTGGTCCACTTACTGGATACTCGTTGAATAGACAAGTAATCTCATCCCTTTCTTTTCGAAATATGAGTCATGTACTTGGAATCCGCAACACTTTAACAAAACAAGGGAAACTAAAGGACAAGCGCGTAAAACAATGATATAATAGAGAAATACGGCGTTTTTCGGAATTTTGCTAATTGAACCCTGACCGTATACGTATTGTATGTGGAAAAGGCCCTTATGGTGGGGGCTAATCCCCAGCTCTGGGGAATTTGTTATAATCAGGGCTTGTGAGTTGTACAAGAGAATAGCGATCTGCTACAGGCAGAAAGAGAATGACGAGGGATTTACGCTGTAAAGAGGACAGATGCGTTTAATTGTGCTCTTTTTGTGAAAGTAATATAATTATACAGATGAGGATTTCAGCCAAAATCCTGCGCAGAGAGCGGAGTGTATAGGCAGTATCTTGTTAGGCTTTTCACATAGAGAGCATTGTATTGAAGGATAAGAAGGAGGACCAGCATGGCGGATCAAAGTAACTCGCAAATCATCAATAGGGATATCGGAGTGGAAATGCGCGAATCCTTTATGGATTATGCCATGAGTATTATTGTTAGCCGTGCCTTGCCTGATGTGCGGGACGGACTGAAGCCGGTACACCGTCGTATTTTGTATGCGATGTCCGAGCTAGGCATGTCGCCAGATAAGCCTTACAAAAAATCGGCAAGAATCGTCGGCGAAGTTATCGGTAAATATCACCCTCATGGTGATACGGCTGTATATGATACGATGGTGCGGATGGCGCAGGATTTTTCCTTGCGTTACATGTTGGTGGATGGACACGGTAACTTTGGCTCCGTGGATGGAGATATGGCCGCTGCGATGCGTTACACCGAAGCACGGTTGTCCAAGATTGCCATGGAAATGCTACGTGATTTGAACAAAGAGACCGTTGATTTTATGCCGAACTACGATGGTGAAGAGAGCGAGCCTGTCGTATTACCAGCACGTTATCCTAACTTGCTGGTGAATGGGGTCGGCGGGATTGCAGTCGGGATGGCTACCAATATTCCTCCGCATAACTTGGGAGAGGTTATCGATGGTGTACAAGCACTGATCGAAAACCCTGACATTACGCCGATGGAACTTATGGATTATATTCAAGGACCGGATTTCCCGACAGCAGGTTATATTTTAGGACGCTCTGGTATCCGTCAGGCGTACCAGACGGGCCGCGGATCTGTGACCATGCGTGCAAAGACCACCATAGAAGAGATCGGCAATAAAGCACGGATTATCGTGCATGAGCTGCCTTACCAAGTGAATAAGGCTCGCCTTGTTGAGAAAATTGCCGAATTAGTACGTGACAAACGTATTGAAGGCATTACGGATCTTCGTGATGAATCGGACCGTACGGGTATGCGTGTCGTTATTGAGTTGCGTAGAGATGTGAACCCGAATGTCGTTCTGAATAATTTGTTTAAACATACGGCTATGCAGTCGAATTTCGGTATTAATATGCTTGCCATTGTAAACAACGAACCGAAGATTCTAAACCTGAAGGATGTCTTGTATCATTATCTCAAACATCAGGTCGAAGTTATTCGTCGCCGGACAGAATTTGATCTGAAAAAGGCCGAAGCTAGAGCACACATTCTGGAAGGCTTGCGCATTGCTCTTGACCATCTGGACGAAGTTATTGCCTTGATTCGTTCTTCCCAAACTGCAGAAGCAGCTCGTGAAGGACTGATTGAGCGTTTCTCGCTCACTCTTGAGCAGTCTCAGGCTATTCTCGATATGCGTCTGCAACGTTTAACCGGTTTGGAACGTGAGAAGATTGAGAACGAATATAACGAGCTAATACAAAAGATTGCGGAATACCGTGAGATTTTGGCGAACGAGCATCTGGTACTCAACATCATTAGCGAAGAGCTGAATGAACTTAAAGGGCGTTTCGCTGATGAACGTCGCACTGAAATTACAGTGGGTGAAGAGAGTATTCTGGATGAGGATCTCATTCCGCGTGAAGATGTTATTATTACTGTAACCCATACGGGATATATCAAACGCCTTCCTGTTACCACCTATCGCAGTCAAAAACGCGGTGGTCGTGGTGTAGTTGGTATGGATACCAAAGATGAGGATTTCGTAGAGCATCTGTTCATTACGAATTCACATCATCATTTGTTATTCTTTACCGACAAGGGTAAGGTATATCGAATTAAGGCCTATGAGATTCCTGATCTAAGCCGGACAGCCCGGGGAACACCGATTATTAACCTGATTCAGATTGAACAGGGTGAGTCGATCAATGCGGTAATTCCAATCGAGGAATTTGTGGAGGATAGCTATCTTTTCTTTGCGACTCAGCATGGGATTATTAAGAAGACACCGCTTGACGACTATGCAAATATCCGCAAAGGTGGCTTGATTGCCATTAACTTGCGTGAAGATGACGCCCTGATCGAAGTGAAGCTGACGGACGGACAGCAGGAAATGATTATTGGTACAGCACAAGGCATGTCTATCCGTTTCCCTGAAAGTGATGTACGGTCTATGGGCCGTAGCGCTACAGGGGTTAAAGGGATCAACCTTGATGAGAGTGATGCTGTAATTGGTATGGACATCGTGGATACCAGCCTAGATATCCTGATTGTAACGGCCAAAGGTTATGGCAAGCGTACCCCTGTTATGGATTATCGTATCCAAAGCCGTGGAGGTAAGGGGATCAAGACGATTAATGTTACGGAAAAAAATGGTCCAGTTGTCGGTCTCAAGGTTGTAAAAACCGAAGAGGATCTGATGATTATTACAGCTAGTGGCACCTTGATTCGGACCAGCATGGGGGAAATCTCCACGATGGGTCGGAATACACAAGGGGTAAGATTGATTAATATTCGCGATGATGATTCGGTTGCAACGGTTTGTCGAGCGAACAAGAATGAGGAGCAGGATGAACTGCTTGAAGAATTATTAGAGGGTGGGGAAGCTGGAGAGGGCTCATCTCTATCATCTGTTGAACCAACTCTCGAAACGAATACAGAAGGTGCGGAAGGTAACGACCCAGAATCTTCTGAGGGCGAATAAGAGCCTGAATATGGAACAACAGTAGTTACTAAATTTTAGATGGAAGAGACTCTCTGACTATTTGGTCGGGGAGTCTTTCTTTTTCTGGCTAACGAATTCAGACAAGTATGCTTTAAATGGCATAAAATGAATGTACAGGATCAATCCCAAGTAATATAATGACATCATAACTGGCAGCTGGAGCAGCTGTTGTGAGAACAGAGAGGTTGACCATGACAACTGTACCCGTATCCGAATTAAAAGCAGGACTTAGATTGCAAAGCGATGTATTTACAGAAATGGGCAGCTTGCTGCTACCGAAAGGGCGCATTCTGCTACCACGTGACTTGGAGATTTTACAGGCGTTCCTGATTCAGCAAGTTGAGGTAGGGACGGATGATCTTACAAAATCCAGTAGCGAGTCTACGACTGTTCGATCTGGAATATCTGAATCGCAAGGACCTTCGTTAGATGGACGAGATGAATCTGAACAATTTCAGGATGAGTATGACAAAATGGTGATGCTCGTTAAGAACGCATTTCAATCGGTACTCGTCTCTAATTTATCTATATATGAACTGCGAGGACAATTGGAGTCCTTACTGGTGCATATTCAGCGCTATAATGTAATGACCTATACTCCGCCCGCCATGATCGAAGTGGACTATATTTTTCACAACGCCGTGCTAACCTCCCTTACTTCCTACTCCATTGCACAATGGATCGGATTACCTCAAAAGGATTGGATGCAGGTGGCTTTTGCTGGATTGCTTCATGACATAGGGAACGCTAAAATGGACCCGGCCATTCTGTACAAGCCCTCCAAACTAACGTGGGAAGAGCAAGAAGAAATACGTAGTCATACATCACTAGGATACCAGTTGCTTAAAAATGTGAAAGCTATTAACGAAGGTGTGCGTTTGGCAGCTCTTCAGCATCATGAGAAAGTGGACGGTACTGGATATCCACTGCGTCTTAAAGGTGAACAAATCCACATCTACGCTAAAATCGTTGGAGTGGCTGATGTATTCCATGCCATGACTCTAGAGAAAACATACCGGCCTGCCCAATCACCGTATCTGGTTCTAGAGCAAATCAAGTCAGAATCATTTGGAAAGCTGGACCCAAGTGTTGTACAAGTTTTTATTCATAAGTTAACCCAATTCAATAATGGAACCAAGGTGCGCCTCAATGATAACCGTACAGGGGAAATAATATTTGCTGATCGAGATCATCCGACTCGTCCGTTGATTCAAGTAGATGGGGAAATTATTAACTTAATGCTGCAAAGAGAGCTTTATATTGAGTGTATTGTTACTTAACTAAGTATTTTGAAAAAAGAGTTGCATACTGTAAGAAAAGTATGATATATTATTTCTTGTCGCTTCAAGTGTTATCAAGAAGAGCGAAAAACACTTTTGAAAAAAAAGTGTTGACATAACTCTAGGGATTATGATACACTATAAAAGTTGCTGAGGGGTTGAACAAAACGCCGAGGCGGACAATGGATGTTTGATCTTTGAAAACTGAACAACGAGTGAGTAAAACGATTTTGTTCGCAAAATCAAACAAGAGATATTTTTTATCTCGTCAGTTTCAAAATGAGCTTATCGCTCTTTCTATAAACCAGCTTCGGTTGGTCTTTAATGGAGAGTTTGATCCTGGCTCAGGACGAACGCTGGCGGCGTGCCTAATACATGCAAGTCG